>JAFWJL010000005.1 GCA_017511605.1 Bacilli bacterium
ATAACTATTAAAAGACAAAATACCAGTAAACAAAACAATATATTTGAAAGAAGAAGATTTAAGTAAGTATCTATTATTTGGTACTACAGAAGATCAATCAAAATACACAATTAAAGATGGAGATGCTATTTATGATGTGGCCTTCAATAATAAAATATCTATTGAAGAATTCTTAGTAGCAAATCCAGAATTAACAGAAAAAAGTTTATTATATCCAGGTCAAGTCGTTACAATAGGTATATTGAAACCACAAATAAGTGTAGTAGAAGAAGATCATGTAGTAAAAGATGAAGAAGTAAAATATACTACAAAAACAGAAGAAGATCCAAATCAATACACAAATTATAGAGTTGTAAAACAAGCTGGAGAAAATGGTTTAAACAGAGTAACACAAAAGATAGAAAAGGTAAATGGAGAAACAACATCTATCGTTACTATAACAGGAGAGACACAAGTATTAAAAGTGCCAGTAGAAGAGGTAGTTGTTAAAGGTACAAAACAACCAGCATATACAGGAGGTTATGGAAACTTAATAGTAACAAAAGGTATGTTTGGATGGCCTGCATCATGTTCATCAGTATCATCTGGATTTGGATGGCGTTGGGGAACACTACACGATGGTATGGATATTGCCGGATGTGGATATGGTTCAAATATATTCTCAATTGAATCAGGAACAGTAGTAGCTTCAGGATATAGATACGATAATGGACAATATATCACAATAAGACATGATAATGGCTACTATGCAATTTATGCTCACTTATGTAATGGTTGTAGATATGTCAATGTTGGAGATAGAGTAAAAAGAGGACAAGTAATCGGTGGAATGGGACAAACCGGTTTCGCAACAGGTGTTCACTTACATATTGGTATTTGGACAGGAATGCCATATTATGGAGGAACTGCTCTTAACCCAGCAATGTTCTACTAATGAAGATTAAAACATTATCAAGTGGTTCAAAAGGAAATTGTTCAATTGTGTTATGTGATAATACAAATATAATTATAGATATGGGAATTTCCTACTTAACTTTAAAAAGAAGTTTAGAAGAAAATTCCCTTTCTTTTTCAGATTTTCAAGGAATATTAATAACACATTGTCATAAGGACCACACAAACGGGCTATCTACATTAATAAATAAAACAAAATTAAATGTATATATTCCAGAAGAAATGTATGATAGCTTAAAAGAATATGTCCCAAAATCAAGATGTGTATTTGTAGATGATAATTTTACTATAAATGACGTATCTATAGAATTAATACATACATCACATGATGCCCCTGCATCAGTAGGTTATATCATAGATTATAATGAAAGAAGTCTAGTATATGTTACAGATACTGGCTATATAAATAGAAAATATCTAAATAGAATGATAAATAAAAATCTCTATTTAATAGAGAGTAATCATGATGAAGTAATGTTAATGGATGGACCATATCCAAGATTCTTAAAAGAAAGAGTTATATCGGATAAAGGTCATTTATCTAATAGTACTACATCAAAATATTTAAAGAAGATAATAGGGGAAAATACAAAAACTATTATTTTAGCTCACTTAAGTGAAACAAATAATACAGAAGAAAAAGCTCTAGAAGCTATTTCTAAAGAAGAATTACCTAAAAATATCAAAGTCTTAATCGCAAGACAGTATGAAGAAAGTGAAATGATAGAAGTATGATAAAAATAATCACAGTAGGCTCTATTAAAGAAAAATATCTAAAAGATGCTATAGAAGAATATACAAAGAGATTATCTAAGTATACTAATATAGAAATAGTAGAAGTAAAAGATGAAGGATTAGTAGAACCTCAAAAAGCTATCATATTAGAAGAAGAAAAGATATTAAAACATATAAATGAAAAAGATTATCTAGTAACTCTAGAAATAGAAGGTAAAGAATTTACTAGCGAAGAGTTTGCAGAAAAGATAGATAAGATTCAATTAGAAGCAAGCAATATTACATTTATAATTGGAGGAAGTTATGGATTGTCTCAAAGTATAAAAGACAAATCAAGATTACACTTATCTTTTTCTAAAATGACTTTTCCACATCAACTATTCAGAGTCCTTCTTTTAGAACAAATTTATCGTGCTTTTAAAATTAATAATAATGAAAGTTATCATAAGTAGGTGATAAAGTGATAGGAAATAAATGGGATGAAGTATTAAAGGATGAATTTAAAAAAGAATATTTTACTAATCTAATGGATTTTGTAAAAAATGAGTATAAATCAAAAACAATTTATCCTAAACAAAATGAAGTATTTAATGCATTTAGATATACTGATTTTGATAATGTAAAAGTAGTTATTCTAGGACAAGATCCATACCATGGACCTAATCAAGCAGAGGGATTATCATTCTCAGTATCTAATGAAGTATTAAAACCACCATCATTAAAAAATATCTTTAAAGAGCTAGAAAGTGATTTGAAAATACCATTTCCGGAAGTTAACTCACTTAAACCATGGGCAAAACAAGGGGTGTTATTATTAAATGCAGTACTCACAGTAGAGGAACATAAACCGACTTCCCATAAGGATAAGGGTTGGGAAATATTCACTGATGATATTATAAAAATTTTAAATAAAAGAGATACACCTACAGTATTTATACTATGGGGTGCTTATGCAAGAGATAAGAAAAACTTAATTACTAATCCAAAACATTTAGTAATAGAATCTGCACATCCATCACCATTTTCCGCAAGAAATGGATTCTTTGGAAGTAAGCCTTTCTCAAAGACAAATGAATTCTTAAAGAAAAATAATATAAAAGAAATAGATTGGAAAGTAGAATGAAAAAAATATCCACATGAATTGTGGATATTTTATTTTTCTAAAAACCATGGCTACCGAAGGAACCGCCTCCGCCGCCGCCGCCGCCTCCACCAGAAGATCCACTAGATCCACTTGATTGAGGACTATATACACTATGTTGACCAGTTTTAACTGCAGATGTCTCACCAATTTCAAATGATATATTACAATTCTTAACAATTTCACGATATGTAGCTTTTTTAATCTTAGATTTAACCATTACGAATACAAATCCAAAGAATAAGGCTAATGTTAACGCAATGAATATATTACTTGTATATCTCATTGGCTCAGCAATCTTACCACCATTAAGTACTGTATACATTTGACTAAATGCTAAATCTGCACATCCGTAGTAATCACCATTAGAAGCATATCTATAAACATTATCTGTAATAGAGTTTGCTTTAGAACTTGTGATTATATGTTGATTAGCACCATCACTATATAAACCAAGTTGACGTGTACTCATTTCTATTACAAATAAACTACCATTTTGAGTACCATATCTTTGTCTATAGTAATCTTGGCATAATCCTCTAAATGAACTGTAACTAGTTCTCATAGTAACGAAACCAGCATTACCATATTCAGTTAAAGTTTTTAATCTTTCTAGTAATTGTTTTTCTTGTTCTGTTGTTATTAGGTCTTGTCCATCATCGATAAATGCAACAAAACCAGTTTTTTCATTCTTATAGTAATTAATACCTTCATTTTCTTCATATTTAATATCTTCCTTATCATAAGGTTGATAATTATATGAATAATTTGAAATATCAGAACTATTATTATTTTCTTCTTCTGTCTCTGTTACTGTAAAATCATTTATTGAATAAGTTTGTTCCTCATCAATAGCATATACATTTCTAACACTAAGTAGTAATGAAAGGATAAGTACTATAATTAAATGTTTCTTATTCACTTTCATCACCTCCTCTTTTTTCTAATTGAGGAATTGGTCTAGAAACTAATTGATTATGTATCTTAACTAAATCAAAGAATGACCAAATGATTAAAACTAATCCAATAATTGCACCTATATAATGAATAGAATCTTGTATTGGATTAAATAGAATAATTATACCGGAAATAATCATCGCAATTAAATATTTAACCCAGTATTTGGCAGAAACTTTATATTTCTTATATTTCTTACGTTTAATAGGTTTACCAGTTTCACCATCAAACTTAGGAAGTAAGCTAGAAAAACCTTTATCATCATATCTTCCTTCACGCTCATTACATTTACTAATTTGATTTGCACATATAATCCAAGCAATTATTGCCATAATAAGAGTAAATATATTGACCATATTAGGAATAATTACTGGCAATACATTTAATATAAAGAATATTGGTATCGTAAGTAATAATGAGAATACTAAATACTTACCAAAACTAATAGGAACATCAGCAGCAACTTTGCCAGTTTGACCATTAATTACTGCATAATGTAAATGCTTTCCATCTTTAGATTTAGAAGCTAAGAAGTACATTGGAAATAATCCAACCTTTCTTTCACTAGCACCAAATCCAACAGTAGGATTAGTACATCCATATTTAGAGAATATTTTTTCTTTACTTAAGAATCTAGTAGAATCTTGACTACCAATATGACATGCATCATGGGCATATGTATCAATATCTACATCTCTACTATCAGCATAGTATCCAGGTAAATAGTTTGGATTAAATTCTTCAGCTTCCTTACAATTAAATGGAACAGCTTGACTATATTCGTCATAGAATTTAGATAATAAATCGAATGATATTCCATCATATGAAGCATCAACTCTAGCATGTATATCATAATCATCGTAATATACATAATCACCACTTCTATGACTGTATTTCTTACCTCTATTAGTAGAATCACCATGATAATCTAATCTATATATACCATATGGCATATATATACCTCTAAATTTCTTAACATTCATATCTGATTTTAAATAACCAGGTGCAAATAAGAAACTAGATAATTTCTTTTTATAATTATTAATACATTCTTCTTGTGTTTTAGAAAATGGAATAATTAAGTCAGGTGCAGTTTGAGTAAACATTTTATCTTCTGCAATATTTTGTGAACCACAGTAACTACAAAAAGTAACAGCAGTTTCATCAAAAGTTAATAGTGTAGCTCCACATTGAGTACAACTATATCCCATACCTTTAAATACATTTTCTTTTTTCTTAGAAGTTTTAACTTCTGTTTTTAGTTCTTTTGGATTAAAGTCACTACCACAGTAATCACAATGAACCAAACTCTTGCGGGCATCATATTTAAACTCAGCTCCACAATGTGGACATTTTGCCATTATCTATACCTCCGTTTACTTATTTTTGTGCTTGAACAGCAGTTATTGCAACAACACCAACTATTTCATCAACACTAGAACCTCTAGATAAATCATTAACAGGTGCTGCCATACCTTGTGTAATAGGACCATATGCCTCAGCATGAGCAAATCTCTCGACTAACTTGTAACCAATATTTCCAGCATCAATATTAGGAAAGATTAATACATTGGCATGCCCCGCAACATTACTATTAGGTGCCTTTCTGGCTGCTACTTCAGGAATGATGGCTGCATCTAATTGTAATTCACCATCTAATCTTAAATTAGGATAATCTCTTTTAGCAATATTAGCAGCTTGAACTACTTTATCAACATACTCGCTCTTTGCACTACCTTTAGTAGAATATGAAAGCATTGCTACAATTGGGTCATCTTCAACTAAATAATCAAAACTTTCTGCACTCATTTCAGCAATATGTGCAAGCTCTTCTACTGTAGGATATTCAACTAATCCACTATCAGAGAAGATAAGTATTCCATCATCTCCAAATTCATTATTAACTGTTTCCATAATAAAGAAAGAAGAAACAAAATTATACTTAGGATCACTCTTAATAATTTGCAATGCTGGTCTTAAAGTATTAGAAGTAGAATGGCATGCACCACTAACTATACCATCAGCACGACCTGTCTTAACTAGCATACATGCAAAATACATATAATCTTCAATTAATAATTTTTTAGCCTCATCCAAAGTCATACCTTTTTCTTTTCTAAGTTCATATAAACCATTAGCCAATTCATCAGTAAAGAAATAAGTAACAGGATCAATAAACATAGCTTTAGAAACATCAAAACTACTATCTATCTTATTCTTATCTCCAATAATTATAATATTACAAATATCTTCTTCTAATAATTTAGAAGCAGCTTCTATTACTCTTGAATCCATTGATTCAGGTAATATAATAGTTTTTTTATCTAATTTAGCTCTTTCCTTAATATTTTCAATAAAACTCATAATACCGACCACCTATTTTTCATTTAATATTTCAAATATTTCTCTTTTTTCATTATTATAAAAATCTAATTTTTTATATCTCTTAAATACAGCAATTATACTAGAAGGAAAAGTAACTACTAATTTATTAAAATCAACAACTGTATCATTATAAAATTTAATAGCTCCAATAATATCTTCTTCATTATCATTTAACTCATCTAATATCTTAAGTAAAGGTTCACTTTTATATAATTTTTCATGTTCATCCATTGCTTTAAATAATTCATTATATATTTTCTTCAAAGTAATATGCATTTCTAAATTAGTTAATTCTTCAGGAATATTATCTAAATCTTCCATAAATTCCTTAGTTCTTAAAGCTTTTTTAACAATAGGTCTAGTCCTTTGAAGTAATTCTAACTTGTTTTTAAGATATAATCCTATATCTTGTTCTGCTTTCTCTATTTTTATATTTGCTAATTCAAATCTATTGTTATATATAACTACTATAAATGAAATTAATGATATAACAACAATAACCCCTATAATTATTTCTAACATAATATCACATCCTAGATAAATTATACCAAAATGCAAGTAAACAAACAAGATTTATAAGGCATAAAAAAACTAAAAACAAAGTTTTAGTTTCCATCAATCTCATCAAAAGTAGGATCGGTACTTTTAGGTTCAGTTCCTTTTAAGAAATATACTAGTTTAGTATTCTTACTAGGATCCTCACTAGGCTTACCAGAAATAGGTTCTACAAGAGTACCAACCACATTTTTAGGCTTTTCATACCAACCATCTTCTTCAGATATATCTTTTTCTATTTCTTCCATAGTTTTATACCATATATTTTGTGCATATTTATAATCTTTTGTAGTTAATTCTTTATTATTATCATGCCCAACCCATACAGCACAAAGAACATTTTTATTAAATCCTATATTCCAATTATCAGTACTAGTAGTACCACTTTTTAATGCATATTTATGTTTCAACTTACCAGATAATGAGATAGCCGTAGGATAATTATAATCAACATATAAAGGATCATATGTAGCTGTAAGTAAATTATTAAGAATAAATACTAAACTAGGATTTAATACCAATTCCTTATCATCAGTACATTTATATAAAGTATTACCATTACCATCAACAACCTTAGTTATAAAATGAGGAGTAACTTTAAAACCAAGATTAGCAAAAGAAGAGTATCCTCTAGCCATATTAAGAATACTAATTTCATTAGTACCTAATGGTAAAGAAGGAATACTTTCTAACCTTTCAGTAATTCCAACTCTTTTAGCCACATTTATTAAAGCATCATATCCTAAAAACATATGGGTCTTAACCGCATAAATATTTTCGCTATAAGCAATTGCTGTAGCCATAGAAATAGGTTTATTGCCATACTTTTCATTATAATTAATAGGAGAATAAGTTTTATTGTCTTCTATAGGAAAAGTAGTAGGTTCAGATAAAAATTCACTAGAACCTGTGAACCCATTTTCCAAAGCTGCATAATATAAATAAGGTTTCATAGTTGAACCAACCTGTCTTTTTGAAGATAAAACTCTATTATAGGAAGACTTATTATAATCCCTTCCACCTATTAAGGCTAACACCGCACCATCATTAGGGTCCATTACTACACTAGAAGTCTCTAATGAATCCTCATCACCAAAAACATCTTTTATATTTTTCTCAAGAATACTTTGACTATTATAATCCAAAGTAGTATAAATCTTAAGCCCATTAACATCTCCATAATTATTAGGAATAGTATTAATAGTTTTTAATTCACTCATAACGGCATCTTGAAAATAATTAATACTAGATAAATCTTCATTTTCACTATATCCTATTATATTTAATTCTTCATTATAAGCACTGTCCTTCTCGTAAGAAGTGATTATATTATTTTTAACCAAAGTATTAAGTACGTATAATTGTCTTTTTTTAGCTTCATCATAATTATTGATTGGGTCATAAGAACTAGGCGCTTTAGGAATGGCTGTCAGTAAACTAGCTTCCGCAAGATCTAAATCCTTCGCATCTTTACCAAAATAAAATTTAGAAGCATTTTCTATCCCATATTTACCATGCCCATAATTAATTGTATTTAAATAACCCTCAAGTATTTCTTCTTTACTATAATGAGCTTCTATTCTAAGTGTATACCACATTTCATCCCATTTTCTCTTCCAAGTCTTATCAAAATCTAAAAATAAATTCTTCGCATACTGTTGTGTAATAGTAGAAGCCCCTTGATCCATACTACCGCTCTTTAAATTATTAATTAACGCTTTTCCAATTCTTAAAAAATCAAACCCAAAATGTTTATAAAAATTCTTATCTTCAGTATATACAGTACTATCTATTAAATAAGAGCTAATCTCATCTAATTCAACCCATTCCTTCTTTTCACTACCCTTAAATACAACATTATTATCTCTATCATATAAAGTAATATTATTAGCACTATTAATAGTAATTTTAGGAGAAAATTTCACATATAATACTACTCCAATTAAACTCAAAATAAAAATAATGATAAAGAATTTAATAATTTTTTTAATTTTCATAAGACCTCCTTCACTATTAGTATTAAAAATAAAAGAAAAATTATGTATGAAAATATATAATAATATGTTATAATCAATACAGATTTTTAAGTGGGTGATATTATGCCTAAAATTAAAGTAAGAATAGACACTACAGAAAATATAGTAGACTATACAATTGATTCTGAAGTAATTAATTATAAAGAACTAGATAACACATCAGTTTATTATGATTTAAAAAACAATATATTAATAAGAGATAATGATGATCTTCATATGATATATGATTTTAATAATAAGAAAGGTACTATTCTTATTAAAGAAATGGATAGAGAATTAGAATTATCTATAGAAAATATTGATATAGAAAGAAATAAAAATAACGTAAGAGTTAGTTATACTATAGAAAATAATGACTTTTTATATGAATTGGAGGAATTATAATGAGTATCCTAAAAGAATTAGAAAATAGTTTAAAAGAAATAATAACTAAAGCTGGCTACGTGGAAGAAAATATAGCTTTAGAACCATCAAATAGAAGAGATCTAGGAGAATACCAATTAAATGATGCTATGCAATTAGTAAGAACTTATCATACTAATCCTAGAGAAATTGCAGAAAATATCGTAAAAGAATTAGAAAAAGATCCAAGATTTACTAATATTAATATCGCAGGACCTGGATTTATTAACTTTAGTTTATCTAATGAATATACCTACAGTTTCTTAAATAAAATTAATGAAGATATCTTTAATAATATAGATAAGAAATCTCCTAAGAAAATAGTAATAGACTATGGTGGAGCCAATGTATCAAAAGCATTACACGTAGGACATTTAAGAAGTGCTAATATTGGAGAAGCATTAAAAAGATTAGCAAAATTACTAGGATATGATGCTTTAGGAGATGCACATTTAGGAGATTACGGAAGACCACTAGGTTTAGTAATTAAAGAAATAAAAGAAGAGTATCCTGATTTACCTTATTTTGATTCAAATTATGAAGGTGACTATAGTGAAGTAACTCTTCCTATCACAAATGCAGATTTAGAAAGAATTTATCCATTAGCTTCTAATAAATCAAAAGAAGATGAAGAATATTTAGAGGATGCTAGAGATATAACTATGAAATTCCAATCTAAAGAAAAAGGTTATTATGAATTATGGAAGAAAATAGTAGAAATATCTAAAGAAGATATTAAAAATACATATGATTCATTAAATACTAGCTTTGAAATATGGAATGGTGAATCAGATGAAATGGAATTTTTTGATGAATTATACAAGATATATGAAGAAAAAGGGCTTATTACTGAAAGTGAAGGAGCTAAAGTAATAGATGTATCAAAAGAAGATGATAATTCACCAATGCCACCATTAATGATGGTAAAGACAAATGGTACTATGTCATATGATTCAACAGATTTAGCTGCTATTTTAGAAAGAAAAGTAAACTTTAATCCAGATGAAATATGGTATGTAGTAGATGGAAGACAATCTCTTCACTTTGAACAAGTATTCCGTGCAGCTCGCAAAGGAAACATCATAGGAGAAGATGTAGTATTAGACCATATAGGTTTTGGTACAATGAATGGACAAGACGGAAAACCATTTAAAACAAGAGATGGCGGAGTAATGTCTCTTAAAAATCTAATAGAATTAGTAAATAATGAAACTTATAAAAGAATAAATAATGAAAGTATTACTGAAGAGGAAAAGAAAGAAATATCTAAAGTAGTAGGATTAGCTGCTTTAAAATATGCTGACCTTTTACCATATAGAGGTACAGATTATATATTTGAAATAGAAAAATTTGCTGATTTAGAAGGGAAGACTGGTCCATATCTACTTTATTCAACAATAAGAATGAAATCATTATTAAATAAAGCTAACTATGTTTCAGGTACTATTACTAAATTAAAAGGAGAATCTGAAAAGGATATAGCCTTAACTTTATTAGAATTACCTAACGTATTAGATAGATCATTAAATACTAAAACATTAAATGAAATCGCAGAATATCTATATAAATTAACTTCTCAATATAATAAATTCTATGCTGATAATAAAGTATTAATAGAAGAAGATATAGAATTAAAAACTAGTTGGTTAACTCTAACTAATATAGTTTATAAAGTTAATTTAATGCTTTTAGATACTTTAGGTATTAAAGTACCTAACAAAATGTAAAAAAATGCTTGATTATATATAATATATATGTTATAAAATTATTGGTAATTTTATTGCCACGTAGGAGGTCTACATATGAGTTTAAAAACAATGAAAAAAGATGAATTAGAATTAATGTCTAATAAAGACATTGCTTATATGATTTTAGAAGAATCAAAAAGAAAGTTAAATACAGCTGACTTATTCAAAAAAATCATTAAACTTTTAGAATTACCTGAAAGTACATTTGAAAAGAAAATAGCTGATTTCTATACAGCATTATCAACTGATAAAAGATTTATCTTATTAGATAATGGCAAATGGGACTTAAGAAGTAACCATACATCAGATAAAGTAATTAAAGTATCAGACGAAGATGATGAAGAGTCTGAAGATGAAGAAAATGAAAATGAAGAAGAACTAGACGAAGATGAATTAGATGAAGATAGCTACGATGATACAGATGATACTGATTATGATGATGATACTAATGAAGAATTAAAAGACTTAGTAGTTATTGATGAAGATGAATTAGAACTAGAAGAATAATCTAGTTTTTTTCATAATATATGATATAATAAGACTGTCCAAGAAAGAGGGTTAGAATATGATAGAAAGATTAGAAGCAACATTAGAAAAATATAATCATCTACAAGAAGAACTAGCAAAACCTGAAGTATTAAGTGATATTAAATTAACTAGACAATATTCTAAAGAAATGTCTGATTTAGAAGATATAGTTAATTGTTATAAAAAGTATAAAAAGGTTCTAGAAGGTATTGAAGATGCTAAAGAAATGGTAAATGACTCTGAACTAGGAGAAATGGCTAAAGAAGAATTAAAAGATTTAGAAGAACAAAAAACTAAATTAGATTCTGAATTAGAAGTACTTTTAATACCTAAAGATCCTAATGATTCAAAGAATATTATTATGGAAATAAGAGGAGCAGCTGGTGGAGATGAAGCTAATATCTTCGCAGGAGACTTATTTAGAATGTACACTAGATACGCTGAAAAACAAGGTTTCTCATATGAAGTATATAATAGTGTAGAAGGTACTGCAGGAGGATTTGCTCAAATAGAATTCATTATTAAAGGTAAAGGAGCATATTCTCTATTAAAGTATGAGAGTGGATCTCATCGTGTACAAAGAGTACCAGTAACAGAATCAAATGGTAGACTACAAACATCAACTGCTACAGTATTAGTAATGTCAGAGGCAGACGACGATATCGAAATTGAAATCAATCCAAATGATATAAGAGTAGATATTTATAGATCAAGTGGTTGCGGTGGACAAGGAGTTAACACAACAGACTCAGCTGTTAGAATTACTCACTTACCTACAGGACTTGTTGTAACTTGCCAAAATGAAAGAAGTCAAATTCAAAATAAAGAACAAGCTATGAAAGTATTAAAATCACGTCTATATGAACTTCAAGAACAAGAAAAATTAGAAAAAGAAGGAAATGAAAGACGTAGTAAAATAGGTACTGGAGATAGAGCAGAAAAAATAAGAACTTATAACTATCCACAAAATAGAGTAACTGATCATAGAATAGGATTTACTACTAACTCATTAGACAGAGTAATGGATGGAGCTTTAGATGATATTATAGATGCATTAATTCAAGAAGACCAAAAACGTAAACTTGAGGGAGAAGTAGAATAATGACTATTGAAGAATTACTAGTATATGGTAAAAGTCATTGTCATTCTGATCACGCTAAGATTCTTTTAGGAGAACTAATTGGTTTAAATCCATTAGAATTATTAAATCATTTAAATGATTTAATTCCACAAGATAAAGTAGATTTATATAAAAAAGAAGTATTAGCGTTAGAAGAAGGTAAACCACTTCAATATGTATTAGGATATGTTAACTTCTATGGTAATAAATTCTATATAGATGAAAGATGCCTAATTCCTAGATTTGAAACAGAAGAATTAGTTGAAAATACAATTAAATATATAGAAAAGTATTTTCCTAATCCAGTAGATATTATAGATTTAGGTACAGGAAGTGGAATAATAGGATTAACATTAGAAAAAAAAGTTTCCACAAATTCTGTGGATTTAGTAGATATTTCAAAAGAAGCTTTAGAAGTAACTAAAATAAATAAAGATAATCTAAACTCAAAAGCAAATTTAATAGAAAGTGATTTCTTTAATAATATTAATGATAAATATGATGTTATTATAAGTAATCCACCATACATTAAAGATAATGAAGAAATAGAAGATATAGTAAAGAATAATGAACCACATCTAGCTTTATATGCTGGAGAAAAAGGATTAGATTGTTATGAATCTATTCTAAAGAATATATCTAATCATATGAAAGACAAGTGTCTTATAGCTTTTGAAATAGGTTATACCCAAAAAGAAGATATTACTAATCTAGTAAATAAATATCTAGATAATGTAAGAATAGAGTCAAAAAAAGATCTATCAGATAAAGATAGAATGTTATTTATTTTTAAAAATTTAGAATAAAATTATTAAAATAATCTCACTATTATTATGAAAGTGAGGTTTTTTAATGAAAAAAACTATTTTAATATTAAGTATATTAATCTTAGTATTATGTTTAAATAAACATGAATATAGAATACCTAAAGACTCTATTAGATTTAGAGTAATTGCTAATAGTAATAATATAGAAGATCAAAAATTAAAATATAAAGTAGTAAATAATTTAAAAAACAACTTAATTTATACTAATAAATCCACAAATATTGTGGAAACAAGAAAATATATAGAAGAAAATCTACCTTTATTCACAAAAACTGTGGAAAATACATTAAATAATAATAAAGATTTCAACATAAACTATGGAAAAAATTATTTTCCAGAAAAAACATATAATAATGAAATATATCCCGAAGGAGAATATGAATCATTAGTAGTTACTTTAGGAGATGGAGAAGGAGATAACTTTTGGTGTGTATTATTCCCACCACTATGTTTTGATGAAAAAGAAGATTATAATTATAAATCATTTATAAAAGAAATATTTGATAAGATATTTGAATAAAATATATAAGGTGATAATATGTCCCTTATATATTTTTTTACTGGAATTGGACTGAGTATGGATGCTTTTTCTCTTTCACTATCATTAGGCACTACCAATCCAACAAAGAAAACTATTATTAAGACATCTATAATAGTAGGAATATTTCATTTTATTATGCCATTACTAGGATACTTTATAGGATATGCCTTTAAATATAGAATAACTAATATAAATATATTAACTTTTGTATTATTTCTGATACTTTCAATAGAAATGTATAAATCAAAAGATGAAGAAAATAATAGTATTTTAAATAATTTAACCATTTTATTAATAGCCTTTAGTGTAAGTATAGATGCTTTTACCGTAGGAATAGCTTTCGGTTTAAATAATGAAATTATCCTAGTATCAAGTACTATTTTTTCTATTACTAGTGCATTATTTACTTATTTTGGATTAACTCTCGGTAAAACATTAAAATCTAAGTATAAAAAACTATCCACGTACCTAGGAATAATACTTTTATTAGTAGTCGCCATAAAGTATTTATTAAACGTCTAATTTGTGACAAATAACCATTGTTTTTCCTTTATTTCATTGACAAAAAAACTATAATTTTTTATGATTGAATTGGGTGATAAGCATGCTTGTAAATTTTATAGAAATGTTAAATAAAGCAAAGAAAGAGCACTTTGCAGTTCCACATTTTAATATTAATGATTTAGAGTGGACAAAATATATATTAGAAGAATGTCAAAAACTAGATGTACCAGTAATCTTAGGCGTAAGTGATGGTGCAGCTAAGTATATGGGTGGATATGATGTAATCTATGGTATGGTTACTGGATTAATAAAAGATTTAAATATTACTATTCCAGTATGTCTACATGTAGACCATGGTTGTACTGAAACATGTAAGAAAGCAATAGACGCTGGATTTACTTCAGTAATGATAGATGCATCTAAACTAGAATTAGAAGAAAATATTAAAGTAACTAAAGAAATAGTTGATTATGCACATCCTAAAGGAGTAAGTGTAGAAGCAGAAGTAGGACACATTGGTGGTACTGAAGATAATATTACTGCTACTGAAACTAATGCTACATTAGAAGAATGTATAAAGTTAGTAGAAGGTACAGGAATTGATTCTATAGCCCCAGCACTAGGAAGTGTTCATGGTTTCTACAAAGGGGAACCTAACTTAGATTTTGAAAGAATGAAATTAATAAATGAAACATTAGATATACCTCTAGTATTACATGGAGGTAGTGGAATACCAGATGAACAAATAAGAAAAGCAATAGAATGTGGTACTTCTAAAATAAATGTTAATACAGAATTACAATTCGCATGGAGTCAAGATGTAAGAGAAAAATTAACAGATGACTTTGATGTATATGATCCAAGAAAAATTATTGGTAGTGGAGAAACTGCTTTAAAGGAAGTAATTGATCATAAAGTAGCACTTTTCGGAACTAAAAGATGATAAGTAGGAGGTATATATGAAAGTAATTGAAATAGAAGGTAATAGAGAACTTTCAGGACAAATAAGAATAAGTGGCGCTAAAAATGCCACAGTTGCTTTAATACCAGCTGCTATATTAACTGATGAAGAGGCAACAATATGTAATGTACCTGAAATAACTGATACAGATGCACTATGTGATATTCTAAAAGAATTAAATGTTAATGTTAATCGTTCTACTGAAAGCTTAGTAATCAATCCAAAAGATATGAAGAATATAGAAATTAAAGAAGAATTTTCAAAGAAATTAAGAGCTTCATATTACTTCATGGGTGCATTATTAGGTAAATATAAAAAGGCAGTAATGTATTTTCCAGGAGGATGTTCAATAGGAGCTCGTCCAATAGATCTACACTTAAAAGGATTTGAAGCATTAGGAGCAAAAGTAACTAATGAAAAAAATAAATATACAGTAGAAGCAGAAGAACTACATGGAGCTAATATTTATTTAGATATAGCTTCAGTAGGTGCAACTATTAATATTATGTTAGCGGCTGTAAGAGCAAAAGGTAAAACAGTAATTGATAATGCTGCTAAAGAACCAGAAATAGTAAATGTAGCTACATTTTTAAATAATATGGGAGCTAAGATTACAGGAGCTGGTACTTCAACAATTAAAATAGAAGGAGTAGATTGTCTACACAAATGTTTCCATGAAGTAATCCCAGATAGAATAGAAGCAGGAACTTATTTAATAATAGCGGCTTTATGTGGTAAAGACTTAAGAATAGATAATGTTATTCCAGAACATATTGATTCACTTACTTCTAAATTAGAAGAAATGGGAATTAAATTAGATATTGGAATAGACTATGTAAGAGTTCTAGAAGTTCCTGAAAAATTAAAAGCTACTGATATTAAAACAGCAGTTTATCCAGGATTTGCAACAGACTTGCAACAACCATTCACAGTATTGCTTACTCAAGCAGAAGGTAAAAGTAAAGTAACCGAAACAATATGGGAAAACAGATTTATGCATGTACCATATTTAAATGCATTAGGTGCTGACATCGCAGTAGAAAACCAAACAGCCAAAATAGAAGGACCAACAGAATTAAAAGGTTGTGAAGTAGTAGCCACAGACTTACGTGCAGGTGCTGCCATGGTAGCTGCCGGACTAAAAGCAAGTGGTAAAACTACAATAACTAATTCAGAACACATTCTAAGAGGTTATGAATCAATAATAGAAAAACTTACTAATGTAGGTGCTAAAATTACTCTAAAAGAAATATAATTTAATAGTTATATTTCTTTTTTTATGGAGGAATTATGAATAGACCTATAAAACTCTTAATATTAATTGTTATGTCTTTATCTGTATACTTTATCTATCAAAATACTAAAGAATCTAATATACAAATATTATCCTTAGGAGATGGCTTATCAAAGGGAATAAACTCTTATACAATAAGTGAATACAGTCATTTGAATTATTATGAAGATTACTTAAAAAAACAGAATAAAAAAGTAAATTTAATTACTAAGTATTCTAAAAAAGATTTAACTATTCATGAATTATTAGAATTAGTAAAAACGAATAATACATTAAAAAGAGATTTAATGGAATCACATATACTGTTTATCACAGTAGGATACAACGATTTACTTTATAAAATGAGTTTAGAAGAAGATATAAGTATACCTAAATTAAATAAAATAATTGATGAAATAAATAATGAATATAACGAATTATTAAAAGAAATATCAAAGTATTATAAGAATGAAATAATAGTTATAGGATATCCAAAATCTAATAAAGATGATTACTATCTAAGTTTAGGTGTAAGAAAGCTAAATAAAATACTAAACTCTAATACATATATAGATACTTATAACCTTCTAGATAATAGAAAAAAATATTTTTCGAATCCTAATAATTATTATCCCAATAGACAAGGATATAAGAAAATATATGAAGAGATAAAAAGAATAGTTAACTATTGATACTTAATAGATTTTATATTATAAAAAACCACTTTTAAAAAAAGTAAAAGATATTAAACAACTTATAAAAGAGCAAAACGCTCTTTTATTTGATTTTTAAAGTAAAAGATGATATAATATACACGTTTCTAAAAAGGGGGATTCACTATGTTAGATGATAAATTCTTAACTAATATTAAAGATGCGCCAGAAGTAGTTGAAAATTTGATAATAGGTGCAGGAGTTGTTTTAGTATATGTAACGACAAGTACTTTAGTAAAAAGATTAATAATATGTAGAGATTATGATACTAAGCATATTAAAAGAATAAGAAAACGACCAGAATTAATTCAAAAATACCATGAAGTAAATTTAGATAGAATTAATAATGAAGAATATAGGGATGCTCTTAAAGCCTTTTCAAAGAAAATGATAGAAACTCTACCTAAATCTAATTTAATTAATTTCTATAATAATATTAATAAATTAAAAATAAGTAAAAGTATTCAACCAATTCTTATAAGAGCAGCAGCTGATTATGAACCTGTAACTAATAAAATACATTTAGGAATATCAGAAGGTACATTTGTTGATATAAATGTATTATTCCATGAACTTATTCACATGGCTAGTTCAATATATAAAAATGGAGTTACATATACAGGATTTTCGCAAAGAACTCACTTAGGATATTCTGCAATTGGTATGGGACTTACTGAAGGATACACACAATTTTTAACAGAAAGAATTTTTGGAATTAAACCACTTTATGAACCATACTTAAAGGAAATGGAAATATCACAAAACGTTGAAAAAATTATTGGAAAAGATAAAATGCAAGAATTGTTCTTTAATGCTGATTTAAAAGGATTAGTAAAGGAACTAGGAAAGTATTCAAGTGAACAAGAAACTCTTGCTTTCATTAAAAAAGTAGATTTTATAAATCAATACGAAACAAGGGCGCGTACTCATTCTAATTATCAAACAAAACTAGTTGAAGAAGCAAATAAAGATGTATATAAATACCTATTAAAAATATATAAAACAAAACAAGAAAAATATCTTAAAGAAGGTATAATAAATCAGAAAGAATTTATAAATAGAATAGCAAGTTTTATATATGATATAAAATTAGATAAATATCAATATAATGCAGTTTTGGTAGATAAAAAAGATAGAAAAGAAGTCATAAATGCAGTTTTAACTGATGAAAGATTACATAGTAAAGTTCATCAAAAATTATTTTTAATGTCTAATGAAAAATAATTAAATATAAAAAACACTTGATAAATAATGAAATATTTGATATATTAATAACGCGAATTGAATTACTATGACTAATGTTGTCATGGCGGAAGGAGAGATAATATGAAAAAGGATATACATCCAGAAGTAAAAGATTGTACAGTAACTTGTGCTTGTGGTAACACATTCACTTGTAAATCAACTAAATCAGAAATCAATGTTGAAATTTGTTCAGAATGTCATCCATTCTATACTGGAAAACAAAGTAGAGCATCAAGAGCAGGTAGAGTTGACAAATTCAATAAGAAATATGGATTTACATCAAAAGAAGCTGAATAAGCTTCTTTTTTTGTGTAAAAATATTAATAATATCTAGATTTACATTCTTAATTTATTGTATAATTATAATGAAGGTGATGTATATGATAGCAACAGCAATTAAAACATTTGAATATATGACATTAAGAGAGATTATTCACCTAAAAAATAAATATCTAGTTCAAAAATATGAAGATGCAATAGCACAATTAAAAAAAGATAAAATGGCAATAAAAATAGTAGAAACTTCATATGGTGAATCAATAGCGGATATAGTAGAGACTATAGAAGAAACTAAAATGGAAAATAGAAGTGAAAGCTTTTTCCCGGGAGCAGATATAATGGTTTATCCAGGAATAAGAGAAGCACATGCCGAAAAAGAATATACATGTGATTTTTCAGGAGCTACAATAAGCAAAGGCAGTTTATACGTTAATTATAGACCTATGCTTAAAAATATTAATAATGGTAATGCCTATGTATTAAAGAGAACTATAAGAATAGAACCAGCATATGCCTATGATTTACCTACTAATATTAGTGAACTAGAAGCATTTAATGACAAGATATTAAACTACGCATATTTTGATAATGAAGGTATACAATATGATTATTTATTTAGCCAAACAGGCGGTCTACAATTTAAAAAATTAAGTAGGAGGAAAAAAAATGAAAATAGGTATAGCAAGTGATCATAGAGGATATGATTTAAAAGAATTACTTTTAAAAGAATATAAAAGAGAAAATGTTGAATTAATTGATTATGGTACAGATTCAGAAGATCCAGCAGATTATCCTGATTTAGCATTTAAATTAGCTGAAGATGTAAGAGATAAAAAATTAGATTTTGGACTAACAATTTGTGGTTCTGGAATTGGTATGAGTATGGCATGTAATAAAGTAAAAGGAATACGTGCTGCTAGAGTAAAAGATATAGAAGATGTAATTGTTACTAGAAATGATAATGATGCAAATATCCTATCTTTCTCAGGAAAATCCTCATTAGAATTATCAATAGCTATTATTAATAGAATGATTGATACTCCAGCTTCAATGGATGAAAGACATGTTAGAAGAAGAAATAAAATAGCTGAATATGAGGAAAATAACTAATGGGAAAATTTTTCTTATACTTAGTTGTAACCATACTAGTAATATGGGCAATGGATTCTATTAATATAAATGGTATATTTAAAAAAAATAAAGTTATTCAAGCAACGGTGCTATATTTCTTTTTAGGAATATCCTTAATATATTTAGTAACTAACTTTTTAATGGATTTATTTACTATTACGAAATTATTCTAAAAGTAAGTATAATTCTTTTTTTTTGGGAAAAACTTATATTGAGGTGATAATATGACTAAGGTAAGATTGAAATTACCTATCCTATTCCTATTTTTAGTAGCCCTTGTAATTTTGCCTGTTTTAACATTAAAGTTTGTAAGTAATGAACCAGAAGAAGAACTAACTGATTACACAATGGATGAAGTAATAACAAGTGATATGCCTGTAATAAACCAAACTACAATAATAAATCCATATACAGATCCATCGGTTACAGTTAAGAAAGGATACTATGATTATAAAGGAGATGAAGATAGTCAAGTGTCTTCAATAGTTAAACATGATAATACATATATCCAAAATACTGGAATTGACTATGTTGGAGAAAATACATTCGATGTAGTATCTATTCTAAATGGTACAGTAATTAATGTTAAAGAAGATGAAGAATTAGGAAAATCAGTAGAAATTAAGCATGATAATGGAATGATTTCTATTTATCAAAGTTTAAGCGAAGTATTTGTTAAAAAAGACGATGTAATATCACAAGGATTAGTAATAGGAAAAAGTGGGGAAAACAAATTAGATAAAGACTTAGGAAACCATCTGCATTTTGAAATATATGACAATGGTGGAGCCGTTAATCCTCTTAATTATCTAAATACCGAAATATCTTTAGAAAAAGGAAATTAATTCCTTTTTTTTTGTTTTAAATAATGTTAGAATTAAAATGGAAGGACTGATGATTATGCTAGCAAGAGATATTGGAATTGATTTAGGAACAGCTAATGTTTTAATCTACTTGAAAGGAAAAGGAATAGTTCTGAATGAGCCTAGTATAGTTGTCGTTGATACAGATACAAAAAAAGTAATTGCGGTAGGAGAAGAAGCAAAAGAAATGTTAGGAAGAACTCCTGACAAAGTAAAAGCAATTAAACCTATGAAAGACGGAGTAATTGCCGACTTTGAATTAACAGAAATAATGCTTAATAATTTTATAAAAAAAGCAAAAGCGAGAAGAGTAATAGCCCGCCCTAGAATTTTAATTTGTTGTCCTACGAACATTACTCAAGTAGAGAAAAATGCAATTAAAGAAGCAGCAGAAAGAACTGGAGCTAGAAAAGTATATATTGAGTATGAACCAAAAGTTGCAGCAATAGGTGCAGGTATGGATATATCAAAACCTACAGCCAACATGGTATTAGATATTGGTGGAGGAACAACTGATATTGCGGTATTATCACTAAATGGAATAGTATCTAGTGCCTCAGTAAAGATTGCTGGTAATACATTAGATAATGATATAATCAAATATATTCATGATAAATATAAATTATTAATTGGAGAAAAAACAGCTGAAGATATAAAAATTAATTTTGCAAATATTTATAAACCAAAAGATAAAGAAAAGCAAGAAGTAAGGGGTAGAGATCTTATTACTGGACTTCCTAAAGCAATAACTATTACTCAAAAAGAGACAAAAGATGCTATGGAAGATAGTATAAAGAAAATTATTAAATCATGTAAGAATGTTTTAGAACAAACTCCTCCAGAATTATCCGCAGATATTGTGGAAAAAGGTGTAATATTAACTGGTGGAGGAGCTATGCTTTCTGGATTAATGGAAAGGCTAGAAGAAGAATTAACAATTCCAGTATTAATAGCTGAAACACCACTTACTTGCGTAGCAGAAGGAACTGGTATATTATTAGAAAATCCAAAATTACTAGAAGAAGAATAGTATATTTGTTATAATAGATATTGAAAGAAGTGAAATTATGAAAATACAATTACTAAGTGCTGCTAAAATAGTACTTGCAACATTTTTATTCTCAGGAGTAATTATGTATTTAATGAGAATAGTTGCAAAACATATAGGAGCTATGGACAATCCAACAGATGCCGAAGGAAAAAGACATATTCACAAAGTAGCAACTCCAAAACTAGGAGGTTTAGGAATATTCTTAGGTTTCTTATTTGGATATATGTTATTTGGTGAACAAAGTGTAAGAATGAATTCAATTCTTATAGGTAGTTTCCTTATAGTATTAATTGGTATATTTGATGATTTAAATCCAATAAAAGCAAAATATAGAATTTTAGTTCACATAATAGCAGCTTGTGTAATAGTCTTTTATGGAGGAATATTACTTGATAATATTACAGCTTTTGGATATTCAATAAATTTTGGAATATTAGCCTATCCAATAACTATAGTATTCTTAGTAGCATGTACAGATATAATTGATTTAATAGATGGTTTAGATGGTTTAAGCGGAGGAATATGTAGTATTTTCTACTTAACTATCGCAATAATAGGATTCTTTCAAGGAAGATCAGGATCATTAGTAATGATACTTTCACTTATAATGTTAGGATCTACTTTAGGATTCTTACTTCATAACTTTCATCCAGCTAAAATATTTGCTGGTGACTGTGTTACATTTATGGGATTTATTATTGGAGTAATTACTTTATTAGAATTTAAAGGACCTGCATTAATATCATTCTTTGTACCAATAACTATTTTAGGAATACCTATCTTAGATACATTATTCGCAATAATAAGAAGATTATTAAAGGGTCAACCACCATTCCAAGCAGACAAACAACACTTGCATCATCAATTACTAGGAATGAATTTTTCACAAACAGTCACAGTATTAATAATTTATGGAATAAATATATTATTTGCTACAGCGGCAATATTCTATACATTAAAAGATCCATTAATTGGAGAAATAATATTTGTAATTTTATTTATTCTAGTAGTATGGTTTATTCTACATACAACTATAATCTCAGATAAAACACCTCAGAAAACAGAAGAATTGTTAAATAAAATAAAAATTAAAAAGAAAGAACTCTAGAGGTTCTTTTTTATTTATACCTATCTTAATAAAATGAAAAAGGTAGGTGAAGACATGATAGATTTTATAGTGGTAGAAGACAACTTATACTATATAAATGAATCTAAAAAAATAATTGATAAAGTAATGATGAGTTATGATATGGATTATTATTTTATAGTATATGATAAATATAGAAAGGAATTATTAAACAAAGATAATTTTAAAATATATATTATTTCATATCAAGAAGATTCAATAAAATTAATTAAGTATATAAGAGAAGAATTAGATGATTGGAAATCTTTAGTAATTATTCTTTATAAAGACAGGAAAGACAAAGAAGAATTGTTAAAAGAAAATTTATTCATAGTAGACTATATTAATAAGAGAAAACACTTTGAAGAAAAATTATTAAGAAATATTCAAATATGTTTAAAAAACTATGATCAAAGACCTAATTCATTAAAATATACATATAAAAATATTCTGTATAATATAGAATTTAATAAAATATTATATATAGAAAAAGAACAGGATAATAAAAGATGTATTATATACACAAAAAATAAAAAATATTATATTCCAGGCACTCTTAATAACTTAATAAAACAATTAGATAATAGATTCATAAAAAGTAGTAGAAGTTACATAATTAATACTGAACAAATATCTTCTTATGATATAAAAAGTAATATATTAACTTTTAAAGGTAAAATAAGATTAAACTGTATATCTAGAGATAATAAAAGAATAATAATTAATAATTTAAGAAGAGTATAATTTGTCGATATAAAGCGTATTTTTACAGAAAAAAGAAAAACTAATACAAGTTACGGAAAAATATCAATATTATTTCTATATTTGTTAAAATTGAAACTACCAGCAAGATAAAAAATGGTAGAATGTGAGGTGTAGAAGTAAGTGATGACCGGACGCGTTAAGTGGTTTAATAATGATAAAGGATATGGTTTTATCGGATTTAAAGAAAATGAAGATATATTTGTACACTATTCAGCAATTGAATTAGATGGCTATAAATCTTTGTCTGAAAATCAACTTGTTGAGTTCAAATTAATAGAAACGAGTAAGGGGTATCAAGCTATTAATGTTAGGTTAGTGAAAGAAACTACAGCGGTATAAAAAAGTAGTTTTTTTTTATGTACTGTGATATACTAAAATTACAAGGAGGCGATAGTATGGAAATAATTATTCATGGAGATAAGATTAAAGTTACTGAGGCTATGAAGAGTTATATTGAAGACAAGCTAGGAAGATTAGATAAATACCTAGAAAATAGCGATAATATTCGCGCAAACGTTATAGTTAAAGTAAAAGGACATCTTCAAACAATGGAAATTACCATACCTTTAAAATCATTTATTTTAAGATCGGAGGAAACACAAGAAGACTTCTATGCAGCAGTTGATAAAACAATTGATAAATTAGAAAGAATAAAACTAGATTAATGTCTAGAAATTCTAAACCAAGCTATGATTTCAATTTTGAAATGATAGACTTTGACAAAGAAGAAGAAAAAGAAGAAAGCAAAATAGTTAAGAGAAAGACAATTGAAGTAAAACCAATGGATGAAGAAGAAGCAATTCTTCAAATGGAACTATTGGGACATCAATTCTATATGTATAAAGATGCTGATACTAATAAACCAGCAGTTGTATATAAGAGAAATGATGGAAACTATGGAGTAATTGAATCTGAATAGTAACAAAAAGTGAGAAAATCTTTATTTTCTCCTTTTTTTTTGGTAGAATAATAAGTTGAGGAGATAAAGACATGAACATATTAAAGAAATTATTCGATCATGAATACAAAGAATTAAAAAGATTTACAAAAATTGCTGATCAAGTAATGGATTTAGAAGAAGAATATTCTAAATTAACAGATACTGAATTGCAAAATAAAACTCAAGAATTTAAAGATAGATTACAAAAAGGTGAAACATTAGATGATATTTTAGTAGAAGCATTTGCTACTGCTAGAGAAGCTTCTTGGCGTGTTATTGGAGAAAAACACTTCTATGTACAAATTCTAGGTGGTTTAGCTATTCACTATGGAAATATAGCTGAAATGAAAACTGGCGAAGGTAAAACTTTAACTTCAGTATTACCAGCATACTTAAATGCTTTAACTGGTGAAGGAGTACATATTATTACTGTTAATGAATATCTTGCAGGACGTGATGCTGAATGGATGGGTGGTATTCATAAATTCTTAGGATTAACTGTAGGAGTTAATACAAGAGATATGTCACCACAAGAAAAACAAGAAGCATATGCTTGTGATATTTTATATTCTACTAATAATGAAATAGGATTTGACTACCTAAGAGATAACATGGTAGTGAGAAAAGAAGATAGAGTACAAAGAAAATTAAACTTTGCTATTATCGATGAAGTTGACTCAGTATTAATCGATGAAGCCAGAACTCCATTAATCATAAGTGGTGGAGAAATGGCTAATGCTAATTTATATATTCAAGCAGATAGATATGCAAAAAGCCTAAAGGCAGATAAAGATTTTATTTATGATGAAAAAACAAAGAGTGTTAACTTAACTGAAGATGGTGCTGATAAAGCAGAATCAATGTTTAATATAGATAACCTATATGATGTTAATAATTCAACTCTATTACACTTTATTAATCAAGCATTACGTGCAAACTATGCAATGAAATGTGATGTAGATTACGTAGTACAAGATGGAGAAGTAGTAATCGTAGACCAATTCACAGGTCGTTTAATGAAAGGTAGAGCTTATTCTGATGGACTTCATCAAGCTATTGAAGCAAAAGAAGGAGTTAATATTAATCAAGAAACTAAGACTCTAGCTACTATTACATTCCAAAACTTATTCAGAATGTATAAAAAACTATCAGGTATGACTGGTACTGCTAAAACAGAAGAAGAAGAATTTAGAAATATCTATAATATGTACGTTATAGAAATTCCTACTAATAAACCAGTTATTCGTATTGATGCACCAGACTTAGTATATGCAACAAAAGAAGCTAAATATAAAGCATTAATTGAGTTTGTTAAAGAACGTTATGAAAAAGGTCAACCAGTACTTATTGGTACAATAGCTATTGAAACAAGTGAACTTATAAGTCACTTACTAAAACAAGCAAAAATACCTCATGAAGTATTAAATGCAAAGAATCATGAAAGAGAAGCTGAAATCATTTCTAAGATTGGTTTAAATAAATCAGTAACTATAGCTACAAATATGGCTGGTCGTGGTACAGATATTAAATTATCAGATGAAATAAGAGAATTAGGAGGATTATGTGTAGTAGGTACTGAAAGACATGAATCACGTCGTATCGATAACCAATTACGTGGTCGTTCTGGTCGTCAAGGAGATCCTGGTTACACTCAATTCTTTGTATCAATGAAAGATGACTTAATGGTAAGATTTGGTTCAGATAGAATTGGTACAATGATGCAATCTATGGGTCTAGGAGATCAAGCAATTCAATCTAAGACATTCACAAGATCTATTGGTACTGCCCAAAAACGTGTTGAAGGAAATAACTTCGATATTCGTAAAAGTTTACTTCAATACGATGATGTAATGAATAATCAAAGAGAAATTATTTATAATAAGAGAAATCAAATATTAGACAATGATTCTATTCATGAAATGGTTTTAACAACATTCCGTCATCATGTAGAAGATTTAGTAAAAGCACATCTTGCTCCAGAAGGATACTTAACTGAAGAAGATTATAAAGAAATATTAGAATTTGTAAATGAAAATCTATTAAAGAAAGATTTAAAATTAAAAGATATATCTTCTCTAAAAGAAGAAGAATTAATAGATTATATAGCCAAAGCAGTAATTAAAGAATATGAAGATAAATTAAAAGATATACCTACTGAAGTAACAGAAGAATTTGAAAAAGTAATTACTCTTCAAGTATTAGATAATTACTGGATGGAACAAATCAATACAATGTCTCATTTAAGAGAAGGTATCCACTTAAGAGGATATGCACAAGAAGATCCATTAAGAGCTTATACAATGGAAGGATTTGATTTATTTGATTCTATGTTACAAAAGATAGATAAAGATGTATCAATCTTCTTATTAAAAGCAGAAATAAGACAAAACATTGAAAGAAAACCACAAGAAAAGAAATTACTAACTAACGACACAGAAGAAAAACCAATCAAAAAGAAACCAATCAAAAAACAAAAAATAGGTAGAAATGATCCATGTCCATGTGGCTCAGGTAAGAAGTACAAACAATGTCATGGAAAATAGCCATAAAATAAGGCTTTGAGAAAATTTATGTGCACAAAAAAAGCACCAATTTTCTCAAATGTGCACATTTTGTGCACATAAAAGTATAAAATATTCAAAATAATCTCTTAAATACCTTATAAATAAAGGGATTATATAATGTGCACATTTTAGTGGAATAATGAAACTAGCATATTAATTGCTAGTTTTTCTTTGTTCAATAAGAAAGGACAGGGAACATTATGTCAGAGATTAGAATTATGAAAAGGGGAAAGGTTTATCAATATCGATTTGAAATTGCTTCAAGAGGAGGTGTAAGAAGGTATATTAATAAGAGTGGCTTTGAATCGAGAAAAGAAGCTCAAGAAGCAGGAGCAATTGCTTATAATGAATATTTTAGAACTGGAAGAAAACAAAAGATTAAGGATATGTCATATGAAGACTATTTAGACTACTGGATGACTAATTATTGCTACTTTAATGTTAAATATGCAACGATAGCATCTTATTTAAATATTATTAAGAATCATTTAAAACCAGAATTAGGAATGTATAAATTAACTCAACTAGATTCATATACGATACAAAACTATATTAATAAACTATATAAAGAAAAACATTACTCAAAGCATTATTTAAAAGGAATACTAAAATTAATAAAAGGATCACTTAAATATGCATGTTATACAGTTAATTTTATAAATGATAATCCAGCTGAAAGAGTACATATCCCAAAATATGATGTTGTTACTGGTGATCCAGCACATATTTTTACTCAAGAAGAGTTTGAAATAATACTAGAAAGATTTAAAGATGCACCATATATCTATTATTCATTCTTAACTGCATATTATACTGGACTCCGAGTATCAGAATGTTATGGATTAACTTGGGATAATATAGACTTTGAAAAGAAAACACTAACAGTTAATAAAAATATTATTAAGAAGAATCAAAACAAACTACCTAAAAAATATGTAATAACAAAAGGTCATTCAGTAGAAGAATGGTATTATGGAACTTGTAAGAATCCTCAATCAAATAGAACTATAGGTATAGGAGACACATTAGTTAAAGCATTAAAAGAATATAAGAAAGAACAAGAAGAATATAAAAAGTTTTATGGAGATAGTTACCTAAATCATTATGAAAAAGAAGTAATAAATCCATTTACTGAAAGAAAAGAAATAAAAATAGTGGATGCGCCAGCAGAACTAGAACTAAATTTACCTGAATCAAAGTTAATATTTGTTAAACCTAATGGACAATATAGAGGAACTGAAACTCCAAGACATGCATTTAAAGTAATTAATTATGAACTAAAAATACCATGTAGATTCCATGACTTTAGAGATACACATGCCACAAGACTTATAGAACAAGGAGCAGATATAAAAGCTGTCTCAAAAAGACTAGGACATTCTTCAATTATGACTACCTACAATATCTATGTAAGAGTAACAGATAAAATGGAAACTGAAACTGTAGATAAATTTGAAGAATATACAAACAATTTAGACATACCAGAGATACAAAAAATACCTTATAAAGATTAGTATATAAAATGATATAATAATTTATGAGGTGGTATAATGTCACGAGCCTTTAAAAATTTTATTATGTTTAAAGCAACAATTCCATTTGAATTTAGAATGAATAATGATGATTATTTAATTACAACTAATGTTAAACTTCATAATCACTTAAATAAAAAGTTAAGGAGATTTATTTTTCATAGAGAAAATGTTTTTTTGGAAAATCAACAAGTCCCATCAACAAATTCATATTTTGCAAAAGCCACATTTCCAAATATTACTTTTTCCTATAATATATCTAAAATCGAGATTCAACTTGAGATATTTGAAGATGAAATAGATGAAATATCCAAATATTACTCTAATCATGATAATGGTATTAATGAATTATCATCAATCTTTCAAAATATATTATTAGTATTTGCCCATCATTATAATGAAACAATGGGAGGAGAAGATTTTTTTAAGCCAATAGCTGATTATTATGGTCCGTTTGTGAGTAGTTTATATTTAGAAAAAAATCAAAAAGATTCAAGCGGTGCAATAATATCTGTTTCATACTCATTACCAAAAATAAAAAATGATAATATACTTGACTTAGAAAAAATATCACCTATTCAATGGAGATATTATTTTAATCGTTCAAAAAATTCTTATAATTTATATGATAATCTAGATTCAATACTTTCAGGAGCAATATCAATGGAATCATATATAATATGGTTAATAAACAATAATGGATTAAAAGAAAAATTTGAAGAATATAAAAATGGACAATCACAAGTTTCTTTTTTTCAAGAAGTATCATTTTTAAAAAAGAATAAAGTAATTGATAATGAAAAAGCAAAGAAAATTAAGGAAACCTTTTCAAAATTTAAGGATTATAGAAATTCAATTGTTCATGGAGATATAGAATCACCTTTTATAGAAAGAACTGCTGCAACTGATTGCGTTGAATCTTTAATACAATTTTATAAAATATATGAGAATTCACAAATATAGAAAATAGACTTGCATTTTTAAGAAAAAGTGATATTATAAAAGACAATTAATTGGAGCTGATGTCTAATGAGAAATAAAGCACTTTTAATTTATACACGAAAACAATTTAGTTTATTAATTAATGGATTCAATGAGAGAAATTGACTTTAATGTCTTTTTCTCTCTTTTTTGTTAGGAGGTTTTGGATGATTGCGAGAGATGAAGAAGGAAAATTAGATATAACCTTATTAGAAGTACAAAGACCATTATCAGAAGCAATAATAAAAGAATATGATCATAAAGAGGTAATGAAAGACATTCACAACATATTTGTACAACTACAAGATAATTTTTTTGAACAAGCTGTGTATCAAGAATATTTAAAATATATAATTACAGAAGATTTGGAATTTGTTATAGTTGAAGATCCATCATTGAAAATTAAAAATATCAACGAGAATAATCTTAAACTAGGAAGTGAAATCTCTTTTAAAAAATTTACTAAAAAAGATTATAAAAAATCTATAGACTTATGTGAGCATTTATTAATGAGAGTAAGGGATTCATTTTATAATTTAGATGAGATAGAAAAATATGTTATCAAAAACTTTGAATATGATAAACCAAAACCACTAACAGATGAAATAATAATATTTGAAACTAAAATACATAAAGATAAATACTATAGATCAAAGAAAAGTGCTTATATAAAAATGGCTTTG
>JAFWJL010000006.1 GCA_017511605.1 Bacilli bacterium
AATAATGGTTATGAGTATGATGAAAATGGACAAATAAAATTAGGCCAATGGATATCCAACCAAAGAAAAAGCGTTTCCCCAGAAAGTGAGCAAGGCCAATTACTACTGCAAATAGGAATGCGATTTGAAAGAAAAAAAACATTACCACTAACATGGGAAGAAATGTATGAATACGCAAAGATATATTATGAAAAACATAAAAATTTAGAAGTGCCAGTTACATTCAAAACAAATAATGGTTATGAGTATGATGAAAATGGACAAATAAAATTAGGCCAATGGATAGGCCATCAAAGACATAGAGTTTTCCCAGAAAGTGATCAAGGTAAATTACTACTGCAAATAGGAATGCGATTTGAAAGAAAAAGATTAACATGGGAAGAAACTTATGAATACGCAAAGATATATTATGAAAAGCACAAAAATTTAGAAGTGCCAAGAAAGTTTAAAACAAATAATGGTTATGAGTATGATGAAAATGGACAAATAAATTTAGGGCAATGGATAGGCCAACAAAGACAAAAAGTTTCCCCAGAAAGTGATCAAGGTAAATTACTACTCAAAATAGGAATGCGCTTTGGAAAAAAGAATACTCAAAATAATAATAAAGATTTATTAATAATGCTTGATGAAAGATCTAAAAATAATGAAGAACAACAAGATTATAGCAATACAGAAGAAAATAAAAATATGTAGAAATACATATTTTTTTAGTTGAAAGAAAACTTCTTTTCGTGTATAATGCTAATATAGGGTTAATAAGAAGAATAGGAAGAGGGGAATTTTATGTATCCGGACGACAAAGATGAAGTTGTACAAATTTATTTAGATGATATTATTCCAAACAGATTTCAACCTCGTGAAGTATTTGATGAAAAAGCATTAAAAGAATTAGCTGTATCAATCAAAGAACACGGTGTAATTCAACCAATTATTGTTAGAAATGTTAATGGAAAATATGAAATAATTGCCGGTGAAAGAAGATATAAAGCTAGTGCTTTAGCTGGTCTTACTAAAATTCCTGCGATTATTAGAGATTTAGATGATAAAGAAAGCTCTAAAGTAGCTTTACTAGAAAATTTACAAAGAAAGAATTTAAATCCTATAGAAGAAGCAAGAACTTATCAAAAGATTCTTGAATTAGATCAAATGACTCAAGAAGAATTAGCAAAAACAATGGGTAAAAGTCAATCAGCAGTAGCTAATAAAATAAGACTTCTATCATTATCTGAAGATGTTCAAGATTCATTATTAAAAGAAGAAATATCAGAGCGTCACGCAAGAGCTTTAATAAATATACCTGATGCAAAAAAACAAAAAGAAATGTTAAAAAAAGTAATTGCAGAAAAGATGAGTGTTAGATTATTAGAAGAGGAAATAAAAAAGATGTATCCAAAAGAAGATGAAGAAGAAACAGTAGAAGAAGAAGCAAAGGAAGAACCAAAAGAAGAAGTAGTAGCTTCTACAGATACATTTATAAATACAAATCCATTAAAACCAACAACAGAAGTAGAGGATGAATCAAATTATGGAAAAGTAGTTATAGCACCACCAGAAGGTGAAGCAGCTCCTCATGAAAATAAATTTATTAATTATGGTGAAATTGGTAAAGAAGAAGCAGAAGAAACACAAGAAGAACCATTACCAGCACCAACAATGTCAGTAGATATAAATGAAGTTAAGAAAAATACAGAAGATATAAATAACAACAACAGTGGTGGAACTTCATTAGATACACTATTAAATATTGGAAATCCGATGTATTCTAACAAAGATGAAGAATATATTACACCAGCAGAAAAAATAGTAAAAGCTAATGAAATAGATGATGACGATGACGAAGAAGGAGTATCTGATTACTTTAAAATGCCAGAACAATTTACTTCATTAGAAATTAATCCAGTTATTTCTACTCCAGAAAAAGAAAAATACACAGTAGAAGAAGCAGTAGAAGAATTAAAGAAAACTATTGATAAATTAAAAGAAAAAGGCATTAAAATTGATATGAATGAAATGAATTTTGATAAATCATATCAAATAATAGTTAAAATAGATAAAGAGTAGATTAAAATCTACTTTTTTTTATTAAAAATATTTAAAAAAAACTTATTATTTGATACAATATTAGTAATATGGAAAATGGGTGATTATTAGATGGGAAAGATTATATCTTTAGTAAATCAAAAGGGTGGAGTTGGAAAGACTACCACTAGTATCAATCTTTCTGCATCATTAGCAGTATTAGGAAAAAAAGTATTATTAATAGACTTAGATCCACAAGGAAATACAACTACTGGTGTAGGAATTAATAAAGGTGAAATAGAAAGAAGTATTTATAATGTTTTAGTTGGTGAATGTAAAATCACAGAGGCAACATTAAAAACTAAATATAAAGATTTCTATATAGTGCCTTCTTCAATTAATATGGCTGGTCTAGGAACAGAATTATTAGAAAAATCAAGAAATGAACAAGGATTCAATTATAGCGAACAATTAAAGAATAGTTTAGTAGATATCAAAGATAGCTTTGATTTTATAATTATTGATTGTCCACCATCACTAGATATTATTATTACAAATGCTTTAGTGGCATCTAATTCAGTAATAATACCAGTACAATGTGAATTCTTTGCACTAGAAGGAATAACTCAATTATTAAGAACAATAATGTTAGCACAAAAGAGTTTAAATCCTACACTTGATATTGAAGGTGTACTATTAACTATGTATGATGCAAGAACTAATTTAGGACTTGAAGTAGTTGAAGATATTAGAAAATTCTTCAAAGAAAAAGTATATAACACAATAATTCCAAGATTAGTAAGATTAACAGAGGCTCCATCACATGGAGAACCTATAATAGCATATGATCCAAAAAGTAGAGGATCTGAAGCATATATAAATTTAGCTAAGGAAGTGATTGAAAGAAATGGAAAATAATAATTTTCAAGAATCAGGAATACCTAGAAGAAGAGCTCTAGGAAGAGGACTAGAAGAACTATTTAATAATGAAGTACTAGATTATAGTGCTGTAGAAAAGAAAATAGTAAATGAAACACCTAAAGAAGAAATAGTAAATGTTAGATTAGATGAATTAAGATCTAATCCATACCAACCACGTAAAGTATTTGATGAAGAAGCATTAAAAGAATTAGCAGATTCTATTAAAGAACATGGCGTATTCCAACCAATTATTGTTAAAAAATCAATTAAAGGCTATGAAATAATTGCTGGTGAAAGACGTGTTAAAGCATCTCGTCTAGCAGGACTTACAGAAATTCCAGCAATCATTAGAGATTTTAATGATCAAGAAATGATGGAAATTGCTCTTTTAGAAAACCTACAAAGAGAAAACTTAAATGCCATAGAAGAAGCTACTGCATATAAGAAATTACAAGAAACATTAGCTGTAACACAAGAAGAATTAGCTAAAAGATTAGGTAAAAGTAGAAGCCATATTACTAATATGATTGGTATTTTATCATTACCACAAAACATTCAAGATGAAATAAGTAAGAATAATGTTAGTATGGGTCACGCTAGAGTATTATCTAAATTAAGTGATGAATCTCAACAACAAACATTATTAGATAAAATAATAAACGAAGGAATAAGTGTAAGAGAATTAGAAAACTTAACACAATCTCCAGAAGTAAAAAAAGTAAATCCTCAAGTTAAAAAAACTATTCAAAATACAGAATATTTATATTTACAAGAGGAATTAAGTGAAAAATTAGGAACAAAAGTAGTTATTAAAAAGAATAAAATAGAAATTAGTTTTGTAAATAATAATGATTTAAATAGATTGTTAGAATATATGAATATAGAGGTTGAAAAATAATGAAAATAGATTTATTAGGTTATACAATTAATTTAAAATTCATTATTCTACCAATAGTATATATAACAATAGGTATGATTGTATTTGCTATTATAAAAAAAATAGTAGTAAATGCTACTACAAAGAATAAAGTATTAAAGGTAGCTCAAAAGCAAAGAGTAAAAACACTTTCAACAGTAATACTAAATATTATTAAATATACTATAGTAATCCTAGTAATATTAGCTATTGCATCATTATTTGGATTTAAAGTTGGATCCATTTTGGCAGGACTAGGTATAGGAACAGCACTAATTGGGCTTGCTCTTCAAGACTTAGCTAAGGATATAATAGCAGGATTTTCAATAATAACAGAAGGAGAATATGAAATAGGAGACACTATTGAAGTAGATGGATTTATGGGGGAAGTAACATTTATTGGCCTAAGAACAACAAGAATTCGTAACTTCAAAGGAGCAACTAAAATAATAGGTAACCATTATATGGATAACGTAATAAATTATAGTGTTAATAATTCTCTAGCAGTAGTTGATGTATCAATAGCTTATGAAACAAATGAAAAATTAATTGAAGATACATTTAATAACCTATTTAAAGAATTAAATAAAAAATTAGAATATGCTACAAAAGATATAGAAGTATGGGGAGTAAACGATTTATCAGACTCTGCTGTAATATATAGAGTTGTGGTAGAAACAAAACCTATGAAACATATAGCAACAGAAAGAATATTAAGAAAAGAGATAAAACAAGCATTTGATAAAGTAGGTATTAAAATACCATATACTCAGATAGAGGTGCATAATGGAAAATAAAGAATATAAATTAGGTTCTATTGTAATAATGAAAAAACAACACCCTTGCGGTACAAACGAATGGGAAATAGTAAGATTAGGTGCAGATATTAAAATAAAATGTATTAACTGTGGAAGAACAGTATTATTACCTAGAATAGAATTTAATAAGAAACTAAAAAAGATAGAAAGGGTATAATATGGACGGAAAAAGAAAATTAAAATTAAAAAAGTTTTATTGGCATCCAGTTACAGCTATAATGATAATGGCTATTGCTGTTGTATTACTAAGTGGTTTATTAAGCCTATTCCAAATGCAAGCTACATATAATGTAGTTAATGTAAATACAAAAGAATTGGAACCAACATTAGTAACAGTAGAAAACTTACTATCTTTTGATGGATTAAAGTTTTTTATAAGTAATGCATCTAAAAACTTTTTAAGTTTTGCTCCATTAGGAACACTAATAATTTCATTATTAGGATTAACTATAGCAGAAGGATCAGGTTTTATTGAAACATTAACAAAAAGACATCTAAGTAAGATACCAAAAGAAATATTTACATTTATAATAATTTTTTTAGCCACAATATCTTCACTTATTAATGAAGTTGGTTATGCAATACTAATACCTTTAGTGGCACTAATATACTTTATTAATAATAGAAATCCAATACTAGGAATAGTAACAGCATTTTGCGGTGTTTCATTTGGATATGGAGTATCAGTATTTGTAGGTTCAATGGAAGTATCTCTAATGAATTATACAAAAACAGCTGCAATCTTAGTAGATGAAACAAGTCATATTGCTTTAACATCAAACCTAATATTTATATTAGCAGCAAGCGTTATACTATCAATAGTTGGTACAATAGTAATAGAAAAAATAATTGCTCCTAAAATTGGTAAATATAAAAAGGATGAAGAATTTGCTAAGACAGAACAATATTCAACAGTAATTGCTGAGGATGAAGAACAAAGAATATTAGAAAAAGATAAATATGAAAATAGAGGTTTACGTGCAGCACTAATAGTAACAATTATTATTTTATTAGTATTTATATATTCATTAATACCAAATCTTCCAGGTTCTGGAATGCTTTTAGATATGAAAGAAAAAGCTTATGTATATCAATTGTTTGGTGATAACTCATATTTTCAAGATGGATTTACTTTCTTAGTATCACTAGTATTTATTCTTTCAGGAGTAGCATATGGTTTTGCTTCTAAATCAATAAAAAATTATAAACAATTAATCGAAAATGCAGGTAAGAAATTTTCATCTGTGGGATCAGTACTTATATTAATATTTGTAGCTAGTCAATTTATTGCATTATTTAGAAAAAGTAATATTGGTCTTGTAATAACTTCTTGGTTAGCATCATTATTAAAAAGTATGAATCTAACTGGAATACCACTAATTCTAGTAGCATTATTATTAATAGGTATATCAAATCTATTCTTAACAAGTCCTGCTAGCAAGTGGATGATATTTTCACCAGTAGTAGTACCAATGTTTATGCAATCAAATATATCTCCACAATTTGCTCAAATAGTAATGAGAGCCGGAGATTCAATGACTAAAGGATTCACTCCAATATTAGCATCATTTGTTATATACATAGGATATTTAAATGTATATAATTTAAAGAAAGAACATCCATATAGTATAAGAAAATCACTTCAAATGATTACACCATATTTCTTAATAATAGCTGCTACATGGATATTATTAATAATTGGATGGTATCTAATAGGTTTACCAATAGGACCTGGAGTAGGACCTACATTATAGTAAGAAAAAAAGAAAGTAAAACTTTCTTTTTTGTTTGACAATAAAAACATAAAAATATATTATATTAAGTTATAGGAAGGAACCAACAAATGAAAGAAAAAGAATATCTAAAGAAAATAAACAAATTAGTAAAAAGCTATATTTCATGTAGAATAATAGAAGAAAGAAGAACAAAACAGCATTTAGATATAATACTACCATTTGCATTAATGCTACATGAGGATGAAACAAAAAGTATATCAAATGAAATTTATGAATTAAGAAGTCAATCAAATATTGCCCCTATATTTAATTTATTAGAGAACTATACAAATTTAGTTTTAAAAGATATAGATGAAATGGATTATGAACAATTAAAAGAATTAGAATTTTCTGAAGTAACAACTAATAAAGTTAGCAAAATGACATCTATATCAAATACAATTAAAGTATTTTTTCTAATGAATCTAAATATGCCAGGAAAAAAAGAATATCCTGAAATATATGAATGCCAAGATGCTATTCTAGAAGAATACAAAAAATTAGCATATGAATTAAATATAAATACAGGATTAGATCTATCACACTTTTATACATTTCTATTATGGAACGGATATTTTTCCCCTACTAAACAACATTCATACCAACTAAGAGATAGAATAACTAGTCATCCAACATTTGAAGTGTTTCAAGGTAAAGGAGTATGTCTAAATTATGCTGAATTATTAAAAGATTTTTTAAATAAATGTGGAAAAGAAGCAAAATTGGTTAATTGTCTTGCTACTAGGGAAAATCTACAACCTGATCCAGATAGAAAAAAAATAAATACAATTAAAAGAAATGTTGATATAACTCAAAAAGAACAATTTAAAAGCAATATTCTTTTATTAGCAGCAAGTCCTTTAGTTAAAAAAATTGGAAATCATGCAATAACACTAGTAGGCGATGAAGAAAAGACATTTTATTATGATCCAACCAATATATTCACATTAAATCCAGCTGGAAATCAAAAAGCAGTTATAATAAATGGAAAAGGTCATCTTGATATAAAACTAGGACTATCTTTGAACAATCATAGTAAGTATAAACTAGAACAATTAAAAGATTATTTAGCTGATTTAGCTCTTGAAAATCAGGTAAATGAAGTATTTACAAAAGAAGAAGTTAATGGGACATATGACACAGTACTTTCTAAGGCGAAGGATAATTCTAGTTTACTAGATGATGCATATGATGAAATAAAACCAAGAATTATAAAAATAAATGAAGAAATAGACAAGCATATTGATGATCTAAGAGTTAGTTTCACTAAAAAGAAAACTAAAAAAGAAGCATAAGCTTCTTTTTTTATTCATCTGATAGATTATCAAAGTATCCTTGAATAAATACTACAGGAGTACCTTTATCACCACTACCACTAGTTAAGTCACATAAAGAACCAATTAAATCAGTTAATCTACGAGGAGTAGTACCTTGAGTAATCATTTTTCCCTTTAAATTAGCATCTTTCTTTCTAATTTCTTCTTTAATAGCTTCTTTTAATTCATCTCCTTTTAAATCAGGAAACTTATTATCAGAAACAAATTTTAATTTAATTTCATTAGGAGTACCTTCAAGTCCACTTGTATAGAAAGGAGATACTACAGGGTCAGCTAATTCCCAAATTTTTCCAACAGGATCTTTAAATGCTCCATCTCCATAAACCATAACTTCAATATTTTTACCAGTAATTTCTTTCAAGCTCTTTTGAACACTATCAACTATTCTTTGTCCATCTCTAGGGAATAATTTAAGTCTTTCTTCAGTAGATTTATTAGATCCTAGTAAACCATATTTTTCATTATATCCAGAACCATTAACAGGACTATTAAGTATTTCAAATAATCCAAGGACGTTAGCCTTATTATCTTCTAATAACTTTTTAGTCTTATATCTAGTATGAATATCACAGTTAATAACATTATTAGTATATTTTAATATATCAGTAGCTTTATTAGATAAAATAAATACTGGTTCACAGCCTTGTTCCTTTATTAATTCTCTATAAAAATCAATCATATTAATACCAGTAAATGGATGTAAGAAATCTCCAAAGTATTTAGCATATTCTTCTTCAGTAATAACACTACCTAAATCAAACTTACTATTTTCAAATTTTTCTTCATCTAATATACCATTACCAACTTCATCAGATGGAAAAGATAATAATACATAAAGTTTCTTAGTACTTTTAGCAATACCCTTTAAAATAAGAGAAAATCTATTTCTACTTAGTATTGGAAATACAATACCTAAATCTTCAGGATTATTAAGCTTATTTTTAATATCAACAGCTATATCATCGATAGTAGCATAATTACCTTCACTAATTCCAACAACAGCCTCAGTAATCGCAACTACATCCCTATCTTTAAATTTAAAGCCATAATCTTCGCTTTCGCTAGCTTTAATTAAAGAATCTACTACGATATCATCAAGTTTATCATTTTCTTTAATTATTGGTGTACGAATTCCACGTACTACTGTACCTACAGTTCTCATTCTCATCACCCTCCAATTATAATTTTATCAAATTCGTAATTTAAAATAAAGATTATCTTTAAATAAACAAAAATAAATGGTATAATACAAGTCGAAAGAAGTGATATTATGAGTTTAACAGCAGGAATAGTAGGATTACCAAATGTGGGAAAAAGTACTTTATTTAATGCAATTACAAATCAAAAAATATTAGCAGAAAACTATCCATTTGCGACAATTGAACCAAATGTAGGAGTAGTTACTGTACCAGATGAAAGAATGGATAAATTAAAAGAAATGTATGATCCTAATAGATTTATCCCAACAGCATATGAATTTACTGATATTGCAGGCCTTGTTAAAGGAGCTAGTCAAGGAGAAGGTCTAGGAAATAAATTCTTATCTCACATAAGAGAAGTAGACGCAATTGTTGAAGTAGTAAGATGCTTTGATGATGGTAAGATAATTCACGTAGAAGGTAATATTGATCCAATAAGAGATATAGAAACAATAAACTTAGAATTAGCTATAGCTGATTTGGATGTAATAAATAGTAGATTAGAACGTGTAGCTAAAAAAGCAAGAACTACTAAAGATAAAGATGATATCTTAGAAACAGAAGTATTAACTAAATGTAAAGAAGCCTTAGAAGCAAATAAACCATTAAGACAATTAGGATTATCAGAAGAAGAAAAGAAAGTAATAAAATCATATAGTTTTCTTACTCTAAAACCAATCATCTATCTAGCAAATATCAAAGAAAGTGAATTAACTAATCCAGATAATGAATATGTTAAATTAGTAAAGGATTATGCTTCACGTGAAAATGCTAGAGTAGTAAGTTTATGTGCTAAAGTAGAAGAAGATTTATCAGAACTTTCAAAAGAAGAAAAAGAAGAAATGCTAGAAGCATTAGGATTAGATGGAAGCGGATTAGATAAATTAATAAAAGCTACTTATGATATTTTAGGATTAGCTACATATTTCACAGTAGGAAAAGATGAAGTAAGAGCTTGGACATTTAAAAAAGGAATGAATGCTAGAGAGTGTGCAGGTATTATTCATACAGACTTTGAAAAAGGATTTATCCGTGCAGAAGTAATCTCATATGAAGACCTAATAGAATGTGGATCAGAATTAAAAGTAAAAGAAGCAGGAAAAGCAAGACTAGAAGGAAAAGACTACTTAATGCAAGATGGAGATATCTGTCATTTTAGATTTAATGTATAAATAAAAAAGGACTTAGTCCTTTTTATTTTTCTATAATTTTATAATCTTTTTCATATTTCTTAATTAATTCATTATATAAAGTATCTAAATTACTATATCCATAAGAGTAGTTATATTCATTAAAATGATATTCTGGAGCATTTATTTTACCATTATCTAGATAAAAAGCTATAGAATTATTCTTTTTTCGAACATTCTTAAAAACAACCGGAATATAAATAGTGTGCATATCACTATTATTAGAAAAATTTTCATATGTAGTCTTATATATAGGTATTAAATAATTAGTTTTATCATTAGATATAATATATATTTTTTCTCTTTTAAAACTATTTTTATTAATATAACTACCTGTAGTAGCAGCAGTTTCTTTAGTAATTAGTACTTTAGAATTTAAATCTAACGTAGAATAATCATCATTATTTAAATCATTAATCTTTGTAACTAAAGTAGCATTTCTATTAAATATTGAATTTGAATCATTTAATCCATTCACTATATTATATCCTAAAATAATAATTACTATGAAAATAATAAATATTACAATTGCCTGTACTGCAAAACTTCCTAAAGTAAAATAAGAAAATATTTTAAAAGGAGTTTTTAATTCTGATAAAGTAAATTGATCTACAATCTTCTTTTTATCAGTATCTCTTTCTATTTCAAATTCTCTTTTACAATATTCACATTTACATGTAGTATCTTCTTTAGTAAATGATACAGGTGCCCCACAATTAGGACATTCTTTTTCTATTAATCTCATAATATCACCTGACTACAATTATATAAAAAAATACTGAAATAATCTAGACTTTTCAAAGTATTTTTGTTATAATACCTTCGAGTATTTTAAATACTCCTTACTGCAAATGCAGTCTATTAGTCCAAAAGGAGGTGCGTATGATGAATAAATACGAAATCATGTTTATCGTTAAACCAGATATGGAAGAAAAAGCTATCAAGGCTGAAGCTGACAATATGAAAAAGGTATTAACTGATAAGAAAGCAAAAATAATCGAAGAAAAAGCTATGGGACAAAGAGAACTAGCTTACGAGATTAGAAAGTATAATACAGGATATTATTACTTATTCGTAGTAGAAGCTTCTAAAGAAGCAGAACAAGAATTTAGTCGTGTTGCTAGAATTAATGAAAATCTACTTCGTCATTTAATCGTTAAAGTAGAAGAATAATTTAAATAAAAGGAGATTTATTTATGAATAAAGTAGTATTAATAGGAAGATTAACAAGAGATCCTGAATTAAGATATACTGGTAGTAATACACCAGTAGCAACATTTTCATTAGCTGTTAATAGAAACTTCCAAAACCAAAATGGTGAAAGAGAAGCAGATTTTATTAACATCGTTGTTTGGAGAAAACAAGCAGAAAATGTTAAAAACTTTTTAACTCAAGGTAGTCAAGTAGCTGTTGAAGGAAGAATTCAAACAAGAACATATGATGATCAAAATGGTCAAAAAAGATATATTACAGAAGTAGTTGCTGATAACGTTGAATTTTTAGGATCAAAAGCTTCCTCAAATAATTCTAATAATACAAGTGGTTCAAGCAAAAATGCTGAACCTACACCTTATGATTTTGGTGATATGCCAGAACCTAAAGGTACAGATGTAGATAGTAATCCATTTGCTGATTTTGGTTCAAGTATCGAAATTAGTGATGATGAATTACCATTCTAATTAAATAGAAGGAGGATAATTATGGCAGAATTCACACGTAGAAAGAAAAAAGTATGTGCAATGTGTGCTGGACATCCATTAGATTATAAAGATGTTGAAACACTTAGAAAATATACAAATGAAAAAGGTAAAATAGTTCCAAGAAGAGTTACTGGTACTTGTGCAAAACATCAAAGAGTTGTTTCTAAACAAGTTAAAAGAGCTAGAGCTATTGCTTTAATGCCTTATGCAAGATAAGAAGTAGAAATACTTCTTTTTTTGTTGACGTAAAGAAAAAAATAAATTTCAAGAAAACTACCACCTGTGGAAAAAAATATGCTACAATAAAATTGTCTAAAAGATATATTGATAAAACCGACCAAGGAAATAATAAGGGAATTCAAATCATCAATCGGTGTTGAAAGCCTTCCATAGAGTAGGAATCCTAAAGATTGAGCGCGAACAACCACCTGCACATAGCGGGTTTTATAGAATAATGTTTTAGACTTTTTATTGTGGAAAAATATAAGGAAAAGTAATAAAATACTTTTCCTTTTCAAATGGCTATATTTATTATATAATAAATATAGAACTAAAAGGAGGCCCCTATGAGTATAATAAGTGAAAGAAGAAAAATAAATAAATGTATTAGAAAAAGTAAAAATATATTCTTGATGGCTCATAGAAACTTGGATTTAGATGCCCTAGGAAGTTCTATAGGTATGTTAAAATTCCTAGAAAAAAGAAGAAAACAAGTATATTTAATAATAGATGACAGAATCCATGAAGCTGGAGTAGAGAAAGTATTAAGAGAATTAGAAGGATGCTTAAATATCGTTAGAAGTGATAATTTAGATGATTATTTAAACGAAAAAAGTAATAAGAATTTACTTATAATTCTAGATACAAATAAACAAGAATTAGTTCAAAGTGAAAAAGCATTAAAGAAAATAGAAAATAAATTAGTAATAGATCATCATGATTTAGGAAGAACTACTATTAAGAATGCTACATTAGTAATTGATAATAAAATATCTTCTACTTGCGAAATGATTACAAATTTAATAGAATATTATGACATAGATATTGATTCATACTATGCAACAATACTTCTAGCAGGAATTGTATTAGATACAAATAACTACACATTAAATACAATGGCTGAAACATTCTACACTTCATATTACTTAACAAGTTTAGGTGCAAGTGCCAAAAAAGTACAATATCTATTAAAACAAGATATTAATGAGTATGCAGAAAGACAAAAATTATTATCATCGATTGAAACAATCAACGATAAGATAGCAATTACTAAAGCTACACCATATGCTCATTATAGAAGAGAAGAACTTGCAAAAGTTGCAGATACATTACTATTCTTTAATAACATTGAAGCATCATTTGTAATAGGACATATTAATAAAGATGTTATTGGGTTAAGTGCTAGAAGCTTAGGCGGGTACGATATAAGTAAAATATTAGAAAAACTAGGTGGTGGAGGAGACTCATACACAGGAGCTGCTAAGTTTGAAAATACGACAATTAGTAATGTAGAAAAAGAATTAAAAAGAATAATCAAAGAAGAAAGCGAAGGCGAATAATATGGAAGTAATTTTTATCAAAGATTTAAGGAATCAAGGTAAAAAGGGGCAAATTAAAAACGTAAAAGATGGTTACGCAGAAAACTTCCTAATTAAAAATGGTTATGCAGTATTAAAAACAAAAGAAAATCTAGCTAAATTAAATCATGAATTGAAAAAGAAAGAAGAACTAGATCAAGAAAATAAAAATACTGCTGAAGAATTAAAAAAGAAATTAGACAAAGAAACAATAGAATTTAAAGTAAAAACCGGAGAAGGAGATAAAGTCTTCGGGAGTATTAGTATTAAACAAATAAAAGATGAGTTAGAAAAAAAGGGATATAAAATAGAAAAAAGTATGATTGAACATACTACTATATCTTCATTAGGATTTCATAATGTTGATATTAATCTATATGCAAATATAAAAGCAACAATAAAAGTACATGTAGTAAAGTAGAGGTGATAATATGCCAACTAGATCATTACCAAATAATATAGAAGCAGAAGAATCGGTGTTAGGTGCTTGCTTCCTTTCTAAATATGCTTTAGAAAAAGCAATAGAAAACTTAACCCCAGAAACTTTCTATAACGATAAAAATGCTAAGATATTTGAAGCAATGGCAACTTTATCAGAGCAAAAAACACCAATTGATATTACAACAGTAACTAGTTATTTAAAAAAGAATAACAAATTAAATGAAGTAGGAGGAGTAGAATACCTAACAGAAGTATTAAACTATGTACCTACTGCATCTAATATTGATTACTATATAAAAAGCGTAGAAGAATCAGCTTTACTTAGAAATTTAATAGCAACAGCCGAAGAAATAGCACAAGAAGGTTATAATACAGATGAAACAGTAAATGAAATATTAGATAATTCAGAAAAGAAAATACTTAGTATTGTTAAAAATAGAAAATCAAGTGAATTTAGATCAATCAAAGATGTTCTAGCAAAAGCAGAATCAGACTTAGAAAGATTATCAGAAAATAAAGGTGAAATTACTGGACTTTCTACAGGATGGTATGACTTAGATAGAATTACTACAGGTCTTCATCCTAATGAATTCATAATTATTGCAGCCCGTCCTGCTATGGGTAAAACTGCATTTGCACTAAACTTAGCAACTCATGTAGCGATGACGCAAGATAAATCAGTGGCTTTATTTAACTTGGAAATGAGCGCTGAACAATTAGCAATGAGAATTTTAGGTTCTTTAGGTCAAATAGATGGATTCAAATTAAGAACAGGAAATCTTTTAAATCAAGATTGGAAAAGAATTAACGAAGCAGTATCTCAATTGTCTAATACTAATCTAGTTATTGATGATACTCCAGGTATTACTATTGGTGAAATAAGAGCAAAATGTAGAAGATTAGCATCATCAGAACAAGGGCTTTCATTAGTAGTAATCGACTACTTACAATTAATTTCAGGTGGTAAAAACTATGGAGCTAATCGTCAACAAGAAGTTTCTGATATATCACGTAGCCTAAAAACTTTAGCTATGGAATTAGGTGTTCCAGTAATAGCTTTAGCTCAGTTATCTCGTGGAGTAGAAGCTCGTGAAGATAAACGACCAATTATGAGTGATTTACGTGAATCAGGATCAATTGAACAAGATGCCGATATTGTAATGTTCCTATATAGAGATGATTACTACAGAAAAGAAGCAAGAACAGAAGACAATACAAGCTTAAGTGAATTAATTATAGGAAAACATCGTAATGGACCAACTGCTACAATTGAATTGTTATTCAAGAAGAACACTTCAACGTTTGTTAACTTAAGAAAGGATAGAAATGAGGGGACGCCTAGTGAATAAGAAGTATAAATTACTAGTGTTAATAACTATTCTTCTAACCACAATATTTACTACAGGATTTACTAATATTAATAAAAATCCAAAAACAGTATATAGAGTGTATTTAGAAGGTAAGTCTTTAGGAATTATTGAATCAAAAAAATCATTTGAAAACTATATTGATAAAAAACAAAATGAAATAAAAGAAAAATATCGAGTAGATAAAGTATATACACCACAAGAATTAGATATAGTAAAAGAAATAACTTTTGAAAATGATATAAAAACAAATAAAGAAATATATAACAAAATAAAGAATATATCATCATTCATGATAGATGGTTATGTAGTTAAAATAAAAGGTTTAGATACAAAAGATGAAACAAATGGTAAAACTATTAAAGGTAAAAACCAATACATCTACGTATTAGACAAAAAAGTGTTCACAGATTCTGTTGAAAAAACAGTAAAATCATTCATTAAAGAAGAAGATTATAATAACTACGCTAATAATACCCAAAAAGAAATAAAAGATACAGGTACAATTATTGATAATATTTATTTAAAAAATAAAATAACTATTAAAAAAGA
>JAFWJL010000007.1 GCA_017511605.1 Bacilli bacterium
AAACTTAATAATTTTATATTTAATTATATAATTTTAATTATAGGAACAATAATTTTATTACCTTTAATAACTGAAATTTTAAAAAGAATTCCAATTGTAAATAGATTATTACTGGGTATAGTAAATCAACAGAAGAGTTCGAAATATTAAGATATTGAGAAAGTGTAAAAACTTTCTTTTTTATGATAAAATAAATATATGTTATGAAAACGGGCGTATATTCCAGTGAAAATTGGTAGAGTTAACTAACTAAATATAATAATATTGTATGTGAAAGGAGGACATTATGGAAATTGGAAATAAAATAATGGAATTAAGAAAAAAGAATGGTCTATCTCAAGAAGAGTTAGCAGAAAAAATTGGAGTAGCTAGACAAACTATTTCAAAATGGGAACTAGGAGAAACTTCTCCTGACTTAAACCAAGCAAAAGAATTATCAAAAATATTTAATGTAAGTTTAGATGAATTAACTAATAATGATATAAAAGATATATTAGTGGAAAAAACATCTAATACTGAGAAGTTAGCTGGTTTAATTTTAAAATTTCTTAAATTTATGATTATCTTCATAATAGTATTACCACTTCTATTAATAGGATTAAGAGTTTTATTTAAAAATATCCATGAACATAATTCGGGTAGATTAATGAATGCTTCTATAAAATGTACTCTACATGATGAAACATATGGATATGAATTTAACTATTATGAAACAACAGGTGATATTAAAGAAGCTGGTGGATATGGCTATCTAGCAAATATAATTGACATAGGAAAATATGGTGATGCCTATAGAGCATTAGATGTTATAGATAACTATGTAAAAAATAATGGTGGAACTTGCACAAGAACTGAACCACAACCAGTAAAAGATAAATAAATAAAGAATAATGTACTAAGAGTTAAATAATGCATAGATAGACATATAATGTCGAGTATTAAAAAAATAAAAGTTCCCGCTCTATGTCGTGTTAATAAAATAATTAAAATGATATGATTCAAAGTGAAAGGAGAAAAGTAGATGGATCAAAGAAAAATAGGAAAGGTTTTAAAAGAACTTCGTAATGAAAAAAAATTAACTCAAGAACAAGTTGCTGAACAATTTAATGTATCAAATAGAACGGTATCACGTTGGGAAAATGGAAATAATATGCCAGACTTAGATATTTTAATTGAAATAGCTGATTTCTATAATATTGATCTTCGAAATCTTCTTAATGGAGAAAGGAAGAGTGAGAATATGAATAAAGATATGAAAGAAACAGTATTACAAGCAGTAGATTATTCAACTACAAAAATTGAAAAATGCAATAAACGCGTAAGAATATGTAATGCAATAGGAATGCTATTATTCGCAGGAGTTATAGTTTTAAAAGATACTACTATTTATAATGAAAAAGCCCTTGTTTCAACTATAGCTGATATAATGCAAGGAATGTCATTAGGATTATTACTAGTAGGATTCATTATGTCCAGTCGTTATGGCGCTAAAATAAGAGCCTTTAAACAAAGATTATTCAAAAAGACAATTAATTAGATTAATAATTTAAGGAGGAAGATATTATGTCTATTTATGATTATAAAGTAATTGATAGGGAAGGAAAAGAAGTAGCTTTAAGCAATTTTAAAGGTAAAGTATTAATAATTGTTAATACAGCTACTGGTTGTGGATTTACTCCTCAATATGAAGGACTAGAAAACTTATACAAGAAATACCACAATAATGGTTTAGAAATATTAGATTTTCCATGTAATCAATTTGGAAATCAAGCTCCAGGTACAGATGAAGAAATACATAATTTCTGTGCATTAAAGTATAATACATCATTTGACCAATTTACTAAAGTAGATGTTAATGGAGAAAATGAAATAGGTTTATACACTTATTTAAAAAGTCAAAAAGAAAATGATGTAATAGATGGATTAAAAAACAAAATGGCTATGTCTGCTGTAGAAAAAATAAGTAAAACATGTAAAAAGAAAAATGATATTAAATGGAACTTTACTAAATTCTTAGTAGATAGAGAAGGTAATGTAGTAGAAAGATATTCTCCTACATATAAACCTGAAGACATGGAAGATAAAATAAAAGAATTAATATAAAATAAAAAGACTTAGTTAACTAAGTCTTTTTTAAATAACTCTTTAATATTATTAATAACTAAATCAGTCATAATATCATAATTCATATCACTATGTTTATGATAAGTAACTTCATGACATAAATTATCAATTAAACCAATCATTATATGTACCTTTTCAGATAAATTATTATCTTTAAAACCATTATTTATTAATACATCTTTTATAGAATTAGTCATTTCTAATTCTCTTTTATAATAGTATTCTGCAACTCTTTTATCAGAATGTACCATAGACATTATTTCTTCATGAGCAATATTAGATACTTTATGATTACTTATATAATGTTTAATAATTGCCTTTATAAAAGAATCAAAATCAGTATAACTAATACTTTTATTAAGCATAGGAAAGAATATACTATCACCATATTTTTCTAAACCAAGAATTAAGATATCATATTTATCTTTAAAATATTGATAAACTATACCAGTAGAAACTCCAGCAACTTTTGCAATCTCTGCAGTATTCGTATTATGATATCCATTTTTACAAATAAGATTAAAACCAGCTTCTATGATTTTATCTTTCTTTTCTATAGCTCTTTGTTGTTTAGGTTCACGAATTGTATCTAACATAACTCCACCTCAAATTAATTATATCATACTTTACAAAAATATGAAATAAAATTCATATTTTTATTGACTAATTAGTATTAGATGAATATAATTAATATGAAATATGTTTCATATTTCAGAAGGAGGTAAACATGAAAAGTTTTATAGAACTTAAGAATGTTAAAAAAACATATATAGTTGGAGAGCAAAAATTTAATGCTCTTGATGGAATAGATTTAAATATTAATAGTGGAGAATTTGTTGTAATACTAGGACCTAGTGGAGCAGGTAAATCTACATTATTAAATCTATTAGGTGGTATGGATAAAGCCACTAGTGGAAGTATTTTAATAGGAGAAGATGATATAGCTAAGTTTAGTGATAAAGAATTAACACGATATAGAGCTAATGATGTTGGATTTATATTTCAATTTTATAATATAATGCCAACACTAACAGTAGAAGAAAATGTTAATTTAATTAAAGATGTTACTAATACTAGTAAAGACTCTAAAGAAGTATTAAAAAGTGTAGGATTATTAAGACATGCTAATAAGTTTCCACAAGAATTATCAGGTGGAGAACAACAACGTGTTTCAATAGCTAGAGCTATTATGAAAAATCCTAAAATATTACTTTGTGATGAACCAACAGGAGCCTTAGATTCAAAGACAGGTGTTGAAGTATTAAAACTTTTAAGAAAACAAAGTGATGAAGATACTACTGTAATTATAGTTACACATAATGCCTTAATTGCTGATATCGCAGATAGAGTAATTAGAATTAAAAACGGACAAGTAGAATCAAATGAACTTAATAAGCATCCAAAAAACATTGATGAGGTTAAGTGGTAATATGTTAAAAAGAAAAATGTTTAGAGACATAAGAAAAAATTTGTCTCAGTTCATCACAATCTTTTTAATGGTTATGATCGGAATAATGGCTTATTCTGGAATAGAAGCATATATGGATGGTATGAAAAAAACTAGTGATAAGTTTTATTCTGAAAATAATTTATATGACTTAAGCGCAATGGGTCTATTAAAT
>JAFWJL010000008.1 GCA_017511605.1 Bacilli bacterium
GCAACAGTATTTACAAGAAAGACATATAAAGTAAGAGTAGAGTATGATAAAGAACAAGTAACAAATGAAGATATCAATAATCAAGTAGGAGTTGTAAATCATACATTTGCATTCAAAGTACAATATGGACAAGCAGATCCACTACCATTAATACAATTACCACAAGGTAAGAATAAAGATACTTTAGCTGTAGGAGATGAAATTTGTATTAATGGAGCAACTAAAGAATGCTTTAACTTTATAAGATATGATGGGAATGATGTAGTATTACTTGCTAAGTATAATTTAAATGTTGGTAGTAATACACAACCTGGTACTTTAGGTATTCAAAATGCTTTAGCCATTGGAGATAATAATGATTCTTCATATCAAGTAGATGATAAATATCCAGCAACTGTATATTTCTCAGATTCAATGTATTGGAATGATGGAGGAATAAAACCTAAGTATGGTTCTAGTTATCCTGCAGATATATATGATCCTAGCTTTAGTGGAGCACCTGGTAGTGGAACTTATTCAATTGCTTATTATGTAGAACCATATAAGACATTATTAGAAGGAAGTAGTTATGGTGCTACAATAAAAGATATAAGATTATTAAAAGATTCTGAAATAACTGATCCTAGTATAGGATGTAGTCATGATACTTATAATTGTCCAGCAGGTTCATTTATTTTAAATACATCATTCTGGCTTCAAACTGCAGGTGTATATGGATATGATGGACGTGATATGATTTCAATTGTTCGTTCATGGAATTATTTCAATTCTTCTATGTTTGCTAATAATATGGATGGAGTATATGGAGTTCGTCCAGTAATAGTAATAGAAAAAAGTAATTTAAAATAAAAGAATAGTTTAACTATTCTTTTTTTTATTATTAAAATTGTTTGGAAAAATACATATTTTATTGTATAATAAGTGATAGGGTGAAAGATATGTATTTAAAGGGAATAAACACAACTGGTTTTAAATCATTTGCTGATAAATTAGAGATAAAACTAGATGGAAAAATTACATGTATTGTAGGGCCTAATGGATCTGGTAAAAGTAATGTAGTAGATGCAGTACGTTGGGTTTTAGGAGAACAATCAGTTAAATCACTTAGAGGTGACGGGTCTATGACTGATGTTATTTTTTCTGGGTCTAAATCTAGAAATCCACTTAACGTAGCATCTGTAGAATTAATATTTGATAATACAGATCATTATTTAAATATCCCTTATACAGAAATATCTATAAAAAGAAGAGTATATCGTAGTGGAGAAAATGAATACTATTTAAATGGCGAAAAATGTCGATTAAAAGATATTACTAATTTACTTATTGATACAGGTATGGGTAAAGAGTCATTTAATATTATTTCTCAAGGTGAAGTAGATAAAATACTTTCAAATTCCGCATATGATAGAAGAGTAATATTTGAAGAAGCTTCAGGTATATTAAAATATAAAAAGAGAAAAGAAGAGGCATTAAGAAAACTTGATAGAACACATAGTAATATTGATAGAGTAAATGATATTATTACTGAGTTAGAGATGCAAGTTGGACCTTTAAAAGAGCAAAGTATTAAAGCTAAAGAATATTTAGAAAATAAAGAAGGTCTTGATAAATATGAAGTAGCACTTCTTGCTTACGATATAGAAAACTTAAATAATGAAGTGGAAAATACTAAGAAAAGAAAAGAAAAATTAGATAGTGATATTCAAACTATTTATACTGAATCTAGTAAAAGTGATGCTAGAAGTTTAGATGATTCTAATAAGTTAAGTAAATTAGAAAATGAAAAACAAGAATTAAATGCTAAATTATTAAAGGTAACTGAGGAAAAAGAAAAAATAGCTTCTGAAAAAGAATTATTAAAAGAGAGAAGTAAAACTACTAAAGAAGAAAATGTTATTAAAGAAGAGATTAGAGTAGCTTTAGATAATAAAGAAAAGCTTTCTAGTAGTATTTCTATAATAGAAGAAGATATTAAATTAATAGTTAATAATGCTAAGAAATTAGATAATGAATCTATTGAAGTAGAAAAAGAATTACAAGGTTTAAAATTAAAGAAGAATATGCTTAATAATGATTATTCTACTCATAATCAAGAATATATTTCTACAATGCATAAAATAGATAATTTAAAAATTGAAATAGATCAAAATGGTGATATGCCTAATAGTGTTAGAAAAGTACTTAATAATACTAATTTGACTGGTATTCATAATACTATTGGTAATATATTAACTACTGAAGAAAAATATGTTAAAGCTCTTAATACTGCAATTGCTTCTAATAAGAATTTTATTATTACTAAGGATGAAGATTCTGCTAAAAGAGCTATTAATTATTTAAAAGATAGTCATTTAGGTAGAGCTACTTTCTTCCCACTAAATATTATTAAAGAAAGATATATTGATAGTGAGAGCTTGAATATTGTTAAGAATAGTGAAGATTTTCTAGGAGTTATGTCTGATTTAGTTTCTTATAATAGAGAATATGATTCTATTATTAGAAATCAATTAGGTATAGTACTAGTATCTACTAATATGGACAGCGCAACAAGACTTTCTCATATGATTAAAGCTAGGTATAAAATAGTTACATTAGATGGAGATCAAGTAAATGTAGGGGGATCTCTTACTGGTGGATCTATTTATAATGGAAAGAGTACAGTTATTTTAAAACAAGAATTAAAACATTTAGAGGATAAGGCTAATTTATTAAAACTAGAGGAAGAAGAAATTTCTAAAGAACTAATAGAGAATACTAATATAATTAGTAAGATTGAAGAAAAGTTATTTGGTATAAGTAAAGAAAAAGTATCATTAAAGGAATTACATGATACTAAGAATAATGAATTAAATGATATTAAAGAAAAACTAGAAATTACTAAGAAAGAATATGATTCTTTAAAAACTATTAGTAATAATTCAGTTAGTGAAAAAGAAGAAAAATTAATTAAAGAGTTCCGCGAGAAGGAAGCTTTAAAAGAAAAATTAGAAATCAGTTTAAAATCTATTAATAAAGAAATTAGTGATTTAAAGGAAAAAATTGAAAGAGATTTAGCGGATGATAAATTAAAAAATAGTGAATTACGTAATTTGGAGAAAGAATCTAGAGAAGCAGAAATATTTATTAATAGAAGTGATGTTAAATTAGATAATATGTTAGAGATTTTAGCTACTGACTATGAATTAACTTATGAGAAAGCAAAGGCTGACTATGTGTTAGATATTGAACCTGAAGAAGCAAGAAGTTTAGTTAATAAGTATAGAGCTAATATTAAACGTATTGGTATGGTTAATATTGATGCTATAGAAGAATATGAAAAAGTAAATACGAGATATGAATTCTTAACTAATCAAAGAGAAGATTTACTTAATGCAGAAAGCACGTTACTTGAAATTATGAATGAAATGGATGAAGTAATGAAAGAAGAATTCGCTACTACATTTGAGTTAATTAAAGTGGAATTTCAAAAAGTATTTAAAGAGTTATTTAAAGGTGGTAAAGCAGATCTTAAACTTACTAATCCAGAAGATTTATTAAATACTGGGGTAGAGATAGTTGCTTCTCCTCCGGGAAAGAAACTTACTACAATATCATTACTTTCTGGTGGAGAAAAAACTTTGACTGCAATTAGTTTATTATTTGCAATACTTAATGTAAGAACAGTTCCATTCTGTATCTTCGATGAAGTTGAAGCAGCTTTGGATGAAGCTAATGTTGCAGGATTTGGAGAATACTTATCTAATTATAAAGATAAGACACAATTTTTAATAATTACTCACAAAAAGAAAACTATGGAATATGCAAATACTTTATATGGTATTACAATGCAAGAATCTGGTGTATCTAAACTTGTTAGTGTTAAGTTAGAACAACACGAAGAATTCTTATAAAATAAAAAAGACTAAATGCCTCGCATTTGGTCTTTTCCTTTATATGGATCTTTTGGATCAATATGATCTGTGAATAAAATACCATTTAGATGATCTAATTCATGTTGGAAACAAATTGCAAGTTCTTCACGAGCTCTTACATGGATTTTTCTTCCTTCTTCATCATATGCTTCCATCGTAACTCTTGCGTATCTTGGGACAATACCTTCAACAGGACGATTGATTGATAAACATCCTTCTCCTTCTTCGACATAGATTTGTTCCATAGAGTTACTGATTATTTTTGGATTTATTAGTATATAAGTTTCAAATTCTTTTTTATCATCATCAGGTCCACTTATTTCGTTAACTACAACGAAATATCTTTTTAAGATTCCTAATTGAACTGCACTCATTCCCATACCTGGACGTAAGTCATATTTTTCACTTAATTCATCTATTTGACTATCATGAAGATACTTAATCATAATATCTATTGTTTCTTTATCTTCTTTAGTTAAAGGGAATTTTACTTCCTTAGAAATTTGTCTTAATCTTTTATCCTTTTCATCAAGTATATCTTTTGTTTTTAACACTAGTACCACCTCAACGCCTATATTTTATCACAAAATAAAGAAAAGAGCAATGTTAATTGCTCCATCTAGTACCAATAATTATTACTAATAGAATGAATAATACTAATATAATAGCGTAGTTATTATTATTTCCAGTCATAGGATAGTAGTAAGTGTTTGCGTTAGGACAGCAAGATCCTCCACCATAATAATACATAAAATACCTCCTTTACTTATCTAATATAAAGTATGTTAATTTACATATTTTGTGAGTAATAATTAATTAATTTAATTAATTTTGTGATATATTTATTATAGAAGGGAGAATGCTATGAAAAAGGTAATTAAATATATAGATAAACCATTATTATTTGTAACAGTAGTTTTATTTATCTTTGGACTTATTATGGTGTTTTCTGCTTCTAATGTTACTGCTTATATGACTCATGCAGTAAGTCCATATAATTATTTTTTTAAGCAAGGAGTTTTCTTAATAGCTGGATTTTTATTATTTCTATTTATGATGAAATTTAATCTTAAGTCTTATGGTATATTTTCAAAACTCTTATTAGTAGGTGGTATTACATCATTAATTGCTTTATTAATTTATGGTACTGCCCAGAATCAAGCTGTTAGTTGGTTTGACTTGGGACCATTCAGTATTCAACCTAGTGAATTTATAAAAGTTATAACTATAGTTTTTTTGGCAGATTATTATGAAAAAAATATTAAGAAACTTGATAAATGGGGAACTAGTTTATTTCCGTTAGGTGTATGTGGTATTATTGCGGGTTTAATATTTCTACAACCTGATTTGGGTACTACAATAATATATTGTGCGGTAGTAGGAATCATGTTTTTAGCTGTTCCTATTAATAAAGAAATAAAATATAAAACTGGATTTGCAATAGTAGGATTAATTGCTTTTGGAGCTATAGTTTTATTTGGCTCTGGAAAAGGTGTTTTATTAGAAAGACAAATGCAAAGATTTAATTTTTCTAACCCATGTGCAAGAATATTGGATACAGGTAATCAAGTATGTAATTGCTATATTGCTATTAATAATGGTGGATTGACAGGAGTAGGATTGGGTAATTCTACACAAAAGTATTTGTATTTACCTGAACCATATACTGATTTTATTTATGCTATTATAGTAGAAGAATTAGGGGTAATAACTGGAGTAATATTAATTCTTATATATATGTTTATTTTATATAGAATATTATTAATAGGTAGAAGAAGTCCTAATAATAGAGGAGCAGTATTATGTTATGGTGTTGCTGCATATATATTTTTTCATATAGCAGTTAATTTATTAGGAATTATGGGATTAATGCCTATGACAGGTGTACCTCTTCCATTTATGAGTTATGGTGGTAGTTTTACAGTATGTCTGATAGCTAGTTTAACTATAGTTCAAAGAGTTAGTGTAGAAAATGGAATGTTGAAGGAAAGAGAATCATAAGAAAGCAATTTGCTTTCTTTTTTTTATTTTGATATAATATGTTCTTATCAAGAGGCGATGTTATGGCAATTAATGATATTGAAGAGCTAACAAAGGTATTAAAAACACAGATAATGAATAGTTCTAGTGTTTTTGTTGTTGGTCATAATAATATAGATCTTGATGCTATAGGTGCTAGTATAGGTCTTGCTAGAATGGCAAAAGAGTATAATAAAGATGTTTATATTATTGTAGATGATTTAAGATATAATATTCAGTCTGGGATTATTAGTGTAATGGATTCAGTAAAAGATGATTATACTTTTATTAAGAAAAAAGATGTGGATAACTTAGTTAATGATAAATCACTTTTATTAGTAACGGACGTTAATAAGAAAAAAATGTTTTCAGTTGGTAAAATGGTTGATAGATTTGGTGGCGTTGTAGTGATAGACCATCATACGGAAAGTGAAGATAGTGTAGATACTCCATATAAATTTATTGACTTAGAAGTATCAAGTGCTAGTGAAGTTGTAGCTCGTGTATTAAATTATTCAAGAATTAAATATGATGAAAATATAGCTAATGCTTTGTATGCTGGTATGTCATTAGATACACAAAGATTTCAATATAATACATCTTCTATGACTCATGATACAGCAGAAAAGTTAATTAATAATGGAGCGGATAAAGAACGTGTTCGTGAGTTACTCTTAGAAGAATTTGATGATCGTTGTAGGGTATGGAATTTAATTATTAATGGAACTCTTATTTATAAGTATAGTGATACCCTAGGTGTATCATTTACTTTAAATAGAAATGAACCTAAACAAATATATCAGGTAGCTGATTGTGCTAAGGTAGCAAATGAAATGTTTGATGTTAGAACTATAGATGCTGCGTTTACATTAGGATATGTATCAGATAAAGAGGTACATATATCTGCCAGAGAAAATGGTAGAGTAGATGTTTCAAAAGTGATGCTGCAATTAGGTGGTGGAGGAAATGAAACGTGTGCTGGTGCTAAAGTTGAATCTGATGATATATTTGCAGTAGAAAAAGAATTAATGAATAGTGTAAAATATGGTGTAGATCAAAGTATAGAATTATATGAAAAACCAAAACTACTTAGAAAAAAACAAGTATAAAATTAAAGAAAAGTTGGAAAACTTTTCTTTTTTTTCTAATAATATAGTAGGAGGTGTGTTATGACATTTAAATATCGTTATAGAAAACAGATTATTTTAGGAATTATTTTATTTGTTATTATAGGAGGTGTAATTGGGTTTTGTATTTATAAATTTAAGGATAATTTTAAAAGTCCTGATGATGATATCGTAGTTGAAAATAGTATTACTAAAAAGAAAACTATATCTACAGATAAATATCAAGTAGATATTAAAGGTGAAATAAACTACCCGGGAACTTATAAAGTAGATAGTGATTTGAGAGTAATTGATGTGATTAAGTTAGCTGGTAATTTAACAGAAAATGCTGATACTTCAGTAATTAATCTGAGTAAAAGAATTAGTGATGAGATGGTAATTATTATTTATAGTAAATCTCAAGTAGAGGAGTTTAAAAAGACTAAAGAAATAGAAAAACAAATAGAAGAAAAATGTGTTCAGCCATCGGAAGATTCTTTAAAAAATGATGCTTGTATTAATCCTTCTTCAGAAAATGGGAAAATAAATATTAATAATGCATCTATTGATGATTTGAAAAATTTAACTGGTATAGGTGAAAAGAAGGCTAAAGATATAGTTAATTATCGTGAAAAGAATGGGTTGTTTAAGTCGGTAGAAGATATTATGAAAGTAAATGGAATAGGTGAGAGTAATTTTGCTCAGATTAAGGAAAATATTACTGTGTGATTATCTGTATTATATTATTCTAATGATTGTAATAATTATTACTATATTTAGATTAAATATTAAAAGTACTTATAGTAATCCATATACTGGTGTAGTTACTAAGGTAGTTAAAATTAGTGATAAAACTACTATTTATTTAGATAATAAAGTAATAGGTAATGTTTATAAAAAAATAGATGTTACATTAGGAGATAAAGTAAAAGTATATGGTGAGTTTAATAATAGATATATAGCTATTAATAAATATAAAATATTAAGTAAAAATAAAAATATATATTATTTTATTAAAAGTATTATTACTAAATCGTTTAATAATAATCCATATTTATATACATTTATATTAGGTGATAAATCTTATGTAAGTAAAAAAGTGGTTAGATCTTATCAAGAAAATGGAATAAGTCATTTATTTGCAATTAGTGGAATGCATATTAGTTTATTAGTTTTAATTATAAATAAGTTATTAAAAAAAATTAATGAATATAAAAAATTTAAAATTACTAGTATTATTTTATTTATATATTTATTATTAGTGGGATTTTCTCCTTCTATATTAAGAGGTGTCTTATTTTATTTTTTATTTACCATTAATAATTTATATTATTTTTATGTCAAAAAGATTAATTTATTTATATTAATTCTTTCTATAGCTTTATTAATAAATCCTAATTATGTATATGATGTAGGATTTTTATATTCTTATAGTATTAGTTTATCTTTACTTATATTTAGTGATTATTTAAAAGGTAATTATTTTATTAGTCTTTTAAAAGTATCAATTATTTCTAGTTTGGTAAGTATTCCTATTACTCTTTATAATTTCTATCAAATTAATTTATTAAGTATTATTTATAATTTGTTTTTTGTTCCATTAGTTAGTTTTATAATATTTCCTTTTACTTTAATAGTATTAATTATTAAGCCATTAGAACCTATTTATAATTTATTAATTAAAGTATTAGAAGATAGTTCGTTATTTCTTAGTAATATAGATTTATTTAAATTTAGTTTTAGAAAACTAAATATTTTCTTTTATATTCTTTATTTTATTTTAATTATGTTTTTTTTATTTAAAAATAAGAAAATTTATTTATATATATTTTTATTTTTATTAATAATTCATTTCTTTTTACCTAGTAATAATTATGTAGAATTTATTAATGTTGGACAAGGTGATTCTAGTTTAATACATTTAAATAATAAAAATATAATGATTGATACTGGAGGTAATAGAAATAGAGAAATATATTTTTATAATATACAACCAGTATTTAGAAGTAATGGAATAAATAAGATAGATTATTTAGTTTTAACTCATGGAGATTTTGATCATATGGGGGAATCTATTAATTTAGTTAATAATTTTAAGGTAGAGAAAGTAATATTTAATTGTGGAGAATACAATGATTTAGAGAAAGAATTAATTAAAGTATTAAAGAAAAAGAATATTAAGTATTATGCCTGTATTAAAGAATTAAATATAGATAAGAATAAATTGTATTTTCTTCAAACAAAAGAATATGATAATGAAAATGATAATAGTAATGTTATTTATACAGAACTAAATGGTTATAAATTTATGTTTATGGGAGATGCATCTATAACTACTGAAAAAGAAATACTAAGTAAATATAATTTATCTGATGTAGATGTTTTAAAAGTAGGACATCATGGATCTAAGACAAGTAGTGGTAAAGAATTTATAAATAAGATAAATCCAAAGTATTCCATTATAAGTGTTGGTAAAAATAATCGTTATGGACATCCAAATAAAGAAGTGTTAGATAACTTAAAAGAAACTAAAATATATAGAACTGATCAAGATGGAAGTATTATGTTTAAAATTAAAAATAACAGACTTTGTTACAAAATGATAAAAAGTTATTGACATCATAGGTACTTTGTATTAAAATGTAATTATGTGGGGAGGACATAATATGAAAGTATTAGAAAAAGGACCAGGATGGAGTTTAAAGCTAAGATGTACTGGAAGAGGAAATGGAGATGGAGGATGTGAATCATTATTACTTGTTGAAGAAAATGATATCTATGTAACATCTCATACAGATTATGTTGGCGATACAGATTATTACTATACAGTTTGTTGCCCAGTATGTGGTAAAGAAACAGATATTCCAGAAAAAGATTTACCATATAGTATAAAAAGTAAAAAACTTGATGAACACAAAGGCATATATCAAAGAGTATATGAAAGGGAGAGATAAGATATGTTTGATTACACAGTTGACTTATTAATATTTGGAATTTCAAATAAAGAAAATATAAATATACGAGAATTATCGAAGAAGAATTTAAGTGTAATTTTAGTTAAAAGAGATAAAGAACCATTTAAAGATATGTTAGTATTACCTGGTGGGTATGTTAATAAAGATGAAACTTCTTTAGAAGCAGCTAAAAGAGTATTAGAAAAAGAAACAGGTCTTACAGATATTAATTTATATTTATCTAGCATAAATGATGGTGTACAAAGAGATCCAAGAAATAGAACTATATCTGTTTCTTATATTGCCCTAGTAGATGTTGGAAAAATTGATAAAGAATTAAAAGAAAATTCAAGATGGTATGATGTTAATTATTATATTAATGATGATAGTATAGATGTTAAACTTGATAATATAGTGCTTAAAGTAGGACGTAAAATTATTGATAATAAATGTGAATATGAACAGTATTATCAATTAAGTGAGAGTAAATTAGGATTTGATCATGATATTATTTTGATTAAGGGTATTATGGATTTAAGAACTAAAGTACAAAACACTGATATAATTTTTAATTTATTCCCAGAACGTTTTACTATTGGCTCATTAGAACAAGTATATGGGGATATTCTTAAAGAAAAAGTGGTTAATTCTGCATTTAGAAGAACTTTTGCTGATAAATTAGAGATAACAAATGAAATGGTTAAAACAGGTGGTCATAGACCAAGTTATTTATATAAATATAAAGAAAACCCAGTAAAAATCAAAAAGGGAGAAATGGTAGATATATATAATCCAGATACTATGAAAAAAACAGGAGAAATAATAGACAAATTAGCAGCACATAGATTAGGTATTTGGCATAGTTCTATTCATTTAGTTATAATAAATAAAAATAAAACTAAAGCATTATTTCAAAAACGAGCAAATAATAAAGATTTGTATCCAAGTATGTGGGATATTTCGGTTGGTGGACATATTATGTCTAAGGAAAGTGATAAAGAAGCTGTTAAGAGAGAATTGAAAGAAGAGTTAGGACTTGATTTTGATAATTTTGAATTTATTAAAAAGTATAGGGAAGAATTAAATAATAATGGTGTTGATAGTAAAGAAATCGTAAGTTTATTCGTTATGTACCTAGATGATAATGCAGATAAATTCAAATTGCAAAAAGATGAAGTCGGTGATATCAAATGGCTTACAAAAATAGAGATAGAAAAATTAATTAAAGATAAAAAAGTTATTCCACATATAGAGGAATATAATTTATTAAGAGATATTTTAAAATAGAAAGCTAAGTGATTAGCTTTTTATTTTGTTCAATATTATATTGGGAATATTTGGTGTAACTTACTAATTATAGTTTTATTTAATATTTTCCAAAGAAAGTTATTAAGAAGACGCTAAGAGAATAATTTGAATCATATGTTGTAGACAATCTAAAATATTATGTTATAATAGAAAACAATTATATATTTTTCGGAGGATTTTATGAGAAGTAGTGAAGAGAGTAAAAAACTAGTTGAAGAGATAAAGGGAGTAATACTTAAATATTGTCCATATTCAGAAGATAGGATTGATCTTTGTTGTTGTGGGATAGGACCTGAGTTTGATGTTGAAATTCATTTAGGGCCTACAAAATCAAATATATATTTTCTTTTTGGGAATCATTCAGCAAAAGGCATGATTGAAGAACGCATAGAGAATATTGAAAATGTTAGTGTGGAAGAGATTGGGGAACTAATAGATTTTATTAAAAATGATCATGAGGCAATGATTTATAAACGTGACAAACATGAAAATAAAGCAGAATTTAAATTCAATATTAATTGGAGAGAAGAAGCACGTAAAGGAATTAATTGCCAAAAAATGGGATTAAAATTATTCTATGGTGGAAATATGGAATTGGGTAGAAAATATGCATATTTATTAAACAAGAAATATTGTAATTCTAGTGATTTAGCTACTAAGTGGGATTATATTGATAGTGTTATAAAAGATTATATAGCTGGTGCAAGTAAAGAGGAAATTATAGAACTTTTTAGGAGTATGCCTGAGGAAAAATTAAAAGAAATTTTACTTGCAAATTCAAGAGAAATAGTGGAAAATCCTAAAGTAAAAGAAAAATTATAGATAAAATAAATAGAACTATTTATAGTTCTTTTTTCATGGTATAATTAAATTGGTGATATTATGATTTATAAAGTTGGAATGTTATGTAAACATTTTAAAGGTAAAGATTTAATAGAGAAAAACATATATAGAATAGAAAAGTTAGGAGTTAGAGGAATTGATATAGATGAATCAACTGTTACATATACTGGTGAAAAGAATTTAAAAGATGCAACTAATTTAGTTGTTTATAGTAATATTTTTCAAGAAGGAAAATTATTTTGTAGGGAGTATGAAGATATTTCTAGTGAATTATCTGATGATAAAAAAGCAATGTATAATCAAGAAATAAGGGTACAACCTATTACTAGTGAAGAAGAAAGTATTATTAGTGAAGATGATTTTATTGAAAATAAGAAAGAATATGTGTTAAGAAAATTTTCTAAGAATTAGGATGGTTATATGAATATTAATGTTAAAAGAGTTAAAATTAGTGTTATAGTTCCTAGAGAAAATACTGATGAAGTAAGAGATGCAATATGTAAGGCTGGGGCTGGAACTTTATCTGATTCAAATTATACATATTGTACAATTTGTATTGATTCTATTGGTACTTTTATACCAAATGAAAATGCTAATCCTTATATAGGAGAGAAAAATAAACTTGAAGTAGTAGCAGAACATAAATTAGAAGTTATTTGTGAAATAGATAAAGTTAAGGATGTATTGACTGCTTTAAGAAAAGCACATCCTTATGAAGAACCGGCTATTGATATTATTCCTTTAATTGATGAAAGAGATTTATAGCAACAAAATGTTGCTTTTTTCTTTTGAATATTTATTAATATGTTATAATGGTTATAGGTGATAATATGAGTAATTCATTAGATAACATGCAACATTTTTTTGAACAAGATATTAAATTAAAAAAAGAAATATATAATATGTGTCCACCTAGTGATTATATTGATGAAGATTCATTGATGAAATATACTGATAATTTACAAGAAAGTATTAATTATATATTTAGTGAATTCAAAAGAATAGCTGCAGATTTTTTTGAAGGTAATAGTAGAAATTTATTAGAAGCAAATATAGACAAATATGAGAAAAAAGTAATAGATGAATTTAATTCGTGTGGCTTAGATATTAATAAATTAAGAAGCTTTTATAAAAACTATATTAGTGACATGAAAGAAGAATTTGTTGATAGTGTTAAGGTTAGCTGCGTAGGTGATAAATTTGTTAATTATTTATATCCAATTAGTAAGGCTAATACTATAAATGAATATATACATTATTTTCATTCTTATATTTTAAATAGTTGTGATGTATTAAGAAAAATACCTATAAATAGTGAAAGATTAAATAGAGAGGGGTATCCTATTAGGTTGAGAGGATTTAATTCTAATAGAGCAATTGAAATATTTAAAGCTATTCCATTTGAATTAGAATGTGGTTTTGCAGAAATAATAGCTGTTAATGAAAATAAGATAATAATGATGTTTAGAGATTTGGGACATGCTACTACCATAGAAGTATCTTTAGATAATGGTAATGCAAAGGTTGAATATTTTGTTCCAAAACTAAATAATATTAAATTAATTAATTATTTACCGGGAGTTAATAAAGTAAATGAAAATAGTGTAGGTGCTACAGGATCATTTGAAGTAAAAGAAGAGAATTTGACTAATAGTATTGTTAATTTTATAAGTAGAGTTCCTACTGACAAAAATAGAAATATGGATAGTGAAAAAAGTACTATTCAAATTATGTAAAATGTATTTACTATTAGTTTTAATTTAGATATAATTTTTTTGTAGGGAAGTGTTGAGATGAAAAAAGTAACAGATATATATAAAGTAGATGAAGATAAATTAACTCATAGTTTCCAAGATGCTTGTAGTGATAAAGAATTTTATGATTATGTATATAGTTTAAATGTAAAGGAAGATGTATTAATAAAATATACATCATCACTTGAAGATGCTTTTTTAGAAAATAAAAATTGTAAGAATTGTAAAGGTTTAGATTGCTGTTTAAATAAAGTTTTAGGATATTGTTATAATGCAATTAATGATAGAGGAATGATTACTTTTTCATATGATGCATGTGATTATATGAATAAAAAATTAAAAGAAGATTCATATAAAGAAAATTTAGAGTTATTTGAAATGCCTAAGGAAATAAAAGATGCTTCATTTAAAAATATATATAAAGATGATAAAGCTAGGGTCCCTATAATTAAATATTTTAAAGAATTTATGGATCATTATAATGATAATGAAAAGCCAAAAGGTGTTTATTTGAATGGTTCATTTGGATCAGGTAAAACTTATTTAATAGCTTGTTTATTCAATGAAATGGCTAAACGAGGAGTAAGAAGTGTATTAGTTTATTATCCTGAGTTTTTAGTAAGTTTGAAATCATCGTTTTCAGGAGATTTTGAAGAAAAACGTGATTATGTAAAAAAAATACCATTATTATTACTTGATGATATCGGCGCAGAAAATACAAGTAATTGGTCTAGAGATGAAGTTTTAGGACCAATACTACAATATAGGATGGAAAATCATTTACCAACGTTCTTTACTTCTAATTTAACTATAGAAGAATTAGAAGAAGCTCTTTCTACAACATCAAGTGGGGTTGATAAAGTAAAAGCAAGAAGAATAATTGAAAGAATAAAACAATTAACAAAATCATTTGACCTAATTAGTAAAAACAGGAGAAATTAAAAATGAAGAGTATCGAAAAATCATTGACAAATTATTTAAATGGTACAGCTCCTAGAGTAAGTGAGGAAGTACTTATAAATTACGCTAGTAAAAGTAGCGATAAAGCCAATGAAATTATCGATATTCTTTTTAATGTAATAAATTATGATTTAGATTCTTATAATGGGGAAAAATCATTAGAAAAAATAAGAGATTTAATTAAATGTATTAATACTATTATGTTGAATAATAGTGATGTTGATAGAGGTATTATAGCTAGAAAAACGCGTAGTTTAGATTATAAATTAGAACATCTTACTGATTCAAATAAAGCTAAAATAATAAATTTTGATAAAGCTAATAGAGAAATTGAAGTATCTAGATTAACTTTGGATACTTTGGGTGAGCAAGTAGATACTTCTGAAACTACACAATATGATTTTGTTGATCGCTTAATAACTACTATTAAAGATATAGCTTATATTGAATCTGTTATAAGTAAAGATTCGTCTTTACTTAAAGTAAAAGATAAGAAGAAAACTTCTTTATTTGAGAATATTATTATTAAGTATATGAAAAGTATAGGGCAAGGAAATGAAGAAGATGCTTATTATTATAGTAATTTATTGAGATTAATAATGCATCATGATGATTTTCATTTATCAGATAAGGATAAGAAAAAATGTTTAGAAATAATTTATAATGAGATAAATCATATGAGTTATAATAAAAAGAAGAAAAAACAAAATACTGCCTATATAGATTTTTTAAATACTTTATTAGATGGTATTAAAGGAGAACAGAAAACTGTAAAAATTGATGGTTTAGCTAAGATGCATAATATTTCAATTTCTTTTTCTCCTGAAATAATAATTCAAGCTAATAGTGTTAAAAATAAAGTTGGTACTATGACAGGTAGAGAATTTGTAAGTGATTATGCAATCACTATAGATAAAGAAGATGCAGTGGAAATAGATGATGCTTTAACATGTAAAATTCTTCCTAATGGTAATTATTTGTTGGGTGTACATATTGCATCAGTATTAGGTTATTTTTCATGGGATTCTGATATAGTAAAAGAAGCTATAGATAGAGGAAGATCAATTTATTTACCTAGAAAGTATCAAGAAGTAGAAGATGATTATGAGAGGGTAATTCCTATTTTTCCATATGGTTTTTCAGCACAAACTGCTTCGCTTTTGCCAAATGAAAAAAGACTTGCGAGAAGTTATTTTTATGAAATTGATAAATATGGAAATATTGTTAATGAGGTATTTAAGAAGACTATAGTTATGAGTAACATGAAAACTTCTTATGAACAAATTGATGAAGTACTAAGAAAGGGTTCTAAAAACAAAGAACTAGAGGAATTAGTTAAAAACTTATATGAGGTAACAGAATTGATAAATAAAAAATATCATGTGAAAGAAATGTATGAAAAAATGAAGGCTAATACAGATGATTTCTCGGATTTACCTGTTAAAAATATAGGAGCTCAAAAAATAATAAATATGACTATGTTATTGAATAATCATAGAGCAGGTGGTTTCTTTAAGAAAAATGGATATCCATGTTTATATAGAGTCCAAGATGATATAAAAGAAAGTGATGCTAGAAAGTTACAAGCAATGATTGATAGTTTAAGAGCTACTTATGGTGGAGAGGCTTATGAACAGTTATTTAAACAGATTAATCTTAATGGCTTTTATCCTAAGGCTAGGTATGATATAGAAGGCTCACATTATGGATTAGGACTTGATCATTATGGACATTTTACTTCTCCAATAAGAAGAGGCCCAGATATTGTAAATGAACATGCTTTGGAGGTTTGTTATGATAAGGAACCAACAGATGAAGAAATGCTTCAATTGCAACATGAAATAATAATAATATCTCGTGAAATTAATGCAAAACAAATGCCAATAGATTTGTTTATTAGTGATTATAAATATGCATATCAAAAAAGAAGATAATATAATTAAAAAAAAGTGTAAATAGGTTTACATTATGTAGACCTTTTTTTATTGATAAAATCAGATAATTCGACTATAATAAATAATATAATAGGGTGAGTTGTATGAAGATAAAGAAGAAAACAATATTTTTATTTATACTGTTAGCTTTTATGATCGTTCTTAATATAGGTTATGCCGATAATGAAGAAGTACTTAGTGGATGGCAAACTATAGATGGGTTTACGTATTATTACCGAGTTACTGATAATGATGGATCACCTGGGGCAGCTGGCACAATGGTTGTTGGTTTTGCAAGAATAAACGATAAAATATATTATTTTAGAGAAATACCAGATCAAGAAAAAACAGGACCTAAGGGTAGTCTTTTAACCGATGATTGTTTTGGCTTTGGCAATATGAGTTATTGTACTAATGCTAATGGAGAATTAATTAGTGAATTGCAAGTAGTAGAAACACCTACTACTGATATGTGTGCGGATGTGACATATACAGGAAAATCACAATCTCTTACTAAACCAGCACAATTAGGATATACATGGAATAATAATATGAGAACAGATGCAGGAACACAAACTATTTCCGCTGAATTAACTCCTGGGTATGCTTGGTTAGATGGAACAACTTTACCAAAAGAAATAACTTGTCAAATGAAGAAAAAAGTAATACCTGTTCCTTATTTAGCTCAAATAGAATATGATTATACAGGTAAAGTAATAGATCCAATAGTAGTTGATTATGATGAAAATCTTATGTTGATGACAGGAGAGGTTGCGGCTACAGAAGCAGGATACTATCAATTTAATTTAGAAATAAAAGGAGCAGCTTCAAAAAATGTAGAGTGGCCTGAAGGTACAAGCAATGTTCTTTTATTTGATTGGCAAGTAAATAAGTTGGATTTACCAGCACCTTCAGTTATTAGTTATACAGGGGAATATGATGGAAAACCTCATACACTTAGTGTTGTTCCACCTACATATGGTGTTGTACAGTATTCGATTGATGGTCAAATATGGGGACAAGAAAAACCGACAAGAACGGAACTTGGTACAAGTGTTGTGTATGTAAGGGTACCTGGTGATCATAATCATAATGCTTCACCGGTTATTACTGGTCGAATAACAATTACATCTATTTCAAACTATATAATTAGAGATTTAGATGTGGATTACCAAAATAATTATATTAAAAATATAAATATTAATACTACAGTAGATGATATTAGAAATAAGTTTGTATTGTTAGATGGATATAGTTTGGAAATTGATTATAAAAATGGTACTACGCCAGGTAAAAAATTAGTATATACAGGTGGAAAAGTAAAGATAATGCAAGGACCTGTAGTATATAAGGAATTCGCAATTGTAGTATCAGGTGATACTAATGGTGATGGGGAATTAAACTATTTAGATTATGTAAAAGTTTATAATCATATTCAAAAAACTAAAAATCCGAATTCTAATAAGACATTATTAACGGGAGTATATCTAGCTGCTGCAGATATGTCTCATGACAATACGGTAAATTACTTAGATTATGTAAAAATTTATAATAAAATAAAAGAATTAAAGGGAGGAAAATAATATGAAAAAAGTAGTAGGGAGTTTGTTGGTTATTGCATTATTTTCATTATTTCCAATAAATGTATTTGCAGCAGGAGGTGTTAGTGTTTCTACATCTTCTATGAGTATGGAGATTGGTGGAACACAAACATTTAACATTGTTGCTGAAAATACAATTGGTGATGCAACTATTATTTCTAATGATTCTGGAATAGCAACAGTTAATGCTAGTTCTTGGGAAACAGGAATGGTGGAGGAAAAGAAGACAGTAACAAAGACTATTACAGTAAAAGGTATTAGTGAAGGAACAACAACTATTACTGTTTCGTTTGATGGAGCTACTTTTGATGAAGAAAAGGTATCTGTAACAAAAACTATATCAGTAACTGTAAAGAAAAAACAAGGACCTTTACCAAGTCAAGTTGTTAAACCAAGTCAGCAAACTCAACAACAACCTCAACAACAAGCTCAACCAAAGGAAGAACCTAAAAAAGAGGAAATAAAAAAATCAAATAATAGTAAATTAAAAGAAATTGCAGCAGTAGGATATGATTTAATGAAAACAGATGATACTAATTATAGGTTATCAGTAGAAAATGAAGTATCTAGTGTTGTTATAAAGGCAGTAGCTGAAGATGAAAAAGCAACAATTACTGGTAATGGAGAACATAATCTGGTAGAAGGAGAAAATTCTATAGAAATAGTTATTACTGCTGAAGATGGTTCTCAAAATAAAATAAATATTAATGTTCTTAGGAAAGAAGAAGTTATTGAAGAAGAACCAATAGAAGAAGATATAACAACAGGTGATATATCAGAACCAGAAAAAAAATCTATTAATGTTATAGCAATAGCTATGATTGCATTAAATGTTATTTTAGCAATTTCAGTTGTTTCATTAATAATTAAAAATAATAAATTAAAGAAAATGAATAATTAAAATGTTGAAATATATATGAAATAGTGTTATACTATACTTCGTAAATACATTGACAAAGGACACGATTGATTAATGATGTTTATAGAGAGTTTGTGGTAGGTGGAAACAAACAACTAGTTAATTGATTACTACCTTTAGAGTAGAACTATTAAATGTAGTTCCGGTGAAAGCCGTTATTAGATTAAGTAAAACAAAGGATGGTACCGTCTATTATGACTCCTGTACTATCCTTTTTTATTTTGGGAGGGAAAGATTATGATTAATATTAAAGAAAATGAAAAATTAGAAATGTTGAACCATTCATGTGCACACTTAATGGCTCAAGCAATTACTCATTTATATCCAAATGCAAAGTTTTGGGTAGGACCTGCAATAGAAGAAGGATTCTATTATGATGTAGATTTAGGTGATGAAGTAATTAAAGAAGAAGATTTAGAGAAGATTGAAAGAGAAATGAAGAAATGTTCTAAATCTGCTAAAAATATTATAAGAAGAGAAATATCTAAAGAAGAAGCTTTAGAAATGTTTAAAGATGATCCATATAAAATAGATTTAATTTCTAGAATGGATGATGGAGTAATTACATGTTATTCTCAAGGAGACTTTACTGATTTATGTAGAGGACCTCATGTAGAAAATACTAAGTTAATTAAATACTTTAAATTATTAAAAGTTTCTGGTGCTTACTGGAAAGGTGACGCCAAAAATAAAATGCTTCAAAGAATTTATGGTGTGTGCTTTGAAAATGAAGAAGATTTAAATGCGCATTTACAAGAATTAGCTGAAGCAAAAGAAAGAGACCATAGAAAAATAGGTAAAGATTTAGGTATTTATATGATGAGTGATTTAGTAGGTCGTGGACTACCAATGTATTTACCAAATGGATTTACTTTATGGAATGAACTTGAAAATTATATTCGTGGAAAAGAGTTAAAAAGAGGATATTTACATGTTCAAACTCCTCCACTTGGTAATGTAGAGTTATATAAAACTAGTGGTCACTGGGAACATTATCAAGATTCTATGTTTCCTAAGATGGAAGTTGAAGGAGAAGAGTTTGTATTACGTCCAATGAACTGTCCACATCACATGGTAATTTATGGAAATGATATTCATTCATATAGAGATTTACCTTTAAGAATAGCTGAAATTGCTAGAGACTGTAGATATGAATCTAGTGGAGCTTTAAAAGGTATTGAAAGAGTTAGAACTTTCTGTCAAAATGATTCACATATATTCTGTACTTTAGAACAAGTAGAAAGTGAATTTAAAGGTGTAGTTGATTTAATACTTGAATGTTATAAAGAATTAGGTATTAAGAATTATAGATTTGAATTATCACTTAGAGACCCTCTAGACAAAGTAAAATATCATCATGATGATGAAATGTGGAATAAAGCAGAAAATATGTTAAGACAAGTATTGAATGACTTAAAAATTGATTATGTTGAAAAGATTGGTGAAGCTGCATTCTATGGACCAAAACTTGATGTACAAGTTAAACCAGCAGTAGGTAATGAAATCACTTTATCAACTTGTCAATTAGATTTCTGTTTACCAGCTAAGTTTGATTTAACTTATGTTGATGCTGATGGTGGACATAAGACTCCAGTAGTTTTACATAGAGCAGTATTTGGATCAATCGATAGGTTTATTGCTTATTACTTAGAGGAAACTAAAGGAAACCTTCCTACATGGTTAGCTCCAACTCAAGTTATTGTTATGCCAGTAAATAGTGAATTCCAAGGAGAATATGCTAAAGAAATTTATGAATTATTAAGAGATAATAATATTAGAGTAGAGTTAGATGATCGTAATGAAAAATTAGGATATAGATTAAGAGAATCTCAAGTTAAGAAGATACCTTATACATTAATCTTAGGAGATAATGAAAAGAATAATAACGAAATTAGTTATAGATTATTTGGTAGTCAGGAAACTACTACTCTTCCTAAAGATGAATTTATTAAACAAATAAAAGAAGAGATAACTAATAGAAGTTTAAGAAAGTAATTTATTACTTTCTTTTTCTTGACTAAAAATAATAGTTTTTGTAAGATATAAAGCTAAGTGGTGAGACTATGAAGACGATGGATGAAATACAAGAAGAATATAATGAATTTGAGTGTAGATTATGGCCAATTAAATCTTTAGAAGATTTAAGAGGATGGATAAAAGTAGCGTTTGATGATATAGATGAAAATGTTAGACTTTTATGTGTAGATCAAAGATATAATAGAAGAGATAAATTTTTGACTAAACTTAATAATTTATTTTTATTTCCTGAGGATAGAGTTGATACATCATATTATGATCAAGATGATGACCTTATTTCGGATGCTTATTATATAAATAAGATTTATAGGATTTACTTTAGTGAGATGTTTAGTGGTGCCAATGAAAGTAATTATGTAGAAATGGCTAAAATAGCTGATTTTATAATGCAATATTATGATAAAGATGTAATGTCTATAGATAGTAGGAGAAGAGATTTAGAATATAGAAGTAGAGGGTATGGATGTGTAGATAATGGACATGATTCTACAGATGAAGAATTACATGAGTTTTTTAATAGTAAAATAAATGAAATATCTCAAATAAAAGGGATAGAAAAAGTATATAAAATGTGATATTATAAGTAAGTATAGGTGGTGATGTCTATGAATAATGATTTAATTAATCAAATTAGAAGTAAAGTAGATATTGTGGACATCATTGGAGAGAGAATACCATTAGTTTCAAAGGGCAAAAACTTTTTTGGAGTGTGCCCTTTTCATGATGATACAAATCCATCTATGAGTGTGTCTCGTGAAAAACAAATATATACTTGTTTTTCTTGTCACGCAACAGGAAATGTTTTTAATTTTTTAATGGATTATGAACATATGGATTTCAAAGAAGTATTAAAGTACTTAGGAGATAGAGTAGGAATAGATACAGGTAGTGTTCATGTTGCTAAAAAGAATACTAAGTTTGATAAGTTCTATGATGCATATAGTTTGACTTTAAAATACTTTCAAAACAATTTAAATAGTACTGTTGGTGTAAGGGCTAAGAAGTATTTAAAAAATAGAAAAATAGATGATGATATCATAAAAGAGTTTGAAATAGGTTTATCTTTAGAAACACCTGATGATTTAACTAAATTATTAATGAAGAAAGATTATGATTTAGTTACTTTAAATAGGATAGGTTTATCTAATGATAATCATGATATATATAATGATAGAATAATGTTTCCATTATATGATATTACTGGTAAAGTAGTAGGATTTAGTGGAAGAAGATATGATGATATAAAAGATAATAAATATGTTAATACGCGAGAAACTGATATATTTAAAAAAGGTGAAATGTTATATCACTATCATATTGCTAAAGATGAATGTCGTATTAGTAAAAGTGTTATTGTAATGGAAGGGTTCATGGATGTTATTAGAGCTAGTACTATTGGTATTAAGAATACTGTAGCTTTAATGGGAACAGCTCTTACAAAAGACCAAATTAATTTATTAAAAAGATTAAGTAAAAACATAATTCTTTGTTTAGATGGTGATGAAGCTGGAGTTAAGGCGACACTTGCTAATGGGGAATTATTATTAAATGAAGGTATTGAAGTAAAGGTAGTGCCTTTACCTAATCCTGATGATCCAGATAGTTATATTTTAAATAATGGTAAAGAAAGATTTGTGGGATTAATAGAAAATGCATTAAACTTTAGTGATTTTAAAATACAAAAGTTGAAAGAGAAAGTTAATTTCTCATCTGATGAAGAAAAGTCTCTTTATATTAATAAAGTAATAGAGGAAACAGCTAAGTTAGATGATGAAATTAGAAGAGAAGTTGTATTAAAAAGACTTGCAAAAGAGTTTGATATAGGGTATAATACACTGGAAATGCGTATGAATAGACTTCTTCAAAATAAAGAGAAAAAAGAAGTGGTATTTGTACCTAAAAAAATTATTCCTAAGAAGGATAAATATGAGAAGGCTTTTGAGCAAATAATATACTTTATGCTTAATAATGATTGGATTATCACACAAGTAGAAAAAGAAAAATTAATCTTCCCAACGGAAGTAATGAGAAATATGTGTAGTGAAATAATCTATTATTATAAGAAAAATGGAAGTATTAATATTGCAGACTTTTATACTTACTTAAATGGTAAGGAAAGTTTAATTCTTTTCTTAAATGAAATTTTATCTTGTAACTATTTAGAGACTACTGATAAAGATGAGTTATTTCGTTATTTCAAAGTTGTAAGAGAATATAGTATTAATGAAGAAATTAAGAGACTCACAAATTTAATGAAGAAAGAGATAGATCCGATAGAACAAGCTAAAATAGTAGAAAGAATAAGAAAGCTTAAGTTAGGAGAATAGGCAATGGTTGAAGAAATTAAGACAATTGATGAAAGAAAAGAGAAGTTACTAACTATTGGTAAGCAACAAGGTTATGTAACTTATGAACAATTAGCTGATCAACTAAAGGGGTTAGATGTTGATAGTGATACATTAGATGAATTATATAACTTTTTAGTTGAAAATAATATTGAAATAGTTGCAGAAGATGGTAGTGATGATGCTGGTGGAGAAGAAATTACAGCTGATATGTCAGTTGAAAATTTAACTCTTACAAAAGATGTTAAAATCAATGACCCAGTAAGAATGTACTTAAAAGAAATTGGACGTATTAACTTACTTACTTCTGATGAAGAATTTGAATATGCTCAACGTGCTGTTGAAGGTGATGAAGAAGCTAAGAGAATGTTAGCTGAGTCTAACCTAAGACTTGTTGTATCTATAGCTAAAAGATATGTTGGACGTGGAATGTTATTCTTAGACCTTATTCAAGAAGGTAATATTGGTCTAATGAAAGCTGTTGATAAATTTGATCCTACTAAAGGATATAAATTCTCAACTTATGCAACATGGTGGATAAGACAAGCAATCACAAGAGCTATAGCAGATCAAGCTAGAACTATTCGTGTACCTGTACACATGGTTGAAACTATTAATAAATTAGCTCGTGTTCAAAGACAATTAACACAAGAGTTAAATAGAGAACCAACTGATGAAGAAATTGCTAAGAAATTAGGTATTAGTGTAGATAAAGTTCGTGAAGTATATAAAATTTCACAAGACCCAGTTTCACTTGAAACTCCAATTGGTGAAGAAGATGATTCACATTTAGGAGATTTCATTAAAGATGAAAGAACAATGGGACCTGAAGAATATGCTACAGTTGAAATGTTAAAAGAAGAATTAAAAGGTGTACTTTCAACTCTTACAGAAAGAGAAGAAAAAGTACTTAGATTAAGATTTGGTTTAGACGATGGTCAATGTAGAACTCTTGAAGAAGTAGGACAAATTTTTGGAGTTACTCGTGAAAGAATTCGTCAAATAGAAGCTAAAGCTTTAAGAAAATTAAGACATCCATCTCGTTCTCGTAAGTTAAAGGATTTCTTAACAGATTAATGAAAATAAACAATAGACTTGAAACAATAGGGAATTTAGTGGAAGCTAATTCCTTTTGTTTAGATGTAGGATGTGATCATGCTTTACTTGATATATATCTAGTAAAAAGAGGCGATAATATTAAAGCAATTGCATCTGATGTAAAAGAAGGCCCTTTAGAACAGGCTAAAAATAATATTAAAAGAGAACATTTAGAGGATAAAATAGAAACTCGTTTAGGGGATGGATTAAATACTTATAGTGAAGAAGTTAATACTGTAATTATTTCTGGTATGGGTGGTAGAAATATTATAGGTATATGTAAAAATAACTATAGGATATTTAAAAAAGTAGATACATATATAATTAGTCCTAATAATTATCAAGAGGATGTTAAAAGATTCTTTTGTAAAAATGGGTATTATATATCTAATGAAGAATTAGTTAAAGATAGTAATTTTATATATCAAATAATAATATTTAAAAAAGGTAAGAAAAGATATTCCAAGAGAGATTATTTCTTTGGACCAATATTATTAAAGAAAAAAGGTAAATTGTTTAAAGAATACTATACTAGAGAAATGAAGAGTAGAGAAATATTAATAACTCTTTTACCTAAGAATTATAGGTGGAAAAAGTATATTACTAAAAAAGAAATTCAAATGATTAAAAATGTATTAGAAGACTAGTAATTAGTCTTCTTTTGTTTTATAATTGTATTATATGAGGTGTTTCATGAAGAAGATAATATTTGGAATTGTTTTATCTATAATTTGTTTTTATAATGTATATGCAAAAGATATTTCTTATTCAATGAATAAATATGATGATGAAGTATTTAATTATATAGAAAAGGCATATAATGAAGATTTAAAAGAAGATGGTTATGTATTAGGTGGTAGTGTATTAAAAGAAAAAATAGAAAAAGATGATACTACTTATAATGACTATCAAGTATTATTAGTTAAATATAATAATAATGACAAATTAGTATGGAAATATATTTATGGTAATACGGGTGAGGATTACATCGATTATTTAACTTATACGTATGATGATGAAGGCAATATAGATGGTTATTTAATAGTTACTAAAAGTACTTATGATATTAGTGAATCTAATATGGGAAGTAATACAGTTATTATTAAGATAGGCTTTGATGGTAAATTGGTATATGAAAGAAATATACCTGAAGGAGTTATTACTAAGATTATTCCTACTAAGGATGATAATGGTAATGTAGATGGTTATATTAGTATATTAAAGACTCAAGTTGGTAGTAGTTTAATAAGATATAGTAAAAACTTTGATGTAATACTTAAAAGAGATTTTAATGAAAACAATATTTCTGATTTAACTATAATAAATGAAGATAATAAATTAAAAGGTTATGCAGCGATAATTGGTAATAATTTAATAAGTATGAATAATGATTTATCAAATGATGTTGTTATTACTGATATAAGTAAATATGATACTTATAATTTAAGCGAAGCTAATGATGGATTTGTTTTATATGGAATAACTTCTGAAGTTAAACTAAAAAATGGTGATAGTAGTTATTACTTAATTAATTATAATAATAATGAAGAAGTATGGGAAACAATAGGTGAAACAGAAACATCTAAAGAAGGAAAAATAATATTACTTCCAATAAGAAATGTTAAAATAAAAAAATATTTCTTGTTATATAAAAATGGAAATGATTTATCATATGAAGTGGTTAAAGTTAATCTAGATGGTGAAGTATTAGAAAAAGTAAAGAAAATTAAGAATAGTTATTATGATTTTGAAAATTTTTATTCTACAGGAACTACTATATATTTTGTAGGACAAATTAATTGTCCAGATGATGATTCATGTGATTATGATAATAATTCATTATATTTAGTTAGTGATGAAGACAAAGTAATAGAAGTAAAAGATGATACTAGTACTAGTGTTATGGCTATATGTACAATTATATTCATATTATTAGTAGGTGGTATAGTTATAATAAGAAAGAAAAAAAGAAAATAGATCAGTTTGATCTATTTTTTTTAACACTTCCTATCATAGAACCTAGAATAGATGTTATTAATATTAAAGGATAAAATATTAGTAGTTTTATTTGAATTTTAGATAAGATAAGAGTAATTATAAGTAATATCGTTATTAATATACTTCCATATATAATTCCTTCTAAATAACTTTTTCTTTTAGTATTTTTACCTAGAATAAAACTATTTATAAATATAGAGAATAGTAATACGACTAGTTTTAATACTTCAAAAGTTTTTTCATTTATTAGATTGAAATAATACATGACAGTTATTAAAAATAATAATAAAAATAATTCTATAATATTTAAGAGTATTGCTTTTATGTAAGACATATATTCACCTCTAATTAATAATATGTTTAGTATAAGATAATATGATTAGTACATAATATAAATGGTGAGGATATGAAATACTTTATAGTTTTATATAGAAGTGTTCTTTTTTATTTTATCGTTACTATTCTTTATAGAATTATGGGAAAAAGAGAAATAGGTGAACTGTCTATAATGGATTTTATTGTTTCTTTGTTTATTGCAGAGTTAGTTGCTATATCAATAGAAAACTATAATACTAGTATTTTTATGTCTTTGATACCAGTTCTTTCTTTATCACTAATACAAATAGGATTATCATATTTATCTATTAAAAATAAGAAAATAAGAGATATATTAGATGGTAATCCTTCGGTAATTATAGAAAATGGAAAAGTAAATTTTAAAGAAATGAAAAAACAAAGATATAATATTGAAGATTTACTTATGCAGTTAAGAGACAATTCTGTTAAGTCTCTTAGTGATGTAGATTATGCAGTATTAGAAACTAATGGTAAATTATCAATTTTTCAAAAAGATAATAATCATGATTATCCACTTCCTTTAATACTTAATGGTGATGTAGATATGAATACTTTAAGAAAAATAAAAAAGAACGAACAATGGTTAGATTTAGAATTAGAAAAACTAAATGTTGATAGAGAAAATATATTTTATTGTTTTTATGAAAATAATGAATTATATATAATTGAACACAAAAAATGACATTTTTTTAGTATTAATCAATTTATTATTAAATTGGTGATTATGTGAAAAGAATTATTATGATTATTATTTTATTTATAATGGTACTTATCTTAAATATAATAAATGAAAAAGAAGAAATAAAAGAAAGAGAAACTAGAGCTATATTTATTAGTTATATTGAATTACATGAGTATATTAATGATAATATAAAGATTAGTAAGAGTAATATAGATAAGATGATTAATAATATAAGTGAAATGAAACTTAATACTATAATTCTTCAAGTAAGGGATAATTGTAATGCAATATATAATTCTAAATTATTTGAAAAAACTTATAATTTTGATGTATTAGATTATTTTATAGAAAAATCTAGAAGAAAAAATATTAAAGTAATCGCATGGATTAATCCTTATAGGGTTAGAACTAATAATAATATAGAATCTATTAAGAATAGTGAATTGATTTATAAATATATAAATACTGATTATTTATATATAAATAATGGAATATATTTGAATCCTAGTAAGAAAGATGTTGAAGATTTAATAGTAGATGGAGTAAAAGAAGTTTTAAATTATAAGATAGATGGTGTTTTGTTTGATGATTATTTTTATCCTGATAGTAATATAGATGTTATTGATTATGAAAAGTATTTAAAAGATCATGAGTATATTACTAAAGATAGTTATCAATTAAATATTATTAATAAAATGATTAAACGAGTACATGATGTGTGTAAAGAAAAGAATATTTCTTTTGGAGTAAGCCCTGATGGGAATATAGATAATAATTATAATAATCATAAAGCTGATGTGCGTTTATGGATGAAGGATGATGACTATATAGATTTTATAATGCCACAGATATATTATGGTTTTTATAATAGTACTAAGGCATATACTAATGTAATAAAAGAATGGGAGGATTTATTAAAGAATAATATTGATTTATATATAGCACTTGCTTTTTATAAGGTTGGTGTTGAAGATAAGTATGCAAAAGATGGAAGAGATGAATGGATTTTGAATGATAATATTATTATGAGGGAAGTTATTCTTTCAAGAAATTTGAAGCATTATAAAGGTTTTTCTTTATTTAGATATGATAATTTATTTGATGTAAATCATTATACAAATAATAGTTTAGAAGAGTTAAATAATCTAAAAAAAATAATAAAATAGTTTATTTATGTTATAATATATTTGAAGGTAGTGGTTAAATGAAGAAAAATGGATTTACTTTTGTTGAACTATTAGCTATGTTAGCGATAATTGGAATATTAATGATAGTAACTATTCCAAATATTAGTGGTATATTAAAAAATCAAAAACTTGATATGTTTAAAAGAGATGCAATCAGTATGGTTGAATCTGCTAAGGTTAAGGCTAATAAAGATAGAGTATTGGTTAAACCTAAAAATAGAGAATGCATAATATTTACATTAAATTATTTAAATGATGATGATAATATTGTAAAAGGACCTAATGGTGGTAAATATGATCAATTTGATTCTCTTGTAGTGTATACTAGAGAGGGAAGTAAATATAAGTATTATGCTAGATTAGTAGAGGAATATCAAGATAGAAGAATGGGGATTCAATTAGCAGATAGTGTATTGCTTTCTTCAATTAAAACATCACAAATAGAAGATGTTGGTGATGATACTGGTTTGACAGAAAAAGATAATCGTTCATCAGGTATTGCAAAAGTTAGTGTATTTGGTTCTATCACAGCAAAATGTGACACGATTAAAGGATATTATTCTGGTGGTAACTATTGTACATTTACTAATGGTTTATATTATGATGATGAAGGAAATCAAGTATCGGCTTCACGTTATGCTGAAGTATGTTCTTAATTGATTTGACAAAATGTGTAAAAAAGTGTAATTTTTATAAAAATATATTGTCAAGTAAAATAAAGCATGATAACATTGAATTATAAGAAAATAGGAAAGAGAGTGAATTAAATGAAAAAATTAAATAGAAAAGGTTTTACATTAATCGAGTTATTAGCAGTTATTACAATCATGGGTATTTTGATGTTAGTTGCAATTCCAGCAGTATCAAGAACTATTGAAAATACACGTCGTGATACATTTGCAAGTACAGCTAAATCTTATATTAAAGCTGTAAGAGATGAAATTGCTGCAGATAATTTATATGTTGGTGATGGAGCTAATCAAATTCCAATTTCAGCAGCACCTGCAGGTGATTATTATTATGGATTTGATAGTGCTGCTAATAGTGGTACAGACCTAATGGAACAAGGTGGTAAATCTTCTTGGGGTAATGCCAATGTTCAAGGTTATGTTGCTGTTCGTAAAACTGTTGATGAAAGAAATAACACAAAATATGAATATGCAATATTTATGGTTGATGCTGGAAAAAGAGGTATTGGGGCTTTGACTTATGAACAAAGTATTAAGAGAAGTACAGTAGCTACAAAAGATGCTCCAGATGGAAAAACTGCTCCTTCAGCTATTGAAGCTCAAGATAAGTTTGGTGAGGTTGTATTAAGTTCTGGTACTGAAGGAAACTGTAAAGCATTATCACTTGGATAGAATAAGAATATAAGGATGTGAAAACATCCTTTTTATTTTGTTTTAAATTTGATATAATTCTTTTAGGTGATAATATGTTATATATTGGTTCTCATGTAGGATTTAGTAAAAATAATCAATTATTAGGAAGTGTATTAGAAGCTAGTAGTTATGGAGCTAATACATTTATGTTTTATACGGGAGCTCCACAAAATACAATGAGAAATCCTATTGATGATAAATTAACTAACGATGCAATTATAAAGATGAAAGAAGTAGGAATAGATTTTTCTAAAGTAGTAGTTCATGCTCCTTATATTATTAATTTATGTAATGAAGGTAATTTTGATTTTTCTGTTAGTTTCTTAAAAGGTGAAGTAGAAAGAGTTAGTAAACTTGGAGTTAAATATATGGTACTTCATCCTGGAAGCCATGTAGGTCTTGGAATCGATAAAGGTATTGAAAATATAATTGCAGGATTAAACTTGGTTTTAGATGGTAAGACTGATGTAACAATACTTCTTGAAACAATGGCTGGTAAAGGTAGCGAAGTAGGTTCTACTATGGAAGAAATTAAAAGAATAATAGATGGGGTAAAAGATAAAACTCATATTGGAGTATGCCTTGATACATGTCATTTGAATGATGCTGGATTTGATATCTCTGATTTTGATAAATATTTAGATGAATTTGATAAGATTATTGGTATTGATAAAATAGGTTGTATTCATATAAATGATTCTAAAAATCCATTAGCTTCTCATAAAGATAGACATGAAAATATTGGATTTGGTACTATAGGCTTCGATAATTTAATTAAAATTATTTATAATGAAAGACTAGGAGAAATACCTAGGATATTAGAAACTCCTTATGTAGATAAGTTATATGCACCATATAAATATGAAATAGAAATGATTAGAAATAAGAAGTTTGATGAAGATTTAATTAATAAAATAAAACAAAGTTAAAAATATTTAGCTTTGTTTTCTTTATATTCTTTTAATACTTCTTTATATAAATCTTCTCTTATTAATGGTTTTAATTTATTTAGAATGGAATCGCTATCTAATAATTCATTATAATATGCTTTTATAAAATTATGAATTATATTTGCTTCTTCAGTAGAGATAGATATGTTTTTATTTTCTGCATAGTTTTTTATATGAATTGGTTCTAAATAATTAATGTATTTTTTTATTAATTCTTTATAAATAATAATCACCTAATAAATTATATGAATTAATATATAAAATATGTGATAAACTATTATTATGAGAAGACTAAATAAAAAGAAAAAGAATAATAATTATAATAGAATAATAAATAATAGATTTATTAGTTTTTTTGTTGTGTTTATTATTTTGTTTTCTTTTATATTTTTAGGACTTATTAATATTATGATTATCAACAAGTCTAAGTATGATGAGTCATTAGCTGTATTAACATATTCTAAAGTATATGGTACTAGTACACCTAGGGGTAGAATATATGATAGAAATTATAATTTATTAGTGGATAATAAGTCTTTAAAAACAATTACATATCAAAAGAAAAAAGGCACTACTAATATAGAAATGATTGAGGTAGCTAAGAGACTTTCTCCTCATATAGATATTGAATATCATAGAATAAGTGATAGGAATAAACGAGAGTATTATTGTGCTAAGAATAAAGAATTATGTGATAAGTTAGTTACTAAGAAAGAGATAGAAAAAGTTAATCAAAGAAAGATGACTGTTAATGAGCTTGATGAATTAAAATTAAAAAGAATTAAGGATAAGGATTTGGAATTTTCTGAAGAAGAATTGAAAGTGGCTTATATTTATTATTTAATGAATAGAGGTTATACTTACGAGGAAAAGATAATTAAGAGTGATGTTACTGATAAAGAGTATGCTTTTGTATCTGAAAATAATAGTTTGTTGGAAGGGTTTAATACTAAACTAGATTGGGAAAGAGTTTATTTATATGGGGATACTTTTAAAAGTATGCTTGGTACTGTATCCACTACATCTCAAGGGGTTCCTTTAGAAGAAAAAGATTATTATTTAAATAAGGGGTATAGTTTAAATGATAGAGTTGGATTAAGTTATATAGAGAAAGAATATGAAGAGTATTTGCGTGGTGAAAAAGATGTATATGAAATGGTTAATTCTTATGAAAAAAGATTAATAAAAGAGGGTAGTCGAGGTAAAGATATAGTATTATCAATAGATATTAATCTACAAAGAGAAGTAGAAAGAATAATAATTGAGCAAATGTATAGAGCTAAGGAAGAGCCTAATACTGAGTATTATGATCATAGTAGTGTTATTATACAAGATCCTAGAACTGGGGAAATACTTGCGATGGCTTCTAAAAGATTAGTTAATGGAGAAGTTAGAGATAATATTAATAGTGTTTTAATGCAACCAATAACTCCCGGAAGTGTAGTAAAAGGTGCTTCAATATTAGTTGGATATAATACAGGTGCTATTCATATAGGTGAAAGAATGCTTGATGAATGTGTTAAAGTAGCAGGGGTAGCTCCTAAGTGTTCTTCAGTTAATGATTTAGGGGTAATTGATGATATAACAGCTCTTGCTAAATCAAGTAACGTGTATCAGTTTAAAACAGCAATTAGAGTTAATGGACAAGAATATTTTAATGGAATGAAATTAAACTTTAATCAAAATGCTTTTGATACATATAGAAGAATGTACCATTCATTCGGACTTGGTGTTAATACAGGAATTGATTTACCTCGTGAAAGTAAGGGGTATAGTTCTAAAGATAAAGCAGCAGGTAACTTATTAGATTTTGTTATGGGACAATATGAAACATATACGCCAATTCAACTATCTCAATATATTACGACTATTGCTAGAGGAGGAGAGAGAATTGCCCCTCATTTATTAAAAGAGGTTCATTCTAGTAGTGATACTGAGGAAATAGGAAAGTTAGAATATATAGTTGAGAAAAGGGTTTTAAATAATGTTGACACAAAGGAAGAGTACATGAATCGTGTAAAAGAAGGATTTGGTGCGGTTATGGATTGGGGTTATGGTGTAGGCTATATGGATAGTTATTTTAGAGCTGCAGGTAAAACTGGTACTAGTCAAAGTTTTATTGATACTAATAATGATGGAAGAATAGATACTGAGACAATTACAAGTTCATTTATAGGATATTTACCTCGTGAAAATCCTAAGATGAGTATAGTAGTAACATCTCCTGATTCATCTCATCCTAATTCAGATATTAATTATGCTAGTTTAGTTACGTATAGAATTACAGGTGAGGTAGCTAGAAAATATGTAGAAATGTATGGACTTAATTAATTTTTTGTGTATAATGAAAATGGAGGAAGTATTATGGAAAAATTATATGGTGAAGAACTTATAAAGAAAGCTAATGAGATTATCCCAGTACAAATTGAAGAAGGTAAGAAATTAATATATCCTTTTAGACATGATGAATGGATAACTGCGGTAAAAGATGCTGCAATGTCCCCTTCGTGTGGGATAATTACTGATAGAACTTTAGAAATAATGCATGCAATAGAAGATAAAAAACCTATGGAGGAAATAGTACGTATTTTTGAAGAAAAAAAGACTAAAACACATGATGATATAAGGGTTATCTGGAGAGTTTTGACTTTTTCAAAGAATGGATATCCTTTTTATGAAAAAGTACATGATAGTGTTTGGGGAGCTGTTTGGTTTTTAGATGAATGCCTAGATATAAAAAAAATATTACTTGATAATGAAAAATATGGAAATGTAGATTTATCTGAATCAAAAAATATAGTACTTTCAAAAATAAAAGAATTAAAAAAATACAAAGAGAATAATAATCAATAAGCAATTATATATGTATAATTGCTTTTTTAATTAAAAAAACATTGCAAAATATGAAATATTTGGTATAATACATGTAGGCGTTTAAGGAGGGAAAGAAAATGGCTAAAGTAGGAAATAGACAATATAAAACTCTTGTATGTAGTGAATGTAAAGAAGAAAACTATAGAGAACAAAAGAATGTAAAGAATACAACTGATCGTCTTGAAATGAATAAATACTGTCCTAGATGTAGAAAACACACAGTACATAAGGAAAAGAAATAAAATAAGTTTTAACTTATTTTTTAATTTAGGAGTGATAATATGATAAGTACAAATGATTTAAAAAATGGTATTACTATTGAATATGAAGGAAATATTTATGTAGTAATGGAAACGCAACATGTTAAGCCTGGAAAAGGTGCAGCAATCGTTAAAGCTAAACTTAAAAATTTAAGAACTGGAGCTATTTTTGAACAAACTTTTAATGCTGGTGTTAAAGTAGCTACTGCTAGAATTGAAAAACAATTAATGCAATATTTATATAATATGAGTGATATATATTATTTCATGAATATGGATACTTATGATCAATTAGAAATACCTGCTAGTAAAATTGGTAATCAAGCTAAGTTATTAAAAGAAAACTTAGAAGTTTATATTACTAGTTATGAAGGTGAAATTTTAGGAATTGATTTACCAGACAAGGTTGAGCTTGTTATTACTCATACTGAACCAGCTGTTAAAGGTAATACTACAAACAATGCATTAAAAGATGCTGAATGTGAAACTGGTTTAATGGTAAGAGTTCCATTATTTATTGAAGAAGGAGAAACTATCATCGTTTCTACTATTGATGGTAAATATGTATCAAGAGCTTAAGCTCTTTTTTTTTGTTTATTATTTTGGTATAATTTTTATAGGTGATAAGATGAGGATAGGTTTATTTATTGATACATTTTATCCTATGATAGATGGGGTAATTACGGTAGTAGATAATTATGCTAGGATACTTAGCAAAAAATGTGATGTAATAGTTTTTGCTCCTAATACTGGTAAATATGATGATTCTAAGTTACCTTATAAAGTAGTAAGATGTAAATCTATTAAAGTACCTAAGTTAGATTATTCTTTGCCTTTACCTAAAGTAGATAGAAAATTTATAAAAGAATTAGAAGAATATAATTTAGATATAGTTCATATTCATTCTCCAGCTACTATAGGAATGCTTGGAGTAGAATATGCTAGAAAGAAGAATATTCCATTATTTGGAACGATACATAGTCAGTTTTATAAGGACTTTTATAGAGCTACTAGAAGTAAATTGCTTTCTAATAAATTAACTAAACGTACTATGAATTTATTTAGTAAGTGTGATGTTTGTTATACGGTTAATGAAGGTATGAAGAGTGTTGTAATTAATGAGTATCATTTTAAAAAAGAATTAAAACTTGCGAGAAATGGTACTGATTGGAAATTAGTAAATGATGTAAATAAATCTAAAGATAGAATTAAGAATTTATATAATATTAAAAATGAAAATATATTTTTATTTGTAGGTAGAATTAATAAATTAAAAAATATATTTTTAATAGTTGATGCTTTGAATTATATTAAAGATAAAGTTAATTTTAAGATGTTATTTGTGGGTGATGGACAAGATAAATTAGAATTAAAAAGAAAAATAAAAGAGTATCATTTAGAAGATAAAATTATTTTATGTGGTAAATGTAGTGATAGGGAACTATTGAAAGATTATTATGCTAGTAGTGATTTGTTTTTGTTCCCATCTTTATATGATGCTTCTAGCGTTGTTCAAGTAGAAGCTGCATCACAAATGTGCCCGGGGGTTTTTATTAAAGGAAGTGCTACTTCTTCTAGTATAATTGATAAGCATAATGGATATTTAAGTGATAATGATTATAAATCTTATGGTAATAAGATTGTGGATATAATTAGTAATAGAAATGAATTAAATATGGTAAGAAAAAATGCTTATAAAGAAATATATTGTACTTGGGATAGTGAAGTAAAAAAAGTATATAATGAATATATTAATTTATTAAAAGAAAAGAAATAGTGTTTAATTGTGACAAGTAGACAGTTTAATATACTTGTAAATTAAAGAAATGTAGTATAATAATACTAGAAAGATTGGTGAAATAAATGGCTAAAAGGAAAAGAAGACGTACTAGGAAAACAAAGATTACTATATCTGTTGAAATATATGCGTTAATATTAAGTGTATTAGCTATTTTTGGTGTATGTAAGTTAGGACCGGTTGGAAGATTAATTGCTTCATTTGGTTTATTTGTATCTGGTTCTGTATATATGGGATTTTTAGTTCTATTATTTATAATTGGAATATATGCTTTTTGGAAAAGAGATTGGCCAGAATTTTTTACAACTAAATGGTTAGGTTTCTATATATTTGTAATAGGATTATTAACATTAATGCATTGGAAATTTGTTTCTTTAAATGATGCTAATAGTAGTTTAATATTTAAGGAAACTATGAATGAGTTAGTAAAAGGTTTTAATAGTTTGATGGCTACTGGTTCGTTGGGAGAAAATGTATCTGTAGGTGGAGGACTTATTGGTGGAGTATTCTCTATTATATTTTCTAAATGCTTTTCATTTACAGGAATGCAGATAACTTCAGTTATTTTTATGGTAGTAGGTTTCTGTATGTTTACAGGATTCTCTATAGTTGATTTCTTGAAGGATAGAGTAGAATATGTAAAAGAAAATGCTTTGAAACATGATGAAAAACATGATGAAAAAGAAGATGAAGAGAACAAGTTATTTAGCAAGCAGGTTAAAATTAGTAATGGTAATGAGATAGAAGAAGATAATAAACAGGTAGTTCAAAATATAGAAGATTTAAAGAAGGGGCCAGTTAAAGAAGAAACACCAGTTGAGGAAGTTCATACTAGTAATTCGGTTAATCCTTCATATAGATTACCTTCATTAGATATTTTAAATAAACCTAAGAATAAAAGCAGTGAAACTGATAATACTGCGATAGAAGGAAATATTGCTAAATTAGAAAATGTGTTAAAGAGTTTTGGAGTTATTGCGAAAGTTGTAGAAGTACACGTTGGACCTACAGTTTCTCAATACGAATTAGAAATAGCTAGTGGTACTCGTGTTAATAAAATAACTACATTAAGTAGAGAAATAGCGTTAGCTTTATCTAAGAAAGATGTTAGAATAGAAGCACCAATTCCTGGTAAAAGTACAGTAGGAATTGAGTTTGCTAATGACGATCCGCAAGCAGTTAGTTTCTATGAAATAATGGATAGTAAAGTAATGAGAACTTCTCCTGATAAGAAGTTAATGGTACCTTTAGGTAAATCTATTATGGGAGATATTGGGGTTTGTGAAATTAATAAAATGCCTCATATGTTGATTGCTGGTACTACAGGTTCAGGTAAATCTGTTTGTGTTAATGGTATTATTTGTTCAATACTTATGAGAGCAAAACCTGATGAAGTAAAACTTGCAATGGTAGATCCTAAAGTGGTTGAATTATCTTGTTATAATGGAATACCTCATCTAGTATGTCCAGTTGTTAGTGATCCTAAGGAAGCATCTATTTTACTTAAGAAAATGGTAAATGAGATGGAAAAAAGATATCATATGTTTGCTAATACTGGTACTAAACAAATTGAGGGTTACAATGAGTATGTAAGACGTCATAATAAAGCGCATCCTGAAGAAGAATTGGATAAGATGCCTTATATAGTAATTATTATCGATGAGTTAAGTGACTTAATGATGGTAGCTGCTAAAGAAGTTGAAGATTCTATTTTGAGAATTACTCAAAAAGCAAGAGCTGCTGGAATTCATTTGATAGTTGCTACACAAAGACCATCTACAGAAGTAATTACTGGTTTAATTAAAGCAAATATTCCTTCACGTATTTCATTTGCAGTAGGATCAGGAATTGATTCAAGAACTATCTTAGATCAAACTGGTGCAGAAAAACTTCTTGGAAAAGGTGATATGTTATATTTACCAATAGGTATGAATTCACCAATACGTATTCAAGGATCATATATTTACGATAATGAAATTGAAAAGATAATTAATTTTGTTAAGAATCAACAAGAAGCTAGTTATGATTCTACATTTACTAATTTAGAAGAAGAAAAGAAAGAAGAACCTGTAGAAAAGAGTGCTAGTGAAATAAGAGAAGAAAATGATGATGCTTTATATAATGAAATAGTTGATTTCGTGGTTAAAACTGGTAAAGCTAGTGCTTCACTATTACAAAGAAAATTTAGAATAGGTTATAATAAGGCAGCTACTATGATTGATGAGTTAGAGGAAAATGGAATTATTGGTCCAGCTACTGGTAATTCTAAACCTAGAGAAGTTTTAGTTAAATATAGTGAAAATAAGGAACAATAAAAAAGAACTTTTAAAAGTTCTTTTTTTTAATATAATTGTTTAGTTTCAAATTTCTTTTTCTTTTCAACAGCATTAATTATTTGAGCTAATATGTTTAAAGCAATTTGTTCTGTCTTTCTATCTACATCTCTTAATGGATTAAATTCTACTAAGTCAAATGAAACAATATCTTTCATATGATTAATTAAATATTCATTTATTTTCATTGCTTCTTCTTCATTAATTCCATCAAATTCAGGAATTGATACTCCGGGAGCAACATCTGGATCAATTACATCTAAATCGTAACTTACATGTATTCCTTTAGTTTTATATCCAGCTATTTTAAAGGCTTCATCCATTACAGCATCTATTCCTTTTTCTTTTATATCTTCTGTTGAGAATACTGTAACTCCGGCATATCTTAAATTATCTTTTTCTTTTTCATCAATACTTCTAGCTCCAACTACTACTGTTCTGGAAGGTTGGACTATTTTACCATTATGGTATGTTCTTAATTCATTACATTTATAACCAGTTATTGCGGCAAGTGGTAGTCCATGTATATTACCAGTTACAGTTGATTCAAATGTATTATAATCTGTATGAGCATCTATCCAAACAACACCAATATCGACATTTACTTTAGCACTGGCTAGTACTGAAGCTATTGCTGCAGAATGGTCGCCTCCTAACATAATAGGAAAGTACTCCTCTTTTATTTTTTCCACCATGCTTTTATATAAGTTGGAATTAAATTTTTCTATTTCATATTCATTTTTTCTTCTATCTGAAAGATTTCTACTTTTAATAATATCTTTATCTCTTTCAAATAAAACTGATTCACCTTTATAAAATGATTTTAAATCATTCATTAATTGTACTGGTCCTAGTTGTGCTCCATCTATATGAACTCCTAAATCTGTACCAGCTCCAAATATCATTGGTCTCATATCATCACCTTATACAATTTTATCTTAAAATCATTTTTATATCAAGAGAAACAAGATAATATTTTACGCTTGATTTGACATATATATTGTTTATTTTTGGTAAGTATTAGAAAAGTGCTGTATAATCTATATAGAGGGATAAATATGAGTAAATGGGTAAACTTAAGAGATAAAGATAACAGTATTCATAGAATAGCAGTATTAGCTGCTGACGTTACTAGTGATGATAAGATTATTATTAGTTATAATGATTATACAGATGGTATACGTCCCGGTTATGCTGAATTAATAAATATAGATGGTGTTTATCATAGTAAGTTTGATAAACGTGAATGGAATTATTATTCTACAAAATTTAAAGATCATGATGAAGAATTAAGTAATTCTATAATTAATGCATTACCAGAACAAGTAGAGTTATATATAGAAGGAAATAAAAAAGAAAATAGAAGAAAAGTACCTACTGATGCTAAGAAGGTTAGTTATGTAGATATAGCTAGAAATACTACTGCATATTTTCTTACGGCAATTATATATGCAAATCGTGGAGATGACTTATATGTTAATGATGGTTATAGTAATTTGCCTCCAGTTTTCTTTACACGTAGAATGCTTGATGATGCTGCATTAGTAGAAACATATAAGAAGAGAAATATAGATCCTAAAGACCATGATGAATTAATTGAACAAATTAATACTACATTAAGAGGTAAAATGCATATATCATCATTACCTGAAGATTTTAGATATGAAGTTTCTTCTGGTAATAAATACTATGTTAATTTTAGTTCATGTGATAACGAAAAATTATTTTGTGAAGTAGCTTTATCTGATGAAATAAGAAGTGAGATATCTGTAGGGATAAAGAGTGGTATATATGATGATAATTTATCGGCTGCTTTACATCGTGAATTATTATTAGAATTAGTATCAAATGATGATGTTATAAGATATGAACCTGAGTTTTACGGAAAGAAAAATTCAGCAAAATAAAAGATAATTTTGTAGTTATCTTTTTTTATGCTATAATTTTTATAGGTGATATGATGAAAAAACTAAGTGAATTGTATGATATTAATAGTGATGTAGAAGTTAAAGGTATAAGTATTAATTCTAAAGAAATAAAAGAAGGAGAAATATTTGTTTGTACTAAAGGAGTAACTGCTGATAGACATGATTTTATAGATGAGGCTATTAGTAATGGGGCTAGTTCAATAGTAGTAAGTCGTGATGTAGGAGAAAAGAGTGTCCCTATAGTTAAAGTAGAGGATACAAATAAAGAGTTACCTTATTTATGTCAAAAATTTTATGACTATCCTGATAAGAATCTTACTATGATAGGGGTTACTGGTACAGATGGAAAGACTAGTACTACAACAATAATTCAAACTCTAATAGGAAAAAACTTATGTGGTTATATTGGGACTAATGGTAGAAGTTATGGTGATTTTATTGGAGATAATCCTAATACTACACCTGACGCTCAAAATTTATACATGTATTTAAGTGAATTTGTAGAACATGGTTGTAAGTATGCATCTATTGAAACTAGTAGTGAAGCTTTCTTTAGAGGTAGACTTCAAGCTATGAGTTTTGATATTAGTGCTTATACTAATGTAACTAGTGAACATTTAAATATTCATGGTAGTTTTGAAAATTATTTAGAAAGTAAATTAAAACTATTTCAACAAACTAAAACTGATGGATTCTGTATTGTTAATAATGATGATAAGTATGCTGAAGATTTTAAGAATGCAGCTAATGGTAAAGTATTAACTTATGGTAGGGAAGAGGGAAATACTCTTCAAATAAAAGATTTTAAAGTATATCCAGATCATACTGATATAGAATTCATATATAATGGGGAAACATTAAAAATAAATAGTCCATTATTAGGTGATTTTAATGTATATAATTTAGCTTGTGGATTACTTTGTGTATTTGCTTTAGGATTTAAATATGAAGATATTAAGTCTAGAATTCAAGATATTAAAGTAAGTGGTAGATTGGAACTATTAGATACAAAAACACCATATTATGTTATGGTGGATTATGCTCATACTCCTAATGGTATTAGTAATTTATTAAACTTTGTTCATACATTAGATATTAATAGAAGTATAGTTGTCATAGGTCAAGCTGGAGAGAGAGATCCATATAAGAGACCTAAAGTAGGTAATGCTGTAGTAGAAAATGCTAGTTATGCAATATTCTGTTATGAAGATCCTCGTAGTGAAGACCCTATGGCTATTTGTGAAGATATAATTAAAGAATTAAAGGAAACACATGATAATTATGAAATAGTAATTGATAGACGTGAAGCTATACAAAAAGCTATAGATATGGCTAAAGATGGAGATATGGTTCTAGTTCTGGGCAAAGGAAATGAAACATATGAAAAACTTAAGACAGGAACAATTTATTTTAATGACATAGAAGAAGCATACAATGCTGTAGAAATTCGTAAATCAAGAGAAGGAATAACTAATTAGAAATTCCTTTTTTCTTTATTTCGTGATATATTTATTATGGTGATATTATGGTTAAAAAAATCATAAAAATACTTCTAGTATTAATTGTAATGTTAACTATATTTAAGTTTTCAGGAGAGAATGATGTTAAATCTGATAGTAGAAGTGATGGTATAATTGTAAAAACTACAGAGTTCATTTTAAATAGAAAATTAACAGATGATGAGAAAAAAATATATATAAAAAAATATGTTGTTTATGTTAGAAAAACTGCTCATTTTACTTTATATTTCTTATTAGGGTTAGCTTTTATTAGTTTTTTAAAAGAATTTGATTTAAATAATAAAAAATTATTATTATATACTATTATATTTGTATTTATATATGCTTGTAGTGATGAAATACATCAATTATTTATAAAAGGTAGAAGTGGAGAAGTATTAGATGTATTGATTGATACTTTGGGTGGAACTTTATCAAGTATTATATATACTAGTTTTAGAGTAAGGAGGAAATTATGAACAAGAAAAAACAACTTGCAAAGAATACATTAATTATTTTCTTTGGAAGAGTATCTACACAATTAATTTCATTTTTCTTATTACCATTATATACTTCTTTTTTAGCTACTAAAGAATATGGATTAGTTGATTTAATTCAAACATATGTAACTCTTTTAGTACCAATAATTACTTTAGAGTTAGAGATGAGTATATTTAGATGGTTAATTGATTCTAGGGGTAAAGAGAAAGATACTAAGAAGCTTATTAGTAATAATTTCTTTGTATTATTTATTAGTTTAACTATATTTAGTATTTTATATGTAATAGTAACTAGTTTTATAAATATACCATTTAGATGGTTAATTTTAATAGATATAATTATATGTGTATTTGGAGGTAATTTCCTACAAGTAGCTAGAGGCTTTGGTAAGACACTTGATTACTCTATTAGTTGTATATTGACTGGTGTTACTACAGTAGTAAGTAATATTATATTGATTTGTCATTTTGGTATGGGTGCCGAGGGTATGATTATATCTATGGCATTAGCTAACTTTATATGTGGATTATATTTATTTATTAGATTAAAACTATATAGAATGATTAATCTAAAACTAACAGATAAAAAGTTATTAAAGGAAATGTATAAATACTCTATACCATTAATTCCTAATAGTGTTAGTTGGTGGATAGTTAATGTAAGTGACAGAACTATAATTTCATTTATATTAGGTAGTTCTTTTAATGGACTTTATGCGATTAGTAATAAATTTCCAACTATTATATCTAGTTTAACTGGGGTATTTAATTTAAGTTGGAGTGAGTCTGCAGCACTTCATATTAATAGTCCTGATAGAGATGAATTCTTTAGTGATGTATTTAATACTATTATGAAGTTATTTACAGGCTTAGGGGTTGGAATGATTGCTTGTATGCCATTTGTATTCCCATTACTTATTAATACTAAGTATAGTGATGCGTATAACTATATTCCATATTTAGTACTTGGTAGTGTATTTAATGTAGCAATTTGTTTATATAGTCAAGTATATTTAGCTAAAAAACTATCAAAGCAGGTTGCTAGTACTGCAGTACTTGGTGCAGTTATTAATATATTAATTAATATAGTATTTATTAAATATATTGGTCTTTATGCAGCGGCTATAAGTACCGCTATAAGTTATTTTGTAATGATGGTATATCGTCATATTGATTTAAAGAAATATGTTAATATTAATATTAGTAAAGGATTTATAATTAATACTATTATTATATTTAGTTATTCAATATTTCTTTATTATCAAAGAGATTTATTATTAAATATAATTAATTTAATTGTTGTAGTCTGTTATGCATATTTAATAAATAGAAAATTCTTAAAGAGTAGTTTAGATACAGTAATTGGAAAACTAAAAAGAAAATAAACATATAATTACTTAGGTGATTATATGTTTTTTATTGATTTAATTAGAAGTATATTTTGTTTTACTGGGAGTTATTCTAATGATGTGTTTTTGGATCCTTTAAGTAATGAAGAAGAAGAGTATTGTATAAAGAATAAGGATACTGATAAAACTTGTCGTAATAAGCTTATAGAACATAATTTAAGATTAGTTGCACATATTGCGAAAAAGTATGATGCTAAGTTAGTTGATAATGATGATTTAATTAGTATAGGTACTATTGGTTTAATTAAAGGAGTAGATACTTTTAAAGATAAAAAAGGTGTTAAAATTACTACTTATTGTGCTAGATGTATAGAAAATGAAATATTAATGTATTTTCGTAAGAATAATAAGTATAGTAAAGATATTTCTATCAATGAGGCAGTTGGCTTCGATAAAGATGGTAATGAGATTGAAATACAAGATATATTACAGGTAGAAAATTGTGATTTTTGTGATGATATAGATTTAAAAGATAATATTAAGTCTTTATATAAGTATATTAATGTATTAACTCCTAGAGAAAAGAGAATAATAATAAAAAGATATGGATTAGATAATACTAAAGAGGAAACTCAGAAAACAATATCTAAAAAGTTAGGTATTTCTAGGAGTTATGTTTCAAGAATTGAGAAGCGTGCATTAACGAAATTGTTAAGAGAGTTTATTAAAGAAAAAGATAAATAGTTTTACTATTCCATTCTTTACAAAAACTAGTAATTTTTATATAATTATATAGTATAAAGAGTGGTGTGGTATGAAGAAAAAAAAGTTATTTTTAATTATCGGTTTAATTGTTTTATTTGTATTGGCAGTAGGTTTATTATTATATGAATTTGTACTTATGCCTAGTATTAGTTTAAAGGGTAAAAATCCTACTATTGTAAAATATGAATCTAAGTATATAGAAAAGGGATATAAAGCTAGTTATTTAGGTAAAGATATTACTAAAGATGTTAAGATAAGCGGAAAAGTAAATAGTAAAAAACTAGGTGAATATAAAATTAAATATAAAGTTAAGAGTGGTATGTTTACTAGAGTAGTTATTCGTAGAGTATTAGTAAAAGATTTAGAAAAACCTAAAATGGATATATCTAAAGATGATTATTATGTATGTCCTGGAAGTGATTTCGTACCTGAAAAAGTTACTGTTACAGATAACTTTGATAAAAAATTAAATGTAAAGAATGTTTTAAGTCCTGATAAGAGTTCAGTTACTTATAGTGTTAGTGATTCTAGTGGTAATACTACTAAAGTTACTAAGAAAGTTATTTATAAAGACAATGAAGCTCCTAAGATTGAAGTTAATGGTGGAGAAGAGATGTATATTCAATTAGGTGATCAATTTGATGATCCGGGTGTAAAAGTTACTGATAACTGTGATGGAGAAATAAAAAATTATAAAAGAGATGGTAGTTGGAATGCTAATGAGTTAGGTGATTATACTATTACTTATACTGCTACTGATAAAGCTGGTAATACTAGTACAGCAACTCGTAAGGTAATTGTATCTAATGGAGTAATCTATTTAACATTTGATGATGGACCTAATAGTGGAACTACTAATGTAATACTTGATATATTAAAAGAAGAGGGTGTAAAAGCTACTTTCTTTGTAACTAATAATGGTCCTGATGAATTAATAAAAAGAGAATTTGATGAAGGACACACAGTGGCTCTTCATACGGCTAGTCATGATTATTCTATTGTTTATGCATCAGATGAATCTTATTTTAATGATTTATATAGTGTACAAAATAGAGTTAAAAGAATTACTGGTCAAGAAAGTAAAATAATTAGATTCCCTGGTGGAGCTAGTAATACTGTTTCTAGACGTTATTCTAATGGTATAATGACAAGATTAACTAGGGAAGTAGTTAATCGAGGATTTAAATATTATGATTGGAATATATCTAGTGGTGATGCTGGAAGTACTACACAAGCTAGTGGTGTATATAGTAATGTGGTTAGTAGTTTAAGACATGATAGAGTTAATATGGTATTAATGCATGATATTAAACCATATACAAGAGATGCTATTAGGGATATTATTAGATATGGTAAGAATAATGGTTATCGATTTGAGAAGATTACTATGGATACTGAGATGATTACTCAAAGGGTTAATAATTAGACAAAATAGTTATTTTAATATATAATACTTGAGGAAGTGATATTATGGGATTATTTAGACCAAACATCTATAAAAAGACAATTTATGATATAAAGTATGATTTATTAAAAGAAAAAGGTATTAGATGTTTAATATTTGATTTAGATAATACTTTAGGTTTAATATCTCATAAGAGTTGTCCAGAAGATGCTGTTAAATTAATAAATAAATTAAAGAAAGATTTTATAGTAGTTATTAGTTCTAATAATACTAAGAAAAGATTAAAACCTTATTTAGAAGAATTAGGTATAGAAGGTACTTCATGGAGTATGAAACCTTCTATTAAAAGTTTAATATATATAAAAGCAAAATATAAATTACATAAAAAAGAAATGTGTATGATAGGGGATCAAATAGTTACTGATATACTTGCGGGTAATAGATTTAGAATTAAAACTATATTAGTTGATCCACTAGGAGAAAAGGATTTAAAAATAACTGGAATAAATAGAAAACTAGAGGCTAAGATAATAGCTAGATATGAGAAAAAGGGATTATTTAAAAGAGGAAATTATTATGGAGAATGAAAAGAAATGTTTAGGATGTGGTGTTACTCTTCAAGATGCTAATTTGCTTCAAGAAGGCTATACTACTAGTTTAGAAAATGATCTTTGTCAAAGATGTTTTCGTATGAAAAATTATGGTGAATATCAAGTGGTTACTAAGTCTAATGAAGAATACTTAGATATATTAAAAGATGTAGCTCTTACTAAAGATTTAGTTCTATATGTCACAGATTTATTAAATTTGGAAAAAGACATAGAAGAAATAAGAAATTTAATCCCTAATAAAATGATTTTAGTACTTAATAAAATAGATGTACTTCCTAAATCAGTTAAAGAAGAAAAATTAATTAATTATTTAGAATCTATGAATATTAATTTTGAGGAAGTAATAGTTATTTCTGCAAATAAAAATTATAATATAGATTATTTATTAAAGAGAATTAAGTATCATCAAACAAGTAAGAATGTTTATGTAGTAGGTCATACTAATGCAGGTAAATCTAGTTTAATTAATAAGTTAATTAAGAATTATTCAGATAATACTCAAGAATTAACTATGAGTCCACTTCCATCTACTACTTTAAATATGGTTACTATTGAGATTAATGATCATTTAACATTAATAGATACTCCAGGATTAGTAGAGAGTGGTTCAATATTGAATCAAGTTGATGAAAAGATGATGAAAAAGATTAGTCCTAAGAAAGAGATTAAACCTCGTACATATCAAATACGTAAAGGTCAATCTATAGTAATAGAAGATTTGGTTAGAATAGATTATGTTGAAGGTGAAAAGAATAGTTTTACTTTATTTATGTCCAATGATTTAAAGGTAAAAAGATTATTAAATTTATTTAATAATGAAGAATTATATGATAAGAATAAAATTACTTATAATATGAAATATGATGAAGATTTAGTTATAAGTGGTTTAGGTTTTATAAAAATAGTTAATAAGGGTACAATAGATATTTATATAGATAAAGATGTTGAGACATTTACTAGAAGAAGTTTAATATAAAAGAGTTTTTACTCTTTTTTATTTTGTATAAAATTGGTATAATAGATTAGAAAGAAGGTAAGATTTATGCCAACAGCTCATATAGAAAGTAAGTTAGAAGATATTGCTCCTATAGTATTAATGCCGGGAGATCCACTACGTGCTAAATATATTGCTGAACATTTTTTAGAAGATGCTAAACTAATTAATAAAGTACGTAATATGTTTGGTTATACTGGTACATATAAAGGTAAAAGAGTAACAGTATTTGCGAGTGGTATGGGTGTTCCTAGTATAGGAATTTATTCATATGAATTATATAATTTCTATAATGTAGAAAAAATTATTCGTATTGGTACTTGTGGTAGTTTTGATAAAGATATTAAATTACTTGATGTAATACTTTCAACAGGTGCTTATTGTAAGAGTCATTTTGATGAATTATTAGATGGAGTCAATATTGATTTTATACAAAGTAGTGATTCTTTAAATAGAAAGATTATTAATACGGCTAAGGTACAAGGAATTAGTTTGAATGTAGGAAAAACTATAACTAGTGATGTTTTTGATCCATATTGTGACGATAAACAAAGATTTAGAGATAGTTTTCCAGATATGAAATTTCTAGGCGCTGAAATGGAAGCTTTTGGATTATTCTATATAGCTAGAAAATTAAATAAAGAAGCTGCTTGTTTAATGACGGTAGTTGATTCATTATTTGATAAAAGAAGTCTTTCTAGTGAAGATCGTGAGAAATCATTGGATGATATGATTACATTGGCATTAGAATCAATAATATAAAAGAATAGATTGGGTATAATAAAATAGAGGTGGTAACATGAAAATATTAAACAAAGACTTGGGAAGCTATAAACTTCATTTAATTAATACCGATAAATTTAAAACGGTTACTATTAAAGTTGTTTTTCATACTCCAATAAAAAAAGATGAAATAACAAAGAGAGTATTAGTTACTAATATTCTTCTTCAATCATCTAATAAATATGATAGTAGAAGAAAACTAACTATAGAATCAGAAAATTTATATTCAGCAGATCTTGGCATTGGTAATCAAAGATTGGGTAATTACATTAGTACTAGTTTTAATCTACAAGTATTAATGGATAAATATACTGAAGAAAATAATTTAGAAAAAAGTATTGAGTTTTTACATGAAATTATATTTAATCCTGATGTAGATAAAAAATCATTTAAAAAAGAAAAAGTTGATTTTGTAAAACATGATTTAATGGTAAAACTTAATTCAATTAAAGAAACTCCTAGTGGATATGCTTCTATTAGGTTAGGGGAATTGTTTGATAGTAAAAGTCCTTTTTCCTATAGAATGATTGGATATTTGGAGGATTTAGATAAAATAGATGAATATAATTTATATGAATCATATTTAGAAATGATTAATACAGATTATGTTGATATATTTGTAGTAGGTGATTTTGATAATAAAGAAATGTTATCTTTAGTAAAGAAATATTTCAAGTTTAAAAAAATTAAGAAACCTAAGAAGAGTTATATATTAAAGAATAGAAAACCTCGTTTAAGAAGATATTTTAATAAAGAAGAAATTAATAATAGTCAATCAATTTTAGCTATAGCTAATCCTGTATATAGGTTAACTAAGTATGAAAGAGATTATGCATTACCTTTAGGTAATTTAATATTTGGTGGAGGAGCTGATTCTAAGTTATTTAAAGATGTTAGAGAAGCTAATTCATTATGTTATACTATTCGCTCTTGGTTTAATAAAGTGGATAATATGATTATTATTAAGGCTGGTATAGATAAAGTTAATTATACTAAGGCAATTACTATAATTACTAAGAAACTTGATGAGATGAAAAAAGGTAAATTTGATGATAATGATATTAGTAATGTTAAACAAGAATTAATTAATGCATTAGAAAGTTTAGAAGAAGATGAAAATGCAATGATTAATGATGTTATGTCTAGTGAATTATTAGAATTAGATGATATAAAGACTAGAATAGAAACTATAAAGAAAGTTAAAAAGTCTGATATAGTAAAAGCATTTAGAAAAGTCCATATGGATACAGTGTTTTTACTAGAGGGGGTATTAGATGAAGAAAATTAATTTAAAAAATATAGATATGACTTTATATACAGAGACTTTATCTAATGGTTTAGAAGTGTATATGTTACCATATAAGAACAAAAAAAATTACTATGTAACATTTGCAACTAGATATGGTTCTGATGTATTAGAGTTTACTGATGTAAGTAAAAAGAGTTATAAACCACCACTAGGTATAGCTCATTTCTTAGAACATAAAATGTTTGAAGAAGAAAGTGGAGAAGATCCATTCAGTTTTTATGCTAAAAGTGGTACAGATTGTAATGCTTGTACTTCATTTGAAAGTACACAATATATGTTTTGGGGTACTAAGAATTTTAATAAGAACTTAGAATATTTATTAAGATTTGTAACTCATCCATATTTTACTGATCAAAATGTAAAAAAAGAAAAAGGTATAATTGCTGAAGAAATTAAAATGTATCGAGATTATCCCGATTATAGATTAGAGTTAAAATTAAGAGAAAACTTATATAAAAATCATCCTAGAAAATTAGATATTGCGGGAACTGTTTCTGAGATAAATAAAATTACTAAAGAAGACTTATATAATTGTTATAATGGATTCTATATACCTAGTAATATGTTTATATTAATGACTGGTAATTTTGATCCTGATATAGCATTAGAGATAATTAGAAATGAATTAGATTCTAATAAGAAAACTAAAATTCCAAAAATAAAGAAGATAGTTGAGCCAATTAAAGTGTGTAAAGATATGGATGTAATAAAGGGAAATGTAGAAATACCAAAAGTAGCTATAGGATTAAAACTATCTACTAAAGATATGGAGTTAGATGAGTTAGAATTATCTTTATATTTAAATATGTTAACTACTATTATTTTTGGAGATTCATCTTTATTTAAAGAAAGAGTAAGAGAGAAGAAAATACTTAATGGATTATCTACTGGATGGGAGAATTTAGAAGATATTAGTACTTTTTATATACAAGCTGCTTCTATTAAACCAGATGAATTAATAAATGAAATTATAAGTGAATTTAATAATGTTAAAATAGATGAAGAATCATTTAATAGAATTAAAAAAGTATGGATTTCAAGAGAAATTAAGATGGTTGATAATATAGAAGAAGAAGCTGATAATATATATTATGATGTTTTAAAATATAAAAAGATTATTCCTAATAAGATAGATATTATTAAGAATATGAAATTTAAGGTATTAAAAGATATTGTTAAGAATGTTAATTTTAAGAATTATAGTATTGTAAAGATGGAAAAAGAATAGTGTAAAGGAGTGTCGAAAGATATTCCTTTTTTTACACATGTTTGATAAAATGAATATAGTAGAGGTGATTTTAATGGAATTTAAAATTAGTGAAAATATTGATGAAGAAAATCAAGAACCAAAAAAGGATAATGGTGTATTTAAACTTATAGTTATTGTAGTAGTTGCACTTGCAGTATTTTTAGTAGTATTTCTTTTATTAAACGGAATATTAAATTCTAATAAGAAGACTACTCCAAAGACACCTGTTGTAACTAGTGAAAAGAAATCCTTAACAGAAAGTAATGTTAAAATATTGTATGGATATGTAACATATAGTGCAGATGAAAATGGACCTAGATATGATAAGTTTGTAAAAAATAAAAAAGTTACTGCTAAAGATTTTACTGATGAAGAAAAATATTATTATGCATTACAATATGCACAAGTAGATGATTTTGAATTTACAGATAAATATGATGATAATAAGAATCCAATATTTAGTATTTCTGATCGTAAAATAAAGAAATATATGGAATACTTTTTTGGTAAAAATATTAGATATAGTACTGATATAACTATTGTATATCCATTTAGTTTCAGTATAGATGATAAAAATGTTGGTACTATAAAATATGATGAAGAGACTGGTACTTATCTTGCAACATTTGCTAAAGCTCCTGTAGTGGATGAAAAAAATATTATTGATCCATATTTAGGTAAGTTGGTTGAAGCTTATAAAGAAGTAGATGGTGGATATCGTTTAGTTGAAAAAGTAATATTTGTAGATATTAAACAACAAAATGATGGAAAATATGAAGTTACTATTTCTAAAGATTATGATCATAATAATATTATAGAATCAGCTGTTGATCAAACTGAAGAAGATATTAAGAAGATTACAGTAGACAAATATAAAGATAAAGCTGCTACAATTACATATAATTTCAAATTAAATGGTAATATCTTATATTTCTATAGTAGTGAAATAAATTAAAGAGCATAAGCTCTTTTTTTATGATATAATAAATACTTAGGAGGGGCCAAGATGCAAGAAAATATAAGAAACTTTTGTATTATAGCTCATATAGATCATGGTAAGAGTACTTTGGCTGATAGAATATTAGAATTAACAGGTGCAATTGATAAAAGAGAATTAAAGAATCAAATGTTAGATTCTATGGATCTTGAAAGAGAACGTGGTATTACAATTAAGTTAAATGCCGTTAGTTTAAAGTATCAAAAAGATGATAAAGAGTATATGCTTAATTTGATAGATACTCCAGGACATGTTGATTTTTCTTATGAAGTATCTCGTAGTTTAGCTGCTTGTGAAGGAGCTATTTTAGTAGTGGATGCATCTCAAGGAGTAGAAGCTCAAACTCTTGCTAATTTATATTTGGCTCTTGATAATAATTTAAAAATAATACCTGTTATTAATAAAATAGATTTACCTTCAGCAGATCCTGAAAAAGTAATTAGTGAACTTGAAAATATAGGTTTTTCTAGAGATGAAATAGTTTTAACTAGTGCTAAGACAGGTGTAGGGGTAGATAAATTATTAGATAAAATTATTGAAGTAATTCCTTCTCCTACTGGTAATAAGAATGCTCCATTAAAAGCATTAATATTTGATAGTTTATTTGATTCATATAGAGGTGTTATTACTTCTATTCGTGTAGTAGATGGAGAAGTAAAAGTAAAAGATATAGTTAAAATGATGGAAACTAATGCAGTGTATGATGTAGTTAGTTTATATGTTAATACTCCTCATGAAAAAGAAGTTAATTCATTAAAAGCTGGAGAAGTAGGATATTTAGCTGCTTCTATTAAGAGTATTAGTGATGTGCATGTAGGTGATACTATCACATTAGAAAGTAATCCTAGTAAAGATAGATTACCAGGATATAAGCCTATGAAACCTACAGTATATTCTGGGCTTTTCCCAATAGATGCTTCAAAATTTGAAGATTTAAGAGAAGCCTTGGAAAAATTAAAATTAAATGATGCTGCTTTAACATATGAACCTGAAACATCTAAAGCATTAGGTTTTGGATTTAGATGTGGTTTCTTAGGACTTTTACACATGGAAATAATAGAAGAGAGAATTGAAAGAGAATTTGGAATTGATTTAATTGCGACTAGTCCTTCTGTTATATATGAGGTAATATTAACTGATGGTACTAAAGAAATGATTGATTGTCCTAGTAAAATGCCAAGACGTGAAATTATTTCTAAGGTATTAGAGCCATATGTTAAGTGTAGTATATTTACTCCTAGTGAGTATATAGGACCTATTATGGAATTATGCCAAGATAAACGTGGTAATTTTTTAAATATGGAATACTTAGATGAGACTAGAGTGTCTATTAACTATGATATTCCATTATCTGAAATAGTATATGATTTTTTTGATAGATTAAAAAGTTATACTAAGGGATATGCTTCATTTGATTATGAAGTAACAGATTATAAGGAAAGTAATCTTGTTAAAATGGACATATTATTAAATGGAGAAGTAGTAGATGCTTTATCAGTAATTGTTCATAAAGATTTTGCTTATTCTAGAGGTAGAATAGTCTGTGAGAAATTAAAAGAGATAATTCCTCGTCAATTATTTGAAGTGCCTATACAAGCTGCTATTGGTACACATGTAATAGCTAGAGAAACAGTAAAAGCACTTAGAAAAGATGTATTAGCTAAGTGTTATGGTGGAGACGTTACTCGTAAAAAGAAATTATTAGAAAAACAAAAAGAAGGAAAGAAAAGAATGAAACAAATAGGTAGTGTAGAAGTACCTCAAGAAGCATTCTTATCTATACTATCATCTAAGGAGTAGTTTATGACAAAAGAAGAAGAAACAAGAATTGAAGAAGAGGCACAGGAATATATTAATAATGATTTAACAGAAAAACAAACTGCAGAAAAATTAGGTATTAATAGAAGAACTCTTCAATTACATTTGAAAAAGTTAGCGATTATTAATCAAGAATTATACAATTTAGTTTTAAAGAAAAAGGAAAGTAATATTAAAACTGGTAGGATTAAAGGTGGACAAATTGGAAAGATAACTGGCCCTAATTATACTAGAGAAGATGCTCTTGAAAAGGCACAAGGAATCATAGATAATCTTTATACATATGAAGAAGCAGCAGCAATATATGGAATACCTAGGTCTACTATATATGAAATGGTGCATAGCGATTTTGTACCTGAAAATATTAAAATGCAGCTTGATTTAGTTGCTGCGCGTAATAATAGAGAAAAGAATGCTAAAGGAAATATCATATGATAAAAAATTGTTATATACATATACCTTTTTGTGATAAGATATGCTCTTATTGTGATTTTTGTAAAATGTATAAATATGATAAGTTTATTGATTCATATTTAGATGCATTGGAAAGAGAAATCAATACTATTTATAATGGTGAAGAATTAGAAACTATTTATATAGGTGGAGGAACTCCTAGTTCATTAAGTGTTTCTCAATTAGAAAGATTATTTAATATATTAGATATATTTAATAAAAGTAATAATATTGAATATACAATAGAGAATAATTTTGAAAATACTAATAGAGAAAAGTTAGAATTATATAAAAAAGTAGGAATTAATAGATTAAGTTTTGGAATAGAAACTATTTCTAAAGATGGATTAAAGTTACTTGAAAGAGATCTTGATTTAGATAAAGTAAGAGATACTATTAATACCTGTAGGGAACTTGGTTTTGATAATATAAATGTAGATTTAATGTATGCATTACCTAATGAAACAATAGGTGATTTATCTAAAGATTTAGATTATATTTATTCTTTAGATGTAGAGCATATTTCTACTTATTCATTAATAATAGAAGATCATACTAAATTAAAGATTGATGGTATTAATAATATTTCAGAAGATTTAGATTATGATATGTATAAATATATTTGTAGAGAAATGAAAAATCATCATTATAAACATTATGAGATTAGTAATTTTTCTAAAGATGGATATGAATCTCATCATAATTTATGTTATTGGAATAATGATAATTACTATGGATTTGGATTGGGTGCTAGTTCTTATATAGAAAATAGAAGGATTGTTAATACAAGAAGTTTAGATAATTATAAGAAAGAGAAGTATGTAAAAGAAATAGAATATTTAGATATGGATGATACTATGGAATATGAAGTTATTCTTAATTTGCGAAAGAAAGATGGTATAGATTTAGATAAATTTAAGAATAGATATAATAAAGAATTATCTAGTGTCTATAGTTATAGTGATTTAGTGGAATTAGGAGTATTAGAGTTATATAATAATCATCTTTATATTCCGGAAGATAAATGGTATATTAGTAATAGTATTATAGTTGATGTATTGGAGAGAAAGATATATGGATAGAGAAGAATTATTTTTAGATGAATTAGGTTATATAAAAGACGATAGTTATCAAGAGGCTTTATTAAATATAATTAATTTATTGCCAGAATATTGGTTAGAAGAAGCTGCTTCTAGTACTGGTAAATATCATCCAGAGTATGCTTTAGGAAAAGGTGGTTTACTTCGTCATTCTAAGGCTGCGATGAGAATAGGATATGAATTATTGAATAATCCTTGTATTGGAGATAAGTATACTGATAGAGAAAAGGATTTAATGCTTATGAGTTTATTAGTTCATGATGGATTAAAATTAGGTATGCCTCAAGAAAAATATACTAGATTTGATCATCCAATATTAATGGGTAAATTTATTTTAGATAAGAAAGATGAAATTGGATTAAATTTAGAGGATGCAACTTTCATGAATGATGTTATTAAAACACATATGGGTCCATGGACTACAGATTATGATGGTAATGAAGTGTTGGAAAAACCTAAAACAAAATACCAAAATTTTGTTCATATGTGTGATTTTCTAGCTAGTAGAAAATGTATATTAGTTCCATTTGAAGATAATAATATAAGTGCTTAGGCACTTATTTTTGTTGTGCAAAAGTTATTTTTTTGATAAGATTATATAGAGGATAGGTGATAATATGGGTAAGATTATTGTTATTGAAGGTACTGATTGTTCTGGTAAAGAGACACAATCTAAATTGCTTGAAAAAAGATTAAAGGAAATGGGTAAAAAATGCATTAGATTTGATTTTCCTATGTATGATACACCTACTGGTAAAATAGTGGGAGGTTGCTATTTAGGAAAAGAAGAAATTGGGAAAAGCGTATTTCCTGAGGGAGCAGTTAATGTAGATCCTCATGTAGTTAGTTTATATTATGCTGCTGATAGAAAATATAACATGAGCAAGATAGAAGAGTATTTAGATAAAGATTATTATGTATTATTAGATAGATATGTAACATCTAATTTGGCTCATCAAGGTAGTAAAATTAAAGATAAAGATGAAAGATATGAAATGTATAATTGGATAGATAAATTAGAGTATTGGTTACTTAAATTACCAAAACCTGATAAAACTATATTTTTACATGTTCCATATCAATATACTTTAGAACTTAGAAAGAATAGAACTAGTATAGATGAACATGAAAAATCAGTTGAACATTTAATGCAAGCTGAAGAAGCATATGTTGAATTAAGCCAGTTATATCATTGGGATACAATTGAATGTATAAAGGATGGTAAATTAAGAACTATAGAAGATATAAATGATGAGATATTAGAGGCAATAGAAAAAGAACCTTATTAAAAGGTTCTTTTTATTTTATAATTTTGTAAGTCCGTTAACAGGTGGTGTAGTTGTAACTACTTGTTGTGGCATTACTGTTTGTTGTACTGGAACTGTAGTAGGTTGAACTACTTGTTGTGGTTGAACACTTGGAATTTTAGTAGGCTGAACTACAGGTTGTGTAGCAACAACTGTTTGTGGTTGTTGTTGAACTTGTGGTGTAGTTTCTTGCTCTACGGGTTCAGGATCAGCAAAATCTTTTGCTGTAAATGTTGTAGGTACCACAACATCTGATACTACATTAGTCATTTCTAATAAATCATTAGAATCTGCTGTTTGTACTTCAGGTTTTGGAGCATTTACTTTAATTTCATTATTTATTTCATCTTCGTAATTATCATCATCTTCATTTTCGATTTCTATTGTACGATATACTTCTTCAAAAGAAGTTTTTCCTTCAAGACATTTTATTAAAGCGTCTTGCAACATTGTAATTGTATGTCCAGAGTAAACCATTTTAGCTAAATCTTTTTTCTCTAGATTTTCATTATTTAATGCATTACGGATGTCATCATCAAGTTCAAGAACTTCGTGGAATGCAAGTCGTCCATGATAACCATTACGGCAATGTTCACAGCCTTGAGGATTGGCATCCCATACTTTATCAACATCCATTTTCATGAATTTTTTAAATACTTTCTTTTCGTATTTTGTTGTTTCTCTTTGATATCTACAATGAGGACATAACATTTTAGCAAGTCTTTGAGAAATAATACCTGTTAGGGCAGTAGATAATAAATATCTTTCAACATCCATATCAAGTAAACGTTCAACAGTAGCTAATGCGTTATTGGTGTGGATTGTAGATAAAACTAAGTGTCCTGTAATAGATGCACGAACGGCAATTTGAGCTGTTTCAGAGTCACGAATTTCTCCGATAAGTATGATGTTAGGGTCTTGACGTAAGATAGAACGTAAAGCCGCTGCGAAAGTCATACCAATTTCTGAGTTTACTTGAACTTGATTAATACCTTCAATATTCATTTCTATTGGGTCTTCAACAGTAATTATATTTGTTTCGGGTTTATTTAATTCTTGTAGAATAGAGTAAGTAGTTGTAGATTTACCAGAACCAGTGGCACCAGTTGTAAGGATTATTCCATTTGGAATAGACATCATTCTTCTTACTTTATCTAAGTTTTGAGGATGGAATCCTAATGTATCAACACCTTCAAGACTCTTTGAATAGTCTAAGATACGGATAACGATTTTTTCACCTTCATTTAATGGTAAGCTAGACACACGCATGTCTAAGTCAACTCCACCAAATTCACCTTTGATGGCACCATCTTGTGGAAGACGAGATTCTGTAATATTCATATTAGCAAGTAATTTAAGTCTTGTTGTTAAGTTTTTTTCATAAGCTTTTGGAACGAAAGTATAATCTTGACAATCACCATCAATTCTGAATCTAACCATCATTCCATCTTCTCTAGGATCGAAATGAATATCGGAAGCATTATGTTTAGATGCAGAAATAATGATGTAATCTGCGATTTGTGTAACCGGTGTTTTTGTAAAGTCAAAACTCACCATGAAACTTTCGGTTCCTTTTTGGACACGTTTGACATCAAATTGAACCATCATTTCAACCCCTTTGTCTACTTTTTTATGGTATTTTACTAAAATATATTATATAATAATTCTAAGAGAATATCAAGGAAAGGGAAGTCAAAAATGAAAAAAATTAATTCTTCCGGATTTGTATTAGCAGAAACCCTTGTGGTTACTGTATTTTTAATGGTTATTTTTTCAATGATTTATGCTAGTTTTATACCTTTAGTAGGTGAATATGAAAAAAGAGAAAACTATGATAGTGTTGATGGTAAGTATAGTGTTTACTGGATTAAAAGAATGATAGAAGATTCTTCGTATAATATTCCTGATAGTAAATCAAATTATATTAAGGATTATGGTTATTTACGTTTTGAATGTAGTGATATTAAGGATGATGAAGAGAAACGTGAATTTTGTATTAATATAGTTAAAAATCTTCAAGTTGCAAGTTGTGATAAAAAAGGTAATGGTTGTGAAATATATATTACTAGGTATCGTTTAGATAATATTAATGATGATAGTAGAACTTGGTTTAAAGGTGCGGTTAGAAAGAAACTTAAAAAATATCAGGAATTATGTAGTGGAGATGAGTGTAAAAATTCATATATAAATGCTTGTATAGCAGAAACTACAGATAATGAAGAAAATAGAGCAAAGTGTGCAGAATTAGCCGAAAGCAAAGTATTTCGTTCAGGATTTGAAGATTATATTTTTAACTTACCTGATTATACAGCTGAATCTTTAAATTATGCTAATTATAGAGTTATTGCTTGTTTCCATAATAAAAGAGATAATAATAATTATTATTCTTATGCAACAATCGAGGTGAGTCGTTAATGAAGAAACTAAATAATAAAGGAATCACAACGGTTGAGGTATTAATATGCTTTGTATTAGTAGTAATAATAACAGTATCAATATATGCCACTGTTTCGAGTTTTAATGAAAAAAAAATAGTAGAGGGTTATAAGGAACAAATATATAACTATAAAAATTTATTAACTCAAGATATTCAAGATGATTTTATAAAGATTGGTCTTACTCATGCTAAATATGAAAGGACATCTGATGGTAATAAAGTTATTCATACAGTAGATTGTTCTTTGAGGGATGGTAGTGAAAGAAGACTTGTTGTTGAACAAAGATTAGCCGCTAGTTCATATCATATAGGTGGATCTGTTACCGAAGATGATTATTTTATGATTAAATATGGTGAACCTGATGATTTAATTGATAGAGATTTACCTGATTTAGGCCATTCTGGTTATGATCCGGTTGAACGACAAATATGCGATGTAGATGATCCTGAAAGAGATGTCAATTGTAGAAAAATTCAAGATTTAAGTATAAATAATGTAATGATAAATATTACAGATGATAATGTGTTATCTATTTATATAGGTTTTTATCATCCTGATCTTGGTACTAGGTATGCAATTAATATTGTATGCCCAATAGATTATGTATCAGGAGGAACTGATTCTTCATCTGCTTGGACTTATTAATAAAAATATTAAACTAGCAAGAATAGTTCCAATTATTCTGCCTTTAATAAATGATTTATAAAGTGAAGTATCCTCAAGGATACTTTTTACTTGCATATGTATAGATATACTTCCAAAGGAAATAAATAGTAGTATAAATAGAGATCTAATAATACTATTATTAATTATAGTAGTCGAAAATACTCCTTTTGTTAAATCAAATATACCGGAAATGAATACATAAAAATATGGATTAAATGAAAAATATTTAGTAATTATAGATGATATTAGATAAAAAAATATGCTAGTACCATAGATTAATATAATAGTTTTGATAGATTGGTATATAGATTTTTTTAATATATAAGAAAAATTTTTTGGATAAGTAATTCTCTTTTTTTCTTTTTTATATTTTTTAGTAAATAAAAGTATTATAAAATTACTTAGTATTATTGAAAATAATATTTTAATGCATATATTTCTATTTAGTATTGTATTGATTGAACCTAATATGAATAGTGGGTTTGGAAAATGACTAAATAATAGTAAATTAGAAGCTTCTTCTTTGGTTATATTATTGTTTTCTAATAATTCTTTAGTGTATTTAGCTCCGCTAGGAAATCCACTAATGAAACTAAGTAAATATATATAAATACTATTTATATTGATGGGAATAATATCTAATGCTTTATATTCTATTAAAAGAGTAGAAAATGTAAAAAATATGAAACTAACAGGGAATAATTTTGTGTAAAATAGTTCATTATATTCTAGAAAACATTTTATTATATATTTTGAATTTATAAAAAATGTAACTAAAAGAGTAATTAAACTGACAAGTAATATAATTGTTTTATAAGTTTTTTTCATAAAATTCCTTTTATTTGTTATAATTATTGTAGGTGATAAGATGAATAAATTAATTTCTTATATAGTTAATACTATAAAAGAAGAATACAAATTTATAATTACTTTACTTCTGTTATTCATTATATTCGTATTTCCACTAAATTATTATATTATTATTGGTGGAGGAACTAGTGATGTATCTAGTCGTATTAAAGTAGAAAATAAATATGAAAGTAAAGGTAGTTTTAATATAAGTTATGTAGAGGAACTAAAAGGTACTGTAGTTACTTATTTATTGAGTTATATTATTCCTAGTTGGGAAAGAGAAGATGCTAATTTATATAAATATAATGATAATGAAAGTATTGATGATATAGAATTTAGAAGTGATTTAGATTTATTATATTCGAATGGTAATGCTACATATTGGGCTTACACATTAGCTAATAAAGAAATAGAAAAAATTAATTCTAAGTTGTATGTAATTACGGTGTTTGATGGATATAAAACACCATTAAAAATAAAAGATCAAATACTAAGTATTAATGGTAAAACTTTTGATAGTGTTGATAAGTATAAAGAGTATATGCAAACATTTAAAGAGAAAGATACAGTAAAAGTAAAGGTGCTAAGAAATAATAGAGAAAAAGAATTTGAATCTAAATTATATAAGTATAAGGATAGATTAATACTTGGTATAGGATTAGAAATGGTAAATGAATATAAAACTGATCCGTTAGTAGATATTAAGTTTAAAAGTAGTGAGTCAGGTCCTTCGGGAGGATTAATTACGACTTTAGAAATATACAACCAATTAACAAAAAAAGATATAACTAAAGGATATAAGATAGCAGGTACAGGAACTATTGAGGCTGATGGTACTATTGGGGAAATTGGTGGTGTAGAATATAAGTTATTAGGAGCTTCTAAAGCAAATACAGATATATTCTTAGTGCCTAAAGGAGATAATTATAAAGATGCAGTTAAATATAAGAAAAAACATAATTTAAAAATTAAGATAATAAAAGTAGAAAATATAGAAGATGCTATAAAAAAATTGAGTGATTTAAAATAGGAGGATGTATGAAAAGAATAATTAAGGTAATATTTATATTAATAATATGTTTAAGTGTAAAAACAGTGTATGCAGAAAACTATAAATTAAAGGAATTAATACCATATAAAGTAGATACTACAATACATACTGATAATTTTAGTTATAAAGGAATATACTTTGATGAAAAAGGTGTTCATTTTAATGGTATAAAGAATTTAACTGATGAAAGAAAACCTATAAGTATAAGTGTTGGATTGTTTGATAAGAGAGGTATAAATGTAGGTACAATTAATTATTGTGATTTATATTTAAATGGAAAAGATGAAATGAGCTTTCTTATTGAATTTAGTGCAGGACATTTTGGAGATAATAAGAGCGTGAAAGATGTTAAATATATTGCAGTCTTAGACGACAATATTACTTGTAAAAAGGGTGGAGCAAAATATTACATTGGTCAAAGTGTTGATAAATTGGGTATTATTCATAAAGATAAACTTGATAATAGTGTAGGAATATTACTTTCTGTTTTAACAGTGATAGCTGGAGTTGTTTTAATATTTGTGATTTATAAATTAATATTTACAAAATCATATAGAAATGTGGATGGAAATGAAGTAAGAGAAGCTTTTGATGATATTAATAGGGAATTAAAAGAAAAACGTGAAGAAGAAAAAGTTAATAAATTTGAAATGGTAGATGATGTACCGGAAAAATCTGATGAGATAATTCAGCAAGAAGAAGATGCCAAAAACGAAGATAAATCATCTACTGATTTACATAATTTGTACAAATAAAAATGTAAATTAACACATAATTTACATTTTTTTATTTATATGTATAAATATAATTGATAAAATGATAATAGGTGGTAGTGTGAAAAAGGTTAAGAATAAAAGTTTGAGAAAAATAATTGAATACTTAATATTAACGTTAGGTAGTATTATAGCAGCTTTTGCTTTAGAACAATTCTTAATACCTAATACAATATTAGATGGTGGAGTAACTGGTATTGGAATTATTATTTATAAATTAACTAATATTCCACTTAGTGTATTAGTATTAGTTATAAATATACCATTTATATATATAGGGTATAGAAATCTAGGTAAACATTTTCTTAGAAGAACAATTTATTCAATGATAGTATTTTCTTTGTTCTTATCATTCTTTGAAATGTTTAATCCATTTACAGAAGAAATATTATTAGCTACTGTGTTTGGTGGAGCTATATTAGGACTTGGTGTTGGATTAATAATTAAGAGTGGTGGATGTAATGATGGTACTGAAAGTGTGGCTATTGTTATATCTAAAAAGACTAATTTAAGTGTAGGACAAATTGTATTAGTGTTTAATCTAATAATATATTGTGCAGCTGGTTTTATATTTGGATTCGATAGAGCAATGTATTCATTACTTACATATATTATTACTTATAAAGTAATTGACTTTGTATCAGTAGGTTTAGAACAAGCAAAAGCAGCAATGATTATTACTGATAAGGGAAGTAATATATCAGAAGAAATATATAAGAAACTTGGTAGAACTACAACGAAGATTAAGGCTAAAGGATTAATTAGTGGTGAAAAAGAAGTAATGTATTGTGTTCTTACAAGAATTGAAATATATGAATTAAGACATATTGTAGAAGAGATGGATGAAAGTGCATTTGTTACTATTACTGATGTTTCGGATATAATAGGGGATCATATAAAGAGTACAAATAAAAAGAAATTATTTAAAAAATAGATGAAAATCTATTTTTTTTTATTTTTTTTAAAAAAAGTATTGACTTTTTATTCTGTTATTAATATAATGTTAATAACAGATGAGAAAAACTGTTAATTTTTATAACATTTGTTATTAATAAAATGTTAATAAGAGGAGGAGATAATATGACAAGACTAGTAATAGGAAAAAAGAAGTTTGAAAAACTAGTAGAGAAGTATTACAAAGAGGTTGAAGATTTTATAGGAACGGCCACCGCATTATCGAAAGTTGATTCAGATAATTGGCATCAACCATTATTTAAAATAAATGGTTATATTGAAATGGCAGGATCCAATTTTAGTATTGAAAGATCAGCAAATGAAGGAACTTTAAAAGAAATAATTAATTATTATTACGAAGAAGTAGAAAATATTACGTTTAATTTAAAAGAAGGAGTTTTTGATAACGTAGTAATAAATATAAAAGGTAAGGTGAAGAAAAAATGAAAATAGATAAAGAAAAATTAAATGAACTTATAAATGAGTATTATGAAGAAACCAGATACAAGATTAAGGATATGGAAATAGGCGTTGAAAAATGGAGAAATAAAAACGGTATGGGATATCGTCCTAGGGTAGACATAGTAAGAAGATTAAAATCTGAACTTGTTTTTGGTGAAGCAGAAGAAACTTTATATGTAGATGATATTGCTAAGATCATAGCAATTCAATTAAGAAAAAAAGGTTATGAAGTAGAAGAATTTAAATTTAATTGTGATGAAGAAAAATTTGAAATTGATGTAACAGTCAAAGAAAAAAATAAAGGAGTGATAGATGTGAAAAATTTAAAGATGTATGAAGGCTGTTTAATAGTAGTAGATATGGTTAATGGATTTGTTAGAGAAGGAGTATTACATGATGAAAAAATTGCTGATATAATTCCTAGACAAATTGAATTAATTAAAGAAGCAAAACACGATGGTAAATTAATAGTATTTATAAAAGATACACATGATGAAAATGCTGTTGAATTTGAAAGATTTGGTAATACTAAACACTGTGTAGAAGGAGATAGAGAAGCAGAATTAGTAGATGAATTAAAAGAATTCGAAAAAGATGGTGTAGCTATTCATAAGAACAGCACATGCTTTATGGAAGCACCTGAGTTTAGATTATTAATGGCATTACAAAAAGATTTAAAAGAGTTTGATATTGTAGGATGCTGTACAGATATATGTGTAGTAAATGGAGCTATAGCTTTAGCAAACTACTTAGATCAAAATAATAGAAAACATAAAATAAGAGTACATGAAGATGCAGTTGCTACATATGCAGAAGATAATAGACAAGAATATGTAGATGCAGCAAAAATATTAATGAAACAACAAGGCATTGAACTTGTAAAGAAAGGAAGATAATTATGGAAAATAAAACATTAATGACAGACTTTTATGAGTTAACTATGGCTCAAACTTATTTCAATGATGGTAAGAAAGATGAAATAGTATATTTTGATATATTCTTTAGAAAGAATCCTTTTGATGCAGGATATACAATAGCTGGAGGATTAGAAGAAACTATTGAATATATTAAGAACTTTAAATTTGATAAAGAAGAGATTGAATATTTAAGAGGATTAGGTTTTAATGATAAGTTTTTAGATTACTTAGCTAATTTGAAATTTAAAGGTGATATATATGCAGTAGAAGATGGAACAATAGTATTTCCTAATGAACCAGTTCTTACTGTAAAAGCAGATATTATTACTGCACAATTATTAGAGACAGCATTACTTGCTAACTTCAATCATGGAGCATTAGTTACTACTGCTGCTAAAAGAATAGTAAATGAAGCAAAAGGAATTCCAGTAATGGAGTTTGGTGCAAGACGTGCTAGAGGAATTGATTCAGCAATAGAAGCAAGTAAACATGCTTTTGTTGCAGGATGTGCAGGAACAAGTAATACTTATGCGGGTATGAAATATGATATTCCAGTACTTGGAACTATGGCACACTCTTTAGTAACTGAGAGTGAAGATGAATATGAGGCATTTATGAAATATGCTAAATCTAATCCATATAATTGCTTATTCTTAGTAGATACTTATGATACTTTAAGAAGTGGTATTCCTAATGCTATTAAAGTAGCTAATGATTATTTAAAACCAAATGGTTTACCATTTAAAGGTATCAGAATTGATAGTGGTGACTTAGCATACTTAAGTATAGAAGCTAGAAAGTTACTTGACAAAGTAGGATATCCTGAAGCAAAGATTTGCTTAAGTAATGGATTAACTGCAGAAACTATTCATAGCTTATTACAACAAGGTGCAGTAATAGATAGCTTAGGTGTAGGTGATAATATTGCCGCTTCTAAAGAAAGAGTTGGAGGAGTATATAAACTAGTTGCTGTAGAAGTAAATGGAAAAGCGGATCCTCGTATTAAAGTAAGTAACGATACTATTAAAACAATTAACCCTGGTTATAAGAAAGTATATCGTTTCTATGATAAAGAAACTGGATTTGCTATAGGTGATGTAATTGCTTTAGCCGATGAGATGATTCCAGATGATAAATATACTTTAGTACATCCAACAGAAACTTGGAAAACTAAAGATATTGAAAACTATGAAAAACGCGAATTATTAGTACCTATCTTTAAAAATGGTGAATTAGTATATCAATTACCTAATATTAGAGATAGACAAAAGTATTGCCAAAAAGAATTTGATACTTTATATCCTGAGATTAAGAGACTTGAAAATCCACATGAATATTATGTAGATTTAACTGATAGATTAAGAGAATTAAAAAATGAGTTGATTAGATTACATACTAAGAAAGTACCTGAAAAACCAAAGAAATACGTGAGATAATATGAGAAAAGAAAAGATAGAAGAACTTAGAAGTTATATTGAAGAGTTAAAAACTAAGAAATTAGAGCTTTTAGATAAAAAATCTAAGTTCTTAAAAGTAGAAAGATATAATTGTGATTTAAATAATGGACAATCTATAATAAGAGAAAAATTATTAAAAGGTAATGGTAATGGTACTGCTGTTAACATATTGCCAATAACAATAGGGAATACAGTTATTTTAACAGTTCAACCTAGAGTATTTACTGAATCAACTATAGGAATAGATTTTCCAGCAGGATATGTTGAACCTGGTGAAGAATATGAAAAAGCAGCTTTAAGAGAACTACAGGAAGAGACTGGATACTTTTCAAAAGATTTAAGAGAAGTTGTTAAATATTATCAAGATGATGGTGTAAGTGCAGCTTTTAATAAAGGATATGTTGCTTTAGATTGTGTGAAAATATCAGGACAAAATTTAGATCCTGGTGAGTTCATTAGATACTTTGAATGTAATATAGATGAGTTATTTGAATTATATGAAAAAGGATATATACAAGGTGGAGGAAGTCAATTATTAATAGAAAAGAGTAAAGAATATTTGAAAGGAAGAAGATAAATATGTTTAATGCTAAAGAAGAAAAAGATAAAATTGTAGAATTTATTAGAGCTTATTATGACAAATACGATTTAGGAGGAGTTGTCATAGGAATAAGTGGGGGAAAAGATTCTGGAGTAGTTGCTGGACTATTTGCTGAAGCTTTAGGTCCTGAAAGAATAGTAGGAGTCACTTTACCGTGTCACTCTAAAGCAACAGATAAAAGTGATGCACAAAAAGTTAGCGATTACTATGGTTTTGAAATGATTAATTATGATCTTACTAATGTATTTGATGCTTTTAAAGAACAAGTTAATTTACTTGGTGATTTCACTGAAGAAGAGTTAAAGAATAGTGATATTAATTTAAAACCTAGACTTAGAATGGCTTCTTTATACTATACTGCAGCTTTATATACAGCATTAAAAGGTAAGACTTATATAGTAGCTGGTACTGGTAATAAATGTGAAGAATATGTTGGATACTTTACTAAAGGAGGAGACTCTGTAAGTGATATTAAAGTTCTAGCAGACTTAACTGTAGATGAAGTAATAGCTATTGGTGAAGTATTAAATGTGCCTAAAGAAGTACTTTATAAAGCTCCTAACGATGGTTTAAGTAATCAAACTGATGAAGATAAACTAGGAGTTAAATATAAAGATATAGCTAAGTATATGAATGGAGAACCATTGGAAGAAGAGGTATATCAAAAGATAAAAAAATTACACGATAATAGTAAACATAAATTTAATATTCCAACTTATAGAAAATAAAAGAAAGGTAGGTAATACTATGAAATTAGGTTTATATGTAGGAAGTTTTAATCCAATACATGATGGTCATATAAAGGTAATTAATTATTTATTAGATAATAATTTAGTAGATAAAGTATTAGTATTACCTACACCTAATTATTGGGATAAACAAGATATAATTGATGTTAAAGATAGAATTAATATGTTAAAGTTTTTTGAAACAGAGAATATTATTATTGATTCTATTCATAATAATTATCCTTATACTTATCAAGTAATAGATAGTATAAAGAAAGATTATGATGACGAATTATATTTAGTAATTGGTTCTGATAATTTAGAAAAACTATATTTATGGAAGAATATAGATAAGATACTTGAAAATAAAATAATAGTATTAAAAAGAGGTAATGATGATATAGATAAGTTATTAGAAAAATATCCTAGAGATAGATTTATAGCTTGCAATGATTTTGAATTTCTTAATGTAAGTAGTACTGAAATTAGGGAAGGTAATACTAATAATGTTGATTCTAGAGTATTAAAATATATAAAGACTAATAATTTATATAAAAAATAGTTTTAAAACAATATGCCTTATGCTATAATAAATAACTAATTCGTGGAGGGATAATATGAAATTAACAGAAGCATTACATTATGCAAAAGAAATAATTAAGAATGGAAAGAAGAAAGGGTATTCAGCAACTGAAGTAAAACACAGTATTATTACTTATACTGATATAGTAAAAGATGAGGGAAATATAACTGAAGATGATGCAAAAGTATTAATGGCTGTTGCAAACAAAACATCTGATATTATGTCAGGTGAAACTACAGTAGATAAGGTTAGTATTTGCTATTTATCTGAACAACGTAAAGAAGCAAGTAAAAAAGAAAGACCTTATCAAAAGGTAAAGAGTAGAGAAGAAGAATCTAGTCCTATTGTTGTAGATTGTCATAGTTCAGTTAAAAGAGATAGATGTGGTAACATTGTAACAGATAGATGCGGTGGACCTGTTTATGAAAGTTCAAGCAGTAGTAGTAGATGTGGTTCTAGTTCAAGTAGTTTCGGTTCTTGTGGAAGTTCTTCAGGGGGATTCTCACATTGTTAGATTTGTTTGAAAAGGCTAAGAATAGTTATTTATGTAATACTTCTTATCCATTAGATAGATCTAATTTTATAAAGTATAAAGTAAATAAAGGTTTAGAGTTTAATGAAGATAAACTATGTTTATATATACACATACCTTTTTGTACTAAGCTATGTAGTTTTTGTGAATACGTTAAGTTTAGAAAAGATAATAATGATTTAGAAAAAGAGTATTTAGATATATTAGAAAAAGATATAGATGAATTCTTAAACAATCATGAATTTACTTTATATGGTTTTGATATAGGTGGAGGAACTCCAACTTGTTTAGAATTAGATAATTTCAAAAGATTAATGAGAATTGCTAAAAGGATTAATAATCTTAATACAGTAGAAGATTATGAACCTAGTATAGAAGCAACTTTCTCTACATTAACTTTAGATAAATTAAAGTTAATAGCTGATGCTGGATTTAAAAGAATATCTTTAGGTATTCAAACTACAAATACAAAAATATTAGATAGTCAAAATAGAAATATTATATCTAGAGAAGTAATGAAAGAAACATTTGATTTAATTAGATCTGTAGGTATTGAAAAGATTAATGTAGATTTCATGTATGGTATTAAGGGTCAAGATATAAGTGATATTTATAAGAGTCTTGAATGTGTAAAGGAACTTGATCCAGAACAAGTTACTTTATATGAGATGAGATATAACATGGTTAATAGTAAATTTGATATTTCTAAAGATTTATTATTTAATTATTATGATTCTATTTATAAGAAATTAATTAATATTGGATATAAAGCTAGATTTTCTCAAAATACTTTTAGTAAATATGATGATTTAGGTTTATCTTCATATTTAAGACATAGAATGATAGATAATATTAGTTATAAAGGATTCGGTATATCTGCACAATCTAAGACTAAAGATGGTATTAGTTATAATATAGGTAAATGTCATGAAAGTTTTAGTGATTGTATTAAAAAAGGTACTTTTTATGAAGAAGATACTTATTTATTACCTAAAGAAGAATTGGTTGCAAAATATGTAATGGTTAGTTTGTATTATGGAATGTTTTCATTAGATATTATTTCTAATATATTAGAACAAGATGCGTATAAATATTATAAAGATGAATTAGACTATTTACTTAATGGTAAATACATCAAGTTAGATAATAATAAAGTTTATTTAACAGAATTAGGATTTAAGTATTATGGTGCAGTAGGTGCATTATTCTATTCTAAGAATGTTAAAGAATGGTTTATGGGGGTATAAATATGGCTGAAGTATTAGAACTATTTGGACAAAAAGTCGAAATTAAAAATCATCCATGTACTGTTAAGGGACAAACTCCTTATAAAAGACATATGAGATTAAATTTATATATTAAAGTTACTGATATATGTAATGCTAAATGTAGTGTTTGCAGTAATCATGGAAATGAAAAATGTAGTCAATTAGATTATGATAAATTAAAGTATACTATTGAGTATCTTGATAGTAAGGATCTTATTAATAGAATAGGTATTACTGGAGGAGAACCTTTCTTAGATATGGAAAGACTTAATAAAGTATTAAATACTGTATTTGAGGCTAAGAAAGATGCTTTTGTTACTATTAATACTAATGGATTTAGAATAAAAGATTGCTTGGATCTAGATAGTATCGATAAAGTAGATGGTATACATATAAGTAGACATCATTTTAATGATAAGATTAATAATCAATTTTTTGGAGTTAAAGTAGCGTCTTTAGAAGATATATATGATGTAATTACTAAAAGTAATAATCCTAAATTAATCAGATTAAATTGCTTACTTATGAAAAGTTATATTCATAATATTAGACAAGTACAAAGATATTTAGATATGGCTAGTGAAGTAGGTGCATTAAAATGTGGTTTTGTATCATTGATGCCTATTAATGAGGAATCTAAAAAAGAATTTGTTAATTATAATGATGTATTTGATAAATTACCTAGAAGATTCCAAAAGATTAATGAAACTAATGATTTTGATATATGTGAATGTATTAATGGAGTATATTTAGCTGATAATGGTAGAGTAATACCTTATTATGCTAGAATGACTAAAGAATTAAATTGTCCATATGCTAGACAATTTGTATATACATCTGATAATCATTTATCAGTAGGTTTTAATAAAAAAATTCTATTATAGGAGGATTTATGGAAAAAGTAGTAAAAAGGTTAATTGAGTTAAAGAAGACAATTTCCACAATGGAGTCTTGTACTGGTGGTGGTGTAGCTAATGCTATTACTAATGTTGAAGGATCTAGTGAGATATTAAAGTTTAGTGCGGTTACTTATTCTAATGAATATAAAATTAAAATGGGAGTAAGTAGTGAAGTAATTGATAAATATAGTGTTTATAGTATGGAAACTGCTAATGAGATGAGTAAGAATATTTCATTATTTACTAATAGTAATTATGGAGTAGGTATTACTGGTAAAATAAATAGAACAGATAAAAATAATTTATATGGAGAAGATAATATTATTTATATAAGTATTTATGATAGAGATAATGATAAATACTACAATAAAGAAATAAAAGCAATTGATGATGTAAGAAGTAAAAATAAAGAAATGATTATAAGAATAATAGAGGAGGAATTACTCAATATTATAGAATAGAGGTGATATCATGATTAAGAATATTAGACTCTTCGATAGTGGTACAGAAGACGCTATAGTTCGTGCTAAATTAGTTAAAAGAAAACTTATTAGTAATGGTTTTAATGTAGTAGAAGATGATAATTTTGAATTAGCTGTTGCTGTAGGCGGAGATGGTTCATTTATTAGAATGGTTAAAAATAATAATTTTAATGAAAATATCTACTATGTAGGAGTTAATGCTGGCCACCTAGGATATCTCCAAGAAGTTAAAAATGAGGATATTGATAAGTTTATTGATGTTTTAAAGAAAGAAAATTATAAAGTATGTAATATTGGTATACAAGAAACTGTAGTTAATCATATTAATGGAGAAGATAAATTTTATTCAATAAATGAAATAATTGTTAAGCCTAAAGAAACAGAAGAGACTGAAGGAGTTCTAGTAGCTCATGTTTATGTGGATAATGAACGTTTAGAAAGTTTTCGTGGAGATGGAATTATGATTGCTACTCCTACTGGTTCTACAGGACATTGTTTAAGTGCTGGTGGATGTATAGTGGATCCTGATCTTGATGCGCAACAAATTGTTCCAATGTGTCCAATTTCTTCTAATGCATATTGCACATTAAATTCACCTATCATTGTAAAGGGAGAAAAACCAATTGTAGTTTCTCCTGAAAATAGAAATATTAAAGTAGTAGTAGATGCAAAACCTAAAGTTTTTGAAAAGGTAGATACTGTAACTACTACTATGAATAAAAAAATAAAAGTTTTACGTTTCGAAGATTATAATTTTATTAAAAAAGTTAGAGAAAAATTTTTAAGATAATAGAAATATGCTATAATTAATATAGTGAGGTATATATGAAAGAATATAAGAGCGAAGAAGAGTTTTTAAAAGATTATGATTCATCTATTTTTGAGAAATTATCAATGACTGCGGATATATTAATAGTAAGTGTATCATCTAAAGATACAAGTAATTATCGTAAGACTGATAAGAAAATGATGAGTATATTACTTGTAAAAAGAGATGATTATCCATATAAAGATAAATGGTGTTTACCTGGAGGTTTCTTAGATGTAAATAAAGAAACTTTAGAAGAATGTGCAAGACGTGTATTAAAAAGAGAAACTAATTTATCTAATATCTATTTAGAACAATTATATACATTTGATAGAGTAGATAGAGATCCTCGTATGAGAGTTGTATCTACTTCATATGTAGCTTTAATTGATAAAGAACAATTAAAAGAAAAAGTAGAGAATGCTTCATGGTTTGATATTATAAAGTATGAAGAAAAGAATAATATAGTTTCTATGACTTTAAGTAATGGAGAAGAAATAATTGATTTTTCTATTACTAAGAAATTAAGAGAAAAGACTACTGATAGATATGACTTTATTACTAAAGAAAATAAGTATATTGCATTTGATCATGATCATGTAATACTTGCAGGAATAGAAAGAATTAGAAATAAAGTTAATTATACTGATATAGTATTTAATATGATGCCTGAGTATTTTACTTTAGGTGAGTTACAACAAGTATATGAAGTAATTTTAAATAAGAAATTACTTGATCCAGCATTTAGAAGAATAATAGCTGATAAGGTTGAAAAAACTTCTAAGATGAAGACTGGTGAAGGACATCGTCCATCATATTTATTTAAATATAAGATAAAGTAGTCTTTATCTTATTTTTTTGTGCTATAATTATATTGGTGATGATATGGATACAAAGTTTTATAAAGTTGTAAGAGTTATCGCTTTGTTTTTAATTAGATTATTATTTCATCCTAAAGTAAAGGGATTAGAAAATATACCTAAGACAGGAAGAATAGTACTTGCGGGTAATCATACTAGATTTTTAGATCCGGTTATGTTAGTAGGCATTGTTAAAAGACCAATACATTTTTTAGCTAAGAAAGAATTGTTTGATGGATGTTTATCTTTTTTAGTTAAAGGTATGGGATGTGTTCCTGTTAATAGAAAAATACATGATAAGAGTGCTTTAAATAGTGCAATAGACTATTTAAACAAAGATTTATGTGTAGGAATATTTCCTGAAGGTACAGTTAATAGAACTACTGATAAAGTAATACTACCTTTTAAAATAGGGGCAGTTAAAATGGCTAGTGAAACTAATAGTAAAATAGTTCCTTTTATTATTACAGGTAAGTATAGAATTATTGGTAAAAGTGTTAGATTAGAGTTTTTAAAACCTATTAGTGTAAGTGAAGATTTAGATAAATCTAATAAAGAATTAATGGATATAATAGAAAGTAAGTTAAAGGAGAATGGAAAATGAATGGATACAGAATAATGAGAGCAATACTTTCCCCAATATATAAGTTTTGGTATAAACCTAAAATAATAGGTAAAGAAAATATTCCTAATGATGGAGCTATTGTTTTAGCTGGTAATCATATTCATATTATGGACCAATGTAATGTAATTGTTTCTACAAAAAGAAAACTACATTATATGGCTAAGAAAGAGTATTTTGATGATCATAAAGTAGCTTGGTTTTTTAGATTTGTTGGGTGTATCCCAGTAGATAGAAGTAAGAAAGATGAAAATGCTAAGTCCAGTGCTATTGAAGTATTAAAAAATAATCATGCTTTAGGAATATTTCCTGAAGGTACTAGAAATGGTTTAAAAGAGGAAAAAATAAAAGATATATATAATAGATATTTCTTTGAAATGAAGTATAATCAATTTAAAAAGAAAATGAAAAGGAATAAAACTTCTTTGGTTTTATATTTAGAAGAATTATTAAATAATGGTGTTATTACAGAATTAGATTATCTTGAAAATATATTTAATGTAGATAAATATCTAAAGGAATTAATAGAAGGCAATGTAATTACTATAAATGATTATTATGATCATATATTATTACCATTAAAGTTTGGGGCAGTAAGTTTAGCTTCTAAAACAAATGCTTTAATTGTACCTTATGCAATAAGTGGTGATTATAAGTTTAGAAGTAGAAATTTAGTTGTAAAAATAGGGAAACCTTTTAAAGCAGAAGATGATCTTGAAAAGGCAAATAAAAAACTTGATATTGAAATAAAGAATTTATTAAAAGAAATAAATAAAAAAAGTGACTAATAATGTCAAATAGATAAGCTTATTATATATAGGCTTATTTTTTTATGTTATTATTTTAATAGGTGATAAACATGATAAATAATGAGTTTGATAGTGAAATTAAGTATAAATTATTTAGGACAGTAAATGAAATACTTCATCCTACTATATCAAAGAAAAATATAAGTGATTATAAAATTATAGTAGATGAGGATATATTGCCAGTAAGAGTATTTTATCCTAAGAAGATTACTACTATTGATAAGGTAATTATATATGTTCATGGTAATGGTGAGGTAACTAATTGTTTAGGTGAATATAGCGGTATTTGTAAGAATTTTGCGGTTAAGACTAATTGTTTAATTATAGCTATTGAATATGACGATATTAAAGGTAGTTATGAAGAAGTAGTAAAAGAAATTACTAAGACTATTAAATATTTATATGATAAATTAATAATTAATAATATATTAGAAGAAAATATTACTCTTATGAGTGATTCTACTGGATGTCATATAACTTCATTGATTAAGAATGTTCCTATTAGAAAAAGGTTGTTATTTTATCCAGTATTAAAAAAATCTTATACTAAAAAAGATATGAAAAATGAAGATTTTAATATTGGTTTAATAGAAAGAATTAATAAATATTTTAAGGATAATAAGATTGAAAATGATGCTTTAGTAGAAGATGAATACTTGGATAAAGGTTTAGTTATAGTTGGTAAAGTTGATATGTTAGTTGATGATATTAAAGAAACTATAGGTGAATCAGAGAAGATTAATTGTGTAGAAGTTCCTTTTTCTGGACATGGCTTTTTAGATGATATGGATAAGGAATTATCAAATGATGTATTTACTATCGTAAATAAGTTTATTTGATAGTTTCTTTTTTTGTGTTATAATTTTTTTAGGTGATAGTATGAAAAAGATGAGTATGATTATGTCATTATTAATAGTTTGTATTTTATTATGTGGATGTGAAACAAAAAAGAAAGAGAATGTAATAATCAATAATGAACCTATTAGTACTGCGACAATGGAACATAAACATTGCACTAGAGAAGCAACGGCTACTGGTGCTGAAGTAAAATTAGAATATGATATATATTATACTGGTGATATATTAAATTTATTAATTTCTAAGGAAAAGATAATATCTTCTTCAGAAGATGTTTTAAATACGTATGAGGAAGCTTATAAAAGTATTCATAAAAATTATGAGGGTTTGGATTATTATGATGCTTCTATAGATAGAGGAGATACTACTGTACTTAGTACTATTTCTATTAATTATGATAAAGTTGATATTGATAGTTTAATAGAAATAGAGGGCGAAGAAGATAATATTTTTGAGAAAAAAGTTCCTAAGGTAAGCAAATGGTTAGAACTTTCTAAAAAGTTTGGAACTAAATGTGAACTAGTAAAATAGTTCTTTTTTTGTTCGGGTAGTTTAATTGGATAAAACGTTTCCCTCCGACGGAGATGATAAGGGTTCGAGTCCCTTCTTGAACACCATTTAAATTGACTTATAAGGTATTTTATGGTATAATGTAAGCCAATTGATGGGGGTATATATGAAGAATACAGGTAGATTCGTTAGAAGAAATGAATCAATTGAATTAGAAGAAATTAACTTATTAAATAAAGAGTGTGATACTAAAAAGACAGGAATTAGTAAATTAAGAATTTTTGCTGATACAATAAAAGGACTAATTTATTGTGCTGGTGCTCCTATAGCAGATGATGTTATGGAAAATCCAGGACGTGGACGAAGAAGAAGATAGTTGCTTAGGCAGCTTTTTTTATGCAATAAAAAAGCCATATTAGTATGGCAATTCATTACATATATAAATTATATTTTCATCTTTAATTTCATTTTTATCTTTAATAGTCCATATAAGTAATTGGTACTTATTTTTTAATTTTTTAAATTTTGGTGTGTTTAATAGTTTTTTACTAATAGATAAGAAATCTGCTTTAGAATATTTTAATATTAGATTACTATATAAAAACTTGTTTTTACCATTTATTAAATATCCTACTTCAGCATTAATATTATTTTTTAAATATCTTACTATTCTTGGATTAAATGATTTTAATACATAGTTATTACAATTCTTTAATTTGTCTTTTAAAATACTAGTTATTTCTTTTATCTTTTTAGTATTTTTTACTTCTATATCCAATAATACTTTATTATTTACTATATTTAGTACTTCATCTAAAGTAGGTATATATTCTTTGGTGTTAAGTAATGTCAATTTTTTTATTTCTTCATAGTTTGTTTCACATACTAGTTTATCTAGATTAGTCATCCTTTTTAAGTTTTCATCATGGAATACTACTAAGATATTATCTTTAGTTAGTTGAACATCTAATTCGATAGAATAATTATATTTTAAAGCTTTCTTAAAAGAAGCTATAGAGTTTTCTGGAATTTTAATATTATCAAACATTCCTCTATGGGCAATTTTATTATTAGGTATTTTCATAATCCACCTCTTTAAATATTATACAATATTTTTTATTTCGTGTTATAATAAATTTGTAATGCCGATTTAGCTCAGTTGGTAGAGCAACGCCCTCGTAACGCGTAGGTCAAAAGTTCAAGTCTTTTAATCGGCACCATATATTAGATGATATTACTTCGTTATATCTTAAACTAAAAACTATTAGTGGAGATATAAAAGTATTATTTAAAGGAAAAAATAATTAAAAACTAGATATTTCTAGTTTTTTGTTTATGATATAATTGAATTATAGTATAGGAGGTTTGTATGGAAAAACACTTTGTAGAAAAATATTCTGGTGAGTACTATTTCTCAAGTCAAGACAAAGATTCTATTCAAGGAGTAGGAGAAGAAACTGGTAATGGTGATACTATTTTATTTACTTATGATGAAGATAATTTGGAAGAACCATTAATGAGTATGGGAAAATACTTAACTAGAAATTATATTTTTGATAGAGAAAAATTAATGGAAAAATTGATTTTATATCATGCAGAACAAGTAGGTGTATATGCTGCTATGACAGAAATTACTTGTGATGTTATAATGGAAACTGATACTAATAAAGATATGATTAGAGCGCTATTTATGGAAAAACAAATAGATAAAGAAATTGGTGATAAATTAATAGAATATTTAGATGAGAAACTTAGTATGCAATTGGATTTTTTTAAGAATATGGATAAAGTATCATTGGTAATGTATATTGAGAAGAGAAAAGGAAGAAAAAAAGAAAAATAAATTTCTTTTTTTTTTAATATATAAGTACTATAATATATGGAAAACAGGTGGTTATATGGATTTCTATTATAAACTTAAGGAAATGTCTTTAGAAGAAATTGAAAAATATTTATCTTATGAAATATATAATTTAGAAAGTATTTCTAAACAAAATAATAGTTATGGTTATATTGGTTATAATTTACATTTTAATCCGGGAAAAATTAGTTTATTAGATGAAGATGAAAAAAATCCTGTTGAAGAAGTAAAGTTTCATACAGGTTATGTACCTAAAGGTACAAAAGTCGTATTTGGTTGTAATACATATGATAATGGTATGTCATTTAATGGTGGAATGTATTATATTGTAGATGATGAAGAATATGTTTATGAATTTTGTAGGCTTATAAAAGATGCTGATGTTAGAAGCAATGAAGAACTTTTTGAGTTTATATTATTCTACCTTAATGATTATTTTGGAGAAAGAGGAAATCAAACTCGCGAAGAGATGTTTCAATTAATTATGAAAGCTGATCATACATATTATGATTCTGTTATAGGTCACAAACTTAGTGATTTTAAGGGAAAAGGTAATGCTGTTTGTACTGAATATGCTGTGATGGCTAATAACATATTAACGGTGTTTGGCTTTGATAGTACTATAGTATTGGGACAGTTGAAAATTGGTATGAAAGATGTTCAAGATCATGCATTTAATATAGTTTCTTATACAGATAGTGAATATAATAGAAAAGACATGTTAGTTGATTTTTCATCAAGTTCTGATGTCTATGATTTTAACTATAACAAAATAGGTGATGTTCCTTATACAATAGATTTAACTTATTTAGATGATGATTTTTTTGAAAAATTTTATTATATGCAAAAGCATTTATATTTTGATGATTATTGTTATGTTTCTGAAGGAGGTATGTTACTTAAACTGAAGGTGGATAATAATACTAGAGATTACTATGTAAGTAGTTGTAAAACGCCTGTAAAAGATGTGTCAAATATAAAGCAAAAATAATATATATATGATATAATCTTATTAGAAAGTAGGGAGATTATATTATGTTTAATTTAAAAGGAAGAGTAGCTGTTATTAGTGGAGCATCTAGTGGACTTGGTAAACAAATGGCAAAAGGTTTTGCAGAAGCTGGAGCTGACCTTGTAATATTAGCTAGACGTGTTGAAAAATTAGAAGAATTAAAAAGTGAATTAGAAACTTTAGGAGTAAAAGTACTTGCTTGCAAATGTGATGTAACTTTAACAGAAGATATTGACAATGCTGCAAAAGAAGTAGAAAAAGCATTTGGTAAAGTAGATATTCTAGTAAACTGTGCAGGTAGTGCTAAAAATGCAGGTGTACTTAATATGACAGATGAAGAATGGGATTTCACTATAGCAACTGATCAAACAAGTGTATTTAAAATGACTAGAGCATTTGCAAATATTATGAAGAAAAATAATTACGGAAGAATAATTAATATTGCATCTATGTATGGACTTGTTGGTAATACTGCATTAGATACAGTTGCATATCATTCTTCAAAAGGTGGAGTGGTTAATTTTACAAGAGCAGTAGCAGCAGAACTTGCTAAATACAACATTACTTGTAATGCAATTTGTCCTGGATATTTTGATACTGAACTTACTCATGATACTTTAATTACTGATGAATTTACTCAATATATGAAAGCAACAGTACCATTAGGAAGATATGGTAAAGAAGGAGAACTAAATGCTGGTGCAATATTCCTTGCTAGTGATGAAGCAAGTTATGTAACAGGAGTTATTTTACCAATAGACGGAGGCTATACTTGTGTATAGTCTTTTTTTATGATAAAAACTCTACCGTTAGTTTACCTACTTTTAGTAGAATTTTTAAAATAATTGTAGTACTATATAGATGTGGAGGGAAAATATGAGAGATTATGAATTAGGAAATAAGTTGTATGAGTTAAGAAAAAAGAAAAACTTAACTCAAGAAGATCTTGCTTTATTATTAGATGTTTCAGATAAAGCAGTATCTAAATGGGAGAATGGTACAGCTCATCCAACAATAATGAATCTAAAAAAATTATCTGAAATATTTGATGTTAGTTTAGATGAATTAATTACATTAGAAGAAAAAGAAAATAAGCAAAAAATTACTAAAATAGTACTTACTGGAGGACCTTGTGGTGGAAAGACAACTGCGATGAATTGGATTCAAAATCACTTTCAAAAATATGGGTATAAAATAATATTTGTACCAGAGACGGCTACTGAATTAATTACTAGCGGATTAAAACCATGGGAGGCAAAAACAAATGTTGATTTTCAAAGTGTATTATTTGATCTACAACTTGCTAAAGAAAAAATTTATGAAGAAGGTGCTAGAAAGTTACCTAATGATAAAATCTTGATAGTTTATGATAGAGGTATTCTTGATAATAAAGCGTATATGACTAAAAGAGATTTCGAATATATATTAAAATCCAAGAAATTGAGTGAAATTAAATTAAGAGATTCATATGATGCTGTATTTAATTTAGTAACTGCTGCTAAAGGAGCTAAAGAATGCTATAACTTAGATAATCCCGCAAGAACTGATACAATAGAAGATGCAACAAAATTGGACGATGCACTAATTGCTAGTTGGACAGGACATCCACACTTTAGAATAATTGATAATTCAACTGACTTTGATGAAAAAATGAAAAGATTATTAAAAGAAATAGCTAGTGTATTAGGCGAACCTGATCCATATGAAATAGAAAGAAAATTCTTAATAGAAATGCCAGATTTAAATTACTTAGAATCTTTACCAAACTGTGAGAAAGTACAAATAGTTCAAACATATTTAAAAAGTGCAGATGACGAAGAAATTAGAGTAAGACAACGTGGTAGTGAAGCAGGTTTCACTTATTCAAAAACTAAGAAGATTGAGGTTACAAACACAAAGAGAATTGAAAAAGAAGAGAGATTAACTCAAGATGAATATATTCGTGAATTGTTAAATGCTGATCCTGAAAAGGGACAAATTGTAAAAGATAGATATTGCTTGTCATATAATAACCAATATTTTGAAATTGATATTTATCCTTTCTGGAAAGATAAAGCAATAATAGAAATAGAATTATCTAGTGAAAATCAAAAGATAGATTTACCTTCATTTATAAAACCAATAGATGAAGTTACTGAAGATTTAAGATATAGAAACAGTGAAATTGCTAAACAAATAAAAAAAGGACTAGAAATCTAGTCTTTTTTATTTACTTTTAATATTTATAATATGTATAATGAATATAGGTGGTTCAAATGAGTAAAGAAAAATATCAGTATGCAATAAAATACGAAGTAAGAAGATATAAAAATGATAAGTATATATTTATTCCTAACTCTTTAGTAAAGGGTGTAGAAACAATGACTGGTTTCTGTGATTTGGATGGTAAGGAATATCCTATTTTTATAGATACAATAGCTCCTAAAGCTAAAGTATATGTTGATATGATAAATTATGTGGATGAATTACCTTTGATTTTTCCAGAATTAGAAGGCGAAAGTGAAGAATTCATGGGAGAATATTTCTTTGAAGCATATAAGGATATGCCATTCTATGTAAATATGACTGATGTTAATGAAATGGGTATTCCACATAGATATTTTATTGATATAAATAAGATAGATATTGATAAATCAACTGCTTATTATTATATGAAAAATTCTATTCCTTGTGTAGTTTTAAACGAGAAGGCATTGAATGAAGTTATGGATGCTAGAACTTTGAAACAAGCAAAACTTCTTCTTACTAAATATCAAATGGGTATGAAGGCAATTAAGCAAGTAAAGAAGAGGACAGGTATCACTTCTAGAGTTAGTATTACAGGAGATAAAGTAAATTATTATGAGGTTGATAAAGCTGTTGATACTGCTGCTTTAGATAAACAAATAGAAAAACAAAAAAGCATAAGTTCTAATAGTGGTTTTGTTTCTAATAAAGATATATCATATGTAGGGCTTAGAGATTATCTTAGAAAAAGAATATATGGTCATGAGAAAGAAATAGATACTTTTGCCCAAAAATTATATATGAATTACACAGCGGTAGAGGGAGAACCAATAGAGTCTATTCTATTAGTAGGACCAACTGGTACAGGTAAAACTGAGACTGTCAAATCAGCATGTGAATATTTAGGAATACCATGGTATGAAATTAATGCTTCTAATTTAATTTCTCAAGGTATAGTAGGAACTAGTATTGAGGATGTTATTATAGGATTATATGAACGTGCTGGTAAAGATCTTAAGAAAGCTCAAAGAGGATTAATATTTTTAGATGAATTTGATAAATTAAATGATACTAAGAATGAAACAAAAACGGATGTAAAAAATATTTTATTAACATTTACAGCTGGTGGTGCTTTTCCTATAAATATTAATAATTATAATTTTACATTTGATACTACAATGACTAATAAGATATATGCTGGTGTATTTGAACGAATTAGTGAAAAGAAAAATCCAATAGGATTTGGAACTCCTAATATAATGGTTCCTTCACTTGGTACTGCTGAAGAAATAAGAGAAAAAATAATAGATAAGAAGTATTTATCTCAAGAAGAACTATCTCGTATAACTACAATTCTTGCATATGATGAATTAACTAGAGAAACAAAAAGAGATATATTATTAACATGTGCCTCAAGTGTATATTTGAAGAAACGTAATAGATATGGCAGACAATTTGATATAGATTTAGTATTAGATGATGGTTATGTGGAGGCATTACTTGATCAACAAACACGTATTTCTACAGGTATGAGATGTATTAATAATTCTTTTAATAATACAATGGATGATGTTGAAAAATTTATATTAGAAAATGAAGATAAGGGTTATAAAAAATTAGTATTAACAAAAGATACAGTTAATAATTCAAGTAGGTTTGAATTAAGTGCTTAAAGTAGATTTTATCTACTTTTTTTATTTGTATTATGTTATAATCTTATATAGAGTAGAAGGAGGTTATAGTATGAGTCGTTATTTTTCTAAAAGTACAGAAGAAATATTTACTAATCTTAAAACTAATGAAGCAGGTCTTAGTATTTCAGATGTTAAAAGAAGAATAGAAAAGTATGGATTAAATACTATTCCTCGTAAAGAAAAAGAAGGATTATTTCTTATATTTATTAAAGAAATAATAGATCCAATTGTTTTACTTTTATTTGCAGCTGCTATTTTTTCTTTTTTAACTGGTGAAATTGTTGATGGTGTAGGAATATTAGTAATTATTTTTATAGATTTGATTATAGGTACTTATGAAGAAAATAAGGCCAATAAAACAATTGATTCATTACAGAAGTTAGTTCCTGTAAGTGTTAAAGTAATTAGAAATAATAAAGAAGTAGAGATTGATTTTAAAGATTTAGTTCCGGGAGATTTAGTTTGTTTAGAATCTGGAGATAAGATATCTGCAGATATGCGAATAATTGAATCTCATAATTTAACAGTAGATGAATCTATACTAACTGGGGAATCTATTCCGATAACTAAAGATAGTAGAGTTATAAAAGATAAAGATGTTCCAATTAATTCACAGACAAATATGTTATTTGCGGGATGTAATATAGTTACTGGTAGAGGTATGGCAATTGTTATTGGTACGGGTATTAATACAGAGATAGGTAAAATTGCTGATACTCTTCAAAATAGTAAAGAGGAAAAATCGCCATTGACAATCAGAATGGAAAAATTTTCTAAACAAATTAGCACAGTAATTATTGTATTTTCAATTATATTGGCAATTCTTTTATATATTAAAGGGTTTGAGTTAAATGAAATATTAATTTCAGTTATTGCATTAGCAGTTTCAGCTTTGCCTGAGGGTTTACCTTTAGCTTTAACTATGGCTCTTACAATTGCATCTAATAAGATGGCTAAGAAAAAAGTTGTTGCTAAAAAATTATATTCAGTAGAAGCGTTAGGAAGCTGTACAGTTATTGCTAGTGATAAAACAGGAACTTTAACAGTTAATGAACAAACAGCTAAAAAAATAGTTCTACCAAATGATTTAGAGTATGAAATAACAGGAACTGGTTATATGGTAGAAGGTAGTGTTATTGGAGAAAAATTAGAGTATGCTCGTGAAATAGCTACTTTAGGAGTTATTAATAATGAGGCAACTTTAACAAAAGAAAATTTAATAGGCGATAAAATAGATTTGGCTTTTTTAGTGTTAGGACAAAAATTAAGAATAAATGATAATTCTAAAATAGTAGATTCTATTCCTTATGAATCTTCTAATGGGTATTCTGCTGTTTTCTATGAAGATAATAATAAAGTGTATTGTACTATTAAAGGTTCATTAGAAGTAGTTAGTAGTTTTTGCAATGCAATTAATCTTCGAAAAGATAATAGCTTTAGTAAAATAAATAGGCAGAATGAGGAATTGTCAAAAGATGGATATAGGGTGATAGCAATCGCTGTTGGTGAAGTTGCTAAGAAAAATAATTATACAGAAAAAGATATAAAGAATCTTAAATTTATGGGATTAGTTGGTTTCATAGATCCGATTAGGAAAGATGCAATTAAAGCTATAAAAGATTCTGTGAATGCCGGTATAAATGTACTGATGATTACTGGAGATCATCCATTAACGGCTTTTAAGATTGCCAAAGATTTAAAACTTACAAATAGTTATGATGAAGTAGCTACTGGGGATGATATTAGTAATTATCTAAAGAAAAGTGATAGAGAATTTGATGAATTTGTTAAAAGTAAAAAGGTATTTGCAAGAGTTACTTCATTACAAAAATTAAGAATAGTAGAATCATTAAAGAGACAAGGTGAATTTGTTGCTGTTACTGGTGATGGAGTTAATGATGCTTTGGCATTACAAAGTGCTAATATAGGAATAAGTATGGGTAGTGGTACAGATATTGCTAAAGATACTTCGAAAATAATATTGTTAAATGATGATTTTAAGTCTATTGTTAATAGTATTTATGAAGGTAGAGTAGCTTATTCAAATATAAGAAAAATAGTATATTTCTTATTATCTTGTGGGCTTGCAGAAGTTTTATTCTTTACATTATCTATTTTATTTAATATGCCTATGCCACTTTTAGCTATACAATTATTATGGTTAAACGTAGTTACAGATGGTATACAAGATATTGCTTTATCATTTGAAAAAGGGGATAAGAGTATATTAACTAATTCTTATCATAATCCTAGAAGTGGATTATTTGATAAGAAAATGGTTAGTCAAATACTAGTATCTGGAATTACTATAGGTTTAATAGTATTTGGTTTGTGGATATACTTAGTTAATTATCAAAAACTAGAAATTAATGTTTCGAGAACTTATGTTATGGCTTTAATGATTATAATTCAAAATTTCCATGCATTTAACTGTCGAAGTGAAGATAAGAGTATTGGTGATATTCCATTATTTTCTAATAAGATATTTATAGTTGGAATAATTGGTTCTATTATATTAGGAGTTGCTGTTATTCAAATAAAATTCTTTAATACAATTTTAAAAACAACAGGAATGCCTTTAAATAATTTATGTTTAATAATTGCATTAGGACTTATAATTATGCTTGTCATGGAGATTTATAAAAAGATACAGAAAAAATAAATATATATGTTATAATATTAATATTGAAGATTGGAGTTGCAATTTATGGTAAATATAAAAGATATATCAGAAATTAATCAACAAAAAATAATTGATCAAATCAGATGTTTGGGAATTGATATGATAAGGGAAGCTAATAGTGGTCATTCAGGTATTGTACTTGGTGCTGCTCCTATTATATATGCACTTTATGCACATCATTTAAATATTGATCCACAAAATCCTAATTATTTTAATAGGGATAGATTTGTTATGAGTGCTGGACATGGAAGTGCTTTATTATATGCAACTCTATATATGGCTGGTTATCCACTTAGATTGGATGATTTAAGAGATTTTAGACAGATAAATTCTCTTACTCCAGGTCATCCAGAGTATGGTGTAACCCCAGGTGTTGATTGTACGACAGGGCCTTTAGGTGAAGGAATTGCTACTGCTGTAGGTATGGCTATGGCAGAAGCAAATTTACGTACTAGATATAAAGGGATAATTGACCATTACACATATGTACTTTGTGGTGATGGTGATTTAATGGAAGGTATTTCATATGAAGCATGTTCACTTGCTGGTACTCAAAAATTAAATAAGTTAATTGTTTTATATGATTCAAATAATATATGTTTAGATGGAAAAACTAGTGATTCATTTAATGAAAATATTGCGATGAGATTTATATCTCAAGGTTGGAATGTAATTACAGTAGAAGATGGTAATAATTATGAATTAATTTCTAAAGCTATAGAAGAAGCTAAAAAACAGGATGAAAAACCAACTTTAATTGAAGTTAAAACAGTTATTGGTAAGTATTCTAAATTAGAAGGAACTAATAAAGTACATGGTGTACCATTAGATGATGACGATATCACAGCTATAAAGGAAAAACTAGATATACGAGATATTCCTTTTGCAGTAAGTCAAAGTACTATAGATGAATTCCAATGGATTATTAACAAAAGATGTAATAATTTAAGTGAAAAATTTAATAATAAACTAGAAGGATTAGATGAACAAATTAGAAATGAATTAAATTATTTTATGGGTGATGATAAATCAATTAAAGTAAAGGAATTATTCTATGATGCTCCAGAAGAGTTGAAGGAAGCCACTAGAGTTACTTCATATAAGATATTAAATGCCGTGGTGAAAGATAAACCATATTTAATAGGTGGTTCAGCTGATTTATTTGGAGCTAATAAGACTTATATTGAAGATGGTGGTAATTTTAGTAGAGATAATTATTTAGGTAAGAATATATATTATGGTGTTAGGGAAAATGCTATGGGTGCTATATCTAATGGTTTAGCTCTTCATGGATTTAGACCATATCTATCTACATTTATGGTATTTAGTGATTATTTAAAACCTAGTTTAAGATTATCTTGTTTAATGAATTTACCAAATATATTTATATTTTCACATGATTCTATAAGTGTTGGAGAAGATGGACCAACACATCAACCTATAGAACAATTATTAACACTTCGTGCTATGCCTAATTTAGATGTATTTAGACCTGCTGATGCTAATGAAGTTATAGGGTCATATAAGGCAATATTTGAGAAACAAAGTGGTCCTAGTGTTATATCTTTGGCTAGAAACACTGTGCCAATTTTAGAAGAAACAAAAGCAAATGAAGTAGAAAAAGGTGGATATATTGCATTAGAACCTAGAAATAAGCCAGAAGGTATAATAATGTCTAGTGGAGAAGAATTACATTTAGCATTAGAAGTAGCTAAGAGACTTATGATTAAGGGAATTGAAGTTAGAGTAGTATCTATTCCAAACTTAGGAAGATTCTTAAAACAGGATCCTCTATATATAGAAAGTGTACTTCCTGTAGAAGTTAGAAAAGTAGCTATTGAAGCATCTAGTTCTATGTCTTGGAATAAACTAATATATAATAGTAAATATCTTATTACATTAGATGAATTTGGATCTAGTGGTAAGAAAGAAGATGTTTATAAAAAGTATGGATTTGATGTAGATACATTAGAAGAAAAAATAGAAGAATTACTAAAATAGACAAAAATAGACTTTCATATTTGTTACTATAAGATTGGTGATAATATGAAAGTCTATTATATTTTTAAATTAAAAGAAGAACTTTGTGATTTATATAGAGATACTCCTAGTGTACTTTATAATATATTAAGAAATATTTATTATTTAGATAGGGAAGAAGTTGATTATGGATATAATTTATTTAAACAATTAACTCTTCCTATAGAAAAGAATAGAATAGATAGAGAATTATTTATAAAGTTTCATCAAGAATTACCATATTCTAAAAGAAAAGATGTTCATTATATAAATAATATGTATAAAAATGAAGTTAGTAGATTAATAGTTAATAATTCATATTTAAGATTGGAATTAGACCAAAACTTTTCTACTTTTTTTAAAGTTCTAAAAGAAGAAGATAAAAATTTATTTGCTTGTTCGTTTCAAAAAACTGATTTTTTCTTTTTATAAGTATTTTATTAATATTATTCATATAATTTAATAGGTGATTATATGAAATTTGATAAGATACTTTTTTTTATTGTGTTAATTTTATCGATATTTGGATTATTCATGATTTATTCATCTTCTTCGATATGGGCAGAATATAAATTTGGAGATTGTTTTCATTATTTAAAATATCAAAGTATATTCTTTTTTATTGGAATTATAATAATGATTATAATGTCTAAAATAGATTATAGAATATATTATAAATATTCTAATATTATATTATTAATTAGTTTTATATTACTTATACTAGTATTGATTCCGGGTATAGGGTCTATTAGAAATGGTAGTAGAAGTTGGTTTGGAATAGGTAGTTTAGGAATACAACCTAGTGAGTTTTGTAAGATTAGTTTAATTATATTTACTAGTAAGTATTTAAGTAATAGTAGTGATTATATTAAAAAGTATTTTAAAGGAATAATTCCTATTATATTAGTATCATTATTGTTTTTTGGATTAATTATGCTTCAACCTGATTTAGGTACTGCAACCATTATGTTTATTTCTATAATTGCGATTTTATTTATTGCAGGAGCAGATATTAAATTTTTTATTGGAGGAGGAGTATTAGGAATAATAGGAATAGTTGGTTTAGTGTTGATAGCTCCATATAGAATGAATAGAATTACTTCTTTCGTTAATCCATGGAAAGATCCATTGGGAACTGGATTTCAAATGATACAGAGTTTATATGCGATTGGGCCAAGTGGCCTTTTAGGTACGGGGTATTTAAATTCTATACAAAAGCATTTTTATTTACCAGAACCTCAAACTGATTTTATATTTTCTATTATATTAGAAGAGTTTGGAATATTGGGAGTAATTATAGTAGTAGGATTATTCTTTTTAATTTTATATAGAGGAATTAGAATAAGTAATAGTATTTCTGATTCTTTTGGTAAATATTTATCTTTTGGAATTATATTTCAATTAATATTTCAAGCTATTATGAATTTATCTGTAGTAGTAGGATTAATTCCTGTAACAGGGGTAACTTTACCTTTTCTTAGTTATGGAGGAAGTAGTTTATTAATTAGTATGGCTAGTATTGGGATAGTTTTAAATGTATCAAGGAATTGTAAAGTAAGTGTTTAGTATGATTACTTTTATTTTGGTTATGTTATAATTAAATAGGTGATAGTATGAATAAGATAGTTTTAGTTGGTTGTGGTAATGTTGGTATGGCATATGCTTACGCATTAGTAAACCAAAAAGTATATGTAGATGAATTAGTATTAATTGATATTAATAAAGATAAATGTCTTGGAGAAGCAATGGATTTAAATCATTGTATGGCGTATTCTCCATCTAAAGTAAAAGTTAGGGTAGGAGATTATAAGGATTGTAAAGATGCTAGGATAGTTGTTATAGCTGCTGGTGCTAATCAAGCTCCTGGTGAATCTAGAATGGATTTAATAGGTAAGAACAGTAAGATATTTAAAGCTATAATAGATCCTATTATGGAAAGTGGTTTTGATGGAATTATAGTGGTAGCTACTAATCCTTTAGATGTAATGACATGTCTTACTCTTAAGTATAGTAAATTACCTAAAAATAAAGTAATTGGTTCAGGTACTACTTTGGATACTTCTAGACTTAGATTTATTTTGAGTGAGAAAACAGGAATTAATCCTAAGGATATAGATGCTTATGTTATTGGTGAACATGGAGATAGTGAATTTGTTCCATGGAGTAATGTAAATGTTGCTTATAAGAAGATAAGTGATATCTTAAATAAAGATGAATTAAATGCAATAGAAGAAGAAGTACGTACTTCAGCTTATACAATTATTGAGAAAAAAGGTGCTACTTCTTATGGTATAGGAATGTGTTTAGTTATGATTACAAGTGCTATTTTAGAAGATCAAAATATTGTATTACCTGTATCTAGTTGGGATGATGAAAACGAAGTATGCGTTTCAACTCCAGCTGTTATTGGTAAGAATGGAGTAAAAGAAAAAATATTTATTCCATTAGATGATGAAGAAAAAGAAAAGTTGATTAATTCTATGAAAATAATTAAAAACGCAATAGAAGAATAAAAAAAGAATGCTTAGCATTCTTTTTTAATTTACAATATTAGCAAACTGATTTAATGTTATATTACTTCCTATTGGATATCTTGGAATTAACCATTTATCGTTGGTTCTTCGAGCATTAACATTTCCACCAATAAATGCAAGTTTAAATCCGGCATCTTTGATTACTCTTAGAGATGTTTCACTATACATATAGAATGGGAAACAGAATGAATCAGTATTTCCTAGAATTGCGATTGATTGGTCGATATCAGCTTTAGCTTTCTCATAACTATAACAATTTATTTGTCCTCTACCACAACTTCCATATTGATGCATATCGTTTGTATGTGATTGAATATCTAGGTAATCACCAATGTAATTATCAAGATTCCACCAACCAGTTATTAAGAATAAAGTTGCGTTGAGTTTGTATTTTTCAAGTAATGGATTTAGTTTATTACCATTATGTTTTCCAGTTCCTTTAGCTCCATCATCTACAGTTATTAATACGGAGTTAGAAGGTATTTCTATTTCTCCATACATCCATTTTTTAAATTCTTCCATAGTTAGTGTTTTAAAGTTATTATCTTTCAAATATTTTAGATGTTCTTCAAACTTAGTTACTTCTAAACAAATTGATTCATCACAAGTGTCTTCATTTTTATCATAGAAGAAGTGATAATTTAATACAGGTACACCTTGACGAGATACTTCATCATCAGATGATTGTTTAACTTCTTCACCTTTTGCCATTTTTAATATGTTGTCTATTGTTGTATAACTTTTTATTTGATATCTATTAATATATTTTTGATTATCATTACTTTTAACAGGTTTATAAGTAGAAATGAATCTATAATTATATGTTTCTTCTAATTTATTAATATTTATTTTTAATTCATTATTTAGATTAGTAATTGTATCATTATAATTTGCAGTATTGATATAAATTGCTTTATCTTTTAAATTCTTTTTACCACTAATATAATTTTTAAATTCTTCATCTGTTATTGTATAATATCCAGATTCTTTTAATTTATTAATTGTATTTTTAAAGTTTTCTATAGTAGTACAATTATAATCATTACAAGATTCACGAATAAATTCATAGAATAATACACTTATATGGTCTGCTATTTTTTCTTTAGTATTATTACTTTTTATTTCTTTAATTGCTTTATCTTTTTTTACTTTATAAGTATTATTTAAAAAACTAATATAATAATTGTCTTTATCCATAGCCTCTATTGGTGTATTAATACTATTTAATGAAAATATTTTTTTATCTTCTTCATATAAGTCTATTTTTTTATTAGTCTTAATATTTTTGTTCAATAAAACATAATTATTACTTATATTTTTTTCTTCAAATTTTTCTTTTTTAACATCTTTATAATATACATAATAATTAGTATTTTTAACTTTAAAATATTTTCCTTTAATAGATTCTAATTCTAATTTAATACTTTCTAAGTTAGTGCCTATCTTTTTATTATTATAATAAATATTAGAATTCTTATTTAAAGATACTGTTTTATTAAAATATTCTTTTATTTCTTTTTGTTTTAAATCATTTAATATTTTTAATGTTACTAATCCTCCTATAATTATTAGAAATAATACTATTAAAATTATTAAACCACTTTTCTTTATTTTTGTTTTTTTCTTTTTATTCTCTATCATACTATCACCAGTTTAAGTATATTACAAAATTATCGTTTTAACAAGGTGAAAATTGTGGTATAATAACGTCAGTTGAGGTGGTATTATGTGTGATGTCATTATTATTGGAGCTGGAGCTAGTGGTATTGTATCTAGTATTTTTGCTAAAAGAAAAAATAATAAAGTTATAGTTTTAGAACGAAATGATAAAAGTTTAAAGAAACTTCTTATGACTGGTAATGGTAGATGTAATTATATGAATGAAGTATATAATACTAGTAAATACCATAGTGAAGATATAGATATAGTAGATAAAATTATTAGTAGTAATAATATAGAAATGGTAAAAGAATTTTTTGATTCTATCGGAGTGATTCCTAAGATAAAGAATGGTTATTATTATCCATATTCTAATCAAGCAGTTACTATTAAAAATATGTTAGAAGAAAAAGCTATTTCTTTAGGAGTAGAAATTAAATATAATTCTTTAGTTACGGATATTTGTAAGGAAAATGAAAGATTTGTAGTTATTTGTAATAATGAAAAATTATATTGTGATAATTTAGTTATTGCTACAGGAAGTAGAGCTTATCCAGTAACAGGTAGTGATGGAAGTGGTTATAAATTCTTAAGTAACTTTAATCATACAATAGTGGATGTAGTACCTAGTTTAGTTCAATTAACAAGTGATTTTAAATATCTAAAACTATGGGATGGAGTAAGAAGTGATGTAGTTTTAGAATTGTTTGAAGATGATAAATATATAGCTACAGAATCTGGTGAAATTCAATTAACTAATTATGGTGTTAGTGGTATATGTGTATTTAATTTAAGTCATTATGTTACTAGAGGTATAAAGAATCATAAATATACTATCTCTATTAACTTTGTGCCTTTTATAGATACATTGATTACTCCATGGATGGATAATTATAGTAAGAAGAATAGTGATAAGAAATTATATAATTTATTAGAAGGATTATTAAATACTAAGTTAATTGAGATTATATTAAAGGTAAGTAATATTGATGGTAATAGTTATTATAATGATTTAAGTAATAATGAGAAATTAATTCTTTGTAAGAATTTAAAAGGATTAAAAATAAATATTATTGGACATAAGTTATTTGATAATTCGCAAATATGTAGTGGTGGAGTTAAACTTAGTGAAATAGATTATAATACTTTTGAATCTAAATTAGTTAGTAATTTATATATAACTGGAGAACTCTTAGATATGAATGGTATTTGTGGTGGATATAATTTGACTACTTGTTGGATAAGTGGTATTTTATCAGGTCGTGCTATAGGTGATAAATATGATTAGAGTTAGAGGCATTAAATTATTAATAGAAGAAGCAACTGAAGAAAATCTATTAAAGAAAACTTGTAAAAAATTAAAAATTAATAGTATTAATAATTATAAAATTGTAAAGAAAAGTATTGATGCTAGAGATAAGAATAATATTTACTATGTATATGAATTAGATATAGATACAAATAATAAAGTAAGAATTGATAATAAAGATATATTTAATACACCTAATGAAGAATATAGATATGAGATTACTGGTACTAATAAATTAAACAATAGAATAGTAATTGTTGGTAGTGGTCCAGCTGGATTATTTTGTTCATATTTACTTAGTGAAGCAGGGTATTCTCCATTAATAATAGAACAAGGTTCTCCTATTGAAAAACGTGTTAAAGATGTAGAAGAGTTCTTTAATACTAATAAATTGAATGTCTTATCTAATATTCAATTTGGAGAAGGTGGAGCTGGAACTTTCTCTGATGGTAAGTTAAATACTTTAGTAAAAGATAAGAGATTTATTGGTAAAAAAGTCTTTGAAATATTTATAGAGAATGGTGCACCTAGTGAAATATTATATTTAAATAAGCCTCATATTGGTACTGATATATTAAGAAAAGTAATAGTTAATATGAGAAATAAAATTATTTCTATGGGTGGAGAATTTAGATTTAATACTAAAATGACTGATATTAATATAGAAAATAATAAAGTAAGTAGTATCATTGTAAATGATAATGAAAAAATAGATTGTGATGTATTAGTTTTAGCTATAGGACACTCATCACGTGATACATTTAAGTTATTATATGATAAAGGTATTACTATGAAGAGTAAAAATTTTGCAGTAGGTTTTCGTATTGAACATAATCAAGATATGATTAATAAGAGTCAATATGGATCTAAATATAAATTACTTCCTCCAGCAGATTATAAATTAACTCATCAATGTAGTAATGGTAGAGGAGTATATTCATTTTGTATGTGTCCTGGAGGATTTGTTGTAAATGCTTCAAGTGAAGAAGGCCGTTTAGTAGTTAATGGAATGAGTAATTATAATAGAGATGAAAAGAATTCTAATAGTGCGATAGTAGTTACAGTTACTAATAAAGATTATGGTGATGGTGTTCTTTCTGGAGTAGAATATCAAAGAAGATTAGAAGAAAAAGCTTATTCTTTAGGAAATGGTTTGATTCCTATACAAACTTATGGTGATTTTAAATCAAATAAAGAAACAGTTTCTTTAGGAGAAGTAATACCTAACACTAAGGGAGACTATAAACTTAGTAATTTAAGAAGTGTTTTTTCGGAAGATATTAATTCATCTTTAATAGAAGGAATAGAAAGTTTTGGTAATAAAATAGATGGATTTAATAGATTAGATAGTATTTTATTAGGAGTAGAATCTAGAACTAGTTCTCCTGTTGTTATAGAGAGAGATGAAGAGTTTAATTCTAGTGTTTTAGGAATATATCCATGTGGAGAAGGAGCTGGTTATGCTGGAGGTATAACTACTGCTTCAATGGATGGAATAAAAGTATTTGAAAAGATAATAGAAAAGTATTATAATTAAGAACTTGTGGGGTGAATTTATGGTAAGAATGGTAAATAATATAGATGAAGCAAATTGTATAACACATTCAGGTACAATGCATGCTGATGAAGTTTTTGCAACAGCTTTTCTTGATTTATATTTAGAAAATGTAAAAGTGTATAGGACTGGTAGAATAGATGGTTATACTGGTGATGCAATAATCTATGATATTGGTAGAGGTAAGTATGATCATCATCAAATAGATGCAGAGAAAAGGGATAATGGCATTACTTATTCATCTTTAGGACTTTTATGGAGAGAGTTTGGAAGAGATTTCTTGAGAAAATATAATTTTTCTAATATTGAAGAAGTATGGAATGGAATAGATAAAGATTTAATAGAAGGAATAGATGCTGATGATAATGGGATGTTTCCTAAGATAGAAGCTAATTATAAAACAAAGACATTACCTAATGTTATTAAAATATTTAATCCTAGTTATGATTCAGGAGAAAATGAAACTGAACAATTCTTAAAAGCTGTAAAACTAGCTAAAATGATATTAGAAGAGGAAATTGTATATATAAATGGAAAAATAATTTCTGATCATAAAGTTACAGAAATAATTAATAATTCCGATATAAGTAAGGGTTATTTATATTTAGATGAATATTTTCCATATGAAGATGCTATTTTAAATCATCCTCAAGGAGATAAAATACTTTTTGTGGCATTTCCGTCTAATAGAGGAGGATATGCCATTAAAACAGTTAGTAAGAGTGCAGATGATAAAACGGCTAGAAGATTATTTCCGGAAGAATGGGCTGGTTTACAAGATTCTCAATTAGAAGAAGTATCAGAAATTCCTGGATTAAGATTTTGCCATACAGGAAGATTTATAGTTAATTGTAGTAGTATAGAAGCAATGGAAAAAGTACTAGATATAGTATGTAAACAAATGTAAAAGTAATTATTAAAATACTTAGAATTATTGAAAATAAATAATTAAAATTATATTATTAATTAGAGGTGTATTTATGTATCAATACAATAGAAAAAGAGAAATAATAAAAAATACTATATATATAATATTTATTTTATTACTTGCGGTAATACCTACTTATTATATTTATAATAAATTTCAAGGAGATGGAGATATTAGTGTTAATGGAGCATCTTTAGATGTTACATATCATGAAAAAAATGGAGCTAAAGTTTCTTTAACAAAAGTTACTCCAGTTACGGATTCTGTTGGATTATCTTCAAATGCTTATAATATTACGATAAAAAATAATTTAACTGAAAAAGTTAATTATAAAGTATTAATAGAAGATGATTTAGACAGTATAAAAAATGATGCTTGTGAGGAGTTTTTAATACCTAAAGAATTTATAAAGATATCTATTAAAACTGATAAGATGCCTAATAAGATTTATACATTAACTGAATTAGAAAATAATGAATTATTAATTGATACTATGGAAGCATTGGAAAAGAAGAATATTTCTATACGTTTGTGGGTTGCTCAATATAGTAATATTCCGACAGGAAGTAAGATGCATTATCATGGGATTTTAAAAGTATTAGAGGAAAATGATTAGGTGAAATATGAATATTGATTTAAGTTTATTAAATAGTAATGCAGTTAGTGAAATAGATATAAGTAATACTTATTCTATATCTAAAAGTTATTATGAAAATATGGATATTGTTTCTATTGATGATGTTAAAGTAAATGGTAAAATAAGAAGAATAGATAATGAGGATTTAGAACCAACTTTATATATTGATGCTGTAATAGATGGTGTGATGATTATACCAGATTCGATATCATTAGAAGAGGTAGAATATCCTTTTCATATAGAATATAATGATTTTTATGAAGAAATTGATAAAAATAATGAAAATACACTTGATATTTTCGCGTTTTTGTGGGAAAATATCGTATTAGAGGTCCCCTTACAGTTTACTAAGGTTACAGATCTCAGTAAATTTCATGGGGATGGATGGAAGTTAATTAGTGAAGAAGATAGAAATCACGAAGCTAATCCATTTAGTGAATTATTAAAAGAATTTGATAAGGAGTGATAATATGATGAAGTTAGACATTCAAATGTTTGCTGTTCCTTTCCGTAAAGTTTCAAAAACAAGAAAGAGAATGAGAAGAAGTCATAATGCTATGGAATTACCTGGTGTGACTAAATGTCCTAAATGTGGGGAAATGATTAAACCTCATAGAATTTGCCCTAAATGTGGAAGCTATAAAGGAAAAGTAGAAGTTGTAAAAGAAGCAGAATAATATCTGTTTTTTTTATGCCATAATATGTTATAATTAAAATAGGTGAGGGTATGAAAAAGAATAAAAGGCATAGGTTTTCAATAGTTGAATTAATTTGTATTATTGTTATAGTTGGATTAATAATTACTATGAGTATATTTACTGTTTTAAGGACGTTGGAAAAAACTGAAGAAAATAGTAAATTAGCCCAAGAAGAATTAATAATTAGAGCTTGTGAAAGATATATCACAAAGCATTTAGATGTGGCTCCTAAAGCTATAGGTGATAGTACTAATATAGAATTTGATAAGTTGAAAAGTTCAAATTATTTAAATGAAGATATTTATGATACTAATAAAGAGACGTGTATGGCACATTCGTATGTAAGGGTATATAAATTAAATAAAAATGAATACTCATATTTACCATATCTACATTGTGGAGAAAGCAAGGATAAAGAAACAAAAGAAAAATATGTAGAAGAAATACCTAATCCTGATGTTAATTTGTTATTTATAGATGGTAAAGAGGAAAATAATAATAATTTAATTTTTAATAATATAAATGAAAGTAGAATTTATATAGATATGAATGGCGGGGAGGATAGTTTTGGCAGAAAGATAGAATTATATAATTATGAAATAGTAATATATATGCGTACTAAGACTAATCCTAATTTAAAACAAGTTTATTCGTCTGGGGTTATTGATGCTAATAGAAGATATGCAGATGTTATTGATAAAAAAATAATGAGTTATGTAAATGCTAAAGATGCTACTGAAATAAAAGTAGTAGTGAGAACTATGAATGTATTAGGTGGAGTAAGTGAAGTTACATCTATAGCTCAAGCTAATAATAATGGAAACTAATATTTAATTAGTTTCTTTTTTTTGATATAATAATTTTGGTGAAGTATATGGAGAAATCTAAACTAATAATTTGTCCAAATGAAGAAAAGTTAAAGATACTTTTAGAACTTAATGGTGATAAAAAATTATATCCTATAAAGTTTATGACTAAAAAAGAGTATTTAAATAATTATTATTTTTCTTATGATGATGAGGCAATATATTATTTAATGAAAAAGTATCAATTCAATATAGATGTATGTAAGGTATATTTAAGTAATTTATATGTGGTTGATATTAATAAGAAGTATAATAATGAAAAATTGGAATTTTTGAAAAAACTAAAAATAGAATTAATTGATAATAAATTATTAAGTTTTAATAATGGTTTTTTAGAGTATTTAAAGGATAAAGATATAGAAGTTAGGAATTATTATGATTTAGATTTATATGAAGAAGAAGCATTAAATTATAAAAATGAAATTACTTCAGGAAATATTGAAGGGCCTGTGTATGAGTTTAATACCATGGAAGATGAAGTTAGTTTTGTGTGTGAAAAGATTGTTGAATTATTAAATAGTGGTATAAATATAAATAAAATTAGTTTATGTAATGTTTCGGATGATTATTTTTATACATTAAAAAGAATATTTGGTTATTATAAGATACCTATTAATATTCCTTTTAAAAATAGTATCTATTCAACTAAAGTAGTAAAAGATTATTTAGATAATGGTATATTAGACTTAGATGATATTAATAAGTATGGTATTAATAAGAAATTAATTAATAATATAAGTAGTATTGATGATTCGATTAGTAGGGAAATACTAATTAATAATTTGAAAAACACTTATATTAGTAATGTTAAATATACTAATGCTATCAATATTAAAAATTTAAAAAATGAAGAGTTTTTAGATTCTGAATATGTATTTGTATTAGGATTTAATCAAGATGTTTTACCTAATAATTATAAAGATATAGAGTATATTAGTGATAAGGAAAAATCTGAAGTTAATATGTATCCAACAGATTATTTAAATAAGAGAGAAAAGGATACTATTATATATTTATTATCTAAAATTAAGAATTTGTATTTATCTTATAAATTAACTAGTCCTTTTACAGCTTTCTATGGATCTAGCTTGATTGAAGAATTAAATTTGAAGGTTATAAAAAATTATAAGAGTAGTTTTAAATATTCTAATTTTTATAATGAATTATTATTAGGAGATATGTTGGATAAATATAACTTGTATGGAGAAAAAGATGAGTGTTTAGGTAAACTTTATAATACATATACTATTCCATACAATACTTATGATAATAAGTTTACTGGTATTAATAATGATACATATTTAACTAATTTAGCTTATCCATTGAAAATTAGTTATACATCACTTAATAGTTATAATGAATGTGCTTTCAAATATTATTTAAAATATGTTTTAAAGATAGAGGAATTTGAAAGTACTTTTCCAGCATTTGTTGGTAGTTTGTACCATGAGATATTATCACTTTATAGGAAGACTAATTTTGATTTAGAAATAGAGTTTAATAATTATTTAGAAAAAAGAGAATTAAGTTTAAAAGAAAAACTATTATTAGTAAGAATAAAAAAAGATTTAATAAAGTTTATTGAAGTATTAAGAAAACAAGAAGAGTATACTTCTTATAAAGATGAATTATATGAAAAGAAAGTTGAAGTAGATTTAAATAAGAAAGTATCTGTTAAGTTTATAGGTTTTATTGATAAGATAATGTATTATAAAAACATTGAAGATACATATTTTTCTATAGTAGATTATAAAACTGGTACTATAGATACGCATATAGAATCTATGAAGTATGGATTACATATGCAATTACCAGTATATTTATATTTAATCCATTATGGCAGATGTTTTACTAATCCAATATTTACTGGTATATATTATCAAAATATATTGTTTAATTATCCTACTTTTGATGAGAAGTTGGAGAAAACTTTAAAGGATAGATATTTATTAAAAGGATATAGTACTGATGATATTAATGTTTTAAATAAATTTGATTCTACATATAAATCAAGTGAATTAATAAAATCTATGAGTTATAGTGATGAAAAAGGTTTTAGTAGATATACAAAATTAATTAATAATGATACTATGTATAACTTAATTAAATTTACTAAGAATGAAATAGATACTAAGACTGATAAGATATTAGAAGGAGATTTTTCTATTAATCCTAAGGTATATGATAAAGAAAGTGCATGCAAGTTTTGTTCTTTTAAAGATATTTGTTTTATGAAAGATAAGGATGTTAAATATTTGGAAAAAGTTGATAGTTTAGATTTTCTAGGAGGTGAAGAGTAATGGCATGGACGGAAGAACAGCTACAAGCAATTAACCTAGAAGGTAAAAACATTATTGTTTCAGCAGGTGCTGGTTCAGGGAAAACGGCAGTACTTACTGAAAGAGTTAAAAGAAAATTATTGGATGGAATTCATATTAATAATTTATTAGTGCTTACATTTACGAATGCAGCGGCTAAAGAAATGAAAGATAGAATAAGAAAAGCCATTTTGAACACACCTAGTTTAAAAGATGAAATTAATTTAATAGATGGTGCTTATATAACTACATTTGATTCAATCTCACTATCAGTAGTAAAAAAATATCATACTAAACTTAATATTACTAATAATATCAAGATTAGTGATCAAGTAATTATAGATATAAAAACAAAAGAAATATTAGAAGAAATATTTGAAAAATACTATTTAACTCCTACTAGTGATTTTACTAAATTAATTAGTGATTTTTGTTTAAAAGATGATGAAGAGTTAAAAAATTACATTTTAAATTTATATAATAAAATATCTTTAAAATATGATAAAAAAACATATTTAGAAGAGTATTTTAATAATTTTGATGTAGATAAATATATAGATGATTATATTAATTTAATAAAGAAAAAACAGAGTATTTTGATTGATTTAGTGAAAAATCTTCCTAATTATTTTGAAAATGAATATATTTTAAAAATAGAAGATTGTCTTGGTAAATTAATTAATGCTACTACATATGATGAAATATTAAATTCTTTTGATTATGAAAGAACTCCTATTGTACCTAAAGGTAGTAGTGAAGCTGCTAAAAATTTAAAGAAAAGTATATTTGAAGTAGCAAGTGAAATAAAAGAATTATGTATTTATAGTAATGTCGGGGAAATGAAAGAAGAGATATTATCTACTAAGAATAATACTTTGGTTATTGTAGAGATATTAAAAGAGTTAGATAAGAGATTAGAAGAATATAAGTTTAAAGAAGAAGTATTTAATTTTACTGATATTGCAAGGCTTGCAATTAGGGTAGTAATGGATAATAAGGACGTACAAGATGAATTAAAAGAATCTTTCCAAGAAATACTTGTAGATGAGTATCAAGATACTTCTGATCTTCAAGAATTATTTATTAGTTTAATTTCTAAAAATAATGTTTATATGGTAGGAGATATAAAGCAATCAATATATAGATTTAGAAATGCAAATCCATATATATTTAAAAATAAATATGACTTATATAGTAATACTTCAGAAGGTGAAAAAATAGATTTAGTTAAAAATTTTAGATCTCGTAATGAAGTGTTAGATGGTATTAATGCATTATTTGATTTATTTATGGATGATGAATTTGGTGGAGCTGATTATCGAAAAAGTCATAGACTAGTATTTGGTAATAATAGATATAGTGAATTAGATACTACAGACAATTATGATTTGGAAATATTATCATATGATGAGAATAATTTAAATGGATTAGATAAAAGAGAAGAAGAAGCTTTCTTGATAGGGAATGATATTAAAAGTAAAATATCTAATTCTTATAAAGTCTTTGATAAAGAGGAAAATAAAGTAAGAAATTGTAAATATAGTGATTTTGTAATACTTTTGGATAAGAGTAAAGATTTCGATTTATATAAAAAGATATTTGAATATCTTCAATTACCATTAACGATTGTAAAAGAAGAAGAACTAACCAAAGATCAAGATATATTAGTAATTAGAAATTTACTTAGATTATTAATTTGTATTAAAGAAGATAGATTAGATAACGAATTTATTTATAGTTACATATCTATTTGTAGAAGTTTTTTATATAAACTAAGTGATGAGGAAATTTATGAAATATATATAAAAAGTAACTATAAAGAAACAAATTTATATAAGAAGTGTTTAGATTTAATTCCTAGTATGGATATTACTAGTTTAAGTAGTTATTTAAGATATGTATTAGAAGAATTTAACTATGAAGAAAAATTATTAACTATTAATAATATTAAAAGTTATATTACTAGAAGTGAATATTTATATAATTTAGCTCATAGTATGGAAGAAGTTGGAAACACTATATATGACTTTGTGAATTACTTAAATGAGATATTTGACAATGATTATAGTCTTAAATTTAATACTAATACTAGCCAAACTAATAGTATTCGTATTATGACTATTCATAAATCTAAAGGATTAGAGTTTCCAATATGTTATTTTGGAGGTTTCTACAGTAGGTTTAGTTTATCTGAATTAACTGATAAAATAATTTATGATAATAAATATGGAATAGTTTTACCTAAAGTAGATGAATATTATAAAGATACAATATTAAAGACATTAATTAAAAAGAATACACGAAGAGAAGAAATTAGTGAAAGAATAAGATTATTGTATGTTGCTTTAACTAGAGCTAGAGAAAAAATGATTATAGTAATGCCTAAAATAGAAGAAAGTGAAGAAGTATTAAATATAGTACCAAGTTATGTGCGTGAAAAATATAATTCATTTTTGTCTATAATAAAGAGTATTTATTCAAATCTTTTAAATTATGTAAAAGAAGTGGAGACTGTAGGAGATAGAGACTATCAAAAAACTACTAACCTTTCTGTTACATTAGATTCTAGTGAAGAAAAAATTATTGTAAATGAGGTTAATGTAGATACTGATGTACTTGAAGAGGTTCATTATTCTAAAGAAAAATTACATTTAATAAGTAAAGAAGAAAAAGATGTAATGAATTTTGGTACTAAGGTACATGAGATATTAGAATTAATTGATTTTAATAATTATAATTTAGATTTATATGATATAGATATATCTATTAAGAATAAGATTAATGCGTTTATAAATAGTGAATTTATGAGGGATAAATTAAATCTTAATATGTATAAAGAATATGAGTTTTTATATAGTGAAGATAATACTTTATCTCATGGAATAATTGATTTATTATTAGAAGATAATGATAAAATGATTATAGTAGATTATAAGTTAAAGAATATTGATGATGAAGCTTATGATAAACAACTTAATGGATATAGAAAATATATAGAAAATAGGACAGGAAAAAAGACTTATTGTTATCTATATTCAATACTTGATGAAAGGGTACGTGAGGTATGAAAAAAATATGTTTTGTATGTTTAGGAAATATTTGTCGAAGTCCTATGGCTATGTTTATTATGAAAGATAAAGTTAAGAAATTGGGCCTTTCTTCTAACTATTTAATAGAGTCTCGTGCTACTTCATATGAGGAAGAGGGTAATGATATGTATCCTCCAGCTAAAAGAATGCTTGAAGAAATGGGGATACCTTATACTAGACATTTTGCTAAGAGATTAGAAAAATCTGATTATGAAAAGTTTGATTATTTTATATGCATGGAAGACGATAATATAAAGAATATTAAGTATATTTTTGATGACTATGATAATAAAGTAATTAAATTATTAGATAGAAATATTGCAGATCCATGGTATACAGGTAATTTTATTAATACTTATAATGATTTAGTTGAAGGTATTGATTTATTTATTAAAAGAATAGGATAACTATTCTTTTTTTATTGATAAACTAATAATTTTGTGGTATACTATAGAACATTATTTAAAGGGGGAAATATCATGAGTATTGATCATCATATTGAAGATATGAGTGTTTCTGAATTACTTAGTTTTCTTGATTCAAAAAGAGTAAATACTGATAGATTAAGACAAGAAAATAGTAAATTAGAAAGTGCTTTTGAATCTTATAAAAATAGTAGAACTATCAAATATACTAGTAATTTAATGAATGATGATGTTTTTCCGAAAGAGATTGAAGATCTTGCGAAAGATGAAAAGGATTATTATCTTGGTGAATTTCTTAAACTAGAAAGTTTTGATAGAGAATCTGTTGAAGAAGTATTACCATCTCGTAATAATTATAATTATGAGAAAATAATATGCTATATTATGGCTGAAATTATTCGTCGTGAAATAAACCCAATAAAGGGATTAATTGTAGATATTAGTAATGAGAAAAATCCTGATAAAGATGATTTGTTTGAGTTGAAAGAAGAATTATTAATCTCAAAATCTAAGGTTGATGTTTTAAGAGAAATATTATTAACTGAAGAGAAAAAAGAAACTATTGAAAAGAAGAATAATCTTATTTTTATGCCTATTGCTTTAGGTGAAGAAGTACGTATATTTGATGAGTTGAAGAGTATTCCTCAAGAAGAATATGCTGGTTTTATTGAACTATTTAAATCTATTAAAGATGGTACATTTAAAAATATTCGTAGATTTACTAATAATGAAAATTATAATGGTGGATTAGAAGTAAAGGGTAATGGTATACGTGTAGTATTTCAAAGATTGTCAAAAGATACTTATTGTATTATTACAATGTTTATGAAAAAAACACAAATAGATTATGGATATAGGAATAATTTAATTAATAGATATTCTGAATATAAGAGTGTAGAAAAAGAATTAAAGCAAAGAGTAAAAGATCCTTTATTTATTAATAAACATAAGGAATTTGAGAATAAATTATTTGAAATTTTAAGTAATGGAAAAATAAATGAAGGGGGATGTAAGTAATGACAAAAGAAGAATTAATAAATAAGATAAATGAGAGAATTGCTTATATAAACAGTCAATTAGAAAATCCTCCATTAGATTATATGTTTTATAATGAATTTATTAAAGAAAATAATTTAAAAAGTATTCCAGGATTATTACAAATACCGTATGTTGATTTTATAGCGGCTGTTATATTCCCAACATTTGAATTTTCAAGTTTTAATGAATTACTTGAAGATATAATAAGTTTTAGACGTATATTTGAAGATTTAGATAGTCAAGAATTTACTGATATGAAGGGTATTTTTAGATTGTTTCTTAAGACTGCAAGACTAGGAATATTGGATATGATATTTAATGATGAAGATAAAGAACATGCTTTAGAAACACTTCATTCTATTGTAGCTCCTAAGAATTCAACTAGAAAAGATTTAGATGTAATTCAAAGAGCAATGCTTACTATGGATAAATTGATTATTAATAATGGAAAGCAAGGTTGGGATGTATCAAAATTAATTAAATATTATCGTGGTAAACCTGATGTTATGGATAATACTGTAGCTATTATTGATATGTTTAAGGAATTTAAAGAAGCTAAAGATGTGGATTTTTCTCAACCAAAATATAAAGAAGATTATCGAGTTCAAAAAACTTTTGAAGTATGTACTAGTATTGTTGAATGTAGAAAAATACTATGTCAAGAATATAAAAAGACAGAAGATAATCTATCAAATAGACTTAGTATATATAAGAGATTTTTAAATGATGTAGAAAATGCTTTTAAAAAAGATGAAATTACTAATTATGAACTTATTATTCGTAATATAGATGATGAGGAATTAAAACAGGAATTTTTAAAACTTGTATGTTTACATAATATGAAAGAATATGATGAAGTAGAGAGAAAAAATAGAGAATTAAATGATAATTCTTTAACTAATTATTTATCAGTATTAAAAAATAATGGTATTTCAAGAAACGAAGTTGATTTAAAAAAAATAGTAAATAATTCTTGTGATGATTTAGATAAGATGTTAAAAATATTAAATGCTATAGTAGGGGATAAAGAAAAAATTGTTAGAATCATAGAAACAAGTGATTTAAAAAGTGTTAAATATTTTCAAGAATTAAAAACTAAAGGAGTATTAACTAATGGAGCATTTATAAAGTATCCTGAATTGTTTGATTCTAATAGTGATTCTAGAAAAGCGTTTGATGAAAGTATTAAAATTATTGAAGATAATGAAATAGATACTACATTATTTAGTAAGAGTGTTGATGTATTAGTAGAAAATGATAATTTAGATACTAATGTGAATATACTTAGATATTATGGTCTACTTGATATATTAAAAACTACTAAGAAATTTTCGTTTTTAAAGAAGAATAATTTATTTGAAATAATTGATAAAGTGATTGAATTAGGATATGAAGATTTATTATTAGAAGATATAGGACTATTAAATGAAAACAATTGGGATAGGATTTATGTATTGAAGGCTATTGGGTTACAACCTACAGATAAAAAAGAATTAATTAAGTATTTGAGAGATGATAAATTCTTTGTTTCTGATACGTTATTAAAAAGGTACATAGATAATGCTTCAGAGTCTTATGGAAATTTAGATGTCAATTATGAAGTGGATATTATGGGGTTAGTTAAAAATCATGAAACATCAGAAAGAACATTAAATTTTGATGGAGTAATTATTTCTAAAAATAGAGTAGCTAGAAATCTTGTTGATGAAGTATTTGATGTGAATGATTTATTTAAAGCTATATTAAAAGATTGTATTTTAAGTATGGATGAAATAGATACTATTAAATCTTGTCTAAAAAATAAAGTATATAAATTAGATTATTAGTATGAATTTGTTGACATATATATATTAAAATGTTATAATCTATATGTTTGACGCCTCATGCTCAAACCGCATTGAGAAGGTAGAAACACTTATGTGTACCTTAAGAGCGAGTCTTAAGTTTAATAAAGGAGGTATTATATGAACGCTGTTGTTAAAGTTGGTGGAAAGCAATACTATGTTACAGAAGGTTCTGAAATTTTTGTAGAAAAATTAAATTGTGAAGCTGGAGACGTAGTTACTTTCGATCAAGTATTAATGCTTGATTCTAAAGTTGGAAATCCTTACCTTACAAACGTTACTGTTCAAGGTGAAGTAGTTAAGAATGGTAAAGCTAAGAAGATTAAAATCTTCAAATATAAGAGTAAAGATAGATCTAACCGTGTAACTCAAGGACATAGACAACCTTATACTAGAATTAAAATTACTAAAATTAATGGATAATTTATGATTAAAGTAGAAGTTGTTAAAGAAGATAATTTTTATAAAAAAGTTTCCATATTAGGTCATGCTATGTATGATAAATATGGTAAAGATATAGTATGTAGTGCAGTAAGTAGTATAGTTACTACGACAGTTAATGGAATACTTGCACTAGATAAGGATAGTCTAAATTATGAAGTTAAAAAAGAGGGTTTATTTATTACTAATATTAGTAATGATATAAATACTCAAAAATTAACTAATAATATGGTTAGTCTTTTAAAAGAGTTGGAAGATGAGTATCCAACAAATATTAAAGTTATGTAAGGAGGAGAATTATGAAGTTTTTAAGATTAGATATTCAATTATTTGCCCATCATAAAGGACAAGGATCAACATCTAATGGTCGTGATTCTGCAGGACGTAGACTTGGAGCTAAAGCAGCTGACGGAGAATTTGTAACAGCTGGTTCAATTATATATCGTCAAAGAGGTACTAAGGTATTCCCTGGTACTAATACAAGACGTGGAAATGATGATTCTATTTACACTACTGTTGATGGAATTGTTAAATTTGAACGTTTAGGAAGAGATAAGAAACAAGCTAGTGTATATCCAGTAGCAGAATAATAAATTTTAGAGCCATTATGGCTCTTTTTTGATATAATTTAATTGGAGGGGATAATATGTTTGTAGATGAAGTAGAGATTAAAGTAGAAGCGGGTAAAGGTGGAGACGGTTGTCTAGCTTTTCGTCGTGAAAAATTTGTTGAAATGGGAGGCCCATATGGTGGTAATGGTGGCCATGGTGGAGATATCATTTTTAAAGTAGATGAAGGACTTTCTACACTTTTAGATCTAAGATATCAAAAAACATTGAAAGCCCCAAATGGTGAGAATGGAAGAGGTAAAAACCAACATGGTAAAGGAGCAGAACCATTAGTTGTTAAAGTTCCTTTAGGAACAGTAGTAACTGATTTAGATACAGGATTGGTTTTAGCTGACCTTTCACATAAAGATCAAGAAGAAATAATTGCTAAAGGTGGTAGAGGAGGTAGAGGAAATACTGCATTTAAAACTCAGACTAATACAGCTCCTAACTTTGCAGAAAATGGAGAAGAAGGAGAGCATAAAACTTTAAAGGTAGAAGTTAAGATGTTAGCTGACGTTGGACTTGTTGGATTACCTAGCGTTGGAAAAAGTACTATTATTTCATGTGTATCTAAATCAAAACCTAAAATTGCAGCATATCACTTTACAACATTAAATCCTAATTTGGGAGTTGTTAGAAGTAGTGATGGGAAAAGCTTTGTTATGGCTGACCTTCCAGGATTAATTGAAGGAGCTAGTGAAGGAGAAGGCTTAGGAGATAAATTCTTAAGACATATTGAAAGAACTAAAGTAATAGCTCATGTTATTGATATGGCTGGTAGTGAAGGAAGAAATCCTTATGAAGATTATTTATTAATTAATAAGGAATTAGAAGCATTTAATGAAAAATTAATGAAGAAACCAATGATTATTATTGCTAATAAAATGGATTTACCTGAAGCAAAAGATAATCTAGAAGATTTTAAGAAAAAAGTGAATTTAAAAGTATTTGAAGTTAGTGCAGCTACTAATACAGGTTTACAAGCAGTAGTTGATTGTTTAGCTTCAATGTTAGAAGAAATACCTGAAAATCCTCTATATGATGATAGTCAAATAGAGAGTCATGTATTGTATAAATTTAAGAAGGAAGAACCATTTACTATTACTAAAGAGGATGATGTATGGGTAATAAGTGGTAAAGAAGTAGAAAGATTATTTAAAATGACTAAGTTTTCTAGTGATGAGGCAATATATAGATTTGCTAAAAAGTTAAGAAGAATGGGAATAGATCAAAAACTAGAAGAATTAGGTGCAGAAGTTGGAGATCAAGTTAGAATATTAGATTTCTATTTTGATTACAAGGATTAAAAACCTTTACTTTTAAAGGTTTTTATTATATAATAAAGACTTATAAAAAGGAGACATAATGATGGGGCTCAACAAGGAAAACACAGATAATAAAGTTCAGAGACTTGGACTTGTATTGGATTATTTACGAGAACATGAAAATGTTTTTAGTAGTTCGGAAAAAGATCTTATTTTAGCAAATTTAAATAATGATGGTAGTTTTTATGGTATTCCTAATGTGTGTTTGCAGCTATACGATGAATTGGGAATATTACCGGATGATATAAATTTATATAAAGAATTTGCTAATTTAGTTAATGAACAATTTGATATAAAAGATAAAAATATTATAGAAGTAGGTGGCGGTAATATTCCTCGCCTTGGTAAGAGAATTGAACTTATGCAAGATAAGGGAACCATTACTGTATATGATCCTAATTTATATATACCTGATGAATATAAAGATTTAGATGTCTTAGAAAAAGAAAAGAAAAAACTGAAATTGGTTAATAGAAGATTTACTCCTATGGTTAATGCAAGACATACTGATGTTATAGTTGGATTATTACCATGTGGAGCTGGTTCTACTATAATAAAGTCAGCAGTTCGATATCAAAAAGATTTTATGATTGCTTTATGTGATAGTTGTAGTTATTTTGAATATTTTGATAATTATGAAGTAGATGTTGATTGGCCTAATAATTTTATAGAAGAAGCAAGCAGAATTGTAGAAAGAAATGGTTTAGGTAAATTAATGGTTAAACAAAATGAAATAATTGGGAAACAATATCCAGTTATATATAATAATAGAGTTTAAGGAGAAATATTATGGATTTAGCAAAAGTATTCTATTTATTAAAAGAGAATGAAAAGATAACAAAAGATGAATTATCTGAATGTGGAGTAGATGATAAGTATATAGAATTTACATTAGAAAATGGTATTTTAGAACAAATTAGTGATACAGAATTTACTGCTACAGATATTGAAACATTAGTGGATTATGGTAGATATGTTATGAAACAAAAATATTTTAAAGCTGCCAATAGTATATTTAATTGTGCTTATGCTATTGATCCTAATGATTTTACTATAAATTATCAATTATTTTATCGTGCTATTTCTGATCAAAAATTAAGAAAGAGTCGTGTATATAAGCATTTCGATATAATATATAAGGAATTAACAAATAATGGAGATTCTGCTTTAGCAAATTATTATTTATTTTTAATAGGTAATATATATGGATTTGATTCTAAAAATGAAGATAATACAGGTTATTTTAAAGAATATAGTGAGAAGTTCTTAAATTTAGAAGAAGGAGATCTTTTAATACCGGGTAGTGATGATTCTTCTTATGATACGAATATATTTAGAAAAAATGTTTTTTCTAATTCATACCATGATGTTACAACTGCAGTAGATAAGAGATTTACTGGTAGAAGTGATTTATCTTTTGAAGAGACTGTCGAGAGAGAATTATTATTGAAGTGGTTGAAAAGAAAAAGAGATTTTAATGCACGTTTAGCTGATTGTTTTAAAAATGGTAGTATGGAAGATGCTAAAAAATTATTAGATGAAGAAGATGAGAGAAGAGGATTAACTACTACTAATCAGTACATTTTAATGATAATTAATGCATATTTTACAATACAAAAAACTGATGTTGTTCCTGTCCCTAAATATAGTGGAGACAATACTTTTATGGCTATAAAAGGAGATAATTTTGGTCTAGCTATGGCATTGGAAGAAAAACGTATGCAAAGACATAATTCTATAAGAGAAAGTAATTTACATGTAGTTTTAAAGGAAATAGAGGATTTGATTGCTTCAAAAACGAGTATTAATGAAAGCGTTATTAAAGAAGAAGTGAAGGAAATACCTCAACTACAAGAAACAAAACCTGTTGTAGAAAAAACTATAGAAATTTATAATCTAACAGATAGTGATAAGCAAAAGATTGATGCTAAAGTAGAAAAAATGCATAATGGTAGGATGTTTTTCTTATTAGACCCAATGCCTGAAGCAAAAAGACATGCTATTAGGGAATATGTTAAGAGTAATTATGGTGAAGATATTTCTACATTCCCTTTAGGAAATGAACCTGAAAGAAGAATTGTATTAAGATATAAACCACTTGTAAAAGAACATGTTGATATAAAAGAAGTTTTAGATAATGCAAGAAGTGCTTATTCTTTAGGTAAATATGAAAGTTCTGAGGGAGATTATGATTCTGCTAATTCTAGATATATTGAGGCTGCAGAGTATTATGAATTAGCACTTAAAATAGGTACTCCTAGAGATACTACATATTCTGGATATGCTATGACTCTTTATAGAATGAAAAAGTTTGATGAGGCTTTAGATTGTATGAAAATAGCTACTATTATGAGTAAAACAACAGGAAAAGGAAATATAGATTTTTCAGAGTTAATTGAAAGAATAGAAAATCCACCTGAGCGAGAAGATAGAAAACCTAAAGTAGTAGTACAAGAAAGTGAATTTGAGGATAAACAAGATTCATTATTAACTGATGAATTAATTAATGATATTAGAGGTTTACTTGCTGAAGGTGTATTTACTTTAGAAGATATTTGTAAGAAACTTGGATTAAATGAAGATGATACTAATTATATTAAACTAATATATTCAAGAGATTGCTATTATTTAGGTAATGAAAGTACAGGAGATAAATATTTAAAACAAGTAACTAAATGTGAGAAAAGTCCTAAAGTAAAGGAATTATATAAAGAAATTCTTGTAAATAAAAAGTATTATCATAATAGATATGATAAAAATAGTGATCAACTAGTATTTATTAAAAAATAAAAGAAAATCATTTGTATTTTCTTTTTTTTTATTATATAATTGTCTATAGTAGAGAAGGTGTGGTATGAGAAATATTAAATTTTTGGAAGAAAACGGTGTAGATGTAAATAAGAGTTTAGAATTATTTGGGGATGCTAATACTTATAATGAAACTATAGGGGAATTTTTAGTTGGAATTCATACTAAGATAAATGAACTTATTAAGTTTATGAATAGTAGTGATATGGCTAATTATTCTATATATGTTCATTCATTAAAAAGTGATGCTAAGTATTTTGGTTTTACTAAATTAGCTGAAATGGCTTATGAACATGAAATGAAAAGTAAAGCTGGAGACTTATATTATGTAACTTCTCATATCAATGATTTGATAAAAGAAACAAATAATACTATTTTATTAATACAAGAATATATGAATGGGTCTGATGAAGTAGCTGAAACGAAACAAGAAACTACACCACAACAAGAAGCAAGTGCACCTCTTGGGGAAGTTTATGATAGAAAAACTATATTAGTAGTTGATGACTCTAGTATTATTCGTAATTTTGTAAAAAGAATATTTAGTGAAACATATAATGTTGGAGCTGCTGAAAATGGAGAAGAGGCTATCAATATAATTAAAGCAAATAAAGATAATGATTTCATAGAAGCAATTCTTTTAGATTTAAATATGCCAAAAGTAGATGGATTTGCAGTACTTGATTATATGAAAGAAAATGATTTGTTGAAGAAGATGCCGGTATCAATTATTTCAGGAGATTCTTCTAAAGAAACAATTGATAAAGCTTTTACATATCAAATAGTTGATATGCTTGAAAAACCATTTAATGATCAATCAATTAAAATGGTAATTGAAAAGACTTTATTTTACAAAGAAATGAATTAAAAAGAGAAGAAAAATATTTCTTCTTTTTTATTTCTGTGTTATTATATTGTTTGGAAAGAGGAGGAGATATTATGAGTGGACATTCTAAATGGGCTACAATTCATAGAAAAAAGGGATTACTTGATCAAGCAAGAGGTAAAGTATTTCAAAAATTAGCAAAAGAAATTATGGTGGCAGCTAAAGGGGGAAGTCCTGATCCTTCTCAAAATGCTGCGTTAAGATTAGCAGTAGATAAAGCAAAGGCACAAAATATGCCTAAAGATAATATTCAAAAAGCAATCGAAAAAGCTACAGGTGGAGCAGATGGAGCAAATTTTGAATCTGTTCGTTATGAAGGATATGGACCTAATGGTGTTGCTTTTATGGTTGATTGTTTAACGGATAATAGAAACAGAACAGCTTCAATGGTTAGAAGTAGTTTTACTAAAGCTGGTGGTAATCTTGGTACTGATGGTTCTGTTTCATATATGTTTGAGAGAAGAGGAAGTATTGTAATACCTAGTGAATATGATGAAGATGAAATGATGATGGTGGCATTAGATGCTGGAGCATTAGATTTTGAAAAGGTTGAAGATACTTATCTTGTTTCAACAGATCAATCTAGTTTCACTAGTGTACGTGATGCATTAGAAGCTGCAGGAGTTAAAGAATTCTTAGAATGTGAATTAACTTATGTTCCTAATATGGAAGTAAGCCTAGAAGGAGAAGCGGCAGAAAAAGTAATGAATCTTGTAGAAACACTTGAAGATATAGATGATGTACAAGATGTATATTGTAATTTAAAAGAAGATTAATTCTTCTTTTTTTTATGGTTGACATGCGAACAAATGTATCATACAATAAAAGTAGATAAAGATTGGAGCGGTTCTATGTAGGATAGTAATATTGATTAAGGTAAAATTTTTGGTCTCAAATCAGGACTGAAAGTTTATAGTTATAGATTTTTATTCTAATATTTGATAGAATATTATTAGGTGATAATATGGGAAGAACAATTAAAGCTCCATGGATTAAATATTATGGAGATGAAAGACAACATTTGGAGTATCCTGATTTTTCAGCATACAAATTAATTGAATATACTGCAAGTAAACATTTAAATAATTATAGTTATAATTATTATGGCAATAAAAAGACTTATCATGAGTTTTTAAAACAAATTGATGAAGTGGCTAGAAGTTTGAAGGCATTAGGAGTTAAATATAAGGATGTAGTTAGTATATGTATGCCTAATACTCCTGAAGGAATAATATCTTTCTATGCATGTAATAAAATAGGGGCTATTGCTTCTATGATTCATCCTTTGTCTGCAGAAAATGAGATTAAGCATTATTTAAACATAAGTAAAACAGCATGGTTGATTGCAATTGATTTTACTCTTCCTAAGATAGAGAAAATTATTAAAAATACAAAAGTAAAAAAAGTTATTAGTGTAGGTGTAGGAGAGAGTATGCCTACTGTTATGAAGTCATTATATGCAGCAACCAATGTTACTAAGACATTAAATAAACTAAATCCAATTAATTATTTAAGTGAGGATTATAATGAACTTAATAGTAAGAAAATTAGTTGGGGTAATTTCTTAAAACTTGGAAAAGAGTATTTGAAAGAAATAGATGATAATTTTAAAGGTAAAGATATAGCAGCTATTTTATATAGTGGTGGTACTACTGGTACTCCTAAGGGTGTTAAACTTACTAATTTAAATCTTAATGCGTCTGCTATGCAAAATTTTGAGCATGTTGCTTGTCTTAGAGCTGGAGATAAAACATTAGCTATTATGCCAATATTCCATGCTTTTGGTTTGGCTGTTTGTATTCATTGTGTTCAATATTTTGGAGGAACTAGTATATTGCTTCCTCAATTTAATGCCAAAACATTTGATAAGGTAGTTAAGAAATATGAACCTAATGTATTAGTTGGTGTTCCTACTTTATTTGAGGCTATTTGTAATAACAAGAACTTTAGATTTATGAGATTGGATTATTTGACTTGTGTTATTTCTGGAGGAGATTCACTATCAATAGAGTTAAAGAAAAAGTTTGATGAATGGCTTCATAAACATCATTCTCCTACAACTATTAGAGAGGGTTATGGATTAACTGAGTGTTGTGCCGCAAGTTGTTTTACACCTTTAAATAATTATAGGGAAGGAAGTATTGGTATTCCTTATCCTGATATGTATTATAAAATAGTAGAAGAAGGTACAGAAAAAGAAGTTCCTTATGGAAATGATGGAGAAATTGTTATTACTGGTCCTACTGTAATGGCGGGGTATATTAATAATAAAAAAGAGACAAAAGCTACTTTAAAGAAACATAAAGATGGACGTATTTGGTTACATACAGGTGATCAAGGTGCTATGGATAAAGACGGTTTTGTTTATTTTAAAGGTAGATTAAAACGTATGATTATTACTTCAGGATATTGTGTATATCCAGGTATGATTGAGAATGTAATTGATTCTCATCCTAGTGTTAAGATGAGTTGTGTTATAGGTATACCTCATCCATACAAAGTAACTGTTGCTAAGGCTTTTATTGTATTGAAACGAGATGTTAAAGATAAAGAAGCAATTCTTGATTCTATTAAGACATTAGTAGAAAAGAATCTAGCTAGATTCTCATGGCCATATGAATATGAATTTAGAGATGAACTTCCTAAGACTTTAGTTGGTAAAGTTGCTTATAATGTATTAATACAAGAAGAAAAAATGAAGAAGAAGAATAAAGATTTTGAAAAGGCTGAAGATTTACTTGAACAAGTAGTAGATGAATCTGAAAGCGATCAGTTAATTGATAAATTAAAAGTAGATAAGAAATAGGTGAAGATATGTTTGATTATATAAAAGGAATTATTACAGATATTAAGAGTAATGCTATTGTGGTTGAGAATAATGGGATAGGATACTTAGTATATGTATCTAATCCATATTCTTTTGAATTAAATAAAGAATGTAAAGTATTTATCTATCAACAAATAACTGAAGATAGTAATAATTTATATGGTTTTAAAACTATTGATGAGAAAGATTTATTCTTAAAACTTATTAGTGTTAAAGGACTTGGTTGTAAGATGGCTCTTCCAATACTAGCTGTTGGTTCAATAGATGGAATTAAGGATGCAATTGAAAGAGAAAATATACTTTATATTAAGAAATTTCCTAAAATTGGAGATAAACTTGCTAAACAAATTATTCTTGATCTTAAAGGTAAACTTAATTATACAGCTACTGGTAGTGTAGCAGTAGATGATAATGAGCTTTATGATGTATTAGTAGGATTAGGATATAAAGATAAGGAAATAAAACCTATACTTGTTAAAATTGATAGTAATTTAGCGATTGAGGAACAAGTAAAAGAAGCATTAAAATTATTATTAAAATAGGAGGTATTTATGAGCGAAGAGAGTATTATTAAAAACTATGATGCAGTAGATGATGAAACATTAGATAATACTATTAGACCTGAAACAATAGATGAATATATTGGACAAACTGATGTTAAAGAAAATATAAGAGTTTTTGTTAAGGCTGCAAAGATGAGAGATGAAGCATTAGATCATGTATTATTATATGGGCCTCCAGGATTAGGAAAAACAACTCTTGCTTTTATAATTGCTCATGAGATGGGTAGTAATATTAAAACTGCAAGTGGACCTAGTATAGAAAAAGCTGGAGATTTAGCTGCAATACTTTCTACATTAGAACCTGGAGATGTATTGTTTATTGATGAAATACACAGAATGCCTAGATATATTGAAGAAATCTTATATCCAGCTATGGAAGATTTTTCGTTAGATATAATTGTAGGTAGTGAAGGTAATAGTAGAAATATTAAGATTAATTTACCACCGTTTACTTTAGTTGGTGCTACTACTCGTGCAGGAGATTTATCATCTCCATTACGAGATAGATTTGGTATTATTAATAAATTAGAATACTATACAGTAGAGGAATTAACAGAAATAGTAAAAAGAACTGCTAGAGTTCTTAATGTAGAAATAGATGAAGATGCAGCTGTTGAACTTGCTAAAAGAAGTAGAGGTACTCCTAGAATTGCCAATCGTTTATTTAAAAGAGTTAGAGATTTTGCTATGGTAGAATGTGAAGGGGTAATTAATTTAGATATTACTAATAAGGCATTAGATAGATTAAAAGTAGATAAAATTGGTCTTGATAATACTGATAGAGAATTATTATTAGCTATTATTAATAAGTTTAATGGAGGACCAGTTGGAATAGATGCTATTTCATCTACTATAGGAGAAGAAGTAACTACTATAGAAGATGTGTATGAGCCATATTTACTTCAATTGGGATTAATGAAAAGAACTAGTCGTGGACGTGTTGTTACTGATAAGGTTTATGAAGTATTAGGAATAGAAAAAATAGATAAAAATACACAGACTAGTCTAGATTTAAATTAGAAAATGTTGTATAATAAAAGCGCTTTTGAAGTGCTTTTATTATGAAAGAGGGGATATTATGACAACAAATGATTTTGATTATTATTTACCAGAGGAATTAATTGCTCAAACACCATTAGAAAAACGTGATTCATCAAGACTTTTAGTACTTGATAAAAATACTGGTGAAGTAGAACATAAACATTTCTATGATATATTAGATTTATTAAATCCTGGGGATACATTAGTATTAAATGATACTAAGGTTTTGCCTGCAAGATTAATTGGAGTTAAAGAAGATACGGGTGCTGTAATTGAGATACTTTTATTAAAAGATATACAAGATGATAATTGGGAATGTCTAGTTAAACCTGCTAGACGTGTTAAAGTAGGAACTATAGTATCTTTTGGAGATGGTAAATTAAAAGCTAAATGTATTAAAGAGTTAGATGACGGTATAAGGCATTTTGAATTAATCTATGACGGTATTTTATTAGAAATATTAGAAGAATTAGGTACTATGCCACTTCCTCCATATATACATGAAAAATTAGAAGATCAGAATAGATATCAAACAGTATACGCTAAAGAAGTAGGAAGTGCTGCTGCTCCTACTGCGGGACTTCATTTTACAAAAGAATTATTAGAAAAAATAGAGTCTAAGGGAATAGATATTTGTTATGTAACACTTCATGTTGGGCTTGGTACTTTTAGACCAGTTAGTGTAGAAAATATAGAAGAACATGAAATGCATAGTGAATTTTATACTATGAGTAAAGAAGTTGCAGAAAAGCTTAATAAAGCTAAATCTGATGGTAGACGAATAATAGCTGTAGGAACTACTTCTACTAGAACACTTGAAACTATTATTAGTTTATATGGTGAGTTTAGAGAATGTTCTGGATGGACAAGTATATTTATATATCCGGGATATGAATTTAAGGCAATTGACTCTTTAATCACAAACTTCCATTTACCTAAATCAACTTTAGTAATGTTAGTTAGTGCTCTTGCAGGACGTGAAAATATACTTAATGCTTATAAGATAGCTGTTAATGAAAAATATAGATTTTTCTCTTTTGGAGATGCTATGTTTATAAAGTAGGTGTAATTATGAAGATAAAATATAATCTAATAAAAACTGATAAAAATTGTAAGGCTAGACTTGGTACTATAGATACTAATTATGGTACAGTAGAAACTCCTATGTTTATGCCTGTAGGAACTCGTGCCACAGTTAAATCACTTTCTCCTGAAGAAGTTAAAGAATGTGGTAGTGGAATTATTTTGGCTAATACATATCACTTATGGTTAAGACCTGGTGAAGATATAGTAAATCATTGTGGTGGTCTACATAAGTTTATGAACTGGAATGGCCCAATTCTTACAGATAGTGGTGGTTTCCAAGTATTTAGTTTAGCTAAAAATAAAAAAGATATTACAGAAGAAGGAGTTCACTTTAAAAGTCATATTGATGGAACTAAATTACTTCTTACTCCTGAAAAATCTATTGAAATACAAAATAAACTAGATAGTGACATTGCGATGAGTTTTGATGAATGTCCTCCAGCTAGTGCTAGTTATGAATATTTAAAAAATAGTGTTGAAAGAACGCTTCGTTGGGCAGCTCGTGGTAAAGCAGTTCATAGTAACCCTAATCAAGCATTATTTGGTATAGTACAAGGTGGACCTATTGAAGATTTAAGAAAAATGTCTGCTATAGAAACTGTTAAAATGGATTTTGATGGTTATAGTATTGGTGGAGTTGCTAATGATGGTGAAAGTAAAGATGATATGTATAAAGCAATAGATTATTCTATTCCTTATTTACCAGAAGATAAGGTTCGTTATTTAATGGGAGTAGGGGATCCTATTGATATACTTGAAGGTGTAGAACGTGGTGTAGATATATTTGATTGTGTACTACCTACTAGGATAGCAAGACATGGGCAAGCATTTACTAGAACTGGTAAAATTCATATGAAAAATGCTAAGTATATTCGTGATTTATCTCCAGTAGAAGAAGGGTGTGATTGCTATTGCTGTAAGAATTATAGTAAGGCATATGTGCGTCATTTATTAAGCGTAGATGAGACTTTTGGGGGTAGACTTTTATCTATTCATAATATAAGATTCTTAATTAAACTTACTGAAGAAATAAGGGAAGCTATTAAAGAAGATAGATTCTTAGATTATAAAAAAGATTTTATAAATAAATATAATTCTAAATAGAGGAGTAATCCTCTTTTTATATGTAGAAAATTGGGCTATTAGTAGTATTTTGTTGTATAGTAGTTTGTTGTTTTTGAGGAGCCTCTTCCTCTTGAGTATTCATTATTTTAGCAATATTAAACATGGTTTTAGCGTTGTTGATAATTGGTTTTACTTGATAGATGACGGGGATTGCTTGATTAATTACTCCTAGAGTTTTTGATGTACCATCTAGGATGGCTCCCCATTTAATATTTTTTAATAAAGATAGGATACTTGTACTTTGATTTGGAAACATAAAATCACCTCTATTTTAGTATATGTAAATTGCATAAAATGTTTAAATAGGGTATTTAAAAAAATATATTAATATGTTAAAATAACTATATAGTAGGGTAAAAAGGAAGGTGATAGTATGCAAGGTAATGGTATCGTTGGACAACCACAAAATCCACAACAACCAGTTATGCCACAAACAAATGCACAACCAATGCAACAGGCACAAACTATGGCTACTACTCAAGCTACATATCAACAAAATCTACCTTCCAATTCAAATATTTCTACTAGTGATATAACTCAAGTAGTTGAAACTGATAAGAGAGGACGTGCTAAGAAACCTATTATCAGTTATAGATATACAGTAATTAATGGAATGGGAAAGAAAGAAACGGGTACATTTGATGCTGAAAATGATAATGATGTACGTAATTTCTTTTTGTCTTTAAATTATCAGGTTCTTGAAGTAAAAGAACGTTCTAAATTAGATGTTGATATTTCAGGTGGTAAATTTAGTGCTAGTGATTTATCGTTTGCACTTACACAATTATCAACATATTTGAAAGCGGGTATTGCATTAGCTGATGCTGTTAAAATTTTAGCTAAACAATCTAAAAAACCAAATATAAGAAAAAGTTTTTATGAACTTGTTTATCAATTGCTAAAAGGTGAGAGTTTATCTGAGGCTATGGATATGCAAGCTAAAGTATTCCCAAAACTATTGATTAACATGGTTAAGACTGCTGAAATGACAGGTGATTTACCATCAATATTAGATGATATGTCTGAGTATTATACTTCTATTGATCAGACAAGAAAACAAATGAAATCTGCGATGACTTATCCAGTTATTGTATTGGTAATTGCAATTGGTGTTTTAGTATTTATGCTTGTTTATTTAGTTCCTCAATTTAGTTCATTATTTGAATCAAATGGAGCTGAATTACCAGCACTTACAAAAGCAGTTATGGGAGTTAGTGGTTTTATCCAAAACAATTGGCTTGTTTTAATTATAAGTATTCTTGTGGTAGTATTTGTATTCTATGAATTATATGTACATGTACAAAAATTCAGGGAAACTGTTCAAATAGTATTAATGCATTTTCCAGTATTTAAGGACATCATTATTTATAATGAAATAGCTAATTTTACAAAGACATTTGCGTCATTATTAAATCATGGTGTATTTATTACTGATAGTATGGAAATTCTATCTAAAATTACTAATAATGAAATCTATAAAAGAATTATTCATAAGACATTAGAGAATCTTGGTAAAGGTGATTCAATATCTACAGCATTTAAAGGTGAGTGGGCAGTTCCAGTAGTAGCATATGAAATGATTGTTACTGGTGAAACTACTGGTCAGCTTGGTCAAATGATGGAAAAAGTTGCTGCACATTTCCAATCACTTCATAAGAATGTTATTAATCAAATGAAGAGTTTGGTTGAACCATTACTAATGTGTTTTTTAGCAGTAGTAGTTGGTATTATCTTACTTTCGATTATTCAACCAATGTTCTCAATTTATAGTCAAATTAAATAGGAGGTAATTTTATATGAATATTTTATATTTAATTATCTTTTTTCTTTTAGGATTATTTATGGGTTCTTTTTTGACAGTAGTTGGATTGAGATGCCCTAAGCATGAAAATTTTATATCTAATAGAAGTTATTGTGATGAATGTAAACATACATTATCTTTCTTAGATATGATTCCTATTGTTTCATATATAATGTTAAAAGGAAAATGTAGATATTGTAAGAAGAAAATAGATCCATTATCTACTTATATGGAGTTATTTACTGGGATATTATTTGCATTGAGTTATGCTATATTTGGTATTTCATACGAGTTATTAATTGCTTTAGGAATAGTATCATTACTTTCTATAATTTCAGTTTCTGATATTAGTTATTATATTATTCCTGATGAAGTGTTAGTGTTTTTTACAGCTTATTTTTTAATAATACTTACATTGAGTAGTGGTGTTATGGCTACTTTGGTAAATGTACTTTCTGGATTTATTATGTTTTGTATAATGTATACTATTATGTTATTAGGAAACTTCTTGTTTAAGAAGGAATCTTTGGGTGGAGGAGACATTAAATTAATGTTTGTAATTGGACTTGTTTTATCCCCACTTCCAAGTTTACTTGTAATATTCTTTGGTAGTTTAATTGCATTACCAATTTCATTTATAATACTTGTAAGAAAACAAACTAAGTTAATTCCTTTTGGACCTTTTCTAATAATTGCATTTTTATGTATATATTTAACTAGAATAGATACTAATATGATTTTAAGTTTATTAAGATTTTAAATCCCTTTTGGGATTTTTTCTTTTGTTAGAAATATTTTTGTGATATAGTAATTATGGGTGATATATATGAAGAACATTGCTGTTTTGCCTGCTGATACATATACAGTTATTAATAAGAGTATTATTACTTCTTATGATAAAAAAATAATTACTATGTTGTATCAACCTATAATAGGATATACTGCAGTTAGTTTATATAATACATTACTTGATGATTTAGAAAAATCACAAATGATGAGTGAAGATTTAACTCATCATCATTTAATGAATACCATGCAATTGAGATTAGAAGATATATTGATATCTCGTGAAAAATTAGAAGCAGTTGGTCTTATTAAAACATATATGAAAAAGGATAATATTAATCAATATGTTTACTTAGTATATTCACCTATAAGTGCTAATGAGTTTTTTAATCATCCTGTATTAAATGTGGTTTTATATAATAATTTAGGTAAAAAGGAATATGAAAAAGTAAAGAATTATTTTAAAGTACCTAAAATAGTATTAAAAGATTATGAAGATATAACTTGTAGTTTTGATGATGTATTTACTCCTGTTAGGGGTAGTGTTGAAGTTACTGATGAGATTATTACTAATAATTCTAATAATACAAATATTAATAATAGAATAGATTTTAGTTTATTAATTTCGGGGATGCCTGAATATGAAAAATGTTTTACTGATGATGTTAAAGAGTTAATTAATACTTTAAGTTATATATATAATTTAGATACTTTAGATATGCAAGGTTTAATACGTAATTCAATTAATGAAAAAGGGTTAATTGATAAGAATGTATTAAGAAAGAGTTGCAGAGATTATTACAAATTTGATAATTTTGGTAATTTACCTACATTAATATATACAAAACAACCTGAATATTTGAAAAAACCTAAAGGTGATAATTCTAAATGGGCAAAGATGGTTTATACTTTTGAAAATATTAGTCCATATCAATTATTAAAAGCTAAGTATAAAGGTGGTACTCCTACAGATAGAGATAAGAAATTAATAGAGAGCTTATTAGTAGATCAAAAATTAGCTCCCGGAGTAGTTAATGTATTAATCAGTTATATATTAAAAATAAATAATGAACAATTGAATAAAAGCTATGTAGAGACTTTAGCTGGTCAATGGAAGCGACTTAATATTGAAACTGTTGAAGAGGCTATGAAGTTTGCGGAAAAGAAACATAAAGAGATGTATAAGGCAATTCATAAGAAGGAGGATAAGCCTACTACTAAGAAAGTAAAAGAAGAAAAACTTCCTGCATGGTTTAATAAAGAACAAGAAATAAATGAAACAACAAAAGAAGAACAAGAAGAATTAGATAAGATTTTAAATGAATTAGTATAGACGTCAATAGACGTCTTTTTTTGTAAAGCTTATTGAAATAAGTAAGCCTTTATGGTACCATTAAATAGCTGGGTGATATAAATTGAAAGATGAATTTAATGAAATAATTAAACCTTATTTAATAGATGAATTTAATGAGTTAAAGAATATTAATCATCATGGAATTACTAGATATAATCATTCTTTAAGAGTAGCTTATTATACATATCTTGTAACTAAGTTTTTACATTTTAATTATGAGGAAGCAACAGTTGCGGCATTACTACATGATTTCTTTACTGATGAGGTAGATAAGGAAATGAGCATATTCAAATTAAGAAGACATCCTAAATATGCGGTAGAAAATGCTTGTAAGTATTTTTATTTAACTGATTTACAAAAAGATATTATTAGTACTCATATGTTTCCTATAACATTTACTCCACCAAAATATTTAGAAAGTTGGGTAGTGGATATTATAGATGATATTAGTGCTATATACGAAAAAACTTATTCTCTTAGAAAAGAAATAAGTGCGGCTACTACATTTTTATTTATAATACTTATGAATTATATAAAATAGAAGTTATGCTTCTTTTTTATTTTGGGTTATGGTATAATTTTATTGTAGAAAGAAGTGAAGGGGTATGAAGAAGACTTTAATTTTTGGTCATAAGAAACCAGATACAGATGCAGTTATGTCTGCGATTGGATTAAGTTATTTAAAAAATCAATTAGGTTTTGATACAGAGGCTAGAGTATTAGGTGATCTTAATAAAGAAACTAAATATGCCCTAGAATACTTTGATATTAAAGAACCAAAATATTTAAATGATGTTAAGCTTCAATTAAAGGATGTTAAGTATCATAAAGGATTTTATTTAAAAGAAACAGATAGTATATATGATGGTTATCAAGCGATGTTAAATGAAGGATTAACTGGATTGCCTGTAGTAAAAGAAGACGGTTCTTTTGAAGGACTTATTACATTAAAAGATCTTAGTCATGTAATGATAAATGAAAATGGTGAAGATTTAGATACATCTTATGAAAATATATGCCATGTACTTGAAGGCGAAGAAGTATTAAAATGTGATGATGAAATAAAGGGTAAATTAATAGTGGCTGCTTATAGAAGTACAACTTTTATGAGTAATGTTAGTCTTGATGATAAAGATATTTTAATAGTAGGAGATAGACATAGTGTTATAGAATATGCTGTTACTTCTCGTGTAAAATTAATTATACTTACTAATGATTCGTATATTAAAGATGAACATATTGAAATAGCTAGAAATAATGGTGTTAATATTATTAGAACACCATATGATACATATAAGGCTTCTAAACAAATATCACTTACTAATTATATTAAAACTATGATTAGGGTATATAATCCTACTAAGTTTGTTGAAAGTGACTTTGTAAGTGATGTTGTTGATATAAATAATAAATTAAAACATACTAATTATCCTGTAGTAGATAAAAATAATAAATGTTTAGGTTTACTTCGAATTACTGATTTATCTGATTATAATCCTAAGAAAGTAATATTAGTAGATCATAATGAAAAATTACAAAGTGTAGATGGTATAGATGAAGCAGAAATATTAGAAATAATAGATCATCATAATTTAGGTAGTATTACTACTAATTATCCTATTAATTTTAGAAATATGTCTGTAGGTTCTACTTCTACAATAGTTTATAGTTTATTTAAAGAAAGAAATGTTGTAATACCTAGAAATATTGCAGGAGCTTTGATTTCAGGAATTCTTTCAGATACATTAGTATTAAAGAGTCCTACTGCTACAGATAGAGACAGGGAAGCAGTAATTGAATTAAGTAATATTATTTCAATTAATTATGAAGAATATGGTATGGGTCTATTAAAAGCTGGTACTTCATTAGAAGGTATGACAAGAGAAGATGTATTATATAATGATTATAAATTATATAGTGTTAATGATAAGAATTTTGCAATAGGTCAATTCTTTACTATGAATTTTGATGAAATGAGTAAAGAAATAGATGAATATGTAAATGTATTAGATAAAGTTAGTGAGGCAAATAATTATGCTTTGGTAGCTTTATATGTAACTGATATTATTAAAAATGGTAGTTATGTTATATTTAATACTAAAGGTAAGAATATTATGGAAATAGCTTATCAAGATGGAATAGAAGAGGGTTATTTTGTGAGTGGATGTGTTTCACGTAAAAAACACGTTGTACCTCAAATTATGAGTATACTTGAAAATTAGGAGGATTTATGGAAAATATAGTAGGGTGGTTACTTTCATTATTTAGTGGTCTTAATGGATTTACATTTGGTAAAGAAATAGCTGTTTTTCTTATTTCATTAATGCCAATACTAGAACTTCGTGGAGGCTTACTTGCGGCTAGTATATTAGGTTTAGATCCAATTAAAAGTTATATAATTTGTATAATCGGGAATATTATTCCGGTACCATTTATATTATGGTTAATAACTTGGATACTTGATTGTATGAGAAATAGTAAACATTTTAAAGGTATAGCTAAATGGTTGGATAAAAAGGTTGATAAACATAAAGGTGGAATAGAAAAATATGGATTCTGGGGATTAGTACTTTTTGTAGGGATACCTCTTCCTGGGACAGGTGCTTGGACAGGGTGCTTGATTGCTGCATGTTTAGAGATGAATAGAAAGAAAGCTTTTTTGGCAGCTATGATAGGTATAGTTATGGCTAGTCTTATAATGATGGCTATATCTTTTGGATTACTTAAATTTATAATAGGATAATTATCCTATTTTTTTCTTTTCTTGTCATAAAAAATATAATATAATAATATTAGATAATAGGTGATAGTATGTATAATTTAATGTACTTATTTTTAATATTTTTTATTTATTCTGTAATAGGATATATAAGTGAAATTACTTCTTATTTTATAAACACTAAAAAGTTTACTATGTCACGTGGATATTTATTAGGACCATATATTCCAGTATTTGGATTTGGAGCTTTATTTATGGTTACTTTTTTAGATAAATATAAGGAAGATATTGTTGTTTTATTTGTACTTAGTGCAGTTTTATGTAGTGTGATTGAGTATTTTACTAGTTTATTAATGGAAAAAATATTTAAATTAAGATGGTGGGATTATTCTAAATATAAGTTTAATATTAATGGTAGGATATGTCTTAGAAATAGTTTCTTATTTGGTTTAGGAGGAATACTAATAGTTAGATATGTTCAACCTTTACTTAATAATTTATTATTATCATTAAGTAATGATACTATTATTATAATTGGTTGGATATTAGCGTCTATTATGATAATTGATACTTTTATCTCAACTTTTACTATTTCTAAATTAAAAATAAATACTAGTAGGTATTTAAAACAAGATGCAACTTATGTTGTTAAGGAACAAGTTGCGGCATCTTTAAGTAAGTATAATATATTTTATAAAAGAATTTTAAAGGCATATCCTCATATAAACTTTAATACTAATATAATTAAATTAAAAGAATTTATGGATGAACAAATGAGTAAGACTTTAAGATTAGTTAAAATAAAAGATAAGGATAAATAGGTGGTTATATGGATTTTAATTATAATTATAAAATTGATTTAGATAAAAATATATTTAGAGGGTATGATATTAGAGGAGTATATCCAGAAAACTTAGATGAAGATACTGCATATACTGTTGGATTAGGTTTTGGTACTCATATTCAAAAATTAGGATTTAAAAAGTGTATTGTTGGGCATGATAATAGACTTTCTTCACCTTCATTATATATTGCTTTAATTAAAGGAATATTATGTACTGGGTGTGATGTTGTGGCGTTAGATTTATGTACTACGCCAATGTATTATTATGCATGTATTAAATTAGGTATTCCTAGTGGTGTTATGGTTACTGCATCACATAATCCAAAAGATGATAATGGTTTTAAATTTGCTTTTGATGAAAAAGGAAATTGTAAAGGACAAGAAATACAAGATTTTTATAATGAATTAAAAGAAGCTAAATTTTTAAGTGGTGCTGGTAATATAGAGAGATATAAGATATTACCTGATTATATAGAATTATTTAGAAATAATTTGAAATTTGGTTCTAGAAAATTGAAGGTGGTAGTAGATCCTGCAAATGGGGCTACTGCTAGTTTTGCAAGAAAATTATATGAATTATATCCAATGGATTTAATTATGATTAATGAAGAAAATGATGGAACTTTTCCTAATCATCATCCTGATCCTTGTATTGAATCTAATCTAGAACAATTAAAGAGTAAAGTGTTAGAGACCAAGGCTGATGTTGGTATTAGTTTTGATGGGGATGGAGATAGATTAGGGGTTATTACTAATACTGGTAAGTTTATTCCTACGGATATTTATATGATTATTATTATTAGGGATATAATTAATAAAGTTAGTAATAAAACATTCTTATATGATGTTAAATGTTCTAAGAGTTTAAGTGATGAGATAGAGCGCTTAGGTGGTAAAGGTGTTTGCTATCGTACAGGTAATTCTTATACTAAGGCTAAAGTAAGAGAAGATAATATGCCTTTTGGAGGAGAGTTATCAGGTCATGTTTATTTCAATGATAGATGGCCTGGATTTGATAGTGGTATGTATGCAGGACTTAGACTTTTAGAGATATTATCTAATACAGATAAATCTATTGAAGAGTTATTAGAAGGTATTAATGTTTATTATTCAGAAGAAGAAGAAAAATATCATTCCGATGATAATATTAAGTTTAGTGTAATAGATAAAATAAAAGATTATGTTATATCAAAAGGATATAGTTTTATTGATATAGATGGTGTTAGAGTAACTTTTCCTGATGGATGGGCTTTGGTAAGATGTTCTAATACTGGCCCTAATATTACAGCTAGATTTGAAGCTACAAGTAGGGAAAGATTAAAAGAAATACAAGATGAATTTAGAGGTGTTATAAATGAGTACAACAAATAAAAAAGTATATGTATATAAAATGAATTTAATTCCAGCTAATGTATTAAGTATTGTGATACTTATATTAGCTGCAGCGTTAGCGTTTTTCTTAAGAGTAGAATTATGGAATAATAAAATGAATTATTTTATTGTATTTATTCTAATAATTTTATATTTAATGTTACATGAACTACTTCATGGAATAGGTTATTTCTTAGGAGGTACTAAACGTAAGTATATTACTTATGGAATAGAACTTGAAAAGGGTATTTTTTATGCTATGGCATATAGTAAATTAACTAAGAAAAATATACTTATTTCTCTACAGATGCCTTTTATGGTAATTGGTGTAATTACATATATAATTGGAGTTATATTTAATATTCCATTATTAGTACTTTTATCAGTGGTTAATATTAGTGGTGCTTCTATGGATTTAGCTATGTTTATATATTTTTTAAGATTACCTAAAGATTTTACTTATAGTGAAAGTGGTAATCCTGATGAATTTGTTATTATTTCTTCTGAAGATTTAACTAAAAAGAAAAGTATATTTACAAAAATAGTAGAAGTAAAGGATTATAAAGAAAAAGATTTTGAATTTAAAAATCTTAAAAAGATAAAAGTTACTAAAGCATCTATTATAGTATTAGTATTATTCTTATTATTAGGTTTAATTACTACTATATTAAAATATGTGTAAAGTTATTGTTTCTATATAGAAACAATTCTTTTTTTTTGATATATTTATATAGACTATAAGGTGGTTTTTATGGCAATTAGTGAAATAGAATTTAAAAAAGAAGTTAAGATACTTGATAAGGTAAATAAGTTATTTGATGATACGTATAATAGTTTAGCTAGTGATGTTAAAGTAGGGGAAGAAGACTTAATAGAATTTAAAAAGATGATGTGGTCTGATTCTAATAGTTTTGATGAAGGGGAAATGACTCAAGTTAAAGCTGCTACGGCACTTGAGGCTGATAAGTTTTTCAGAAAACAAGATTATTTAAGAAGACTTAAAATGATTAAAGATAAACCTTATTTTGCATCTATTGTATTTAAAGATGATAAAGATAATTCTATATATAATATTTATATGTCTTTAACTTATTTAAAAGATAAAAATGAGAATAATATATTATATGATTGGAGAAGTCCTATTTGTAGTTTGTTTTACGACTATGAAACTGGTCCATGTAGTTATAGTGCACCGGGAGGAGTTTATAGTGGTGAATTAAAAAGAAAAAGACAATATAAAATAGAAAAAAGAAAGTTAGTTGGAGTGTTTGATAATTCATTAAATATAGATGATGAAGTACTACAAGAAGTACTTGCTACTGAATCTAGTGACAAGATGAAGAATGTAGTTAATACTATTCAACAGGAACAAAATAAAGTTATTAGAAATCTTGAAGATAATAACTTAATAGTACAAGGTATTGCTGGTAGTGGTAAGACTACTGTGGCTCTTCATAGAATTGCTTTTCTTTTATATAGATTAGAGAATTTAAATAGTAATAATGTGCTTATATTTTCTCCTAATAATATATTTACTGATTATATTTCAGAAGTATTACCTTCTTTAGGAGAAGCTAATACACTACAAACTACTTTTGCTGATTATTTAGAAAACTTTATTACGGAATATAAGCATGTAGAAGATTTTACAGATTTTGTTTCTAGATATTATTCTTATAAGGAAACTTATCCTGAACTTGTTGAATATAAACAAAGTGATAGGATTATAGATGATTTAGATGCTTTTATAGAGAATTTTATTGATAATTGTTGTTTTACTGATTCATTTACTGAAAATGAAAAATTCTATATTACTAAAGATGATTTAAATAGTATGCTTCATGATAAGTATGATAGATTACCTTTATTTGAAAGAATGGAAGAAATTAGTGATAAATTAAGTTCTAATAATTATAAAGGTAGTTCTAAAAAGAAAGCAACTTACTTAAAATTAATGTATGAAAATTGTAATTTCAAACATGATTTAAAATCTATTATGAAAGAATTTTATATGTCTGAATTTTGTAGATTAAAACTAGATGAGAAGACTATAAAGAGTTTTATTGATTCTGATGAGATTAATTATGAAGATGCATTGGTTTTTGCTTATTTAAAGGGTAGACTAGAAGGATTTATTTATGATGGATGTATTCGTCAAGTAGTAATAGATGAGGCACAAGATTATAATAGACTTCAATATATTATTATTAATGAGATATTTAAAAAGGCAGATTTTACTATACTAGGTGATATTAATCAAAATATTAATCCATATTATCATTATGATTCTTTAGATGAACTTTCTAATTTATTTAATGGAGATACTAAATATATTGAATTATTAAAGACTTATAGATCTTCCCCTGAGATAATTAATTATACTAATAAGATACTTGGTTTAAATCATGTTAATGCGATTAGGAAGACAATGAACAAACCTGTTATTATTAGAAAAGGTGTAGAAAATATAGCTGATAGTTTAATTAATGATATTAGTAAATTAAGAAGTGAATATAAAAGTGTAGCTCTAATTACTAAAGATATGAAGGAAGCAGAACATTTATATGATTTAGTAAAAGATAAATTAGAGATAAGCTTAGTAGATCATAATACTAAGAGTTTTCATAAAGATTTAGTTATTATGCCTGCATATGTTTCTAAAGGATTAGAATTTGATAGTGTAGTAGTTTATAATAACAGAGATAATTCATATAAAAATAATGAAAGAAATCTTTTATATGTAGCTTGTACTAGAGCTCAACATGAATTATATATTTATAATTAAAAAAGTATTGATTATCTAAAAAACTTATGTTAGTATATTTTTTACTAAATGGAGGATTTATGGTAAAAGCAGAGGACAGAGTTAAAAAGTATATTAAAGCATTGGAGAAAAATCATGTATTTGATTCTTGGCATATTAATTTAATTTCAGATGTTTATGAGACAGTTAAACCTGAAGTTGCTGAAGATTTATATATGGATATCGTTAGTGTTTGCGTTACATTTATTTTAGCCGAAAAAAGTGCAACATATGAAAAAATGGTAGATGAAGTTAGAAAAACATTAGGATTAAATAGACATGATGATAAAGAAGTGGGATTAAAAGAGATAGTTGATCCATATGCATCAAAAAATGAAAAAGATGATGGAGTTAAGTCATCTAAGAAGCTAGTATCTAAATATGGGATGTATGGTGGAGAAGAAGATGAAATGAGAAAAGCACTAGAGGGAACAATTGATACATTAGTGGATAATTCTAATAATCTTAATAATCCAGTTGATGTAAGTAATGCAATATTCTTAGATGTTGTAATAAGAGGATTAACAAGAGAACAAGCATCTAAAAAATATAGAATGCCATTAACTACAATTTCAGAAATACTAGAAGAAAGAAAAGAAGCTGTAGTAGATATACTAGTAGTTAATTATGATGTAGTTGTTAAAGACGTTGAAACTAGAGAACCATATAAATCACTTGCTAAACAAATGACAGATCCTAAAAATACTAATAAGTAAGATAATATCTTACTTTTTTTATTTGATATAAAGTAGTAATAATTATATTTAAAGATATAGATATAATTAGAGAGTATATTCCTATTTTTGAATATGAGAATATTATTAAAGATATAGTCCTTGTTATTGTACCTAATATTGTTGAGATTAAATTTATTTTACTTTTGCCTAAAGCATCTAATGTAGTTGATAGTGGTGCTTGGATATATTGAAGTAAACATACTGGTGCTAATATTTTTAAATAATTATACCCTTTACTTGTATGATAGATTAATTGAAGTAGTTGGTCTCCCTTAAATAGAAGTATTATTGTTATGGGTATACCTATTAAAAGAGAAAGAAATATTATATAGGATACTTTCTTCTTTATGCTTTTTAAATTGTTTTTTACACTATCTTTTGAAATTACTGGTAGTAGTGATTGAGATAGGGCTAATGTAAAGAATGATGGTAATAGAATTATTGGTATGACATAACCTGATATAACTCCATATTCTGTAGTTATATAATTATTGGAATAATTTAATAATAATATATTAGTTAATATAATTGGTTCTAAGAAGAAACCAATACTTCCTATTAATTTACTTGTAGTATTGGGTATACATATATTTAATGTTTCTTTTATATATGTTTTATTTGGTTTTAAATCTTCTTTTGTAATATGTATATTTTTTGGTAAGAAAATTATTAAAATGATAGTAGAAATAATTTCACTTATTATATTTATTAAGATTAAAAAACATACTATATATTTTAATCCATAGGGCTTTACTAGTGGTATTCCAATGATCATTATTATTAATCTTACTATATCCTCTACAACATTAGATAATACATGAGGAAACATTTTTTGTTTACCAAAAAAGTAACTTCTACAAATACTAGATATTGAGGTAAATGGTATTACTAGGGACATAGCTAATATACTTATATAAATATCTTCATTATGAAGTAATTTTTTACTTACAATAGGGGATAATAATATTATTAAGATAATTAATATAATATTTATTATGATTAAGACTGGTAGAATTGAAATTACTAGTCTTTTATTGTTTCTAGTATCTTCTCCTATGAGTTTAGAAATGGCTAATGGAAAACCAAATTGACTAAGACTAATTAATAGGGTAAAAGTAGGTAAAATTAACATATACATGCCTAATCCTTTAGTACCTATAAGTCTTGCCATAACTATCTTTATTAGCATACCTAATAGTTTAGTTAGTAGACCTCCTATTAACAAAATAAGTGTTGATTTTATAAATTTATTTTTCATAGTAAATTTTATTAAAAAACACTATACAATATAACTAAAAATATGGTATATTGATTTTGGTAAGAGGATTGCCCACTAGGGTTAATCGAACATATATAAAAGTTTGTAAAAAGGGTTGTCAATTGCTTTAGAAAATTGTGTTTATTTAAGTCAATATTTATTAGTTATGATAAACTAATATGGAGGTGTACAGAATAATGGATATAGTAGAATTTTTAACATCAAAGGAAATTATTGTTGTCTATATCGTTGCAGCAGTAGCGTGTCTTTTATGTTTCATAATTTATTTAGTAGAAAAACACAATGATAGAGGGAGAAAAAGACATAATACAAAGGAGTTAAATAAACTAGTTGAACAGATAAAAGAAGAAGTAGAAATAACTCCTGAAGAAGAAATAACTGAGCCAGTATTACAAACTGTTATAGAAGAACCTACTCCAGTAGTAGAAACATTGGAAGAGGATTCTTTAACAAGAGAAGATATAAATGCTATTGTACAAGAAATTAGTACTGAAGTACTTCAAGAAATAACTACAGAAGCAATGCAAGAAGAAAAGAAAGAAGAAATAAAAAAAGAAGAACAAGAACCTATTGAATTATTGACAGAAGAAGATGAATTAGAATATACATCTATTGAACCTGATGTTAGTGTAGCTAAAGAAGAATTACATAAAATTACTGAAGAATTAAAAGAACAAGAAGAAAAAATAGTAGACGTAGTAGAAAATGCTCGTTTAACTGACTTTGAAGTAGAACAAGAAGAAAATGCTATTATTAGTCTAGAAGAATTAGTTAAAAAGAGTAAGGAAATGTATGAAGCTAATGAACTTACTCAATATAAAGATGAGGGTAATGAACCTATTAGTATAAGCGAATTAGAAGTAATTGCCGGTAGAGAAGCTGAACCAGTTACTACACCTTTTGTAATTGCTAATGTAGTGCCTGTAGAAGAAGAAGAGAAAGTGGTTTTAGAAGACTTCAATACAATTAAAACTAAAGTAGAACCTGAAATTAAAAAGTTCAAAAGTAGTCCAATTATTTCTCCAATCTATGGTATTGAAAAGCAAGAATCAGAAGTTGGTGATACTCTTGAATTAGAAAATACTGCCAACTATGAAAAACTTGATGCGGAAATTAAGAAGACAAATGAATTCTTGATGACTTTAAAAGAATTACAAAGTAAATTAGATTAAGTGACTTAGTCACTTTTTTATTTGTAATAAAGTAAGATTTATGATATAATTTATACGCATAAAAGAGGTGAACACATGAGAACTGTAGGTGTACTTACATTAGGGTGCAAAGTTAATACTTATGAATCTGAATATGTAATTAATGAACTTAAAAAAGCAGGTTATGAGATTAAGAATTTTGATGATGTTTGTGATGTATATATTATTAATACTTGTACTGTTACTAATAATAGTGATAGTAAGTCTCGTAAAATGATAAGACAAGCTATAAAGAGAAATCCTAATGCTTGTGTTGTGGCTATGGGATGTTTTATTGCTGCTAATCCTGATATACAAATTGATGGATTGGATATAATTATTGGTAATAAAGATAAAAGTAAGATTGTTGAATTACTTGACGAATATTTTAAAAATAAAGAAGTTATGAGACTTCAATATATTGGAAGATTAAAAGAATTTGAAGATATGTATATTTCTAATTTTCCTGGTAGAACTCGTGCTTTTGTTAAAATACAAGATGGGTGTGATAATTTTTGTACTTTTTGTATTATTCCTTTTGTTAGAGGAAAATGTAGAAGCAAGGATGAGAGTGAAGTTATTAAAGAAGTTACTGATTTAGTAAAAAATGGTTATAAAGAAGTTGTTTTGACAGGTATTCATACAGGAAGTTATGGGGAAGATTTGGATACGGATTTTGCTGATTTACTTGAAAAATTAGTTAAGATAGATGGACTTCTTAGACTTAGAATTTCATCGATTGAGACAACAGAATTAAATGAAAAAGTATTGAATGTACTTCGTAATAGTAAGGTATTAGTGGATCACTTACATATACCAATACAAGCTGGTTCTAATGAGATTTTAAAGGCTATGAATAGAAAATATGATTTAGATTATTTCTTTAATAAGATTAAGGAAATAAGAGATATAAGACCTAATATAGCTATTAGTACTGATGTTATTGTGGGATTTCCTTCTGAGACAGAAGAATTATTTCAAACCACAATAGATACATGTAGAAGATTAGAATTTTCTAAACTTCATGTATTCCCATATAGTGAAAGACGTGGGACAGCATCATCTAGAATGAGTGGTAAGATAGATGAACATGAGAAGAAGGAAAGAAGTAGAAAATTAATAGAAGTATCTAAAGAATTAGAAATAAACTATATGAAAAAGTTTATTAATAAAGAAGTAGAAGTATTAATAGAAGAGTTTAAAGATGGATATAGTTATGGTCATACAGGTAATTATTTATATGTTAAAATAAAGGGAGAATTACCTCATAATGAGTTAGTAAAAGTTACTATAAAAGATATAGATTATCCATATTGTATAGGAGTATAAAATACTCCTTTTTTTGTTTTATATATGATATAATATTTATAGACAAGGTGTGATAAAATGGCCTATATAAAAGGAAGTTATTCTAAAAGTATTTTTGAAAATAATACCGGTTATGTTATCGGTATTTTTAAGGTTAATGATACAGATAATGAATTACTTGCTGAATATATAGGTAGAAGTATTACATTTACTGGATATTTTCATGAACTTAATAATATAGATACATATATATTTTATGGTGAATTAGTTAATCATGAAAAATACGGAGAACAATTTAAAGTAGATAGTTATGAAAGAGTAAAACCTGAAGAGAAAGATTCTATATTAGAATTTCTTACTAGTGGTTTATTTAAAGGTATTGGAGAAAAAAAAGCTAAAGCTATTGTAGATGTATTGGGAAAAGATACATTGAAAATAATATTAAATAACCCTGATAATTTAATATTAATACCGAAAATAACAGAAAAAGATGTAAAAATACTCCATGATAAATTAAAAGAATATGAATCTAGTTATGAGATTATTATGTATTTATCTGATTTGGGATTTAATACTAGGGATTCTATGCTTATATATAATTTTTATAAGGGAAAAGTAAAATCTATTATTGAAGAAGATATATATCAAACTATTGTGGATATACCTGATATTACATTTAAGAAGATAGATCAAATAGCTTTAAATTCAGGTGTAGAAAGAGATTCTTTAATAAGAATAAAAGCATCTATTATTTATATTATGAATGAAATTAGTAATACTTATGGACATTCATATTATACATATAATGAGTTATTAACTTTGATTCCTAGAGTATTAGGAGTTGGTATAATCGAAGATAGTTTTATTTATGCATTAAATGAATTGGTAAAGGATTCTAGAATAGTTATTATTGATGATAAATATTATTTAAAAGATATGTATGATGCTGAGACATTTATTGTTAAAAGATTTAGGATGTTAAATTCTAAAGAAGGAATAATTATAAAAAAAATAAAGGATAATATATCGGAATTAGAAAGTTTTTTTGGTATAAAATATAATGAAGTTCAATTAGAAGCAATAAAGAAAGCAATAGAAAAAGATTTTCTTATTATTACGGGTGGCCCTGGTACTGGAAAAACTACTATTATAAAAGCAATACTTGAATTATATAGATTAATTAATAAATTGTCATATGAAAGTTTAAGTGAAAAAGTAGCTCTTTTGGCTCCTACAGGTAGAGCGGCTAAAAGAATGAGTGAAGCAACACTTTTTCCGGCAAGTACTATCCATAGATTTTTAAAATGGCAAAAGGAGCAAAATAAATTTCAAATAAATGAATATAATAAGAGTAAAGTAGAGTTTGTTATTATTGATGAAGCTAGTATGATAGATACATATTTAATGAATAGTTTACTTAAAGGATTAAGTGCTAATTGTAAAATAATAATTGTGGGTGATGACCATCAATTACCTTCTGTAGGACCTGGAGATGTACTTCATGATTTGATAGAATCTAATATGTTAGAAGTGGTTAAATTAAAAGATGAATATAGGCAGGATGAGGGGAGTAATATAATTACTTTAGCTTATGATATAAGGAGAAAAACTATTAATGAAGATATATTTAATGTTAAGGATGATCTTACTTTTATTAAATGCTTAGATAGTGAGGTAATACCTAATATTATTGAAATTTGTAGTACTTATAAAGATTTGGATTATCATGAATTACAGATATTAGCTCCAATGTATAAAGGATTAAATGGAATAGATGCAATTAATTCAAAATTACAGGAATTATTTAATAAAAAATCAAATAGTAAAAAGGAATATAGAGTAGGTGAAGTTATATTTAGAGAAGGTGATAAAGTAATTCAACTTACTAATATGCCTGAGGAAAATGTATATAATGGAGATATTGGAATTATAAGTGAAATTATTAATTCTAAAAAGAAAGAAATACATATAGACTTTGATGGAAATGAAGTTAAATATACACCATCTAATTTTAATAATTTTAGATTAGCTTATAGTATTAGTATTCATAAATCTCAGGGGTCTGAATTTGATGTAGTAATTATACCTATAGTTAAGGGATATAATAAAATGCTATATCAAAAACTTATTTATACTGCAGTTACTAGAACTAAATCAAAACTTTATTTAATAGGAGATATTGATGCTTTGAAGTATGCAGCTTGTAATGATAGAGATGATAATAGAAGAACAACTATTAAAGATTATTTAATTAGTGGTATAAAATAATAAAAATTATTCATAATAACATTAGAGGTGATATTATGAAAATGTCTATTACAATGGCTTTTATTGGAGGAATGGCAGTTGCAGGTATTATTTATTTTGTGAAAAATCCTGATAAATTTAAAATGATAAAAGATATGGAAGTTGATGCCATGAATAAGATGAATAATATGATAGAAAATAGTAATTAAAAGAGTTGAAAGACTCTTTTTTATTTTGCTTAAAATTGTTGTATTACAAGGGTTAAAAAATATCAATAATTTATATATTTTTTCCCTTTTTTTCGTTGAAAAAAAGGCTAAATTTGATAAAATTGATACTAGGAGAGTGCGCTCAAAAAAGGAGGTGCAGAAATGCGAAAATATATGCTTTTATTAATAAGTGTTTTATTGACTTTTGTGACTTCAGTAGCATATTCAGCATTGTCTACATCTTTAGCTATTTCTTCAGAAGTTAAATTTAGACCTTTAGCAGATATTCGTATTAATGAGATTGCTTTAGCAGGAGCTTCTGGAGGGCAACTTGCTTATGAAAGTGTGTTTTCTAAAAATACAGTATCTACTGGATTTACATTGCCAACACCTGGGGCTAGTATAAGCTATAGAGTTCGTGTTGATAATAGTGGTGATGTTGATTATTCAAGATACTGGGCCGGCGGCGGTGGTGGTTCTGGTTACATCGGAGGTGTAACAAGTGCATCTACTACTAATGGTCAACGTTTTGGTCATGGATATGCCACAATATCTTGGGTCGGTTAATATAAAAAAGGAATACAAGTTATTCCTTTTTTTGTATATTTTGTCGAATGTTGGGGAATATAGTATTAGAGGTGTTTTTATGAAAAAAATAAAATTATTATTAATTTTATTATTATTTCCTCTAAATGTATTTGCTTATTCGGATAGAATTGTTGTTGGTGGAGAAACAATAGGAATAGAAGTACATTCTAGTGGTGTATATGTAGTTGGATTTTATCCAGTTAATGGTAAAAATATTGCTGAAGAATCAGGTTTTATGATAGGGGATATTATTAAAAAAATTAATGGTATAGATATCTCTAGTATTAATAATTTGAATAATATTATTAATGAAGAAGATTTATATAAATTTAGTGTATTAAGAAATAATAAAGAAATTGTTATACCTATAAAATTAGAAGAAGAAAATAATATTTTAAAAACAGGTTTGTATGTTAAAGATACTATTAATGGAATAGGAACATTATCTTATATAGATCCTGAAACTAAAGTTTTTGGTTCTCTTGGTCATGAAATTCTTGAAAGTAAAAGTTATTCTAAATTTGAAATAAGCGAAGGTAATATTTATTCTTCTACAGTATCTAATATAAAAAAAAGTGTTAATGGTAATACTGGAGAAAAGAAAGCTAATATAGATAAAAGTGATTCAATTGGTTCAATCGAAATAAATGAAATTAATGGGATATATGGTAAATATAGTGACGAATTTTCTAGTAGAGAAATCCTCGATGTTGGAAAAATTTCTGATATTCATAAAGGCTCTGCATATATAAAAACTGTAATTGATAAAAATGAAATAAGTAATTATTCAATTAATATTATTAATATAGATGAAAGTAATTCTACTAAAAATATTTTATTTGAAATTACTGATAAAAAACTGTTGGAAAAAACAGGAGGTATAGTTCAAGGTATGAGTGGTTCTCCAATTATCCAAAATAATAAAATTATTGGAGTAGTAAACTATGTAATTGTAGATAATACTAAAAGAGGATATGGTATATTTATTACTAAAATGTTAGAAGAAGGAGATAAAATCTTAAGTAGATAATATCTTCTTTTTTTGTTATAATTTAATTGGGTGATTACATGGATGTATTAAAATTAAAAAAAGAATTAGTTGAACAAAAAAATTCTAAATTTAAGGGTAACATTTATCATTTTTCTCAAGTTAATTTTGCTTTTAATTCTAATAAAATAGAAGGTAGTAAAATTGATGAAGAAGCTACAGAAGCAATATTTGATACCAATTCATACATTCCTAAAAATAATGAGTCGATTAAATTAGATGATTTATATGAGACAAAAAATCATTTTAAATTATTTGATTATATATTAGATATAGTAGATGATAATTTATCTAAAGAAAGTATTATAGAAATGAATAAAATTCTTAAAAGAAATACTACGGATGAGGATAATCCTAGGTATAATGTTGGAGGATTTAAAATAGTACCTAATATGATTGGAGTAGTTAATGTTATTAATACTTCAAAACCTGAAAATGTAGAAAGAGATTTAGATGAACTATTAAATTGGTATAATAATTTAGATAAAATAACTTTAGAAGACATAATTGAATTTCATGTAAGATTTGAAAAAATTCATCCATTCGGTGATGGCAATGGTCGTGTTGGGCGTATTATTATGTTTAAGGAATGTTTGAAAAATAATATTATGCCATTTATAGTGCTTGATTATGATAAACCATATTATATGAGGGGATTAAAAGAATATAATCGTGATAAAATGTATCTAATAGATACTATTAAAAATGAGCAAGACGTTTATGAAAAAATATGTGTAGTATTATTAGATTTTGATGTTAAGTAATTATTGTTTTTATGTAAAAGTATGATAAAATATAATTAGAGTAGGAGTGGTTAGATGTATATTGATTTAATAGTTTTAATTATATTATGTATTATTGTATTAATGTTCTTTAAGAGATTTTCATCATTTGTATTTTTAATGGCAATAGTAGAAATTACTCTAAGAATACTAACTTTTGTTAAAAACAACATAGGACTTAAAGATTTGAGTAGAGTAATTGGTAAATATTTACCTGAGAATATGTTTGCTATCATAAATAGATATACTGAGAATGGTTCAATATTTAATATCATATTGAAATGGTCTTTTGTAATTATAATGACATTCTTCTTGGTTTATATAATTAAAATATTTATTAAGAAAAAGAAAATATAAAACGACAAATAAGTCGTTTTTTTATTTATATAATTTTCTTGGTGATAGGATGAATATATATTATGAAGAAATATTTATATTAAATTTCTTATTAGATTTTATGATACTTTATGGTACTAAAAGAATACTAAAAAGAAATAATAAAATGATTAGAGTTTTTGTTGGTAGTATAATTGGAAGTTTTACTACTTTTTTATTATTTATAAATATTAATAATTTTATATTATTTTTATTTAAAATTATTACTAGTATATTATTAGTTATTATTACTTTTGGATTTAAAAATATATTTAAAAATATATTATATTTTTATTTGATTAGTATAGTTTTAGGGGGATTTTGTTATTTATTTGAAATTAATAATAAGTTTTTTCTAATATTTGGTTGTTTTATAGTGATTGGAATTCTAATAAAAGAATTCTTATCTTATAGAGAAATATATTCTAATAAATATTTAGTTACTATTATTATTGGTAAGAAGAAGTTTTGTTTAGAGGGTTTTATTGATACTGGTAATAGACTTATAGATCCTATAAGTAGAAAAAGTGTATTACTTTGTAATTTAAATATTACTAGTAATAATATTATTTATGTTCCATATAAGGCATTAAATACGAGTGGAGTAATTAAATGTATTAAACCTGATAAAGTGATTATTAATGATAAAGAATTTCATTATTTAATAGGTCTTAGTAAAGATAAATTTAGTATAGAAGAAAATTGTATATTGCCTAATAAATTAAAGGAGGAATTATGTTAAAGATTATTAAATTTTTTAGAAAATTGTTTTTTAAAGTTTGTAGTTGTTTTTATGTTGGAGCTACTGATATACTTCCAGAACCACTATGTAAGGAAGAAGAAGATTATTATGTAGAATTAAAGGAAAAGGGAGATTTAAATGCAAAAGATAAATTAATAGAACATAATTTAAGATTAGTAGTTTTTTTAGCTAAAAAGTATGAAAACACTGGTGTTGATTTAGAAGATTTAGTTAGTATTGGATCGATTGGATTAATTAAAGGAATTAATACTTTTTCTAGTGATAAGAATATAAAATTAGCAACTTATGCATCACGTTGTATAGATAATGAAATATTAATGTATTTAAGAAAAAATAAAAAGTTAAAAAGTGAGGTTTCAATAGATCAGGCTCTTTCGTTAGATTCAGATGGTAATGAATTACACTTGGAAGATATCATTGGAACTGAAAAAGATGAAATAACTAAGTCAATTGAAAAGGAGGATGATAAAGAATTAATGATTAGAGAAATACTTAGTTTGAAACCTAGAGATAGAGAAATAATGGTACTTAGATATGGATTATTAGGAAATGATGAATTTACACAAAAAGAAGTTGCAGAAAAACTGGGAATAAGTCAGAGTTATATATCTCGTATAGAAAAGAAAGTTATTAGAAGATTGAAATTACTTATAAATAATTAAAAAAGATGCTTATGCATCTTTTTCTATATATATATTTTCTAATATTTCGTAATTATTTAATTTATTAATGTTTTCTTTAGAAATATTAGCTATATAAGTTATTTTATCATTAAATTGTTTTTCTATAATATTATCTCCTAAGATATAGTTTATTTGCTTTTCTTCTGGATAATCAAAAGATATTTTTATTTTGTATCCTTCTTCTAGATTTATAAATTTACTTTGTTTTAGAGTTTCTGTTACTGATTTGGTATAGGCTCTAACAAGACCTCCTGCACCTAATTTTATACCTCCAAAATATCTAACAGTAATTACTAAAATATTATTTAAATCTTCTTTTTCTAATACATTTAACATAGGCCTTCCTGCAGTACCTGATGGTTCGTTATCATCAGATGAATATCCATTATTATTATAGATATAAGCATATGTATAGTGTGTTGCTTTTGGATGAAGTTTTTTTATTCCTTCTAGATAAGTAGCTATTTCATTATTGTTTAATCTATATATATAAGTAATAAATCTTGAGTTTTTTATTATAATTTCATTTGAAATGTCATATTTAACAGTTTTCATGGAATCACCTATAAATATTATACAATATATTTATAAATAGTGTTATAATAATTAATGAGGTGAGGGTATGTTTAAAAATAATAAAGAAAAAGAAGTTGATGTTACTAGTTTAAATCATATTTTAAAGACAGGTAAAAAATTAATTAATATTGGTTATTTTATGGCTATAATAGCTTTGATTTTACTAGGTACATATTTATTAAAAGAATGGAAATTATTAAAATATATTGGGGAGTTTATTATAGTTATTTCTCCAATATTTATAGGCTTTGTAATTGCATGGTTTTTTGATCCATGGGTTACATGGCTACAAAAGAAGAAAGTTCCTAGAATCATAGGATGTATACTTGTATATTTATTAATGTTTGGATTATTTGCATTAATTATATATTTACTTGTGCCTGCTTTAATTTCGCAAGTAAAAGACTTTGTTAGTGCTGCACCATCTATTTTTAATGAAATTACTGAATTTATTGTAGGAGTTATTAAGAGATTTGACCTTAATGAAATGGTTAATATTAAAACAGTTAAAGATACTTTAACAGGTACTGTTACTGAATGGGGTATGAGTATTGGATCAGAAATGCCTAAATACTTATTTAGTGCAGGAAAGACTATTATAAGTGGTGGAGTTAGTCTTGTATTAGGATTAATGATTGGATTTTATTTGTTGTTTGATTTTGAAAGGGCTAATAAAGCTTTATATGAAATTATTCCTGTTAGTTGGAAAAGTGGCTATAAAGAATTAACTCATAGAATTAATACTTCTTTAAGAAGTTATGTACAAGGAGTATTAATTGTAATGACTTTAGTATTTATTACTCAATCTATTGGTCTTACAATAGCTGGCATGAAGGCACCAATATTATTTGCACTTTTCTGTGCGGTTACTGATATTATTCCATATTTTGGACCATATATTGGGGCAATTCCTGCGGTAATAGTTGGATTTACTATTAGTCCAATTACTGGTATATGTGTAATTATTTCTATATTAGTAGTTCAATTATTAGAAAACAATTTCTATCAACCATTGATTATGGGTCATACTATGAAATTACATCCAGTTACTATTATGGTTGGATTATTAGTATTTGAACATTTCTTTGGAATAATTGGTATGATTATTGCTACTCCTTGTATTGCTTGTTTAAAGGTAATATTACTATTTGTTTTAGAACAAACAGGGCTTATTAAATACTTAAAAGGTGATAGAAAAAAAGAAAATGAAATAGAAGTAGTAGAAATCAAAAAAGTAAAGAAAAAATAGTTGAATAAATACATATAATTTGTTAAAATATATGTGTAATAAATGTTGACGGAAGAAAAGTATAAATATGGTTTATTTTAGAGAGACTTCGGTTGGTGAAAGAAGTTATAAAAGTATTTAGAAAGCTACTTCTTAAGTTTATCGGGGATACCCGTTATCAAAAAGAGTAAAACAAAGGATGGTACCGTCTATTTAGACTCCTTATACCATCTTTTTTTGTTTATGGAGGGAAATATGAAAGTATTTGTTATTGGTGGTGCTGCTAGAAGTGGTAAATCAACTCTAGGTAATTTACTAAAAGAAGAATTAAAGGATTATGGATATAAACCATGTGTTATGCAAATAACTAGTCCTTTGTATGGTTATGCAGAAAATTATTTTAATTATGATCCTAATAGAGATCCTAAACCTAGAGAATTTCTTCAAAAAATGGGTATAGAAATTATAAAGGAAAAATTAGGAAAGAGAGATTTCTTATTAAATAGATTATTTGAGGATATTGAAATACTTAATAATTTTTTTGATGTATTTATTATTACTGATGCTAGACTTATAAATGAGTTTTTAAGTATTAAAGCTAAATATGATGATGTTGTATCTATTAAATTAGTAAGAAAAAACTTTGATAATAAACTAACTGAAGAAGAGAAAAATCATATTACTGAGAAAGAAATATCTATGTATAATGATTTTGATTATATAGTTTATAATACAGGGTTAGATAGCTTAAAAGAAGAGGCTATAGAAATAATACATCATACTGAAATGGAGGAAAGATAATGGTAATTGCGATAGATGGTCCTGCAGGTGCTGGTAAAGGTACTATTACAAAGTTAGTGGCAGAAAAACTTAATTTAGTTTATATAGATACTGGGGCAATGTATAGATGTATTGCATTACAAGCTCTAAGAAATAATATAGTAGATAATACTGATAAAATAATTGAAATGACTAAGGATATTGATATTGTTTTTAATGAAGAAGGTAAGACTTTCTTAAATGGAGAAGATGTATCAGAAGAAATTAGGTCTAAGGAAGTTACTAGTGTAGTAAGTCCTATTTCAAGTATTGTCCCTGTCAGAGAAGAAATGGTTAATTTACAAAGAAAACTAGCTTTAGGACGTAATGTTATTATGGAAGGTAGAGATATAACTACTGTTGTATTTCCTAATGCAGACTTTAAGTTCTATTTAGATGCTAGTGTAGAAGAAAGAACAAAAAGAAGAGTAAAACAAAATGAAGAAAAAGGCATTTTTTCAGATTATGATGAGATAAAACAAAGTATTATTGAAAGAGACTACAATGATATGCATAAAGAAGTAGGGGCTTTAAAAAGAAGTGATTCTCAGATTTATATTGATTCTACTAATATGAGTAAAGATGAAGTAGTTAATTTTATATTAGAAAAAGTAGGTGAAGTAAAATGAAATATATGAGTCATGATGATATTAGAAAGACTTGGTTTAAATTTTTTGAAAGTAAAGGACATAAGGTGTTTGAATCAGCACCATTAATTCCAATTAATGATGATAGTTTATTATGGATTAATGCAGGAGTTGCTCCATTAAAGAAGTATTTTGATGGTAGAGAAGTACCGGAATCTAGAAGAATAACAAATATACAAAAGTGTATACGTACTAATGATATAGAAAATGTTGGTATTACTAAGAGACACCAAACTTTCTTTGAAATGATGGGTAATTTCTCAGTAGGAGATTATTTTAAAAATGAAGCAATTGCTTTTGCTTTTGAATTATTAACTAGTCCTGAATATTTTGATATAGATAAAAATTTAATTTATGTAACAGTTTATTCAAAAGATTTAGAAGCTAGAGATAGATGGATAGATGTAGGGCTTGATCCTAAACATATAATTCCTTTAGATGGTAATTTCTGGGAGATAGGTACTGGACCTTGTGGACCTGATTCTGAAATATTCTTTGATAGAGGAGAAAAATATGATCCAAATGGAGATGCTTTTAAATTATTTAGTCAAGATAAAGATCAAGAGAGATTTGTAGAAATTTGGAATAATGTATTTAGCCAATTTAACGCTACGGAAGGAATGGCTAGAGAAGATTATCCTGAACTTCCAAGTAAGAATATAGATACAGGTGCAGGGTTAGAAAGATGGTGTTGTATATTCCAAAATGTTGATTCTAACTTTGAAACAGATTTATTTAAACCAATAATTAAACACATAGAAGAGCTTGCTAAAGTAGAATATGTTGGTCAAAAAGAATTTAAAATTATAGCAGACCATATTCGTGCTATAACTTTTGCTCTTGCTGATGGTGCTGCATTTGAAAATGTTGGTAGAGGTTATGTATTAAGACGTTTACTTCGTAGAAGTGTTAGAATGGGTAAGGCTTTGGGATTTAATGATGCTTTCCTTTATAAAATAGTAAGTGATGTAGTTGATGTAATGAAAGAAGCTTATCCTTATTTAGTAGAGAGAAGAGCTGACGTTGAAGTTTTAGTTTTAGAAGAAGAAAGATTATTCTTAAAGACTTTAGAAGCTGGTGAACGTAGATTAAAAGAATTAGTAGAAAATTCAACTGATGGATACATAAGTGGAGAAGAAGCATTTAAATTATATGATACTTATGGATTCCCATTTGAACTTACAGAAGAATATTTGAATGAATTAGGTTATAAAGTAAGCAAAGATGAATTTGATAAATATATGAAAGCTCAAAAAGATCTAAGTAAGGCTAATGTTAAAAATGTTAATTCTATGGCTAATCAAAAGAAAGTATTATTAGATTTTAAGGAAAAATCAGAATTTGCTTATGGAATTTATAGAGTTAAGAGTAAGGTTATCGCAATATTCTCTAAAGATGAATTAGTTAATAGTGTTGATCATGATACTTATATAGCAGTAGAAAGAACTTGTTTCTATGCTGAAAGTGGTGGTCAAGTTAGTGATACTGGTATGGTTATTGGAGATAACTTTAAAGGACATGTAGTAGATGTATTTAAAGCTCCTAATGGTCAACATATTCATAAAGTTAAATTACTTGATGGAGTTATTACTGTAGGTGATGAAGTAGAACTTATCTTAGATAAAGAGAGAAGAAAAGCTACCGAAGTAAACCATTCGTCAGTTCATGTTACTCAATATGCTCTACAACAAGTTGTATCTAATACAATTCATCAAGCAGGTAGTTATGTAGACTCTGAAAAACTTAGATTTGACTTTACTTATACTGGTAAGATGACTGATGAAAAGATACTTGAAGTAGAAAAATTTGTTAATGACATGGTACATGAAAATATAATAGTATCTACTGAAGTAATGCCTATTGATAAAGCTAAAGAAATGGGAGCTATGGCATTGTTTAGTGAAAAATATGGAGATATGGTACGTGTTGTTAAGATAGGTAAATCTATTGAATTATGTGGTGGAACTCATGTTTCAAATACTAGTGAGATTAAGAGGTTTGCAATTAAAACTTGTGAATCTAAAGGAAGTAATATTTATCGTATAGAAGCAGTTACTAATGATAAAATTACTGATACATTAATTGATACTATAAAACCATATAATGATGAGAAAATAAAACTTCTTATGAAAGCTAGAGAAATACTTGATGAAGCAAAACAAAGTGGTATTAAATTAGAGTTTGATGTAGATATAACTACTGATGAACCAGTTAGTTACAAAGATATTATTTATAATAAGAATGAACTTGAATATGTTCATAATGAAGTAAAAGATTTAGAAAAGAAATATTTTAGTCTTAAAGAACAGTCTACTCTTCAAAACTTAGATATTTATAGAGAAAAGATAATTGAAGTGAATGGTGTTAATAGATTAATAATGAAAGTAGAAAATAAAGATATTAATTTATTAAAGAGTATAGCTGATACTTTAATTAATGAAATGGATAATGGATTTATATTCTTTATAAATGAAAAAGAGGATGGTAGTGTTAATTTTATAGCTAAGAGTAATTCTAAAGTTAACTCAGGATTTGTAGTAAAGACTATTTCTAATTTATATAATGGAAATGGTGGAGGAAGTCCTACTTTTGCTCAAGGTGGAGCTAAATCTATTGATTCTAATATAATTAGTGAAGTAGAAAAGGCTATTAATAATGGATAGTTATTTAATAGAAAGTGAAGATTTTCAATCTTTTCAAAATGAAAAAGATAAGATTATAAAAGATATGGGTTTTAAGGATGCTTCTATTAGTTCTTATGATCTAGAAGAAGTATCCTTAGAAAATGCTTTAGAAGACTTAGATACTTATGGATTTCTTAGTGATAAGAAAGTTATTATATTAACTAATATAGAAAATTTAAAATATGATGAGAATAAAACTGATTTAGATCATTTATTTAAATATATTAGTAATCCTAATCCAGACAATTTATTAATAATTTACTCTAAAGGAAATAATACTTTAAAAACAATAAAAGAATTAAAAAAGATATGTAAAAATATTGAAGTAAATATAAGTATAAAAGATTATATTAAAAATTCCTTTAAAGATTATAAAATAGATTTTAAAGCTATTAATATGTTAGAAGAATATTGTTTAGGAGATTTTACTAAAGTAATAAGTGAATGTGATAAATTAAAAAATTATAAAATAGATGATAAAACTATTACTTGTGACGATATAGATATTTTAGTAAATAAGAAATTAGGTGATCCTAGAGATTTAACTTTTGCTTTTTCTAGGAGTTTGGCAGAAAAAAATAAAAAAGATTCTTTAGAAAAATATAGAGAATTATTAGAATATAATATAGAACCATTAAGTATAATTGGTTTACTTGCATCACAAATTAGAATAATATATCAAGTTAAATTATTAGAAGAAAAGAATATGAAAGATAAAGAAATATCTGAAGTATTAGGAGAAAAAGAATTTAGAATTAAAAAGACTAGAGAACTTACTAGACTTTATAGTAAGAATGAATTACTTAAATTAATGCAAGATTTAAGTAATATGGATTATAGATTAAAAACTGAAGATATTGATGGTAATAGTTTAATTGAATTATTTATATTAAACATCTAGAAATAGATGTTTTTTTCTTTACGTAAATTTATATTTATTTTTATTATTCTATTTACATTGATAAATATAAATAATAAAATAATAATAGGTGATTATATGAAAAATAGAAAGAGAAATAAGTTATTTATATTAGTAATAATTTTATTAGGGATAACAATAGGTTATGCAGCACTAACATCAACTTTAAAAATAAATGGTAGTACTGCAGTTACAAAAAACACATGGAATATATATTGGGATAATATAGCTAATCAAGATGGAGTGACTCCTATAACATCACAAATAGTAAGTGAAAATGCAAATCATCCTAATAATATAGTTAATTTTGAGGTTGCTTTTGATAAACCTGGAGATTATTATGAATTTACTGTCGATGCAGTAAATGCAGGTACTTTGGATGCGATGATTACTGATATTGAATTAAAAGTTAATGATAATCCAATTATTGATACTGTTAATAATAGTCTTGTTACTGTTAGTCCAAGTCCTTTACCATCTTATATAAAATATACTGTTACATATGCAGATGGAGAAGAAATCGGGTTAAATCATTTACTTCCAAAAATGCGTAATAATGTTGAAACTACAAAAACGTATAAAATAAGAGTCGAATATGATAAAGAGGCTGTTACTAATGATACTTTAGTAGATGAGAACGTTGAATATTCATTTAGTTTTGCTGTTACTTATGGTCAAGCTGATTCAAACGCAATTGATGTTAGATCTTGCCCTGGTAGTGATTGCGTTTATGCTTTTTATACAGCATGGACAATGTATACAGGTAATAATGTAGCTACTTTAAGCAATTATACTAGCGATTATACAACATTAAAGAAAGACGGAGTTCAAAGATATGCGTTTTTTGGACATATTTTAGATGAAAACGATAAGATATTAAAAGCGTATGCATGTGGTATTAAAGATAATAAAGTATTTTGTATTCAAGGCTCAAATGATGGCTCTACATATCAAAGAGCTTCAGGCATATTAAATAATTTATTTGGACCATATAATTCTACTACTCAATTAGGTTGTAATCCTGGAAGTAATAATTTAGTTTGTAAAGCAGCAAATGAAACTATTGAGGCTAGAGCATTTCAAAGTGGTCAAGTTGTAGTAGATGAGCCTAAAGCTATATGTATTGTAGTTAATGTTGGAGGAATGAACTGTACAGAACATTAAATAAAGATAGCTAATTGCTATCTTTTATTTTTTCTATTTTGTCATATATTTCTTTTATAGTTTTTTCATAACCTATATCTTTAGGATGATAGTACTTTTTATTTTTTAATTTATCTGGTAAATATTGTTGTATTACATAAGCCCCTGGATAATCATGAGGATATTTATATTCAGTGTTAGAACTATCATTTTTTAAGTGTTTTGGTATTGTTCCAACGTTTCCTTCTTCTATATCTTTTAATGCTTCATCAAATGCAATATGTGCTGTATTAGATTTAGGAGAAAGTGCCATTTCTGTTACTATGGTACCTAGAGGAATTCTTGCTTCAGGTAAACCGACACGCTCTGCTGCGTTTATTGCTGCATCAAGTCTAGGCCCAATTGCGGGATTAGCTAGTCCTATATCTTCATAAGCTATTACACTTAGTCGTCTATATATGGAATCTAAATCACCTTCAGTAACTAATCTTGCTAGATAGTGAAGTGATGCATCTACATCACTACCTCTAATTGATTTTTGAAGTCCTGATAATACATCGTAATGTCCATCACCATTTTTATCTGAGAAGAATACTGGTTTATTATTAATACTTTTAATCTTTTCTTCTGTAATAGTTTTATCGTCACTAGAGTAGTATGCTATTTCTAATAAATTATAAGCATATCTTAGGTCGTTTCCTGAGACTTTTGCAATATACTCGATTACTTTGTTATCTATCTTAATATTCTCTAATTCTGGGCTTTTTATGGCCTTTTTAAGGCCTTCTATAATATCTTTAGTATCTAATTCATGTAGTTCAAATAATTGGCATCTACTTCTAATGGCAGGATTAATAGAGTGATATGGATTAGATGTAGTCATACCTATTAAAGTAATTAGCCCACTTTCCATTACTGGAAGTAATAGATCTTGTTTATCTTTATTTAATCTATGTATCTCATCCATTATAAGTACTAATTCACCATACATTTTAGCTTCTTCTATTACTGTATCAAAATCTTTTTTATTATTAGTAGTAGCATTTAAAAATCTATAATGAATATCTAATTCATTTACTAATGCATTTGCGATACTAGTTTTTCCAATACCTGGTTTACCATAAAGAATCATTGAAAATAATTTTTTATTTTTAACTAAATTAGATAGTACTTTATCTTTACCAATTAAATGTTTTTGTCCTATAACATCTTTTAATGTTTTAGGAGCTAATTTTAATGCTAGTGGTTTAGACATATTTATCACCTAATAGTATTTTATCAAATAAAAGGCAAATTGTAAAAATATAATAAATTTAGTATAATATGTATAGGTGAAGTGTATGAAAATAGAAGATGCGATTAGTGATTTTTTAAATTATTGTGTCTTTGAGAAAGGGCTATCTGATAGAAGTAAATTATCTTATGAAAATGATTTAAAAGTATATAAAGAGTTTTTAAAAGATAGAGCAATTTATGATGTGTCTAGAATAAGAAGCGAAGATATAAAAGATTTTTTAAAAGAGAGAAATTCTGAAGAAAGCTCTACTATAGCTCACAACTTAACAGTAATTAAAAATTTTCATACTTATTTATTAAAAGAAAATATAGTTAAGTCTGATGTGTCTGAGTTTATTGATAGACCTAAATTAAGAAAATCTTTACCTAAAACTTTAAGTGTTGAAGATGTAGATAGACTACTTGATATTAAGCTAGATAGTGCATTTGACTATCGTAATAAAGCTATGTTAGAATTAATGTATGGCTGTGGTTTAAGAGTTAGTGAACTTGTAAATTTAACTCTTAATGATATAGATATGACTAATTGTTTGATTAGAATATTTGGTAAAGGAAGTAAGGAAAGAGAAATACCAATTGGAGAATATTCTATTTATTATTTAAAAGAATATTTAAATGTGAGAGATTCTTTATTAAAAGGTAAGCCATGTAATAAATTGTTTTTAAATAATCATGGTTCTAGTATTTCTAGACAAGGTTTTTTTAAAATGTTAAAACAATTGTTGAAGGAAAAAGGATTGAATACGGATGTATCTCCTCATACTCTTAGACATAGTTTTGCAACTCATTTGATTAATAGGGGAGCAGATCTAAGAAGTATACAAGAGATGCTTGGACATTCTGATATTTCAACGACTAAAATATATACTAAAGTTAGTGATGAAAAAGTAATAGAAGAATACAACGAATATCACTATCGTAGTAAAAAGGAGCAGTAATATGAAATTTAAAAGAATATTTTTACTTATAATAGATTCTTTAGGAGTAGGGGAAACGCCTGATGCAGTTAATTTTGGAGATAGTGGAGCTAATACATTAGGACATGTATTAGAAAATAATGATTTATTTATTCCTAATTTAAAGAAAATAGGGTTTTTAGATACATTAAATATGAGTGAAAACGATAGTGTAGATGCATATTATACAATAATTAAACCAGCTTCCTTATCTAAGGATACATTGAATGCTCATTATGAGATGTTTGGGATAAACAATAGTATTCCATTTCAAACATTTAATAATGGATTTCCATATGAAATATTAAATGCGATAGAGCAAGTTACGGGTAGGGGAATTATCGGTAATGTTTGTTGTAATGATGATTCTATTATTAATGAATTGGGAGAAAGACAATATAATTATGGATCTTTAATAGTTTATACTTCATCTGATTCAGATATTCAAGTGGCTGCTCATGAAGATTCTATTCCTATGGCTACTCTTCATGAATATTGTGAGAAGATTAGGACGTTAATAGAAAAATTAGATTGGAAAATTGCTAGAGTAATTGCAAGACCTTTTAATGGTACTCCTGGTAATTATAAATTTGTTAATAGCGGTAGACGTGACTATACATTAAAACCACCAAAAAGAAGTGTTTTAGATGCTTTAAATGAAGCTAATTACAATGTAATTGGTATTGGTAAAATTAATGACTTATTTGATGGGGTAGGGATTAATAAAAATATTAAAGCTACAAATAATAATGAAGCTATTAATAAATTAACTGATATAATGGATAAGAATTTTACTGGACTTTGTATAACAAATTTATGTGATTTTGATTCTTTATATGGATATGTTAGAGATGTAGAAGGATATGCTAAAACTATTGAAGAGTTAGATGTAGATATTCCTATTATTTTAAATAAATTAGAATTGGATGATTTATTAATTATTACTTCCGATCATGGAAAGGATCCTATATTCAGTGATGGTAATCAACATACTAGAGAAAATTTACCATTAATTTTATATAGTAGAAATTTTAAAAAACCTGGTCGTTTAGGCCAACTTGATACTCTTGCAGATATTGGAGCTTTAATTGCTGATAATTTTGATTTGCCTGAATTAGAAACTGGTAAGAGCATTTTGAGTGAATTAGAGTAGAGGAAATAGGGTAATTGCCCCTACTAAAAAAAGAAGCATTATTTGCTTCTTTTTCTTTTTCTATTCATACTATTACTTTCTGAAGTAACTTCATATTCGTTATCTGTAATTGTACTTTTATTTTTTGCAAAATTAGCAGTAGAGGAGTTACTACAATTTCTATTGCATGAATCCCCTACCTTAGAACAATTCAAATTACAAGAACGATTTCTTCTATTTCTTTTCATAAATAACCTCCTGTTATTATGATGTACTATTATTTTTATTTTATACGCGTATATATCCTTATTTATATATAATATAAGGATATAGAAGATTCATTCTCGTGAAATTAGATGATGAACTATCCATCTAATTAAATCTAAATTGATGAGAATTAATTTCGTGATTTTAGGTGAAGAACTACCCATCTAAGAGGAGATAAATCGCTTAGAATTCACTCTACTTTTTTATATACAATGAGGAGTGGTATTGGGCTATATCTATATAATATATAAATAATAAGATATAAATACATGCGTGTAAATTTAAATTAAAAATAATTTTAAAATTTAATTTTTAATTTATAAATATGTTATAATTAATATGTAATTATGATTTATTAAAAAATATGAAAATTCATATAAATAGGGGTAGTTTTCATAATAAATATATATAGAAGTTAACATAATATCAATTATAGGAAGTTCTTTTCTCTTGAATCAGACCCTACTATTTACTTATTTATATATAATAAAAGTAATGAAATTAATCATTACTTTTTTCTTTATTTTTATTCTTATTAATTAAATATAATAATAAATATATAATTCCACCCATTGTTAGTACTATTGAGAAAACTATTACGATTACTATTATAGTTGCTAATAAAGATGCTACTTTCAACATATATATTCTCCTCTACTCTATAAGAAAAAAGACTATTACTAGTCTTAAACTTTCCTTGATTGAATTTCTGCTATTTTTTCAAATACTTCTTTAGCATTATCTTCGTTGATTTCAGTATATCCTAATTCTTTTAATGCTTGAATTTTAACAGTATTTAATTCTTGAGTACGTGATAATTTTTCTTCTTTCTTTTGTTCAATGCTTTGTACAAATCTCTTATGTGATTCAGCAAGTTTTACTTTAGAAGAACCTCCATTGTTGTATAAAGTCATTGCACTAAACATGATACTTTCAAATACAAATTGTTTATCTTTATTAAAATTAAATTCCATTGGATCAGCAAATCCTAATGATTTAGACATAAATGCTAAGATATATTTTAATTCTTCATTAGTTTCCATTGATTGTAGAAAATTATATAGATATACATAAGTATTATATGTATCTTTTGATTTGTCTGTAGCTAATTTTTCTTTTAATAGATTAATAATATCTGATAGTAATTCTTGTTCTTTTTTATTAAATCCTTTTAAATCAGAGATTATTTCTTTACTAGAAGAATCTTTTACACCTTCATTTAATCTGTTTTCTACTTCAATAATATATTCGCCTGTAATTTTAATTTTTTCTAATTCATTAATATCTTCTACATTTAATAAACTTAATAATTTAGCTGCTTTTTCTTTAGGCCAATTAGACATATCATCTATAGCTAGATAATTATATAACATTTGTCTTGATACTCCTAAATATTTAGCTAATCTAACTTTACTTATTCCTAATTCAGTTAATACGGTATTTAATTCTTTCATTATTTTACCCTCCTAATATAATTATATATGTTGGGGTGTAAAATATCAAGTGTAAATTGACACTTTTTAATTAAATTAGGTATTTAAGTATATTAGGAATTAATAATACTTCTATTAAACTGCTTATAATCATTAATATTAATATAAATAATAAGATTTTTATATATCTTTTAGTGATTAGTTTTAACTTATATTCTTTCTTTAAAAATAATACTTTTATTAAGATAATAGAATAGTTAATTGAATAATAAAGTAATATGAAATAAAGAAGGATATTTAATATATTAGGTATTAAATATATTATTATAAAAAATATATTAGTATATTTTAAGTTTATAATAAAAAATATTAATTCTAATGATATTAATAATAATTTAAATAAATATATGCTTAATACTATTGGTATACCTATTATAGATATACCTAATAACCATATTATAGATACTGTTATGAGGTTATTTGAAAGGGTTTTGGTTAATATACTTAGATTACTTATTTTTGATGTTTTTAGGTTGTTTTTTAGGGTTATTATATTATTTGTTATTTCTTCTTTTACTGTTTTATCTAATGTGGCACTTATATATATACTTATGAATATTATTATTACTGTGATTATTACTAATATTTTTAATAATTTGTTTTTCTTTAAATATTTCATGTTTTCACCTAATAAAGTATATTCTTAATATGTGTTTATATAATTTATTTTAATTTACTTTTTATGACAAATAATTTATAATTATATTGTGAGGTAGATAATATGAATGATAAAGTTATTAAAGCTGTGGCTATTATTATGTTAGTGGCTACTGTATTAGGATTTTTTAGTGTATTATTGTTTTTATAAAAAATAAAAAGGCTTTTGCCTTTTTTTATTTATCTATATAAGCTTCTATTTCAGGATTAATATTAGAAATATTATCATCTAAATTATATTTATTAGCAATATCATTAATTCTATCAAAGTTTTTAGATATATAAAGCATTAATAATCCAGCTATTCTATTTGCGGTATATTTATCTAGAATAGCACGATCTTTACTATTTATATTGTATTTGCGGCATATATCTAATATTGGGCCATATCCATATAAGTAATTAGTAAATGATTTAGATAGTAATAATACATCTTTATTGGTATCTTTTATTTTTACATTTTTCCATACTTTCATGTTATGCACCTCTTGGTGATTTATAATAACATAAAAGATTATTTTACTCAATAAAAAACAATCACTTTAGAAAAGGATTGTTTTGTTTTTCATAGCCTAATGTAGTCTCATCATAATGACCTGGATATAATTTAATATCATCATCATAATCTAGAATTTTTTTAATGCTTTCTTGCATTTCTGCATCACTACCACCTGGAAAATCAGTTCTTCCCATACTTTCTTTAAATATGAAGTCTCCTACTAGCATTATTTTATCTTCTTCAAAATAGAAGGTTACAGAATCTTTTGAATGTCCTGGAGTAAGGATTGCTTTGAATGTAAAGTCCCCTATTTTATATTCTTTATTTTCTTCTAGGTTACTTCTTTTAAATATTTTAATGCTTCTCTTAGTTAAAAAGTTTCTTAATGCTCCTATATGATCAAAATGGGAATGAGTTATTAGTACTCCTAGTACTTTATTATCCCCTATTTCATCTTTTATTTTATTATATTCATCACCTGGGTCTACTACTAAACAATTACCATCTTTAATTAATAAGTAACAGTTTTCATCTAGATATCCAGTAACTACTCTTTTGATTTCCATAGTATCTTTCCCCTATTCATCTATCTTACATGATAATTTTATCAAATTTTAAGAATTATTTCAATAAAAAAAGAAGCTATGCTTCTTTTACTTTGTTAAGTGTTTGACATATTGTGTTTTTATCAATATTTTTAATCTTGTAGAAACCTAGATTGGTCATTTCTTGGTATGTATTGTCTTGCATAGACATAGTATTATCCAAAGACGCTTTTAATGTGTTTCTAACATGTACATTTACACTTTCTAATGTACCGTGGACATATACTTCTACAGTGCTTTTTAATAATAATAAATAACTATCTAAGAATTTTTGATCATTAGTCATTTGCTTCACTCTCCAATAATTTTATTAAGTCTTTTTTCATTTTTTCATGAGTTTTTAATTCTTTTCTCATAAATTCTATTAGATTTTCATCTTGAAAACAATTAATATAATCTTGTATATTTTCTATAATAGTTTTTTCATGACCAATAGCATCTTCTACATATAATAATTCTTTTTGTGTCATATTATCCCTCCTAGATATAGTATGGATAATATATTTTAATTTAAACAAAAAAACTAGAAAAACTAGTTTTTAATTTTATATTCCATTACTTGTCTATATTCTTCTTGTGTTTTTTCAATTGTATTTAATAAACTACTTAATTCTTCGTATAATGTGTTTTCTTTATCAGTTTCATCATTTTGATTTTCTGGAAGATCTACCCATTTTACTTTAATTTCTAAGTTCAATACTGCTTCTCCTACAAACATATGAAATATATCTAATTGTGGTCTTGTTAGTGAAGGAATCTTTCTTTTCAAATCTTCTATTGTCATAGATTTATTACGTTCTGGCTCTTTATTTGTAAATCTTGCATTTCTATATTTGACTTGTCTTACTTCGTTTTTTACTCTTTTAATTTCATGCATATGATCTTGATTAGAATATTTTAATATATTTTCAAACGCATCTATTTCTAAATCGTTAAATTTCATAAAAAATCTTCTTATATCAGATAATGAAAATCCATTTTTTATTGGAGTTATTCTTTCACCCATTTCTTTATTATAGTGTTTTAAATAGTCGGTTAATTTTGGAATTATTGATAGTTCTTTTTGTGATGGATTTATTGTTCCTAGGGCAGCTGTTATTAATTTAGTTATATATGATAATTCTTCATTTGTTAATTCAGGTAATTTTTCAATTACTTCATCTAAATTGAAATTATCTAGCATAGTATCATAAGTATATTCGTTCATTCCTTCTAAGTCTTCACTATTATCTTTAAATTTTTTCTTTTGAATTACAGTTAATGCAAGTGGTGCTTCTATACCAGCTGCTTCAAATAAGATTTCTATTGAGTCTAATGTATATATATTATATTTATCAAATAATTTTTTTTCACTTTCATATTTAGTTTTCATTTAATTCATCCTCCTTGACTAAAATACCTTTTTCATTCTTTTTGTATATTCTTTTACTATTCTTTTCTATTTTATTTTTTATTTCTTCTCCTAAATTAATTCCTAACAGTTCAGATATACCTAAAATATAAATAGCGGCATCTGCTAATTCTTCTCCTACATCATCTTGCTTTTTTAAATATGATATGTATGCTTCTCCTAGTTCGCCATAGGCTAAGCAAAATTCCATATCTATATTAGTAGTATTAAAACCATGTCTTTTTTTGTTTTCTATTATTTCTTTTTGAAAATTTACTAAATCATACATATTATCACCTCTATAATATTTCTTTTAATTTGTTTACTATCTCGATGTCTGCACCTAACCAATCTACATTGTCTAATTCATCTTTTGTTAACCATTTTATTGAATCGTGTTCTAATTTTTCTTCATCGTGATATACAAGTTCAAGATTGTCTTCTAATAACGTTGCAAAGTATGTATGCATTGTTAGATGAAAGGCGGGATAATCATATTCGACAGTCATGATATAATCGTTTACATCAATTAGGGCGTTAAGTTCTTCTTTTATTTCTCTTTTTAAAGCATTTTCTTTTGTTTCACCTTCTAGAGGTTTACCTCCAGGAAACTCCCAACCTCCTTGGAATTCTCCATATCCTCTTTGCGTAGCTAATATTTTATTGCCTTTTTTTATTACGGCTGCTACTACTTCTACTGTTTTCATTACTCCTCCTTATTTCTTGATTCTTCTATGGCTCTTTTTAATAAGAATTTAGTTAATATTACGTCAGCGTCTGCTAAGTCATAATCTAATAATTCTTCTATATTTACCCATTTATATTCAGAGTGAGTTGAAAGTTCAAATTCACCTTCTATATATTCACATTCATATAGTTTTAAATCTACAATATGGCCAGGATACTCACATATACTATGAGTTAGATAATCTTTAATATTAGTTTTTATTTTATATAACTCATTAAAAGCTCTTTCTAAAGATTTCTTTTCATCTTCTAATCCTTGTCTTCTTCCTCCAGGGAACTCCCATTTATTTTTTACATGATCATCTTTATTACGTTTAGCAATTAAACATTTTCCATCTTTCATAATAAGGCCACAGACAACATCAAGTATTTTCTTATTTTCTACTACGTTGGTTACTTCGAATGGTAAACCATTCTTTTTAATTACTTGCTTTAGGAATAAATTAATTGCGGAACTCATTGATAGACCTAAATCTGTTAGTACTAGGGTTGCATCTTTTTTAACATTACTATCGATTTGTATATTAATAGCACTTGTTTTGCTTTCCATAATATCACTCCTCGAAAAGTATATTATCACTAGAAAAAAATAATGTCAATAGAAAACTACAAAAATACTACAAGAATACTACATTAATGAAAACATAAGAAAAAGTACTATTTTTCTAGTACTTTTTCTTTTTCTACTACTTTACCAAATGTATAGTAACCATAATTCTCATATACATCATTATATGAAGCTTCTACTTCAACTGGTTCAGTATTCTTAAACCATATATCATATCCTGCTGTAACTGAACTATATCCACTTGTTCCAGTAACTGGATCTACATCAAACACTTCATATCCTTCAGGTGTATCATTAATGGCATAAGTACAACTACTATATTTTTTTGTGTCGTAAATTCTAACTGAAATAACGTGCTCTCCTACATCAAATGTTTTTACTGAACCTGGTTCTACATTTCCAACTATTATATCTAAATTGGAAGCTTGTTTAGTTTCTACATTGGAAACTTGTTTAGTTTCTACTGTTTCTGGAGTTTGATTTTCAGCAGTTTTCTTATCACATGCTACCATACATATCATTCCGGTAGTAAATGCCATGATCATTGAAAATTCTATGGCTCCTTTTATGTTTATTGCTAATTCTGCTGTATCTATATTTCCTTTTTCTTTTAATTTATTTATTTTTTCCATAATATTCTCCTCTAATTTGTTCTATATTATAACATAAAACTAAAAAATTTCAATAAAAAACTAGATATCTCTATCTAGTAAATTACTTGGTAGCCTGTACGGAATTCGAATCCGTGAATGTTACCTTGAGAGGGTAATGTGTTAAGCCACTTCACCAACAGGCCATATAAAGTACATTAATAATTTATCATATATTATAATTTTTTTCAATAAAAAAAGAAGATTACTCTTCTTCTTTTGGAATACTATCTAAATACTCTTTATAACTCTTTATTAAGTCTTCTGTATGAGCACAACTCATGAAACATACTACTTGGTTTTTTTCATTACCTAATTTGTATATATCTTCGTTTGAAATTAATTCTCCACTTTCTATTTTATCTAGAATTGTATATGAAGTAATTCCTGGATAATCTGATTGCTGTTCTCTATTACAATCTATTGCAGTTAAAAATACTTTATCTGCTACTTGTAAAGCTTCTGCAAAGTCATCTGTGAAGTCTTTAGTCCTTGAATAGGTATTTGGTCTAAATACTACAATTAGTTTTTTATTAGGATATTTTTGTCTTGCTGCTTCTAATGTTACTTTTATTTCTGTTGGGTGATGAGCATAATCATCTATAATTGTAATATCGTTATACTTTTCAATGGCAAATCTTCTTTTGGCATTTTTAAATGTTCTTAGAGATTCAAATATTTTATCTTTAGGCACTTCTAATTCTCTAGCTATAAGAATAGCTGCACATGCATCTAATACCATATGTTTACCATATAAAGGTAATTCAAAACTGCCATATAATTCTTCTCTTATAAATATATCAAAACGTGAACCTTCTTCAGTTAATTTTAAATTTTTAATTACGACATCATTATTAAAACCAAATCCATAGAATAATACTTTAGTTTTATAATTTATTTTTCTACATTCAGTATTATCACCATTAGCTACTACTAATTTAGATGTTTGATTAGCAAATATTTCAAATGTATTTCTAATGTCATCTACATCTTTATAACATTCTAGGTGTTCTGCTTCTATATTAGTAATTACAGCATATTTTGGATGATATGCGGTAAAGTGACGATTAAATTCATCAGATTCAACTACAAAATATTCATTATCTGGAGATACATATCCATCCCCTGCTCCTATAAAGTAATTGCAGCCAATATAATCTTCTAATATATGTTTAATTAGTGAAGAAGTTGTAGTTTTACCATGAGTACCACTTACTCCAATTGATTTAAACATATCTATTATTTGTCCCATTATTTCATTATATTTTACTATTTTTAATCCTAGAGATTTTACTCTTTGCATTTCAGGGTGATCTTCTTTAAAGGCAACGCTATAAGTGACAATAGTATCTTTATCTATTTCATGATTATTATCATAATATATATCTATTCCTCTTTCATCTAATCCTTTTTGAGTAAATTTATATTCAGAATTATCATCGTAACCAGTAACATCATTACCTAAATCAAATAATATTTGGGCTAAAGTAGACATACCAGTTCCTTTAATACCTATACAATAATATTTCATATTAAACACATCCTCTAATTAATTATAATATATTCTATGAAAAATAACAATAAAAAGACAAACTACTCAGCTTGTTTGTCTCTTTTAGAATATATGCATCCACAATAGTCTTGTCTATATAAATCATATTTTTTAGATAGTTCTATACTTCTTTTATATCCTTCTTTTTTCTTAAAGTCAGAATATAAGTAATTTGATTCATATTCTTTATTTAGTCTCTCTCCTATTTCATTTATCCAATCACTATTTTTATGGGGAGATAATGTTAGTGTTGTACAAAAATTATTAAAGCCTAGTTTTGTGGCTATTTTCGCTGTTTCTTCAAGTCTAAGTTCATAACATTTGTAGCATCTTTTTCCACGTTCAGGTTCCATTTCTAAGCCTTTAGACATATCTAAAAATACTTTAGGATTATAATCTCCTTCTAATAGTTTTACTTCATATTTAGGATTTATTAAAGTAAGTAATTTTTTTATTTCTTCTATACGTTTTTGGTATTCATGTTTTTCCGTAATATTTGGATTATAATAGAAAATAGTTACCTTAAAATAGTTAGCTAATCTTTCTAGACATGCAGTGGAACATGGCGCACAACATGCATGCAATAGTAGACTACTACCCTCTTCTATATTTTCCATTTGTTTTTCCATTTCTAAATTGTAGTTCATATTACCACTTCCAAACGTCTAAATTATATCATAAAATTTATTAATTTTAAATATTATTTAGTATGTATGCATTTATAATAACATTTTTAGCGGGTATTTCTACTATACTTGGAGTAATACCTACATATTTTAATTCTAAATATAAAGATAGTATTATTAATTTATCTTTGTCTTTTGCTTGTGGTATTATGCTTAGTATTTCATTATTTTCTTTAATACCTGAATCATTAAATTATATGGGGTTTAGTTTTATTAATATTATTCTTTTATTATTGTTTATAAATATAGGTTTAATTATATCTACTTATATAGATAAAAAGATTAGTAAAAGGATAAATAATAATTCTTTATATAAACTTGGTGTTGTATCAATAATAGCTTTGATACTTCATAATATACCGGAAGGTATAACTACATTTCTTACTACAAGTAATAATTTTAGGATAGGATTAACTCTTTCTTTAGCAATAGCTCTACATAATATACCTGAGGGTATTAGTATTGCGGTACCTATTTATTATTCTACTAAAAGTCATGGAAAGGCATTTGTTTATACATTTATTTCGGGATTTAGTGAGCTTATTGGTGGAATACTATCTTATATATTTTTATCTCATTTTATTAATAATTTTATATTATCTATAATCCTAGGAATTACAGCTGGTATTATGATACAAATATCTTTATTTGAATTATTACCTAATTCATTGAAATATAAGAATTATAGTAATACGTTTATAGGTTTTATACTTGGTTTTATTATTATGATTATTTGTATATTTGTTTTTAAAATATAAAAAGAGGATTATTCCTCTTCTTCTATGTAATTACATGTGTAGTTTATTCTGTCTCCATATTGAGTTACTTCTATTTCTTTTTTACATGTGTAATTACTTTCATTTGGTTTAATAGTATCATTAATTGCATAATATTCACCATTTAATCCATATATAAAATGTACTTTATCATCTTTTACAGTAATATTGATTATATTGTCATCTTTTTGTTCTTCTACTAAATATAACAATTTCATATTATTAATTAATTTATTTATTGTATTTTCATTAGCTTTGATTACTAATGGATCATTACCATATCCATTGAATGTGACTAATTTATTTTTCTTTAGATTTTCTAAATATAGAGTGAAGAATGTTTTAGGGTTAGCATGAGAGTCTTCTTGAACTATTATTACTGGTAGATGGTCCATTTCCCTTTCTACAGTATATAGTCTAAAATAATCTTCATCTATTTCTCTACTTACAATTATTTTATTTTCTTCTATATTATTATCGATAATGAATTTATATTGATTATCTATCCCTAATCCCCATGATTTTACTACTAGATTTTCTTTGTATTCTAATTCAATTTCTTTTGTTGTGATATTAAATACACTTTTATCTTCTATAAGTTCAATATTTTTTATTTGTAGTGCAGTCATACCTATACTTAATCCTGAAAATATTACACAAGATATAAATACTATGATACTTACTGGTACATTTACTTTTTTATTAAATATAAATTTAATTAATAGTATTACTATTTCTATTGAAGCTATTGCTGCAGCTACTAATGTTAGAGTAATCCATAAGAATAATATGTTAGTAGGAATACCTGCGATTGTGATTACAGTTCCTACTACTAAACCTATACTAGCAAATATAGTTCCTAATGCAATGAATCCTGCAATTATTTTTATAAATATTATTATTATTTGTGCTAATACTTCTAAGAATTCAAATGGCTTTTCATTTTCTTCTTTTACTATTACTTCTTCTTTATTATTAGTTTTTTCATTGGAGTTTTCTTTAGTTTCTTTTACTATTGTTTTTTTATGGTTATTTAGATATTTAATTTTAAATGTATGAATAATTATAATGGCTGAGATTATATACCATACTAAGAAGAATATACTTTCTAATATTTCTCTTAAGCCCATTACAAATTCACGATTAATAAATCTGAATATATTTGATATAGTATCAGCTAAACTTTTGCATATAATATTTCCAAATATATGTAGCATTAATAATATTAATAACATTACTATAATACATTTGAATCCCTCTATAAATTTCATTTTAGAAAACATATCAATTGTATTAGTTATAAATTCTAATAATGAATTCCATATCTTTCTAACATTATTTCTATTCTTTCTTTGAGTTGTTTCTACGTCAGTTATTTTATCATTTATAAGATCATCCATTGAGCAATCAAATAAATTAGCTATTTGAATTATCTTATCTGTTTCTGGATAAGTATTATTACTTTCCCATTTAGATACTGATTGACGAGATACTCCTAATTTTTCGGCTAACTCTTCTTGAGAGTAACCATTCTTCTTACGAAGTTCTATTAATTTATCTCCGAACTTCATCTAATCACCTCTTTCTACATGTAATTTTATAATTAATTATGGTAGCATTCTATACAATTTGGTTGGAAATTATGTAAATTTTTGGTTGCATTTACTATATTTTATATCAAAAATAGTAAAAAAAGAAGCAAATTATATCACTTTTGCTTCACTTTCTATTATATAAGAATTTTTTACTTGGTCTGGAAATTTTATTGGAATTGATGGTTCGGTTACTTCAATTATTTTATATATTCTTAGTGTATTCCATTGATTTTTACTTTCATCATAATAGGCATAACCTATTGTTCCATCTTTAAAATATACGTTTATGAATTGTGCTGGTTCCAATGGAATTTCAGAAAAGTCTTTTGTAGTTTTTGTTGTATATCTTATTGTAGTAGTTCCATTTGATTCAAATGTTTCATGGGAATTATAAATATATTTTTCTACTCTGTCGGAATTAACTATGTCCGATACATTTGTTTCTTCTATCAGTTTTTTATCGGTAGTTAGATAAAAATCATTATAATAATTATCTAATGTATTATTAAAATAAATTCTATTGTTTGCTTTATCTGAATATATTGCTTTCATCATTAAGTCATCATTAATATCTTTGCCTGTTTTGTTGTAGTACATTTTGGCAATATAATTATCTATTTTTGAATTCAATTCAGTTCCATTAAAATTAGGATCATTTAATGATACAGCTGAAGTTGTGAATAATTCTAATAATTGTTTTGCTTCTTCAGGGTTTAGGTATTTATTAATGGCTTTTTCAAAACTATCTGTATCACCTTTATAATTGCATTCGGCAATTGTTTCAGGGCCAATTATTTCCATTAATGCTTTTAATCTTATAATATAGGGTTGATAATCTAATATTGATTCATTATAAAATTCACGTTTTATTATTTCTGTAGCTGTTTCTCTGATATATGCATATTTATTTTGCGCTTGTGTTAAATGAATAAATTCATGTGTAGCTATTGAAGTATAATATGGATTATTATCTACTTTTTTTAATATATATATAGTATTTGGATTTAGTGGATCATAATAACCATCGGCATTAGGTACTTCTTCACTTGTGAATGTTTTTATATTAACATTATCAAAACAATTTCTTATTGAATAATTTCTAATTGGATCAGAATACTCTAACATAAAATTAAAATATGCTTCATTTGAAAGCAATCTCTTATCTTCTTCGCTTAGATATTTGGATGTTTCAATTGAATTAATGAGTTCATCGGATGTTAATTTATTAATATATGATATAGATGTATCTATTTTTTTCCTTATTGTTGGATCTCCTACAAATGGAATTAATACTGTAGATGATAATATTATTTCAAATACTATAGTTGATACTATTAATTTATATATTTTAGATGAAACTTTAGAATTTCCTAAACAATTTATTGCACTTACACCATTATTATTTAGAAACATAAAAATATCTTCTATACCGTTTTTATAATATCTTTTATTATTGGCTTCATCTATATATACATCATAATCATTATATTTTTCTAAATATGTTAGTTTTGAAGATAGTAGTGTTTTAATAAGATTTCTTATTTCTTCTTTATCTAGAGAATTTATTGAATTATTATTTACTTTTACTACGCTTACTTCATTATCTTTATAATTGATATAATAATTATTTTTATTAGTTGTATCATTTATTATTCCTAATAACATATATTTCCTCTATTTCTTTTTATTTTCTTCTTCTTTTTCTAATTCTTTATAATTTACTTTGTTATATAGTGTTTTTGGTAGTTCTTCTCTTATTTCAAATTCTTTTGGTACTGAGAATACAGCTAATTTCTTTTTACATAATTCTTTTAATTCTTTTTCTAAACTACTACTCCATTTATATCCTTCATTTAATACTATAAATGCCTTTGGAACGTGCATTTTATATGGATGAGGTATTCCTATTACACAGGCTTTTTTTATAGCGTGGTGGCTTTCTAATACACCTTCAATCATAGATGGATATACATTAAATCCACTTACTACAATCATTCTTTTTAATCTTTGTGTATAGTAAACTATTCCATTGGCAGCAATATAACCAATGTCACCTGTATGTAGCCATAGTTTTCCATCATGTTTTCTTAATACTTCTTTTGTTTCTTTAGGATTATTTAAGTAACCGCTCATTAGTGTTGGACCATTAACAATAATTTCTCCTTCTTCACCAATGGCTTTTTCAGTATTTGTATCAGGATCCCATATTTTATAAGTGTTTCCTACCATAGGAATACCAATACTTCCTGGCTCATTAGTTCCTGGAAATGTGTAGCAACTTGCAGCAACACTTTCTGTCATTCCATAACCCTTAGCTATATTAACATGTGCGCCATGCTTATGAAGAAATTCATTTACTTTAGTTTCAGCAGCTACTGATAAGTAGTCTCCTCCTGAAATAATATATTTTAATTGAGACATATCAACTTTATCAAATTTTTTATTGTTCATCATACCTTCCCATAAAGTAGGAACACCTAGTATTACATGAGGTTTATCATTTTTCCATATTTTATAGAATCTATTTGCGTCATATTCTGGCATAAGTATAGTTTCTACTTTTAATGATAATGGAGTATGTACACATACACCTAAACCAAATCCATGGAATATTGGTAATATTGTAACAATTTTATCCTTAGGTCTTACATCAATTACATTAACTCCTGATTGTTGGGCCAAGGCATTAAAACTATAATTAGAAATCATGATACCTTTAGGTGTACCTGTTGTTCCTCCACTATGAAGTATTACAGCTATATCATCTTTTTTTACGTCAGCTTTAAATTCTTTATTGTATGCTACACCTTTAATCATGAAGTCTTTCCAACTCATAAAGTCTATATCACTTAATTTAGGTCTTTTCATTGTTAAACTTCTAGTTAATGTATAACCTATACTTAATCCTAGAGGCATGCTTAGTTTAGGAGATACTAATATAGTTTTATATACTAATGTTTCTGCGATTACATCTTTGAATTTATCATAATTAAAGTCTACTAAAAATAAGAATCTACTTTTATTTTCTTTTAAATAGAATTTAATTTGTTCTGGACTAGATAATGGATGAACCATATCAGCAATAGCCCCTATTTTATTACATGCATAGAATACATATAAAGCTTCAGGCATATTAGGTAAACATATAGTTACGACGTCTTTTTCTTTAACTCCATGGCTTCTTAAAGCTCTAGCACAAGTATCTATGTTTTCAAAGAACTCATTATAACTTATTCTATTTTCAAAATAGTTTAGGGCTATATAGTCTAAATCATCCCCTACACTATCTTTCATATAGTTATATATTGATTTTGTAGTAAATTTTATTTTTCTTTCTTCTCTTGAATAATAATTCAACCATGGTTCATTTTTATGCTTTGGTTTAAATAATTTTGTGAGTAAGTCTCTTAATCTTATCATTTTTATCTCCTTTTTGTTTTCTCAAGACTGTCTAGTGTAATTCCTTCAGTTGAATGGAAATATTTCATTAATTCTTCATTATAATTTATATTTCCTGTTTCATTTATGTATCCTATGTATCCACAATTGTTTTCTATTGAATAAGATATATTATCTTCATTTAGTAATTTTTCTTGTATTTCTTTTTTTGTACTATAAATTATATCGTTATCACTATATATAATTCTTTTTCTTAATAATGGTTTGTTTTCTTTATATTGTACATCATATACATTATATTTATATGCTTGGGTATCACCTATTTTGATAGGGTCTGTTCCATCTTTTTCTACAACTAGTACTGTTCCATCATTTTTTGGATATACTTTAGGGGATTCATTAAATATTTTTAGGTCTTTTTCTTCTTTTCTAAACTGATTTATATATCCTTTTGTTCCTTGATAGGAAACTAATTCTCCGACATATGAACTTCCTTTATTTAATGAATCGGCGATATTTTCAACACTAAATACTTTATTAATTATGTCGCCACTAGTTATGATATTTTCTTTTTTGAAATTTTTATTATCGATATATTCACTTATATTTTCTTTACTAGTTAATATTAATGGAAAATTATTTAATTTTCCGTCAACCATATTATCATAATAATATGTATAATAAACTTCATTATTAATTATTTTAGTACCTATTTGAATTAATATAAATTCAGTATTGTTTTGTCTTTGACATCTAAATGATATTTTTTCAAATTCTTCCTCTTTAATTACTGTAGAAGAAATAAATTTTAATGCATCTCTACTTAATTTGCATATTCTACTATGAAGCGATCTAAAAGGATCATTTTTATATGGTTTATGTGTTTTATTAAATTCTGCAGGACTTTGTCCTAAATATATATAAGAGTCGTGTGTACCATGTCTAAATTTTGTATTTTCTAATGTTAGGTCTACAGCATAGTGTTTACCCTCTATAACTACTATATTCCAGGCATGGCCATTACCGCCTACATAATAACATTTTATATTTTGTCTATCACAAAATTCTTTGAATATTAGAGAATAACCAGCGCATACTGCTTTTTTTGTGATAAGACCTCTTAATGATCTTACCTCAGAATTTGGACTGTCTTCATATTCTGGGTCATAAGTGATTTTTGTTTTGAGTGTAGTATAAAGATATACTAATTTTTGGAAATTAGACCATTTGTTTTTTATTTTACTTTCTATGTTTTCGATTTCTTCTAGTATTTTGATTGTTTCGTCTTTAGTATATATGACAGAAGAAAAGAATAAATTTATTGCACTTGTTACACTGTTTTTATGATTGAAAAAATTAGCTTGGTTTAATGCTCCAATACGTGTTAAATCATATGCTCCTGCTACTCGGATATAGACATGATTATTTAGATTTTTTAACATATCGCTAGTAATTCCTTTTGTATTTGGAATTATTACTAGAATGGCATCGTTTGGATATTTTTTACAGTGTTCATTAATTTCATTTATGTTAAAGTCTTTAGTATCATCATAGTTGATTGTACGGTCATCGCACATTACTTTTAGTAATGATTGCAAATCTTTATTATTAGATATCAATTCTATTATTTTTTGTTTTTCTTCTTCATTTTCTATTGAATTTAAATATTCATCAACAAGGTTATTTCCCATATAATCACCTAACCTAATTATATCATATATTTTTTTCTAATTCATTTAAATAACATTTACCACACATAGGATGGTATACTACGTTGTCACAAGATCCATCTATAACTACTTCTTTTCCTTCTAAAGTGAATTTACCATTGACGTATCTAGCATTAAATTTAGCTCTTTTACCACAGCTACAGATAGTAATTAATTCTTCGATTTCATCTGCTAATTCCAATAGTCTTTTACTTCCTTCAAATAGATGAGATTGGAAATCTGTTTTTAATCCATAACAAATTACAGGAATATTTAATTGTTTAGTTACCTTCCATAGTTCTTCTACTTGTTTTGCAGTTAGAAATTGGGCTTCATCTACTAATATACATGCAGCTAATTTAAAATCATTTAGATATTTTTTAAATGATTCTTTTTTATTGATTAAGATATCAACTTTTCTTTTTATACCAATTCTTGATTCTAAATGATCTTCACCTTTAGTATCAATACTAGATTTGATTACAATTACTTTTTTATTGTTTTCTTCATAATTATGGGCTACTTGCATTAAAAGGGTTGATTTACCACAATTCATAGCTCCATATCTAAAATATAATTTACTCATATTATCACCATAAAAATTATATCATAAAAAAAGAGATTTTTAATCTCTTTTATATGTTTTTACTTTATTATTTTCTTCTACTAATGTATTAATTGATTCATCGTTTTTTTGTTCACAACTTCTAGGAAGTGAACTTCTAACTAAAATGTCTCTTTTATTTTTACCAGTCACTACTCCAGTCTGTTCCTCCTGAATCCCAGCTATCGCCAGAATCCCAACTACTATCTGAATCCCAATCATCACTTGAACTACTACTTGATTCCCAACTTTCATCATATACACTACTTGAAGTTATGTCTGTGTATGATGAGTCTGATGAATCATAACTATATCCATCATAGTAATCACCAACATTGCCTTCATAACTTGGCGTTGAAGAAGGCACCCAATCGTTATTATATATATACCAATTTCCTTGGACATAATAATACTCTTGACCATTAATGTTGTAATAGCCTCGTGAAGGGGTCTTTCTTAGTACTGTAAATCCTACGCCAATAATTATTATAGTTGCAATAATTATTGTGATTAATTTTCTTAAGTTGGTTCCAAATTTGGATTTGCTAGAACCATTTATATTACGATTATTATTTATTTCTTTTTGATTTAAAATTTCTTCTTTTAATTTCATATAAAGTTCATTGACGGCATATTTTTCATCTTTGCCTTCATAACGTATTTTTCTTTCACCGGTATCTTTATTTTTATATACAATAAATTTTCCTGTATTATCGTCTTTATATATACCAAAAGATTTTGCTTCTTGACAATTGATTCCTATAAAAAATCTAGTTATTTCATATGGTGGAAGATTATGTGCTTTATACCATTCTTCTAATTCGGTTATTGTGGTAGGCGTCTGATTTGCTGTTCTTTTAAAATTTTTATTTGGCGCTCCACAAGTGGGACATTTTTCTTCTGATTCATCTATATAATTATTACAATACTCACATCTTATTTTCATATATACTCCTTATTTATATTATTATAACATAATATAATAAAATATATTTTTTATTTATATAAAAAAGAGACTTAGTCTCTAGTTTTTTTATAAGAATATATGAAGGAATAATATAAATATACTAGGAATGCAGATATTATTACTCCTCCTATAATATCAGTTAACCAATGTACTCCTGAAAGTAATCTACCAACTACTAAGACTATCATTAATACATAAGTTAATATATTAAATATTTTTAATATATTTTCATTCTTTATATAATGCTTACTAATTAATAATGATGATGCACATACGCAGCAAGCTAGTAATGTATGACTTGATGGGAAGCTTGATTCTAAAGCTCCATCCTCTAATACTGGTCTATAGTTTATTACTATCTTGTCACACAGTACGTATAAAGCTAACATTACTACATAAAAAATTCCTAAATATATTAATCTTTTATCTACTTTTTTAAGTGATTTATATTTTATTATTTGGATTATTCCTTGTATTCCATAGAAAGCACAATATAAGAATGGTACTATTCCTAAATATTTAGTTATCTTATACCATAAATCATTATATGGTAATGCATTGTGTACTAATCCGTTTATTCCAGCAAATCCTACGCTACTTCCTTTTGGACCAATACTTTGAACATCATATTTCATAACTAGTAAAGTATATAAAATAGATATTACTAATAGTATAAATGTTGTTAAAAATAATTTTCTTCTTTTACTCATAATTCTCTCCTATTCTTTGTACTATTAAAGAATAACACAATTAAATGACTAAATCAACAATTATACCTATAATAACTCCAATAAAATATATTAATGAAAGAACTGTGATGTTTTCTTTTAAATTTTTATTAGTTCTAAATAATAGTAATATACCTAAACCACTACCAGTTAATAGTCCAGCTAGAAGTGTACCTATTGTGATTAAATTAGATAAATATAATTCTGTAATAATTACACTACCTGCACAATTTGGTATTAGCCCTATTAAACTAGATACAAAGTAAGTTAATATATTTTTATTTAATAATAGATTAGATACATTATCTTCTCCTATTTTATATATTATTATTCCTATTAGTAAGTTGGCTATTAAAACGAATAATCCTATTTTTAATGTATGAATTACACTAGAAATAATAATATTTTTCTTTTTACAATGACAATGATCATGTTCACATAGTTCATGTATTTCTTCTTTTTCTTCTTTCTTTCTATATATAAGATCAATTATAAAACCAATTATAATACCTGCGACTACTTTGAATCCTATTATTCCTAGTACTAGTTTAATATTTGTTTTTTCACTTAGCATGATTGGTAACATTTCGTCACTAGTAGATAAGAATACAGCGATAAGTGTCCCCATAGTTATTACTCTAGCCGAAAATAAATTTGCTGCCATAGTACTAAATCCACATTGTGGTAGAGCTCCTAATACTGAACCTACTAATGGACCAATTTTTTGATTTTTAGTTAGTATTTTCTGATTTTTTTTACTTAATTTATGTTCTATAAATTCTAATATAATAAAAGTAACTAATAAATATGGTAATAGTTTTAATGTGTCTATTAATCCATCTAACAACACGTCTATCATTTTATTTGCCTCCTATACATTTACTACATATTCCGTCTATTATTATGTGATCTTTATTTGGTTTAAATTTATGATTTTGAACTATATGAGAAGTTAATTCTTCTATACAGTCACAATCAATATGTGTTATATTACCGCATTTATCACATTTTAAATAAAAGTGATTTTCTTCAGTACATTCTTCTAAATACTGATAGTATGTAGTGTTATCACTACTAATAGTTTTATTTAATTTATTTTCTTCTACTAATTTATCAATCAATCTATATATAGTTGTTAATCCTACTTTTCCTTTTAACTCTTTATATATATCTTTTATAGTAAAAGAATTTTTTTGTTGTTTTATAATATTTAATATTATATCTTTTTGCTTTGTTTTATATACTTCTTTCATATGACATCTCCAATTTGAAAATGATTTTCATATTCAATTATACACGTTATATACAAAAAAGCAATAAAAAAAAGTAATAATATTACTTTTTTTTGAATTTCTTAATTAAGAAATGTATTATGCTTCCTAATAATAATCCTATTAGAGAATCAATTAAGTACCATAATATATATATTGATGCGGAACTATTATAATATATAAATATTGATGGTATAAATACTATAGAAACTATTATTGGATAGATATATTTGATTTTTTTATTTGAAATTATGCCTAATACTATTGCTAGTGTAAATGTAAGTATTAATAGTAGTACAATTAATCCCATAGTATCTGCCGGACCAGCTGTTAATGGTAAAAGATAAAATATAAGTATTTGTATTATTAATATTATTAATTCTTTTATATTCTTTTTCATAAATCTCCTAATAAGTAATTATTATTTTTCTATAAAATATATTTTCTTCTACTGTATAAGATTGAATAAACATATTTCCTTTTTTATATCCGTAGGTTTCATCATTTTCGAAGTAAGTAAACTTATTCATATATTGTTTTATTTCATTGTTTAATTGTCTTCTACTCTTTAATGAATAAAATGTAGCTGCTGTCATACAACATTCACTTTTAAAGTATGAATACCTTGGTATAAATATTTTTTCTCCGTTTACACCTATATATGTAGTTTTAAAGAATGTTTTATTATTACTTAAAATTATAAAACTTATTCCTATTATTAATAAAATAATAACACTAATTACTATGAATAATATTTTTTTCTTCATAAAAACTCCTTTAATGTACTCTTTCTTTTATTTTTATCATAAGACCATTTTCTAAGCAATGCATATAGTTTTCCATATTCATTTTTCTATAACCATTTCTTTTTTTATTATAAACGTAGATATCTACATCAGTTTCATCTCTAACTAGTATAAAACATATGTATTTTCTTTTGCCATTAATATCTTTGTAGCAATTATGTATTGTGATGTTACCTGTATTGTGCATGTAATCAAATTCATTTAAATCAAAAAACTCTTCTAATACTCTTTCATGATGCCATTGTCTATCGATATAGCCCATATTACTTGTATCTGTACAATCAATATTTTCTAATATAAATTGTGCTTTTTCTCTGAAATCTTCTATTCCATCAGCTACTGAATGTAATAAATATAGATAATCATTTGAATAACTTTGTTTATCTTTGATATACCCTATTTTTTTGTCAATTTGTTCTTGTTCTTGACGACTAATAATTCTTTTATTCGAAAAAGGTGATTCTAGACCAAAACTACTTGTAAAAGAATGTGTTTGAATATTACATATATCTTCTTGTAGGTCTATACAAAACTTTCTACCATCTTTTAATTTGATAAAATTGTAGGCATGATTATATCTGACATCTTTACATTGCTCTACTATGGTATATATGTTTATTCCAAAATTTTTTAAAACATTTTCTATTATATATGAAAATGATAAGCATATGGCATGATTGATATTCATACATCTATTTAAATCATTTAGATCTTTGCTATGATTATATATATAGGCTCTTGTTTCTCTATTTCCAAATGGTATAAAGTTGTTGTCAAAAGATAAGTTTTTACCTAAGTCTATATAGATATATCTAATTATTTCTAATTCATCTTTAATATTTTTATCTTTTAATTCTTTAGTTTTTTCTTCAACATACTTATCTAAGTTGCTCAAAATAATCACTCTTTCTATTAGTTATTCCCCTTAACGTGTTTTATAGTATACCACTTTTTATGTTTTTGTTAATAGTAATTTTTTATTTTTGTGTAATATCTTCATTTGTTTTATTTAAATTATTTTTATAGTACTTTATGATGTCACTTATATAGTCTTTTAACTTTGTTTCGCTAACTGTTTGCAGATATTCTTTACTATATAAGCTACTCATATTATCACCCTACTTTAGTTAATTATAACATAATAAAAACAGTCATGCGACTGTTTTTTTTATTCCTTATCCATTATTTTTCTTTCTTGAATTGGAATTACTTTGTTGTCTTCATTTATACCCTTTTCTTTTGCCATTTTAATAGATGCAAGTAATAATTCTTCAATATTATTAATTGGTTTGTTACCTGTATCTTTTTCATATAACCAGTCTAAATATCCTTTTTTTATTGAATCTTCTGGTCTACCATATATGATTTTACCAGTATGAATCCAATAACCAAATTCTACATTAGTGGTGAAACCTGGCATATTTGGTAATTCTCTTGGAACCCAAAATGCTATTACAGAGGCATTAGATAGTGCTTCTCTTTCCCATTCTACTTGGGCTAAATAATTTTCTAATGGTCTCCATGTAGAGTATTCTGGTACGTATACTATTCCATTAAAACCATTTTTTTCTAAAAAGTCGCAAGCTTCTTTTCTCCAAGATTTAATGATATTATCTCTAGGGGTAGGACCTGCTAGAAAGATTGATTCTTTTCCTTTTATTACTTCTTGATCTGAATAATTTATTAACATATTATTTCTCCTTTTTCTTTTTTTCATCTATTGCTATACCTATGCATAGCCCTAAACACATTCCTATAGGCATATATATAGCTAAATTATTTGTTGCTGCCCCTATTCCAGAGCCTATGCATAGTCCTATGCACATTCCTAATGCAGTCCATTCACCGTATTTTTCATTTTTATCTTTCTTTTTCATATGCTCTCCTATTTTCCACATAATCTATCTTTACAATTATGACATTGTAAGGCACAATTGGTTTTTTCTATAAATCTTTCTGGGTATAGTGCACACGCTATTTCCCATACAATTAATATTATTATAGACATCAATAATAAACTATAAGTCCAAATTCCTGGGATTACTATTAATGGTGTAAACATCATAGCATGATCCCAATTAAATATTCTACAAGTAGTACAACATTTATTATGCATGAAGAATGTCTTAAAAGGACACCACCCTACTACACATATAGTGTCGCATACGTAGAATGCTACAGAAATTAATATTACTATTTGGTAGGAGATTAAATGAGTAAAATATAGTGTACTAATAATGATTAATAATATTATCCAAGCTATTGCGACGGAAGTGCTACCCTTAGTCATCTCTTTCATATTTGATTTTACTATATTTCTATCTATCTTTTTGATATTGGGTATATATCTATGACTCCAGTATTTTTGTGAACCTAGTGGCCAATATTTTGGTACTTTACATAATTGTAGTATCATATCAATCATCCATATTAACCATATTATATGTAATGGTGAAAATTCTTTTATAAAATTTAATCCTTTAGCTGCTTTAAAAGTATTGGGATAGATTATATAGATGCCTATCATACTAATGAATATTATTATACGAAATATTAGACGTCTAATATAACTTCTACGAAACTTTGATTTGTTTTTCATATACATCACTATTTAATTATAACATAAAAAGAACTATAATTAGTTCTTTTTCTTTAGACTTCTTAAATACTCTTTTTGGTCATTTGTTATTCGATAACTTTCTATTGCTTTTTGAATAGTTTTATTATGTACCCATACATCTAATTTATTATTTTCTATGTATTTAATTGCTTCATCATATTGTTTAGCTAGTGCTGTTGCAAAATACCAAGCAATCATCATATTTACATAATATTCTTTGCTTCTAATCTTAGATACTAATTCTAAATATTTTTTATTAAAACTTTCATTTAGAAAATGTTCCATAAGTATACCTATACCAAATCTAATGGTATAAGTTTGTTTTGATTTAATCCATATTTTAATATATTCGATTAATTCTTCTTTATGCTTTTTAAATACTTTAGGAGACATTTGATCACAAGTTGCCCAATTATCTACATATGGTAGGAATTTATTAGTATAATTCATACATTCATTAAAATCTTTTAATTCAGAAATAATAAAAGCATGCAGTTGATTTTCATCAAAATATTTATGAGGCAATTCCTCTAAAAAATCTTTATAATTATTAGTTTTTATTAATTCTTTAGCTAATTTTCTAAGTTCTGGAGTACGTATTCCAATAAAAATTGTTTTGTTAGCTGTAGGAATTAATTTAACTTGAAAATCTCTATATTCTTTGTCCTGTAATTCATATAATTTTGTAGTAATATTACTCATAATACTCCTTTATTTAATTATTTTAATAGTACTTAGTATATCTTTTAGAAAACTTTCATCCTTAAAACGAGGATCATTTGTCGTGAAACCATATTTTCTATTATTATCTAATATAGTTATTTGATATACTGATATTTCATTTTTAGTTCCAATTTTAAATATATAGCCATCTAGATCACCTTTAATAATAGTCATAGATTCAATTTTTGGAATGACTATTTCGACATAATAATTAAATGAACAATTTTGCATCATTTTACTTGTGCTAGTAAATATATTATTTTTTAATGGATAATTATCTCCAATAAACTTATAAAAATCAATTTCATTTTTGATATTATTGTCTTTTAGAAATTTTTTTCTATTTGCTAAATAAAAAATATTAGTTCTTATATCAGTTTCTCCATAAAAGTTTATATCTTTAGAATTAGTTTTAAAACCTTCTACAAGTGACATGTTTTGTTCATTATCATCTATAAAATAAATAACTGATGTTGTTCCGTCAGAATTATTTTTTATATATCTCTCTTTTGTTTTTTCATCTAAATTGTACCCGTCCATTATATTTTTTAGTTTTATGCTGTTATGAGTAAAATACTCATCTTCATTTAGTGTTTTAGACGTTATGGTAATTTCTTTCCTATTTTGTAATCCTTTTGTGATTATATTAATGGAATCTTTATTTGTATTACATAATAGTAACATTACAATTTTAAATACAATAATAAGTAGTAATAAAATTATTAATGTTATTAGCATTTTTCTTTTTTTCATATTATTCCCCTTTTAATGCTTATTTTCTTAATATAAGATTTTTATTTAAGTATTCATAAATTCCTTCTTCGTCGTTAGTTGAGGTGATTGCTTTTGCTTTATGTTTTACTTCATCGATAGCATTTCCCATTGCTACTCCCATACCAACATTTTCTAATATTAGTAAATCATTTTCGGCATCACCGAAAAATATTACTTCATCTAAAGAAATTGACATTTTTTCAATTATCTTTGATAGTGTACTTAATTTGTTTGTTTCCTTTTCGTTTATAGTTAGCCATAACCATGTGTTTTTGTTATCTGTATCTTTCATTGCTACTACATTAACTGTATCAATACTATCTGTTATAACCTTTTTATAATGCGCTTGTTGTTCTGCTGTATTTAAATATACATTCATTCTTGCAATTTCTTCATCTATATCGTCAGTTGAGTTTATATTTACTCTAATTCCTTTAGGATCATTTGCACCCTTTATAAAATATTTATTAAGGGAAACATATTCACATCTTGCATCTGTATCTTTAAAAATTTCTTCTATTTTTCTTAAATCATTGTCACTTAATGTTCCGAATGAAGAGATACTATTTGATTTTGCATCCAAAACAAATGCACCATTATTTAGTAATACATAATCAAACATATTTACATCTAAGACGTTTTTAGTACTTGCTAAGTTCCTAGCTGTTATTCCAATTACTAGGTAATTATTATTTCTGCATTCTTCTAATATATTTTTTGTGTTTTCTGTTTTATGTCCTTTCAATAATTTTCTTTTTCTTTATATCTTTTAATATGCTATATATTATTTTTGTTTTATCATATGCTAAGTTTTCTTCACCTGCATATTTTTCAAATTCTTCTAATATTTCATCTATGTTATTAACATTTACTCTGTCATTTATAATATATTTAGCTACTTCTATTCTATCTCTCCAGATTAATGTCATGAGTGTATCAGCAATTATCTTATCTGATAAAGTACATTTTTTATATAAGCCTAGTACTAGTTCATCAGTGATTGGCCTTGGATTTGTTACTATTATTTTATTTGATCTATATATTCCTTTTTCTTTACTTACAGTAATTACTTCTGCGTCTTCTGGAATAATAACGTCATATAGTGTATCACCTCTATGAAGCCATCTTAATATTTTATCTTCTGTACCAAAATTAAAACCACCTATTTTTTCTGGTTCGGTTTCTTTTGGATTCCAATTATCAGTTACATTTATTTCATCCAATTTATATTCAAAACCACCGGCATTTGATTTTAATCCATCCATTACTCTAACAAATTTACTCATATTTGCCTTCTTTCTAGTATTATTTAATTAATTCTAAATCACCATTAATTATTATTGGGCCAAAACCTTGTATTTCATCAAATAACATACCGCTAGGAATATCATTATATAAATAAATTTTCTTATCTAATCTAAATGCATCATACATTTCTAAAAATGTTGCTCCACCAATATAATTTTTTAATACTTCTCCATCTTTTTCTTTATCAAAGTTTAATACTAAAACTGCATCTACACTTGAAATTGTGTCTTCACTTTGTTTATACATTGCTGATTTGAACTTTTTATGTTCTTCTATACCTAAATTCCATGCTTTTTGTTCAGCAGTTGGATCATCATAACAATTTGGTAGAATTACTTCTATATTTTTCTTTTCTAAATATTTTTTAACGTCATCTATTTTTGAATAAAACTTTTTACTACATATTACAAATACTCTCATAATATCTCCTTTCTAATATACAGACACTCTCACAATGGGTTGATCGGTGTCAGTGCTAATTCATTTCATCAATTTTTTCTATAAAATTATTTGAATATTTATACCATTTATAAATTGCTTTTTTTCTTTCTTTATAATTATTTATTTCTTTTTCGGTATAATTTTTGTTATTTAATTTAAATCTTTTGATAGTTCTTTCATAGCAAGTATCAATACAAGTTCTTATAACTATTAATGTTCCTCTTAATATGTTTACATTTTTAATACAATGAAATTGAGCACAATCAATAACAATTGTTTTGTCATATTTTTTGCAATAATCTAGTATCTCACTATAAATCAAATCAAAATCTTCCCCACAATTAGGTAAAATTTCATATTTATTTCTAAAATACTCTCCTAATTCTTTATTTATTCCAGTGCTTTTACTATATCTTTCGTCTGAAAAAATATTATCTGTATCAATTATTAAATATTCATTATTATTAAAGTGATCATTTGCATATGTAGATTTTCCAGAGCCACTTTGTCCTGTCAAATTTATTACATTATCTTCCGTAATTTTTTTGGTATATGGATCCTTATCAATAAACAAATTAATATCTATTGGGCTTTTTATTTCATCTAAAATTTCTTTAACTTTATTATAACAATCATAATCAACTTCATGCCATGGTTTTATAGAATTGATAAATTCATCTAATGCTAAATCTATATTATCCATATTAACTTTATCCTTAATCAAAGTTAAAGCAATATCATAATATCCTCTTGAAGCTAATAATCCAATACATTCAAAATATGTAGTTAAAGGAAGCTTTGATTTTTTATAAAATTCCATTAATAATTCTTCTGAAATTGGTATAGGATTTTTGAGAATAATTTTATTTGAAACAATTATTCCACCAGGAGTTTTATCATTTCTAACATTCACTATTTCACCATCTTGAGGAATTTCTACTTCGTATAGAGTATCACCCCTAGACATCCATCTTAATGCACATTCTTCATTAGTGAAATTAAAACCTCCACGCTTGTCCCAATCAGTATTATCAGGATCCCATGTATCACATGTAATAACTTTCCCTATTTCAAACTTTTGATTATCTCTATGACCAATATTATCTTTAAAAATCCACTTTAGATATTTCATTTTTTTACCTTCTTTCTAATACAGTGACACTTCCACAATGGGGCGTATCAGTGCTAAGCACTCTAACCTTGTTTCAGTATTAGGAATATTTCCTAGCTATGAAACTACCCTATTTGTTTGCGTATTAGTGCTAAATCAGTTATTGTTAAATTATTTGATATATTGTTCCATAACATATATTTCTTTAAAACCTAGTTTTTCATAATAAGTTTGATTCTTAGTATGATATTCAGTACATAGTAATAAATGTTCTCCTTTGTTTTTGTTGAATATTTTTATTAAGTATGTTAATACTTGCTTGCTATATCCTTTATTCCAGAATCCTTGCGCCGTACCAACGTTATTTATCATGCCAATGCCATCAACAATATTTAATGTGGCAACACTAACAGGTATATTATCTTCATTATAGCCAATAATATGATATGTTTTAGTGCTATTCATCGAAATTTTTACTGCATCATAATAACATTTGGTAACTGCATCAGCATAAACGTTTTCATTTGAATTTTCAATATTATCATTATAAGCTGATGCCAACACTTTCATAAAATCATTATATTCAATTTCTGTCTCTACAATTTTTATTTTCATACTAATATCTGTTTCTTTATAATCAGTTAAAATCATAAATACATCAGTATCATTTAGTTTATATCCATTGTCTAGAATAAATCTTTTATTATCTTCATAATATTGGTCGTCCCTTCCAATATAAATAGAAGGAATACGATTCATTGATTTTAATTTGTTTTCTATTTCAGTAATTATATCTTTATTAGTTTTATTCTTTAAATAAGCCATATTCCAAAAATAATCATCCATCAGTTTAGAAGTGCATAAAATATAATTTTCTGTTTCTTCTTTTGTATCGAAAAACATACCTTTTAATAATTCATATTGCATATTCCAACATGTTGAACAATTAAATACTCTTTCCATATTCTTACTTCCTTTCTATAACTGCAATTGATTCGCAATGGGTGGACACCTATTTATAAATAGGTTATTTAACCATGTTTCATATTAAAAAACATGTTCCTATACATAAAACTACCTATGTTGATTGCGTATTAGGAACATATGCTTTTTTTAATTATTACAATGGTATATTAATAATCTTCATAATAATTAATTATTTTTTCATATGTTCCATCTTGTGTAATTTTATTCCATTCCCTTTGATATATTGATTTTGCATAATCTTTATTCAAGTACTCATCTTGGAATTTATCTCTTCTTTCTACTAATATCGGATTATTTGTCCAAAGATTAAACTTACCTTTGTCATTAATTCTTTTACAAATGTATTGATAACATCTTTCAAAATGTGCATCAAAGCCATGAAGTTCAGGATAATTTTTTATTGATGTAGCTATTTGACGTTTAGCTAATAGTTTAATATCAAAATCTCTATCTGAGTCTGAGATACATTCCCCATAAAAATTTCTTGGTCGTGTTTTTCTAGAACCTCTATGATCTTCAATTGCTTTCTTCATTATTTCAAGTTGTTCATCACTAAAAAAATTCTTTAATTTTTCATCATTTATCATGATTTTTCCAGATTCAAATTCATGATTTTCTCGATCTACGCCTAAACCAGAATCGTGATAACTTGCTATTGTGTATGCCATATTACGATCTAAATTATAATAGTCAGCTAACATTAGCATATTATTAATAACATTATTAATATGTATCATTCCATGTGAATAAAACTTATCATATTTAGGAAATATGTTTTCTTCGATGTACTTTTTTAATGCTTTATTAATCTTTTTCATACTTTACTTCCTTTCTAAAACTGTGATAGATTCACAATGATAAGTTCTAGGAAACATATTAAATACTTTTATATAGTTAACTTTATAAGTATCTAAGTCTTTTATATCTCTTGCTAGTGTTATCGGATCACATGATACATATATTATTCTTTCAGGGTTTATTTGTTTTAAATAATTCTTTGTTTTTATATCTAATCCAGCTCTAGGTGGATCTACTATTACTAAATCAATATCTTTGAATTCTTCTATTCTATTTTCTACTTTATCACAGATAAAACTTATATTATTTACATTATTTAGTATTTTATTTTGATTAGCATCATCTATATTAGATTTATTATAATCTATTCCTATTATTTCATTTACATAGTCAGATATATAGATACCGATAGTTCCTGTACCGCAGTATAAATCTAATACAGTATTATAATTTTTGTCTTTTACATTAATTAATACTTCATTGTATAGTTCTTTAGTTAAAGTATTATTTACTTGGAAGAAAGAAGAAATTCCTTCAATATACTTTTTATTACCAATACTTGTTTCTATTACATGATTATCTGTTTTATATTCATTATTAATAATTAAAACATCACATAATTCTTTTAATATATCAATATTATCTATACTACCTGTAATAGATACCATTACTTTAGAATTATCATTAGATGTTTTTATTATTGCTTCGGATATTTCTTTTTCTATAGAATTTAATACTTTTATTACTTCATTTATTTTAGGGTTAGATATAAGACAATTTTGTATAGGTATTATTTCATTAGTATTTTCTTTATATAAACCTATTTCATTATCTTTACCATGAAGTATTAATTTATTTCGATAGTTATTTCTATCATGATAAATAATTTCTTTTACTAAATTAGAATCTATATTAGCATACTTCTTCATAATATCTTTTACTTTATTTAATTTAAATCTATTTTCATCATTAAAACATATATGGTTTAAGTTACAACCACCACAAATATTAGAATACGGACATTCTTCTTCTATTCTTAGAGGAGATTTTTCTATATACTTAATTACTTTAGCATTATAATACTTTGTTGTTTCTTTTATTATTTCTATTTCTACTACTTCATTAGGTAATGCATTTTCTATGAAACAAATCTTATCATTTATATAAGTAATACCTCTACCAAAATTATCTAATTTTAATACTTCTACTTTCATAATATCCCTCTACTTCATTATAACAAAGTTTTCATATAATTTAAATAATTATACATACTAATAATGGTGATTTTATGGAGTTAATTAATAATATTAAAAAATTATTATATCCGTCTAAAGATTATATATTTGATGAAGTAATTATTAAAGATAAACATATTAATATTGTATATAATGAAGTACTTAGTGATACTAGGTCAATTAATGATTATATTTTATTTAGATTATCTAAGTTAAAATTAGAAGAGTTTAATCATTTGGAAGATAATTTATATGCATGTAATGTATTAGTTATTAATGAAGAAGATATAGTTAATTATTTGAATAATGGATTTGTGATTATTATTTATAAAAAGATATATGCAGTGGAATTAAAGTCTGTATTAGATAGAGGTATTACTACAATACAGAGTGAATTATCTTTAAGTGGTCCAAAAGACGCTTTCTCGGAAAACTTTAATACTAATTTGGGTTTAATTAGAAGAAGAATTAAATCTAATTATTTAAAGAGTGAAACTATGGATATTGGTAAAGTTAGTAAGACTAAAATTGGTGTACTTTATATAGATAATATAGTTAAGAAGGATTTAGTGAGACACGTTTTAAAGCAATTAAATAAAATAGATATAGATGGAATAATTGATTCTAGTTATTTAAAAAATTCTTTAGAAAATAAGTTTAATTTATTCCCTACTTTAATTATGACAGAACGCCCTGACAAATGTAGTATGGCACTACTTGAGGGAAAGATTGTAATAATTGTAGATACTAGTCCTTATGCAATTATATTACCTAGTTTTTTTATAGATTTTTTTCATACTACTGATGATTATTTTCAAAAGAGTTTTAATGCTAGTTTTATTAGAATTGTTAGATTAATTGCGTTTTTAATAGCTATATTTGTACCGGGATTATATATAGCTATTACGACTCGTAATTACAATTTAGTACCACTCGATTTGTTACTTGTATTAAAAGCTGGAAGAACCTTTGTGCCCTTCCCTGCTTATATTGAAGCCATATTTATGATTATATGTTTTGAAATATTAAAAGAATCAGACTTACGTATGAGTGTAGTTAGTGGAAGTGCTATATCAATACTTGGAGGATTAATATTAGGAGATGCTGCAGTAGCTGCAGGAATTGTCTCTCCTATTATGATTATAATTATTGCAATTTCATCTATTGCTGGGCTTATATTTAGCTCAATAGAATTATCTAATGCGATTAGAACATATAAAATATTTATACTTATATTAGGTAGTATATTTGGTATATATGGGGTTATATTAGGAGGTATTATTATACTTTTTAATTTACTTACTACTGAAACATTTGGATATAATTATTTAAGTTTTGATAAGAATGAAATAAAAGATTCTATTATAAAAATAGATACTAGAATTAGAAAAAGAAATACTAAGTTATCTAATAATATTATTAGGGGGAAATATAGATGAAAAAGACTATTATTCTATTTATAATTTTATTTATATTTAGTTTATTTGTTAAATTACCTAAGTATAGAGAATTAAATCATTTAAAAATAATAGATAAAGTTATTGTATATTGTGATTATAATTTATTAAGAGAAGTTATTCCTAAAAGAGATGATAATGGTATTGAATATGAGTATAAATATTATAAAGAAAAGAAGATTAATAAAAGTAAATATTTTATTGATAAGAGTAAAATGATTTATAAATGTAAAAAATAAGAAGATAAAATCTTCTTATTTTATTTCTTCTTCTATTAATTTGTCTTTATAACTTACTTTATATACTTTAGCTTTATTATCTGATTTAATAATAGATATTTCGTCATCTATTATTTTTAATGCTGTATTATTTTCTAGAGAATATACTTCTTCATTATTTTTAGATAAGTATTCTTCTAATTCTTTATTTTTTTTAGGATCTATATTATAGTGAGGGCAAAAATTAATATTTATGAAGTTTAATCCTTTAATAAACTTATATTTATCAGATTCTCCTCTTGCAATTAATGAATCACTAAATCCTTTATTAGATAAAAGAATAGCTCCTGCAGACATACCAGCAATTACTGTACCTTTATTGTATGCTTCTAGAAGTAATTCTTCTAAATTGTATTCTTTTACATGATCTAATAGTTTTATTGTGTCTCCTCCACAAATATATATGATATCGGCATCATTTATTTTTTGTTTTACTATATCAGGATTATTTACTAGATTAGATTTTTTTAAATATACTGGAGTACATCCTAATTCTTTATATATTTTTTTCATAGTATCATAATATGAATCAGCATGGCTTGAAGCTAATCCTATAAATAAAAAGTTAGGATTTTCTTTTTCTGTTAGTTTTACTATTTCTTCATCAATTTCTTTTGTTGAATAAGTGGTTTCTCCGCGACCTGTGTCTCCTCCACCTATAAGTACTAGTTTTTTCATAATAATACCTCCTCTATTTCTTTCCAGTTGTTTACTCTTATGATTTCATTAGAATATTCTTTTCCTTTATTATGCCAACTATTAAATAATATTTTAATGTCTCCATTTTCTAAATTTTCTATTTTATCATCTAATTTAATATCAAATTTTAGTAAATTTTTATTAGTAGTAAATATATATTTAGAAGGATCTATAAAAGGTAATTTTTCTTTTAAATAATAATATTTATATCCTAAATTTTTACCACTAATATCTATATCATCTCTCCATAAATATGAAGTTACTATATAAACATCATATTTTTTATTTAATTTTTCTAATACTTCATAACAATCTTTAAATAATAGTGCATCTTTATATAAATCTTTATCTTCTACATATTTCCAAAACTCTTCTTTTTTAGATTCAACTAAATCTTGAACGTAATAATAATTAGTTATTTTATTCATATCTATTTTTATATTCATAAATTCTTCTATATATTTATTAAAGTTTCCGGTAGTAATAACATCATCCATATCAATCATTAACGTTTTCATAAATACCTTCTTTTGATTTATTATTTTTGCCTTTAAATATATTATTTAAAAATTCCTTAACTTCTTCTTTTTTTGTATATTTAAAACTATCTATTACTATATTAATTAATTCTTTTAATACCTTTTTGCTTTCTTCGTCCATATCTTGAGATTCTCTAATTAATCTAAATATCTTGGCATTTTTATTTACTAAATCTAATGCGTTTATTACATCTGCTTTTCTTAAAATAATATCTAAATTACTAACAAAATTAAATTTATCTTGGTCATTATATTTAATTAACCAGTCTTTTAATCTTTTATTTAATTGTTTAGACATTGGGTTTAATTCTGTATCTATAAAATGATCGTCTTCTACTACCCAATAATTAGCTGCGTGTGATAGTAGACCATTACTTGTAGTTTTAATTATTTTATCATGATCATGATTTAGAAATAAGCCTATATATGATGATTGAGGTAATATATGTACATATTTATCGTCTATGTCTTTGTATCTCCATGAATTAAATTGTTTGTCTAATAATCCTGGTCCATCAGCATTAACAATGTATTTTATTTTACTTCTGACAATAAAATTAGCATACATACCAGCTACTAGAGCTAGATTACCACCTTTGGAGTGGCCTCCTATAATTAATTCTTTATTGTTGAATGTATAATGTTTATTTAGATAATTAATTGCTTTTTTATGGGAAATTGTTGGAAACTCACAACTTAGCATAAAGTCTTCTATCCAACCGCTTAATAATTTATTTGTTCCTTCAAATACAACGTACACTTTGTTTTTTTGATATTCTATTGAGAACACTCCAAATTGAATATCAAAATTACCTATATAATCATAGTTATATACTATGCAATCTTTATATCGTTTTGTATCTTTCATATCATAGAATAATTTATGTGCTACTCTAGTGGCAATAATATTCTTATCTTTGCCTTTATGAAGACTCATATGTTCTTCTGCTATTTCTTGGATGGTTTTTTTACTTGATTTGGTCATAATACCTTCTAAATCAGCATATCCCATAGCGGAAAAAATTAATGAATCTACTTCATTAAACTCTTTTTCTTCAAATGAATAATCACCATATTTTTTAATATAATCATATATAGTCATATTATCACCTAGGAATATTATATCACAACAAATAAAAAAGAGTTCATTGAACTCTATTTATTTATGTATTTTATGGCTTCTGTTGCGGCTATTGCGCCATCATTAGTAGCAGTTACTAATTGGCGTAATGATTTATTTCTAATATCTCCAGCTACAAATACATTTTCTATATTTGTGTGACATAATTCATCTGATTTAATATAACCTTCTTCAGTTTTTTCTATATCTATAAAGTCTATTGTGGGTATCTTTCCTATAGCTATAAATAAACCATCTATATTTAATTTTTTATTATTATTTATTTCGATATTTTCTAAATGATTATTACCATCTATTTTTGTAACTACTGAGTCATATAGTACTTCAATATTATCTCTTTCTAGTATTTTATTTACTGTAATGCTGTCGGCTCTAAAACTATTTCTTCTATGTATTAAATAAACTTTATTACAAATATCTGATAGATATAAGGCATCCTCTAAAGCTGTATTTCCACCGCCAACTACAGCGACATCTTTTCCTTTGAAGAATGCTCCGTCACATGTAGCACAATAGCTTATGCCTTTTCCTATTAATTCATCTTCATTTGGAAGAAGTAATTTACGATTATTTAATCCTGTAGCTATTATTATAGTTTTTGTGTTATATTTAGATTTATTTGTTTCTACTTCATTATTATTAATTTTTAATACTTTTTCAAACTTTACTTCTACTCCTAAATTTATTACTTGATTATATAATTTTGTAGCAAAATCAAACCCTGAGATATTTTCTTCTACTGGGTAATTTTCTATATTAGGAGTATTAATGATTGCCCCACCATAGCTTAACGCTTCTAATACTAATACTTTTTTATTAGCACGGGCTCCATATATAGCTGCGGTTAATCCTGCAGGCCCTGCGCCTATTATTATAATATCATACATTTTATTCACCTATTAAATCATCTAATTCAGTTCTAGATATTAAACCAACACTTCTATTTATTTCTTGTCCATCTTTTATAACAACTAGACATGGAATTGAAAATACATTATATTGTTTTGCTAAATCACTATTATTATCTACATTTACTGAAACTACTTTTATATTTTCATTTTCTTCTGCTAATTTATCTAATACAGGGGCAAGCATTTTGCATGGACCACACCATTCTGCATTAAAATCAACTAATACTTTTGTTTTTGAATTTATTACTTCTTCGTTAAAATTATCTTCATTTATTTCTAATACTTTCATAATAACACTCTCTTTCTATTTATATAATAACCTATATTTTAATATTTTAAAAGCAAAAAACTACTAATTCTTAGTAGTTTTTATAAATACTTTATTATCTTCTTGTATGTTGTTTAATTTATTTACTGCATCTTGTGGAGTTAAACCTTGACTGATTAGATAATTATATTTTGGTCTTACTCTCATATATTCACTGAATGGATCTATGTTTGTTTCTTGTCTATATATTACATTCTGCATGGTATCTCTATTTTTATCTAAATTTATTAAAATATCACATTCTAAACAAACATATTGTGCCATTTTTGAGTTTGCTAAGTCAGTTAAGTAAAATAATGCGACGTGATTATTACCATTACATCTTTTTTCCATATATTACCTCTTTTTCTTCTTTATATGAATTTAACTTACTATCTATTTGATTTAATTCATTAATAAGAATAGATCTATATTCTTCTCTAATAGGAATTGAATGAACCTTTATTAGATTTATAGTATCTTGAATATAAAATGATTTTTCTACTAATTTTGCTTCATTATATTCTCTTAATCCTGTATTTCGTGACTTTTTTGGAGCTTTTTCTATAGATATTATTTCAGGATGTTGCATCATATTATAGAGACTTTCTTCTAGTTTTAATCCCATAGAAGTATCATATACCCATGTTTTTCCGTCTTTTTCTTTTCTTCTTACATAACAATGTGTTGCATAATTATCATCAACTTGCCCAGCCTCATAGGCTTTTATGTATTCTGGATTATACTTTAATCCATCAATTTTGGCTGTCACTATTTCACATGATTCGCTTCTAAGTGCATATGCTAGTAGTTTTGATCTTTCAAAACATTTTCCTTGGACGAAGTCATTTTCAAGTAGTAATACTACAGCTGGTATATTATTATAATATAAATTTCTTATCTTTTTAAATATTTCACTATCAAATGTCTCTATTTTTTCTAATATTTTTCCTTGAGCCATTAGGCTTCTAAAATTAATATTATATAGTTCCCATAAATCTTCATTTGTTGGTGTATATTCATTTATAGATGTCATATAATCCCCTCTCAAACGTTGTATATTATATCATATTGCAATAAAAAAATCAATCTTACGACTGATTTAATTATTATATGGTGCGAGTAACAGGAGTTGAACCTGCACGTCTAAGACACTAGATCCTAAGTCTAGCGCGTCTGCCAATTCCGCCATACTCGCACATAAATAAAAATGGTGGACCCTACAGGACTCGAACCTGTGACCGCCCGGTTATGAGCCGGATGCTCTAACCAACTGAGCTAAGGGTCCATTGCTATTTAATAATAACACAAAATTATTATTAGTGCAACAAAAAATAAGAGTTTTTTCTCTTATTTTTGTAACATATTTAATAAATTAATTTTAAACATATCTTTTTCTGGATTTGTTTTAGAAATCATGACACCTTTATATGTAGATAATTCTGCTCTATGTCCTTCATCTAATATACCTTCTGGAGTTATATTAGTTAAAAGAATGATATTCTTATCTTTGTATACAGTATAATGTAATACAATTGGTCCATGAACCTTTTTGAATAATTCGTCTGTAGGTAATAATAATTCGTAACTTACAGTATTATTCTTATCATCCCTTTTTACTTCTTTACCTAAGAAGGTACCTTTACGTAATTCTGGATAATAATTAAATGTTAATTTTTTGTAAGCTAACATATTATATTTTCTTACAGATCTTTCTTTTTTTCTAAAATCATTTTCATCAAGATATTCGAATATAAAATTACTTTTCATCTATATTCAACCCCCTAAATACTTGAAGACCCTCTGTACCTTCAATGTATAGATATTATACCACTTTTGCCCTGAAATGTCAAACATTTTTTCTATAAATAAAAAGAAAAAGGAATTAATTTCCTTTTACTTTTACTAATTTACGTGTTTTTCCTTTGACAGGATTTCCGTCTGCATCATAATCTTGATATTCTTTATCATACTCAATTTCTGCTCTTCCATCAGTAACTTCTATTGATTCGGTATGTTTAGGAGTTTGAGTTGGTGTTGGTGTAGGTGTAGCGACTGCAGTATTTGTACTCTTTTTCTTATCAAATTCTTCACCTGATTTATTAGGATCTGGTAAATCTTTGTCTGCACCACTACCATCAGTTGTTATATTCTTAACAGAACCATCAACATTACCTTGCCCATCAGTATGCTTATCATCAATATCAGCATTATTGATGTCTTTTTCATTTACTGGTTTGTCATTTGACTTATCGTTATCTTTGTTGTTTTCGTCTATTTGCTTATTTGCATTATCAATATCTTCTTGTGTTTTCTTATTTTCTTCTTCTGCTTCTTTATTAATGTCTTCTGCATTTTTATTTTCTTCTTCTTGTTGACGTTGTCTTTCTTTCTCTGCTTCTTCTTCGGCTCTTTTTCTTGCTTCTTCGTTTTCTTTGTCTGTTTCATCATCTATTTTCTTTTTCTCGTCATCAGGAATTGGAGCTGTTTCAGTAGATGTTTCTGTTCTTGTAGAAGTATTTGTTTCTGTCCAAGTTTTTGTAGTTGTAGTTGTTCTAGTACTATTATTGTTGTTAGCATTTACTGGTTCATCACCATTATATTCTCCATTACGATGTTTCCATAATGGATCGTGATTTACTATTTGTTGGAATCTACGTAGATTTGATAATTCTCTATGAGCATCATCAATAACATATTCTCCTGATTTTACTAAATCAGCAATAATTGCATTTCTATATTGTTCATATAATGGATTTGTATCATCTTCGTATGAACCTAACATGATAGTTTCAAGTCTTTCAAATTTGTCATCGGCATGATTGCATAATCCTATATCATTAATGAAATCTACTTCTAAATCATTTAGTGTATAATCTACATCTAAGTTTTGGAAAATCATTTCAGCAGCGGCAATCATTGGAGCTACAGCTAATTGATAATCTTTTAATTTAGAGTGAGATTCAGAATGAGATATTCCTTCTGTTCTTTCTTCCTCAGTAATTGGGAAGTCTTCTCTTACAGCTTTATAGAATTCATTAACTAATTTTAATTGTTCTTCACCTTCAGCATATTTTGCATTCATATACATAGTGTGGTATTTATTATAGAAATCTTTTCCTTCTTGACTATCAATTAATATAGTCATATCCACAGGATTTTCTTCACTTTCTATTACATAAGCACCCATTAATTGTAATGAAGCGTTTTTATAATCATTAGACATCTTTATTGCATTTACTTCATAACCGTTAAAATAAGTTCTTACTTGATCTATTGAATAATTATTATAGGCTTGTTGTAATGCAACTACTTCATCAAATGATAATACAGCTTTAATGTCATGACCTGATTCTATATAATTTTTTGCAAATATACCATTAAATCCAGTTAATGATGAAGATACATTAATCATAGCACCTTTTTGAAAATCATTAGCTGTTACATTTAATAATTCTGCAAATGTATAGTCGTTATATAAATCATTACTTTGTACTGTATAAGCTGATCCAGTAGCTCCATTTTTGATAGTTTCATAAATAGGATTTACAGGTGCTACAGTAGTTGTGTTAGTAGTTGTTGTAATATTAGAGTTAGTCATTGTACCTTCTTTACTACATCTTTTTAATACATGACCTGCTCCTATAAAACCAACTGTTACTGCTAATAAACCAGCTATTGTTTTTAATGCTTTAGAAGTATCTTTGTTGCTATTTTTTATTTTTTCTTTTACAATAGTTGTTTTTTTAGTTATTTTTTCTTTTGCCTTTGTTAAAATACTTTCTTTACTTTCTTCTTGATCGGCTAATTCAGAATCTTCTAATTCACTATTGTGATTTAAAGAAAAATCTGTATATTCGCTAGCTTCATTTACTGTTTCTTCGTCAACTACTTCGTATTCTTCTAGCTCATCTTTGGCTTGGTCTTGAGCAGTTGTAGCATCAACTACTACGATTGAGTCATTAAAGAATTTTTGATTTTCAGCTTTCTTGATGTCATTCATATTATATTTTTCTAATTTGCTTACTTTTTCTTTAAATTGTTCAGTAAATTCGTCTGGATTTACTTTTGTTTTTTGAGGTAGAAAACTATCATATCTTTCTTTGAATTCTTTTTCAGATAAAGTATAGAATGTATCTTTATTCATTACTTTTTTTAATTCATCTTTATTTTTAATACCTTTTTGTGTAGCTAATTCATGAATTGCGGTAATACCATCTTCTTTATTACCTTCTGCAACAGTACCATCGCTATAAAAAATACAAGATTTAGTTGTTTTTATGCCTTTATCATCAGTTGCATAATAAATTACGATATTAGTTATTTCTTTCATAGTTTACTTTCCCCTTTCTATTTTTCTTGTCTTTCTCCGGTATATACCCAACCATTATTTAATAATGTTGTGTCATTATATATACTCCATTTAATTTGAACTTTACCTTCACTAATTAAATTTCTTGTTTTTGTACTCTTATAACATACATCAGCATATAATGGTTCAGTTCTATATACTTTTTCAGTTACTTTAATAGTTGAATAAATAGGAATAGTTTTATATGTATATTCTCCACAACTTGCATCTGTAGATGTTTCATTAGTTACAGTTGTAGTAGTTGTAGTTTCTGGAGTTACTGTAGTTTTAGTTACTACTTTTAAATCTCCAGTATATTCATATATATCATAGTAATAATTAGGTAATGTTGTACAAGTATCGCTACAGTAGCTATAATCAGCTCCTGCAAATTTATAATGTCTAGTTTCTGTATCTCTTGGTGGATTTTTAAATAATTGTCTGCCAATATATTTCCATCCATTAGAGTCTCCTTTTGTACTTGATGTAATAACATTAGTTTGCGTATATTTTGTAGTAGTTGTTGTAGCGTAAGTTGTACTATTAATAATTACATAATTATATTTAGAACAAGCTTTCTCTTGATAAGAGCCAGTTTGTCTAATCATTTCTCTTTCTTGAGCATAGGCTTTTTCATAAGTACCTATCTTTTCTTTTCTATCATATCTTTGTAGTTTTAATAGACATGTTGCATCATTATCATTACAGTTTATTTCTTGTGTAGTACAATCAGTTTTATCCCATGCAGACCATACAGACCATTCTGAGAATTTTGATTGAGTTACTTTCTTATATTCATAGATATATTCTTTCTTGTTTTCACAAGCTTTTTTGTAATCTTCATAACTTACTTCTTTACCATTATTATCATAGTATTTGTTGTTATATTTTACACATATATGTAATTCTTCTGGTAAACAAGCTTTTTTGTAATCATTATAAGAAACTTCATTACCATCTATATCATAGTATTTATTATTGTATTTAACACAATAATGTTTTTCTTCTGGCATACAAGCTTTCTTAAATTCTTCATAACTTACTTCTTTGCCATTGTTGTTATAGTATTTATCATTATACTTAACACATACATGTTTTTCTTCTGGTAAACATGATTTTTTAAATTCATCATATGATACTACTTTTCCTGCAGCGTTGTAGTATTTTCCATCATATTTAACACATGATACTGTTACTGGTTTTTCAGGTGTTACTGGAACGTATGGTGTAGGATTTTCTTTTCCTGCTTTTAGAGGAACCTTAGTTTCTTTCTTTTGACATACATCTGAATCACAATAATCGTAACATCCAATATGAACTAGAATATAATCTTCTTTTTCACTATCTTTAATGTTTACTTTTAATATGTATTCTTCATCTGTTTTAGTTATCTTTACATAACTTTTTTCTACGTCAACTGCTTTTCCATTTTTATCAATTAATGGTGTGATGATTTTTAAACCAATCATATCACTAAGAGTTAACTTTTTAGATTCACCAACTTTTTGTGGTAATCTTTCATTTGCGTAATATGAAATTGCTGCTTCTTTCATTTTATCTAAGTTGTTTGAAAAAATTTGTGATGTTAATGCTTTTACACCGGCACAATCACAAGTAGATGCACTGCATCCTTTTCCATTCATTGATTTAGTTATTGCAGGTACCATGAATTTTGGTAATAACCAACATAATAGGAAGACAAATACTATAACTAAAAATAGTTTTAGTAAAAAGCTTCCGAATGGAAAACCTCTTCTATTATAATCTTCTGTGGACATATATTCTCCCCCTCTGTCACATGTAGTGTATATAATAACAAAAAAACCTTTTAAAGTCAAGGTTTTTTTCGTATACTTACCACTGTCATACCAGGGTTAAAGTTATCTATTTTATAATCTTCTACTAGTTTATTCTTTCGTAGAGTATCTTGTGTAGTTTTTCTAATAATGCCTGTACCAATACCATGAATTATTACTACTTTAGTGTTTTTTATGTTATAATTATCTCTTATGAAATCGTTTATTAGTATTTTTGCATAATCTCTATCTATTCCATGAAGATCAAGGGATTCTAAATTATCATATAACATTTTCGTAATCTAATACTTCTTGAAGCAATGGAATTGAATATCTAGATCCTATTCTTGTAACGGATATAGCGGAAGTTATTGATGCATAATGAATTGCTTCTTTTAAACTATAACCATTGGCTATAAAATATGTGAATGCTCCATGAAATATATCTCCAGCACCAGTTGAATCTATTGCTTTTACTTTAACACTAGGTATTATTTGATATTCATCATCTATTTTAGTAAAGCTTCCGGCTGCTTCTAATGTGATAATTACACAAGTTTCATAATATTCTTCTAATTTTTTATGAATTTCTATTAGTCTATCTATTCTTTCTAAATCTATTTTTTCTTCAGCAAAATCTTCAGCAAAATCCTTAGAGCATATTACGTAGGTAGCTTTTTTTCCTAAAAATTTAGTTTCATCATTTAATCTACCGGCGTCTATTACACTTATTGCGTTTGGATTATTCATAAATATTTCATAGGCACTTTCGGGATGTTCTCCATCAATTAAAATAACATCAGCAATTATGTCACTTACAGGCATTTCTAATTTCCTTATAGCTTGTTTTTTTGATGAAAGTATTGTTCTGGTTCCATTAGAAGTATTAGCTATTATATAACTACTTGATGTTCTATGATTTGGATTAACTTCAACGTATCTAGTATCTACTCCTACACTTTCATATTCTTTTATTATTTCATGACCGTAATGATCATCTCCGACTACGGATACCATAGTAGTATTCATCCCCCATTTACCTAATAAATAAGCTCCATTAGAGGCAGGACCTCCACCACATTCGATATGATTAGGTATACGTATTTTTTTATTTTCTTCTGGAAATTCCTTTACTGGTAATGTAGTATCATAAGTGGAATGACCTATACATACAAATCTCATATTATCACCTACTATAATTATAAACAAAATTAATAATATTCTCTATTTAAATAGTTATATTATATGTAAACTTTACAAAAAAAGAAGCTACAATAACTTCTTTATTCTATTATTAATTATATTTATTATTTCATTTTCTTCTATTTTCAATAGTAATTTTTTATCTTTCATTAAAATATTACCATTAATCATAGTCATAGATACGTTATTATAGGCATTGTGAACTATATTAGTAATTAAATCTATATGTGGTGCTGCTTGAGAGTCTTCTAAGTCTAACATTATAATATCCGCTTTTTTACCTACTTCAATACTTCCTATATCATTCATTCCTAATGCTTTTGCTCCGTTGATTGTAGCCATTTTTAATACTTCATAACTTGAAATAACAGTAGAATCAGTATATTTACCTTTTTGTAGTAAATCTACAATAGACATATGATAGAACATATTAAGATTATTACCGCTACCTTGACTATCTGTGCCTAAACAAATATTTGCATAGTCTTTATACTTAACAATATTTGCTACTCCACAACCTAAATTTAAATTACTTATTGGATTATGGGCAATACTTATATCTTTTCCTTTGAATTCTTCTAAGTTTTCATCATCTAAATAAGTACAATGAGCTAATATGAGTTTATTGTTAATTAAACCTGATTTTTTTAATACATCTATTGGTTTTATATTATATATTCGTTTTATATCTTCTATTTCTTGTTTATTCTCTAAGTAATGCATATGTACTGGTAAATTTAATTTTGTTGCTAGTAAAGAACACTTTTTTAAATATTCTAAATTACATGTATACATAGCATGTGGGGCTACCGAGAATTTTATAAGATCATTATCTTTATATTTATTATATAACTCTAGAAATTCATCTATTACTTTATTTCCATTATTATTTATATCTGATAAACATCTGGTAAATAAACATCTTACTTTTGTTTCTAATAATGCGTCAATGGCTCTCATTGATGAAAAATACATATCATTAGATGTTGTGGTACCGGTTTTAATCATTTCTATACATGATAGTAATGCTCCGTAATATACGTCATCATCAGTCATTTTATCCTCAATTGGCCATATTTTGTTATTTAACCAGTCTTGAAGTGTTAGATTATCATTTGTAGCTCTAAAATAACTCATTCCTAAGTGCGTATGAGCATTAATTATACCTGGCATTACTATTTTGTTAGTAGCATCAATTAATTCATCATATTGACCTTTATAATCGTCTACAAGTTCTATTATTTCATTATCTTTTATAACTATATCAATATTTTCTATTTTTTCTCTATTAGGAGACATAGTTAAAACTGTTCCATTTTTTATTACCTTTATCATATTTTCACCTACTTTTTAGTTTTTATTAATATTAATGGTACTAATATTTCATCATCTGTATAACCTGCATGTTGAGATTTTAATTCTTCACTACCGTTATATAATAGTGTTTTATCTGTTTTACCAATAGCTAAAAAATCACCTAAAGCATCTCTAAATATTATATTTTCTTCTCCATCACCAAATAATTTTGATTCTATTACGTCTTCCATATCATATAAATCAAAATCATTACTAAAGTATTTATTAAATAATTCTTTAAATTTTTCTTTTTTGTCTGGTTTAATAAAGAAATTGACTGCTCTTGGCTCTAGAGATGTATTTCTTAATAGACATTCTTCAATATCAGGATAGTCTTTTATATGAATATTAATTACGTTGTGATGACCATGATCTGCTACTACAAAGATTATTGTATCTTCTAGTTTTTTGCTCAATTCTTCTACTCTTCTATTAATATCATTAATAATGCCTTTTATTTCTTCTTTATCGCAGCCTATTTCATGCATTGTGTGATCTGGGTCTATATCATATGCGTAAATGTATTTTCTTCCTTCTTTTTTACATAAAGATTCTATTCTGTTATACATATCATCCAAATTAGTATAATGATCTTCTCCAAATGGAAATAATTGATATCCTTCATATTTACCTGATTCATTTATTTCAGTAGTTATCGGTTTTCTAATCATGTGTTTTTTATTGTACTCAATTGCTTCTTTAAGTGGTTTGTGTTCAGGATCTTCTTTTAATGAATTTAAGTAAGTGGTTATCGTTTTATCTAAATCTTTATAATACATGTCCCATCCTAACATGCCACTTTCTACAGGATTATATCCTGTTAGCATAGCGGTAGTTGCGGCTACTGTAGTTGCTGGAAATACTGTAGTTATTGGTTTAATTCTATTTTTTATTAGAAAACTATCAGAATTTAACATTCTATCCATAATATTAGAACCCATTCCATCACATAGTATAGTTACTACATTTTTAGGTTTATAGTCTTCTAATATTTTATCTATATAATCTAATGAGTTATGTTTATAATTTAATTCAAAATACTTTCTAATAGAACATGCTAAATTTGTTAAACATTCATTATAATTATTCTTTACTTGCATGATATCACCTCAATGATTTTATTATACTATAAAAAGAGGTATAAAACCTCTTTTTTTCTTACTTTTTAGCTATTATTCCGTAATATCTTCTTATAAGACGAATTTTTCCATTATAAGTGTTTTCTTTTATGTATTTATCTAAAATGTTTTGGTCTAGATCATCTGTATAATAGTCTTTGTTGTCACCAAATTCTTCTGAAAAATCATCTATTATTGGCACTTTCTTTAAAAATTCTTTAAATAGTAATTCATTTTTATAATATTCTCTTTGATGTATTGGTACTAATTCTACATCTTTGAAACCAGCGTTTAATACATTTTCATAATCTACTAAACTTATAGATTTTGAATCGTGATATCCTTGACCTCTTCCAAACAGCATCTTTAAACTCCAACAGTCATCTCTATCTACTCCTCTTATTAATAGATAACCACCTTTTTTTAAACATTTATAAATTTGTTTTGGATCGGTTACAGTGTGACGAGCTACAACTACATCAAAATATTCTTCAGGAACATCCATTTTTAAATTATCCATTACTTTGAAAGTTATATTTTTTCTTTTGCTTTTTAATAAATTTTTATTAGCTGTTTCAATCATTGCAGATGAAAAATCTGTTCCTAATATTTCTGCACAATCTGGAAAATATTCTAATACTTTTTCTCCTCCACCAGTTCCTAAATCTAATATTTTTGAATTCTTATTAGTTATTTTTTTTAATAAATCATAAAAGTCCCAATTAGTTAAGTTTTCAGTTTCTATTTCAAATTTTGAAAAATCCCAGTCTTTTATTTCTTCATAATAGCTTTTTTCTTTTACTTGTTTCATAATTTTACCTCTCTCTTTTTTTTATTGTGGTATTAAAAAAGAACCTCCTTTCATGAACAGCAAAATCTACCACAAAAAATTACTGTAGTATATTTGTCATTCATGAGGAGATTCTGAGGTTCTCATCATTACTAACCTAGTACATAAAAGTACTTCATGGTAATGGACCGCGAATAACTAATTAGTTCATTACGTTTTTAATTATATCATAAATATGTTAATTTAGCAAATTTCCAAGAAAAAAAGACTAAATATTAGTCTTTTTATTCTATCATTGCTTGTCTAAATACATTAATTAAATTATGAATTATTAATCCATGTTTTTAGATTGATAATTCATTAAATAGTTTTACCCCTTTTTTAACTAAATATACGTATAAAATTAAATTAATTAGTACATATATAATTACTGCTAAAATTAGGATTATTAATGAACTGATTTTACCTATTAAGGTTAATACTACTAGTACTGAGATAAACATTAAAAGCATTCCTATTAATACAGATATAAATGAACTAGTACTTTGTTTTACTACTTCAGCTTGATTTTCCCAATCTAGTTTTGGATATTTTAAGTTGGTTATTAAACCAATAAAATGTGAAACTAATGGTAATAAAATTGATAGTATTAGTAATAAAATTGCTTCTACTGGACTAATACTAAATCTTATAAATAATATAATGTCACCTATTATTAATATTGGTGTAGTAAGAACTAAACTACTATATATCTTGGACATCAATATATTTTTTGTCTTAATTGGTAATGATTTTAAAATATTAATATTTCTTCCTTCTAGACTAATTACTGAATTAGTAATTGATGCTGTAAAGGCAGTAAATGAAATTAAAACAAATATTAATAATGATAAGTTGTTCATTACAACATTTTTATCAAAACCAAATCCATTTTTATCAATTAGCATTGGTAATATATCATTAAATTTTAGACATAATCCAATAGATATCAATATAAATAATACTAAACTAAATCCTGCATTTACTATGAATACTGGTGTTTTAAAGAATGTATTTAATTCTTTTTTTACTAGTGAGACTATACTAGATTGAGTTTTAATAGAAAGATTATCTATTTTTACTTTTCTAGATGTTGTTATCTTCTTTAATCTTGAATTAATTTTAAAATAAAACTTACTTAGTGCTAATACACCTAATATAAATATTAATAAATTAACTCCTACAAATATTAATAATTTAACTATATCAAATTTAACTATAAGATCGGCATATACTCCTGCAGGATAGTATACTTTTGCGATTAAATCATTGATGCTTGTTGCATGAGCAATTATATATTTATATATACCGTCCAAGTTCATTGATAAATATATTATACCTACACATACAATCATAGATATAATTATTTGCGTTGCATTTTTATATTTGAATCTACTAGATAAACTTGATGTAATTGCGCCTATTATGCATGATAGCACTATTGGTATTACTGGTAAGAGAAATAACATTATTATACTTACTAAATAATATGTCCAATTAATGGATTCTGCCCATCTTATGTAAGCTATCATTACTGGTAATAACCATATTGTATTAAATATAAGTTCAAATACATAAAACTTAAATATTCTTACAAAAAGAACAGTGCTTCTTTTAATAGGAAGCGATAACAATAATTGATCATCCTTACAATTAAATAATAATGATCCTGTTTTATATACTCCTTCTATCACTGTAAAGAATGATATTCCTATTACAAATAGAGAAATTGCTAATATTTGAAGATGAAGTGGTGCCATCTTCTCAAAAAGTATATTGGAATTTGACCATATATAGAACATTATTATTAATGATAAAACTATTGGTAATAAAAGATTATTTCTCTTACCATTTTTCTTTTGCTTTATCCTAAAAATGTTCATATCACTAGTCATACATGCTTTAATTAGTGAAATTAATTTTTTCATTATTTTTCTAACTCCATAAATACTTTTTCTAGGGATTTATCTCCTTTTATTTCTTTCATACTACCACTCTTAACTAATTTACCACCTTTAATAATAGCAACTCTATCACATAATTTTTCTGCTACATCAAGAATATGAGTTGAATAAAATACAGTTTTTCCTTCTTTAATCATCTCATTTAATACTTCTTTAATATCAAATACTGCTTTTGGATCCAAACCTACAAATGGTTCATCTATGATAAGTATTTTAGGATCATGAGCTAGTGCTGAGATTAAAACTATTTTTTGTTTCATACCATGAGAATAACTATCAATTGTATCTCCTAATTTATCTTCCATTTCAAATAGTTTTGCATACTTTTTTATGTTTCTTTCTCTTGTTTCTTTGTCTACATCATACATATCACAAATAAAATTAATATAGTCAATTGCTTTCATATGTTCATATGTTTCTGGATTATCTGGGACAAATGCCATTAATTTTTTACATTCAACTGGTTTTTCTTTGATAGACATTCCATCTATTAAAATATCTCCTTCATCAAAATCATGTATGCCTACAATTGATTTAATAAGTGTTGTTTTACCAGCACCATTATGCCCAATAAAAGCAAAAATGTTGCCATCTTCTACTGTAAAACTTACATTATCTAAAGCTAATTTACTTCCATATTTTTTAGTTACATTTTTAATTTCTATCATATTTTCTCCTTATTATCTTCAAATAATTCTATATTTGTCATATCTTCACCTATTCCATTATAACATAAAAAAAGACTAATATTTAGTCTTTTATTTTTTTAATACATGTCGTCATTCTCGGATGAAATCCTTGCTTATAATAAAATTTCATAGCATTATCGTTATAGGCAAATACATCTACTAATACATATTCACATTTAACTGATTTAAAATAGTCTTCCATTCTTTTTGTTAATGCTTGTCCAATCCCTTTACTTCTTACTTTTTGGGATACAATTAATTCAATTATTTCTCCTCTTTTAGGACATTTATAATCTAAATAGTCATTTGCACTATACTTTGTAATTATACCCATGATTAGCCCAATAACAGCATTATTTTCAATTGCTAGAAAGCATTTACCACTGTTATTTTTTACTTCATTCAAATCTATTATAGCTTTTTTATCATAATATTCTTTATGAACTATATCTAATTTATCATTATCAATAGAAACAATATATTCTTCTAATTCAGTAAGAAGATTTTTAATATCATTCAAATATTTATCTTCATATTCAACTATTTGCATAAAACTCCTATTTTAGAAAGAATGGCTTTAATACTATATTCATTTTTCCTTTTTCTTCTGTTTTTACAATATTATATAATCCTAAATTGTATTTTATTTCTTTCTTTTCTTCTGTTTTTATTTCTTTTTTATTTAAATACCATACTGGTTCTTCTTCATTATTGATTTTTTGCATATTTATTAATCCAATAACTGCCTCAAATATTACTAATAATGTAATTAATGTAATTATAGTATTATAGATAAATCTAAATATACTTTTTACTATACTTCTTTTTTCTTTTGTTTCTTCCATAATATTACCTACCTTCTATATGCATTATAGCACAAAAAAACTAGATTTCTCTAGTTCTATTTTATTAAAATTTTAGTATATGATGTATCTCCTTTTTCTTCACATACTTTATTATCTCTTGAAGTTATATGGTTTACTTCACAATATCTATCTTTAAATTCTTTTTCGTTTTTTAATAGTTTTCTCATATCTTCAATGAAAACTTTATATGTTTCATCCTCAAAAAACATATTTTCAGGATTTTCTTCATCATATTTTTTACTTAATCTTTGTATTGTATAATCAAGATAATCTTCAATATTTTCTTCAGGCATTCTTTCGTGAGCAACAAAGAAACTTCTTATAAATACTATTTCTATTCTTGTGTTTCTATCTGCAGAAGAAATAAGTTTACCATATACACTTCTGGGCTCATCTTCCTTAGAAGATCGATGGTCTTCTATAGCTTCTTTTATTATTTTTCTCTCTTCGTCAGTAAAAAACAATTTCATTCCTTCATCATTCATAAAATTTCTAGCTGCGATTAAATGATGGGTAGCATGATCTTCATATTTTCCCCAGTCGTGACACGAAGCTATTGCATACATCATATTATCATTTAGACCTAGTTTAAATGTATCGTTCAATGCAAAACTTCTTCTGATTACTTCTAGTATATGGGCAATATTGTGTCCTCCATCATTTTTACTATATTCAGGAAATATATTTTCTTTAATGTATTCTTTTAATTTTGGATTTACATTTTTCGTATAATATTCTAATTCATCAATTTTATTTTCTTGTAGAATTATATTTCTTAATACATCAAAGGGCTTATTGTAATCATTCTTTACTAAATCATACACTTTATATAATATCTCATCTAGAGACATATTAGGATTATTTCTTTTTACTTCTTCAAACTTTTCTACTAAACTCATATTATATTTTCCCTTCAGATTTTAATTTTTTTATATATTGTCTTTGTGTTTCTATAAATTTATTTTTGTCCTTTAATAATTCTCTTAATTCTTTTAAAAAAACTTCATATTTCTGGTCTTTAAAGAAAAACTTAGCATATCCATCTTCCCCAAATTTATTTACTAAAACAGTATGAGCTCTTTCAAATAATTCTTCATCTGTAGCATTTGGTTCCAATTTTTTACCATATGTATATGTTCTGCGCAAGCAGGAGTTTACATCATTGTTTCTATCGGCAGATGATACAATTCTTCCATATATACTTCTTGGATTTTCTTTTGCAGATGCTCTATGATCGGCAATGGCCTCTTTAATTATCTTTAACTCTTCATCATTAAAATACTTTGTTAATTCTTTATCTTTTGACATTATTTCTGCTGAAATAATTTCATGTGTTTTAGAATCAATATGATGTCCTATATCGTGATAAGCTGCTATAACATATACCATATTTGGATTAACCTCAAGATTATTTTCTTCTACCAATTCAAAACTTCTATCTATTACATATTTAATATGATCTATTCCATGACCTTTTTCATTTTTATTATATTCAGGAAATATATTTTTTTCTATATAATTTTTTAACTCATTATTTATTTGCATACTAACTCCTATTTATTATTGCAAAAAAGACTGGCTTGCGGTCTTAATCATTTGGATATTTTTTTATTAATTGAGATGCTACTTCTTCTTGTGGTGCATAAAGAGAATTTTTTATAAATTCATTTCTTATCTCTTCTACTCTTTGAATATTTCTATCGTGATTCCATCCAGCACTTATATTTGGATTTGTTTTGAATGGTGCAATAACATTGTTTGATGCTTCAAATTCTGCTTGATTTTCTTTTTTTACAAAATATTTGGAATTATCTTCAATATCCATATATAAAATATATGTATCTTCAGGCTGCGCTTCTTCTATATTAATTTCTTCACTGAATAATTTGGTATATGTATCATAGTTTAATTCAGAAATAAACATTAATATTCTATTGGTTTTACCTATATTATCATCTTTTGTATTCTTATTTATAACTTCAGATAGTATTTGATCATATATATCTATATCTTCTGATGTTACCCAGTGTGAGTGTTGCTTTCTGATTCTTTCTATTTCTTTTAGCCTTCCTGGCGTAACAAACTCTTGATCTAATTCTGCAAAGTTTGTCTTTACTAATTGTGAAATATCATCATATTCTTTTTTAATATTTTTTAATAATTCTTCTTTCATAACCTACCCTCCATCTATGATTATATCACAAAAAAACTAGAGTAATCTAGTCTTTTATTTGTTTTCTTCTAATACCATTAATCTCACAAGTGGCTCCGTTTTTTTCATTTCTTTTTAGGATGGTACTGCCTTTATTGTATTTATATCTTTTTCTGATTTTGCATTTATATTTAATTCTCTTACTTCCATAGTAAACTTTAATATTTTCTTTTCATCATTTGGTTCTAAAATGTATGAAATAGTATTACTATCATTTTTATTAAATATCTCTTCTTTTTCTTCTTTATATGCTTCATATGTCTTTTTATTTTTAAATTTCTGCGTTGTTTTAGAAATGTATGATGTAGCAAGTTGTTCCTCATTAAAATTATAAGTAACTACTATTTGGGTTTCTATATTTTTGCTTTTATCTTTCTTTGTAGTACATATCATTGTGAATGGTTGTTTCTCTACGTTTTTTCCTTTACAACCAACTATAACAGTAAATGAAACTATTAAAATTAATACTAAAAGTATTATCTTTTTCATAAAATCTCCTTATTGTTATTATAAAATAAAAAACTAAGTCATTACTTAGTTTTTTATTTAAATATATATTCTAATTTGTCTTCACCACTAAATGATACATTCCACTCATATGAATATGGACTTATATTCTTAAATATTATTTCATCTCCAATATTTAATCTATCGGCATATGTTTCTAAATAGATATCACTCTCACAACAGGAACTTCCATAAAAAGTGGTTTTTACTAGATTTTTACTCTTTGCTACATATTCGGGATATGTCCATCTTTGATTAGCCATCTTTATAAAGTTAAGAGTTACTTGTTGCATATCTACATCATTTCTGATATCTACAACTTTACTATATAATGTTCCTGTATTTTTAAATAAAAAATCTCCTAATTCTGCATATACTTCTATATTGTCAGGCACAATATTTCTTATGTTATTTAAATATTCAATTCCTTCTTCAAACGTTAGATGTTCAATGTGTCCACCTATATTTAATATTTTCATATTAGGAAAATACTTTAATACTTCTTTTATTTCTTCATATATACATTTGCACATATTCATATCTTTATAATCCGAACTATGAAAATGTATATATGTTAATTTATTTCTTAAATCTTCATCAATTATTTTATAATCTACTCCAAATCTACTATATCTAAATAAATTATTTGAATTAAAGTTTATTCTTAACCCATTGTTTTCTTTATATGATTCAAGATTATTTGAAACTATATGAATATTATCATATTTGCAGTCTGATAATTCATATGATGTTGGACCACTTACACTAATAAATTGATTATTTAAATATTGTTTTATCTGACTAAATTCTTTTTTGTTTGAAATATCAAAACCAAATCCACTATCTTTTATTATTTGAAGAACTGATGAGTGCTTACAACATTTTACAGGAAATAAATAATTAATATTCTTCGTTTTATCTTTTAAATTTTGAATGTTCGATCTAAAAATTGACAAATCAAATTCAACTCTTGGATTCATAATTATTCTCCTTCCCTATTCCATATATGCTTGCACTTCTTCTTCTTCGTCTTCAGTGAATGATAAGTTGCTGTATTCTTCTGAATATATGTCTATTCCAATTTGTTTATATACATCATCTGTATTAATTATGATTGTATCTTTAGGCTCATAACCTAACATTAATACAGCATCATCTATATCTTCTTTTGTAGGCCCTTCAATTTCGATATATGGTGCTAATTTTGGCCATTTATCTATTACAATTTCAGTATTCTTATAGTCATATGCTATTCTCATTTTTGTTTGATGTCTTGCAAAAAAATATCCTAAATCAGATAGTAACTGTTTGCCATCTTCAATACTTGGAACATCTATTTCTAATTCATTAACTGCATCTAATGCATATTCTCCTTTACCGTTTACAACTCTCTTAATAGTTATAGTAGTTTTATCACCAGTTCGTCTTAATCTTATCCATTTGCTGAAATTTTCGTTTGCTTTGACTATTACTTTGATTAATTCTTCATTTAATAATTTACAGTAGTCACTATCAGGATTTTCTATAAAATCAATTATGTCTTTTACATTTAATAATTTGTCTATTACTTCAATATCTTTTTTATCGAAACATGGTTTTATTTCATTAATGAGTTTTAATATTTCTCTTTTGTCATTCTTATTCATTAAAATTTCAACATACTTTTTATACAATTCGACTACTGATGGTAAATCATATGTATAGACATCTTGAATATATTTTCCCTTTGATTTAATACCTTTTTTCTCTAAAATGGATTTTATTTCATTGACATTAATATTTAATATTTTAATTTCTCTTTCTATTTTTCCCATGTATTAACCAACTCCTTATATATTTTATCATAGCTATTTATTCATATATATACTAATTTGTGTTTTTTTGTTATAATACCTATGAGGTGTTTTATGGATTTCAATAAACTTTATAATATTGCTAAAGATTTATCTAAAGAAGTTACTATCAATGATAAATCTTCTTATGGTAAAGTTGCTGTTGCCTGCATAACAACTAATAATAATTTATATACAGGCGTTTGCTTTGAAACTACTTGTAATTTAGGCTTTTGTGCTGAGGAATCAGTAATAGCTCAGATGCTATTAAATGGTGAGACTAAAATAACTAAATTAGTAGCAGTGCATGAGGGAAAAGAAATTTTTTCACCATGTGGCAAATGCCGTGAGCAACTATATCAACTTGACCATGACAACTTAAATTGTGAAATACTACTAAGTGATAAAATAGTATTATTAAAAGATTTATTACCAGAATTATAATTCTGGTTTTATTTTTGTATTACAAATATTCTGTATGGATATGGTCTAAAGTATTTTTTAAAATTAAATAATATCATGGGTTTTGTAAGAAAATGGCATGATTTTTCCTCTAATATATGCCCTCCTGCCTTTTTTATAAGTTCTCTCCAATATTCTATGTCTAAAAATCTTTCATCTCCATACTGAGCTTCATTATCATCAAAATATTTTGTAGGTATCCCTACAATAACTGTTTTTGCTATTTTCATTTGTATTTGCAATGTATTGATTATTTCTTTATCTGAAAAATGTTCTAATACCCCATTACTAAATGACACATCAAATTCGTCTTTATTATATTTTAATTTAAAGATTGAATCAATCTTAAATGTTGGTTTGCTAGTTGCGTTATATTCTTTTGCTATTTTTTTTGATAATTCTAATATTTCTTTATCAATGTCTATGGCTAGACAATCAAAACCTAGTGATGCTAAATATGTAGACAATATTCCTGTACCTGAACCTGCTTCTATTATTTTTTTATTTGGCGAATACTTTCTTATCAGTTTTATTATTGTTTTTCTGGTTTTTATTTTATCATTTATATAATTAATTATCGAACCTTTTTCATTTATTTCATTTATGTAAATTCTATACCATGTGTTTTTCATTTTTCCCTCTTACTTATATATATTTCTTTAGCGAATCATTTAATGCATTACCTAATTTTTTATCAATACCATTTTCAGTTACAACAATATCTCCGTTTGCTAGAATTAAGACATATTTCTTTTCCATGTCTGTTTCTATTCTCGTATCTATTTTTTTAATACTACTTCTTTCTTTTATTAATTTTATAACATTATTATAATCTTTCATTGAAACATTAAATTCATCTTTGTTTTTTACCGCTGTTTCTCTTAATGGCATAAATTTGAATATTCTCCAACTATAAATATTATAGTTTTCTAAAAAATCTATTAATCCATTAAATTTATTTAAATTATTTTTGCAAACAACGCTATTTATTCTTATTTTTATATCATAATTCTTTATTTTGATATAATCTAAAATATCCTTTATCTCTTGATAGTGATTTCTTCCTCTTCCTAATTCTTCGTTTGTATTATCATCAACAGAATCAATTGATAGAGTAATGCTATCTAAGTATCTATATATTTTATCAATTCTTTCTTTATTTAATAGTTTACCATTAGTAATAATTTTGTTTTTTATTCCATATTCATGAGAAAATTTTATTAATTTATCTATTTCCTTTAATAATAATGCTTCTCCTCCGGTCCATGTAATACTGTTTACTCCTGATTCTACTAAATTATTTAGAATTGAATAATTTTCTTCAAATGTAAGATCTTTTATATTTAAAAAGCGATGACAATATTTGCAACTTTGATTACATCTTGCGGTAATATTCCAACATATTTCTTTTTCCATTATTTCATCCTCCTAGCAAATATGTATCCAAAACGATGAAAATGGTCTCTTACACAATCTACGTGTGCACCTTCAAAACTTGGATTATTATTTTCTCTATAAGAAATAATTTCCCAATTACTATCAAAGTATTTCTTTATTTCATTCTTTCGATAAAACTTTTCTTTTGGATATGTATTATAATCTTGTTCATCAATTGCCATCATATAATCTATATATAAGTATCCATTAGGTTTTACAATATCTTGCAGTTTTTTTGTTTTATTTTCTAGAGTAAAATCTTTATTAGCAGAGTAATGAAGAGAGCAACTTGTAAATACTACATTAAATTTTTCTTTTGGAATGTTTCTATAGAAATCTCTTTTTTCAATATGGGCATATTGTGAAATTTTTTCTATTTGTAGTCTTTCTGTTACTCCTAATACTTTTTTTGTTTCTAACTTAAATTCTTTAGATTTAAAATTTTTTGAATATGGATATTTAATTTTCTTTTCAATTATTGGAAAATCTTTAAATCCTCCATATAACGCAATATCATCAATATCATAACCTGTTACTTTTATTCCTTCGCGAGCAAAAGGCATTAAAAACTTACCATCGGAGCATCCTACAATGCACGCTGTAAAGTCTTTACCCCACTCTTTTTTTGCAATATTTAATAGTTTATATAATCTTGTTGGTGGATTTCCCCATATACTTTTAGTCTTCATATTTATTTATCCTTTCTTTAAATTCTAATATTCTTTTTAGACTTTCAATATCAATCGTTTGCGCACTATCACATAAACTTTGGCTTGGATTTGTATGAACTTCTATTATTAATCCATCAGCTCCAGCTACTAATGCAGCTTTACTCATTGGCTCTACAATATAACTTTTACCACTAGCATGAGATGGATCAATGAAAATTGGTAGATTTGAATTTTTCTTTATATACGGTATTGATTGCATATCTAAGATGTTTCTTGTTTCTTCTGAATTAAAACCTCTAATACCTCTTTCACATAATATTACCTTATTATTTCCCTCTTTTAATATATATTCAGCTGCCAGTAACCATTCTCTATAAGTGGCTGTAAATCCTCTTTTTAATAATACTGGAGTTTTTGTTTTTCCGATTTCTTTTAGCAACTCATAATTATACATATTTCTACTTCCAATCTGAATTATATCTATGTCGTTTGCATATTTTTTTACTTGTTCTATAGTTAATAATTCAGTAACTATGTGCAATCCTAATTCTTTCTTTATTTTAATAAGCATTTCCACTCCTTCATCTTGTAATCCTTGGAATGAATATGGATCTGTTCTTCCTTTATAAGCTCCAGCACGAAAATATTTAATTCCTAATGATTTTAATTCTTTGGCAATATTATATACTTCTTCATAGCTTCCAAAAGTACATGGACCAGCAATAATCACCTTTTCGTTATCAAAGATATTTGCTATGTTTATTGAATTGTATAAGTATTTTTCTTTCATACTATTCTTTCCCTTCATATAAATTACATTCATAAGAATTTTTCCAAAATTCATTTTGAATTAATTTTTTATAATAATTATCACTTTTGAATCCTTTGATACTTGCATCTATTTCTTCAAGACTTTGTCCGTTAGTTATATATCTAAATTTTGTATTAGCGTTTAATTCCACTTTTGAATAGTCATTAAGCATCGGTTCTTTATTTAAAATATATCTATAATCATCATTACATAATATTTCAAAATTTAGATTCTTATCTACATTTTTTATGTTCTTTTTATTACATTGATTATTCTTACAATTTATACATCCATAAAGATGTTTAAAACAATTCCTTGTATATACTAATGGCATCTTACCACCGATAATTACTTGTATTTCTTCTTCATTAAAAATACTCTTATTTGTTTCATAGGATAATTCAGGAGATGCTGTAAATTCCTCAAAACCATTATCTTTCAAATATTTCAATGCTTTCTTATTCCATATATAGACAGTGTAGTCAGTATATTTCTTTTTGAATTTAATATTTCTACATAAATATATTTGAGAAAATCTTGTGTACATAACTTCTTTATCTTTTAATTGCTCAAGATAAGGGATAATATTTTGACTTTCCCAATTAAAAATAGGCAATTTATAGATAATTCTATCTCCATATTTCTGAATAATCTTATCTATGTCTTTTAATTTATCAATTGTTTCTATATCATAAATTATTTTTATAAATGGATCATTTATATATTTTTCTATAATGTTTTCATCTTTTGTATCTATGTATAATTGTTTTAATTTAATACTATTATTTATATCTTTATGCTTTTTGGATATACAATCTCTTTGTATGTAATCAATAATTTCATCATATAATTTTTTATTTATTTTTAATGTTTTATCGTTAGTTCTTTTATATTTTATCTTATATATATTAATACTATTATTTGTGTTTTCTATATTTTTTATAAAATCATTTAAATCTATATCTATTAATTCTTTATCATTACCATAAAATGTATGGCCATCGCCTTTATAATTCATATATAGTGCTTCTAAAATGATATTATTATCTAGTGTTAAGTCGATTGCTAGATTCTTTTTATTAATATTATATGGTTTCTTTATTTCCGTATATATATACATTACATCGGGGTCAGAATAATCTTCCGAGAATTCTATTGGAATATCATTTTTATATTTTATACATATGTCGTTTTTTCCTACATTCTCTAATTTGCTTGCCTTCATGAATGGTTTTGTTCTTGTATTAATTTTCTCATATAGTTTATTATCTTTTATACTTGTTCCTAATAAATATCCTGTTGTAGTTTTAAATATTTTTTTATTATAAATATCATTTAAAACTTGTTTTATTTCTTTTGGATTTCTTCTTCTGCCTTCTAATTTTAGGCAATCTATATTATTAAGCTTACTTATTAAATTAATACAATTCATATCAGGTACATATAAAAAGTGCCCTGTTTGATTATCTATGGAATATATGTCTCTACAAGTAATGATACATTTTCCACGATTACCACCGCCACCATTAATTAATGTTCCAAAAAAACATAATCCGGAAAAACTAAGACATTGTGATCCCCAAATAAAACATTCTAATTCTATATCTGTTTTCTCTCTTATATTATTTATTTCTTCTAGAGTTAACTCTCTAGATAAAATGGCTCTTTCACCATTTAATGATTTTATATAATTAATGTCTTCAATGTTGTGTGCTCCAAATTGGGTTGAAAAATGTAATGGGACTTCTGGAAATTCCTTGTGTAATTCCATTATTAGTCCCATGTCTGTAACTATAAAAGCATCAGGTAACATATTTTCTTTTAAAAATTTAATTACTTCCTCTATTTCATTGTCTAACATTAATATGTTTAAAGTTAGAAAAAATTTTATATTATTTTTATGCAATTCTTTTATCAAAGTATTATATTCTTCTGTGGTGAAATTAATTGCTTTATTTCTAGCATTCCACTTTTTTAATCCTCCATATACAGCATTTGCCTTTTCGTCGATAGCAACTTGTATATGATTCATATTACTGGCTGGGCTTAATATTTCCACATTACCATCTCCTTGATTTACTTTTTGTTTTTATATTGTTTTGGAATTTCTATAAAACCATTCATTATTCCATCTACTATATCTTTTACCTCTTCTAAATCTTTATTTTCAGTATCGATGACTATATATGGTTGATTAAATTTTTCAACAAAATATAACATTTTATTATAGCCATCATCTTTTTTATCAGGGTCTGTTAAATCCGGGTCGTTTGGATTTCTTTTTCTTAATCTTTCCATTCTTGTTTCAGTGGTTGCATATAATAATATAGTAAGATCCGGAGTCCCTGAAAGTTCAATTAATGCTTTATATATTGGTTCACTCTCTAAATCACCATTCCAATAATAATTTGAAACTAAATGCCTATCAACTACAATATTTTGATCAGCCATCATTCTACTTACATACACATTTCCTAAACCAAAATACCATGATTTAATAGCCTTATCTTGGATATCATATACTCTAGTAGCAACTTTCATAAAGTCTGCATAATTGTTTTCAGCACCATCACTATAAAAGTGATGTAGTGGTTTTTCTACAAATTTAAAATTATATTTTTCGCTTATATATTTTGCAACTGTGGTTTTTCCTACTCCATCCATTCCTTCTACTGCGATCATCATATATTACCACCTCCATTTATGTAATAATTTATTCCTTCTGCTACACCTGAATTATTATTATTTCTTTTTGTAATATATTTTGCTAAAACTTTAGCTTGCTCAGTACCGTTATTCATACAAACGTTATTTTTGAATGTCGATAACATTTCTAAATCATTTTCCCCGTCACCAAAAACTAATATTTCGTCTAATGGTATATCAAGAATGTTTGCTAAATTAATTAGTCCCGTTGCCTTTGTTTCACATTTTGAACCTATCTCTATATAATTAATTGTCTTATCTATAATATTTTCATATAAATTTCTATTGTGTTCTGTAATAAATAAATTATGTCTTTTTAATATCTCTTCTAAGTTTTTAATGTGTCTATCTAGGCTATTTTCTGATACTATCACTAATTTAGTAATAGTGTTTTGCTTTATATGATTTTCTAAATCGTTTACTAAATAACATGCACTTTTAAGTTCTTCGGGATACCCTTCATTTAACCTATGATGCTTTAAATTAAAATAAGCCATCTTGTCAGAAACTTCACAAAATTCTTGATTAAGATGTAAGTATAAATTGTTCTTCTTACAATAATTGTATATATCTAATACAGCTTGTGTTTCTATAATTGAACATTTTAAGGTTTTTAACTTGTTAATATCTAATAGATGGCTACCATTACTAAATACTCCGTAATCACAGTCAATTATTTTACTTATATATTTTGTTGAGGAATATTCTCTTGCTGTGGCTAAAGCAATTAATATTCCTTTTTCTTTTGCCTCTTTAATGGCTTTAATATTCTCTATGGTGATAGTATTATCATCTGAAAGCAACGTTCCACCTATATCAAAAGCAATCATTGATATTTTTTTCACGCAATCACCCCTCATGATTAAATTATATCACTTATGACTTAAATAATAATTATATCTTTTTTATATATCTATAACTTTGGGTTATAGATATTTTCAAATAAAAAGAATCACTTTCTTATGTGATTCTTAATAAAATACCTTGCTAGATTTGTTAAATAATCTTCTATATATACTAAATTCAATTCCAATTTCGGTAAATTGTATGGTGTTTTTAATTCTATTAGTTCTTTGTTTTTTAGCTCTTTTTCTACTGATTTTTTTACTACATATCCTGAACCTATTCCTTTTTTTACTGATGAAATTATCAGGTCTGTTGTTTCAACTTCTAACACTACTTCTAATTTTATATCATATTTTTCTAATTCTTTTTCTAAATTTTTTCTAATATTACTTCTAGCATATGGCATTACATATTTTTGCTTTTCAAATTCTAAATTTTTGCTTTCGTTTTCTTTAGATGTTATCAAACATGTTTCATATGCTGCAAGTGATTCTATTTTTATATCCTTATTAGTATTGTTGATTGGTGAACTATCTATTAAGAAATCTATTTTATGTTCTTCAAGCCCTTTTAATAATTCTGAAGTAGTTCCATTTATAATTCTAAAAAATACATTAGGATGATTTTCACGATACTCTTCTATAAATTTTAATAAATAAAATGTAGCTATGTGTGCTGGAGCTCCGATGACTATAGTACCTATATCCATATTATTGTTTTCTTTAATTATTTTTTCTCCTGCCACTAAATAATTATATGACTTTTCTATATAACTATATAATTGTTTGCCATCATCTGTTAAAACTAAACCATTGCTTTCTCTATAGAATAACTTTGTTCCTAACAACTCCTCTAAATTTTTTATTTGTTTACTAATTGCTGGTTGAGAAACACATAATTTTTTTGAGGCTTCAACAAATGATTTACATGTACAACATATATAAAATACTCTATATAAATTTAAATTAATATCTGAAATCATAATATCACTCCTTTTTATTATATTAAACTTACAATACCTTCATTGGATACATTATAACATAAAAAGACTAGATCCCTCTAGTCTTATTTTTTTGATACCCTTTTTCTTTATTTAACCATTCAATAAATTCTACTGCTGCATCTGTTCTATCATCATCACGATTATTTCTTTCATAATCAGTCATTTCGGCTAATGTTTTATCACAATTCTTCGGTATAAACACGTGCCATAGATTTGACCAAGCTTGTTTTAAATCGACCCCTTTAATTTCTTTTGATAGTTGTCCTTCATTCTTACCAAAAAAATGAACAAATTCTTTACCATCATAATATGTTAAACAATTAAGAAAATAGCAATACCTATCATCTACATCTTTCATATCTTCTATTAACTTACTAATATTACTAGCTACACCACTTCTTTTTACAAATGCACCTGGATAATTAGGATTATTGGGGTAATTTTTAATATAAAAACCACAATCTACTACGAATACTGGTGTACCTAATTGCTCATAGGCTAATCTTGCTTTTTCTTTACTAATAAATTCTATATCATTTACATCAGGTTCTTCTAAATCAATATTTGCATATTTTATATCTATTCCGTGTTTTTCAAATTTTTCTTTTATAGATATATATTTACCATAATTACCTGTTACATAAGTTATGTTAGTCATATTACATTTCTCCTCTATATAAATATAATTTTTTAACAAATGGTGAATAATCCACTTTTGATAAATCCATATTCTTGTTTTCAGCAAGATGTTTTGCTAGATACATAGAACATATTGTATCATAAAAGTCATTACAAATGTTAATTCCATCTTCACCTTTATAATATTTATTGATTTTAACTATTTCAGTATAATAATTTTTTGCATTTTCTAATATTAGTCTATCTAATTCTTTGCCACTATCAAACATAATTAATCCATTATTTGATTTATATGATAAAGTTGTTCTACCATGGCAATAATCATATTTATCATGAATTACTGGTGTGGCAATACCTGATTCAGTCATAGTAGATTCTAGAAAATGTGATGCAGTCATACTATCATATCCAGTTAATATTTCATATACTTTATTATGATGAATATTAAGATCTTCTTCTTTTACTTTCCAAAACATTCTTTCTATTAAAACTTCTAGTTCGCCTCTAATTGGTATTTCTTTTACGTATAGTAAAATAGCCATTGGCATTAATGTAGATGCTAATGAGATAAAACTATGTTCTTTTTCTATTGTATTATTATATTTAATATTTACTACATTATCATAGTCATTTTCTCCGTTAGTGAATATATATATTTTTTTATTCTTATTTAATAAGTTTTCTATTGTATAACCTTTCCCTCTATAACTAAATACTATTATATTATCAATATTATCTAGATTCATATAATTTAAATCTCTACTGCTTCTAACATTAGGTATATTTAGTGCTTTTGAAGCAAATGTAGCTACTACACCTGAGCCTCCTGCACCTACTAAAACAGTATTCCCTTTTATACTTTCTAATTGTTGTTTAATAGCTAATAAATCGCTTTTTCTTAATGTATCTATTACCCTTTCATATAATAATTCAAAATTTTCTTTCATAAAAACCTCCTTGAGTTTTTTATATCACTTAAGGAGGAAGTATTTCGTCTACTTAAAATTTTTCTTCTAATAATTCAATATTATTTATTCTTTTTAATTCAAAATGCCTTAAATCTTTTCTTAATTCACAATACGCTGCACATCCCCATCCTGAATTATATAGAAACATATCATACGGTCTTATAATACGATTTTGATTACCATTAGTATATGAATAATAATTTATTTTTACTTTTCTGTGTTCTTTAATAGCCCTATTTAGTAAATTATAATATTTTTTTGTATCTTCTCCTAGTTCTATATTTTCATTTTTAGAATCAAAATATACTCCATGAACTTTATCAGCTATGATATCTAGTTTCTCTTGATTTTCTTTATTTACTTTTAAATTACTCAGAAATTTATAATCATCAATAGAAAACTTTCTAGATGGAATTCTAATACTTTGATTTAATACATATCCACCATATGGGCCCATAATTGTATCTATATATATTCCTGCTTTTTCTAAATCATCTTTATATGATCTAATCATTCTTTCTGATACTTCTAATTCTTGGGCTAATTCTTTAATGCTATATTTTCTACCATTTTCTAAATATTGTAACATTAATAAAGCGTTAGAAACCTTAGACATAATATCACCTTCTTTTATATTAATCTAAATAATCGATATATCTCTTTTTATCTATTGATTTTAAATCTATATGTAAATCATTTAATAATTTAAATAATTCATTATATTCTTCTTCATATGAAGTATATTTCTTTACTTCTATTTCTACAAATCTACCTATATTTTCTACTTCATCGAAAGATATTTCATATTTATTCTTATATAAGTATTTTTCTCTTGTTTTATTTATTTCACCTTTTATTTGTAAATCTATATGTTCTAATATTAATGCTAAATTAGTAGCATTATCTACTATAGTTTCATATTCTTCACATAAATTTTTATCTGTGGTTTTTTTATAATTTAATACATATACATTGTTTTCTTTTCTTATACGTAAATATTCTTTATTAAATTTTCTTAGTTTTGATTCATAATATATTGCACTATGTTCTTCTTTTCCTAAATATATAGAATCTTTTTTTATTAGATTTAATATTCTATTTGATTCCCATTCTGATACTTTTACTTTTACTTCTAATTCTAGATTATTTGAATTAGAATACTCATCTAGTGCTAGTAAATAAAAACTTATATTAAATATATTGGCCATTTTAAATAATAAATCTAAATCTGGTATTGTTCTGTCATTTTCCCAACTAGAAATAGTTTTATCTGAGACTGATAGTAATTCGCCTAATTTGCTTTGACTTAAATTACTTTTAATTCTATATTTTTGAATTTTATTTCCTAATGATTCCATAAGTACTCCTTAAATATATTTAATATAATACTTCATTTCGTCTAATATTATAACATTATTATCATAATCATAGTTACCATATATTTCAATTTTATCATTTATTCTTGCGAAACTTTGAAATTTCCATAATGGTGTAATTATTTCAAATTCTTTACCATCTATTAAACATTTAGCTCTTCTTGGCAAAAAATCTGTATAAGTGTCATCTATTATTTCTACTATTTTTATATCGTCAATACCCTGCTTTTCTGGAGTTATATAATTATCTACTATAAACCTTGGGGTTGATAGTACTCCATTATCTAGTTCTACTCCACTCCAATTTCTTTCTATTATTTTCTTTAAGCTACATTTTTCTGAATATATTTTTTTATGCTTATTATATTGTTTTTCTATGTGTTCTTTTGTGATACTGGTAGCATTAATATATTCTTTTATATATTCAATATTTTTATAATACTTTTTAAAATTATCAAGTCCATATATTACAAAATCTACATCTTTTGTAACATCAAATCCTATTAAGAATGATCCAAAAATACCTATGTCATCTATTCCCACTTTTTGTAGTCCTTCTACATATTTTTGCCATATCATTGGTATTTCTTTTAATCTTTTATTAAAGCATTCTCTGGGTTTAAATACTCTTTTGTATGTAGGTATTTTTATGAGACCATTACAGTTTTGTTTTATATAGTTTTTCTTGGTTATATTGTTATATCTATTACCATTAGTATCAGTTTTATACACCATATATCCATAATAATTTTCTTTTGTAATATTACTTATAATCCAAAAATTATCATCATAATCTAATATATAATCAAGTAATTCTATCATATTAATTGTTCCCTGTTTAAGATTAAATTAGTTATTGAGAAGTGTTTTATATTTTGTTTTTTCATTTCTTTTAAAATAATATTTCTTCTTCTTAATTTTTCTTCATTACTAATTTTATTATTCATTACTGATGATTCTGTATTGGGTCTATCATTATACATAAATACTTTTACTCTATCAAATAATCCTGTTTTTATAAGATTTAGAGTTTTATTAAAATCAGTTTCTGTTTCTCCTGGAAATCCTACTATTACATGAGTATTAATCTTTATATTTTTATTATTTCTTTTTATTTCTTTTATATTTTCTATTACTTTATCTATATTATATGGTCTTTTCATTAAATTTAATATACGTTGTGAACCGCTTTGAATTGGTACTGTTATATAAATGAATTTTTTATCCTTTAAACATTCTATTACTTTTCTAGTTATACCATTAGGGTTAAATTCTGGGATTGAGAAAGAAATGTCTTTTTTTATTTTTATTACTTCACTTAATAATTCTTCTAAAGATGAGTTAATGTCAGTACCATAAGCTGATGCATCATCAGAATTTAATCCAAATAATTTATAACCTCTATCTATTCCATCATAGATTGCTTCTTTTATTTCTTCAATACTTCTACTTTTCAATTTAGTAGTAAACTTTTCAGAACAATATGCACATTTACCTCTACATCCACTAGATATTTGTAGGTAACAGACTTTATTTCTTTTTAATCTATATTCTATATGTTTGCTTTTAAAAAATATTCTATTTAATCTATATATTATTTCTTTATTTAATGGCAATTTATCTGTTACTGTGGTAGCTTTTGATTTTATATTTTTATTAAACTTAAAGTATCTTTTTATTTCATCTATATCTCTACCGAAAGTTATTATATTTGAATTTAACTTTAAAATATCTTCTTTTCTTATACTTGGTAAACATCCTATTACTATTAATTTTTGTTTATTATTTAATTTACTTATAAGTTCTTTAATATAATTCATAAAGTATTCTTCTTTTGTTTTTAAAAAACTACAGGTATTTATAATTATATAATTAGCTTTTTCTATATTTTTAGATTCTTGTATATTATTTATAATAAATAAATTTCTAATATCTTCTCCATATAATTTAACTCTTGTACAAGTACTTTTATTAATTATGTAGAAACTCTTCAACATATAAATATACCTCCTTTAAAGTATTTGTTAAATTTGTTGAAAGAATGTTAATTTGATTATTACTTAGTAAATATTTTTTGATTATTTCTATTACATTAATGTTTTCTATCCAATTACTTTTTCTTATTTTTTCTTTTTCGTTATATCTTTGCAGTAATTCTTCTTTTTCAGCGTATATATTTAAGTAAATAACTTCATATTTTTTAGATAATTCAGTATACATTTCTTTATTTACTGTAGCTCCTTCTATAATGATTGTTTTATCTTCAATATTATTTATTAAGCTTTCTATATATTTATTAATTACTCTAGAATGTTTTAAATATGCTTCTATTGGGGCTAAATCCTCTATTTTAGAAGCGTTATGTGTTGTGGTATATAAATACCTTTCTTTGTCTTTATTCTTAAAAATTTTAAGGGTTTGTTTAATTATATCTATATTAATGATTGTATAAATATTGTATTTGATTGCTAGATAATTAGATATAGTAGATTTACCTACTCCGGGAACTCCCCCTAATAGTATTATTTTCATATTACACTCCTTTTAATAATTCTTTATGTAATATAATTGAATGTTTAAAATTATTATTTTTCTTATAATCTTTTATTACACCAGAATAATGATTATACATTCTATTTCCCTTTGCTTTATATAATATTTTATTATTAGTTAAATCTATTACTTCTTGATTCATACTATCTAATCTAATTGTTCTATCATCGTATTCTAAATCTATGTATTTTTTACTTTTTTTGTTATTCCATTCTACTTCAATTATGGTTTCTATATTATTAGTTATAAAGATTGATTTAGAATAATAATCATATATATCTCCATCATAGAATTTCTTTTCTGTTTTTATAAATTTAATATTATATCCAAACATTCTACATATAGCTGACAATGGATTAATTACTTCATCTAAGTATGATCCGCCTAACGATATTTGATCTTTTTTAATATGACTATTAGAAACATAATTATCACTTATATATGAATAAATATGATTGGGTCTTTTGTTGATTTTCTTTATAAAATAATCTATTTCTTTTCCAAAAGCAAAATGAAGTGAACTGTATATATGTAAATTATTAATATTAATTAATTCTTTTAATTCTTTTAAATTAGTGACCATTGGTTTTTCAAGAATTATTTTTTTATTATTTAATTTTTTTAATATTTCTAAATGCTTTTTAGGTGGTACTAATACGAATACTAATGAATTGTTTAATTTTTTATAATCTGATATAGCGTTATATTGAATCTGTTTTTTTTGATCAATATCACATAATTCAATATCCTTAAAATTATCTTTTAAGACTTTTTCTTGATGAATAAAAGCATGTCCTAAACCTATTACAGATACATTCTTTTCAATCATCTTTCTCTCCTTTCAACTTCATTCTAGCATAGATATATTAATCTATTTCTCTACAATATGTAGAGTTAAAAAAATAAAAAAAAACTAAGTTTTTACTTAGTTTTTCTTAATAACTTATTAATTAATTCCTGAGCATATTTAGAATCATGTTCTTTATTTTTAATAAAGTCTGGGGCTGTTTCCACACAATTATATATTGGGCCATACATAGTCATAGGCTTTTCATTATTGTAGTTTTTGCATATAAAGAAAAAATCATTGGTTATGGAAGGCATATTATAGTATGTATCAGTTCCAAAAACCATAGCAAATCCGCATGTGTCTTTAAATACTTTTGAAAATACGTAACCGCATTCCTTATCTATTATTCTAAAATTACAAAATGCTTTATATGATGTATAAGCTACTCTAGGATCAACATTAACTATTTTTAACTCTACTTCGTCTTCTAATTCTTTATTTAAATTTTCTACATATATTTTAGAAATAGATGCAGTAAGTTTATCAAATAATTCTATGTATTCATCATCAAGAATTCTAAAACTTTCTATATCTTCTAATGAATATTTTTTCTTTCTACCATTATTTGAAAGTTTCTTTATTTCACTTAAAGCTATTATTAGGTGTATTGAAAGATTTTCTATTCTTGTTTTTATATCTTCATCTAAATTTGTTTTTTTGTGATTATTTACTTCTTTGTTATTTATCATATAATCTACTAATGTGGGATTAAAGTTATGAGGAGATTCGATGTTACTACCTAATGAATATAATGCATAATATATATTATCTTTCTTTACTACATATTCTTTATCATAAGATTTATCTACTTCTATGTTATTTTTCTTTAGATATTCGATGGATGCATTTATCTCTTCTTCTGTAGCAGTGCAACCATATCCTAAACACATTTTTAATACTAGATATTTCATAATATAATTCTTCATATAACACCTCTAGATGTTTATTTATAATAACATAGCAATTTTTTTATTACAATAAAAAACTAGATTTATCTAGTCTTTATCAAATAATTTATGTTGTACCAAATCAGGCGAATCAATATACATTTTATATATTGAATATATTTCGGTATCTTTATATTCTATTTCTTTGAAATTATTATTTAAATCTAATATTTTGCCATCACGATAACTTATTAATATTGGTGAGTGTGTCGCTATTATAAATTGACTACCTTCTTTTGCGAGTTCATCTATTAGGCATAGTAATGACAATTGCCTTTGCGGGGAAAGTGCGGCTTCAGGTTCATCCAATATATATAATCCATGATCACTAAATCTATTTTGAACTAATTGTATAAATGATTCTCCATGAGAACAATTATGTAGATTACCTCCATAAGATCTTAATAGTGCAGCAAACCCATCTTCCTTTACTAATCTTTCCATTTCAGTAGAAAAATTATAAAAACTTTCAGCTCTTAAAAAGAATTTGGTTTTAGGTCTATTAAAAGTAGATATTCTTAAATATTTTGATAAATTAGAAGTTGTATTATTTGTTTCATATCTAAAATTTTCAGTGCCACCTTCTGCAGGTAATCCTAATGCTACAGCAAGTGCTTCTATAAAAGTAGATTTACCAGTACCATTTTCTCCTACTAAGAATGTTACTTGTGTATCAAAATTTAGTTCTTTAAAATTCTTAATAACTTCTATATTAAATGGGTATTCATCAAATGATTCTATTTTATTTCTTTCTAAGGTGACCTTTTTAATCATTAGATTACTTTCTAGACTCATTGTAATCACCTTTCTTTTTTATGCATGTATTAATAAATTCATCATAATTAGAAATATAATAATCTGTAATATTACTAATTTTTTCTCTATCAATATCTGCGTATTTATCATAAACATTAACTACTTCAATACCTGCATTATTTGCGGCTAAGACACCTGTGTATGAGTCTTCAAATATTAAACATTCATCAGGATTGACATTTAAATAATCCATTATCATAAAATATATTTCAGGATCGGGTTTCTTTTTACTTGCTGTTTCTTTAGTAGTTATTAAGTCGAATGCTTCACTAATATTCATTTCTTCTAGCATTTTTTTATTTTCTTTATAATAAATTTCCAATTGAACTTGAGTAGTAACAGTAGCTAATACTAAAATATATCCTAATCTTTTTAATTCTAATATTAGCTCTACGGCTTTTTCTTTAAATCCTATTTCGTTTTTTAATATTTCATTAGCAGTGTCTTTTCTAATATCTGATAATTCATTTGGATTAGTGATGTTTAAATGATATTTATTAATTAAATAATCACAATATGCAATATATATGTCCGTACTAGGATTATTATTTAAAAAGTTATCTCTATCAATTTGTATAGTGTTTAAATCTATATTTGTTCCTGAATATTTTTCAATTAATTCTTGATCCGTAGTATTCCATATACCAATAGAGTCAATAAGAGTACCATCAAGATCAAATATTATAACTTTTTTATTTTTAAGGTTTAATTCTTCTAATTTTTTCATTAAAACACCTTCTGTTATCTTTCTACATTTCTTATATGTCTCTCATATTTTTGATCATATGCTGGAGTAGTTATTAAGATTTGTTTTAAATTTCCTTTATAATATATTCTAGTTCCGGGTTCGATAGATAATACATCACCTTTTTTTACAGGTACTTCTTTATCATCTAAATAAAAAGTTCCTGATCCTTCTAAAAATATGTAAGTAAATGTACTTTTATCATGAACGAATTCTTCAAAATGACCTTCTTCTACTGTTTCTATTACAAATGACATACTATCATTTATAGGTTCATATCCTATAAAATCTACACCATTCTTATTAAATCTAGTAGTATCTTCAAATTTTATTTTTTTATACATAATATCACCTAATAAAATTATATCATAAAAAAGACTAGATTACTCTAGTCATTTATTGGTTACTTTGACCCCCTTACTTTTAATTGCGGCTTGTGAACCGTAATCAATCGAAAAACTTATTGGAACGATATGTCGTTCTATTTTTAACTAAAATAACTTACTTAAATCTTACTTTATTTGTTTTATATTTTCGTTATTTGTACTTGTTACTATTTTCTTGCCAGTTTTTTCTTCTATTTGTTCTTTCGTATTTTTAGCAATTAGACCGCCTTGTATAACTGAATCTTTAGCATTATCCTTATTTTTATTATCACTTGACTTAGATATTTCAGTTGATGTTACTTCAGCCAACATATTAAGTACTAATTCCATATTAGTCATGTTGTCTCTTAAATTTTCTTTAGTTAATCCTTTATATGACTTATATTCTTTTGTTGTATAACCACTCCATACCTTAGTTAATAAATCCGTTAATATAGCAAAATCTTTACTACTTTCAATACCATTATTCTTTAATTCATCAGTAAACTCTTTTCTTGCATCTATTGCTTTTAGTCTTTGATTAATCCAATCATCAGAATAACCTTTTCTTTTATACGTTTCTAATGCTCTATTAATTGTGATTTCAGGATCATATTCTTCATCTATTCTTTCTTTTCCTAAATGGGCAAGCCATAACTTAATTGGTTCAGCTTTCTTTGATGGAATAGATTCAATAACTCTAAACATTCCTTCTATATCAACTACATCAGTCATACGATATTTTCCATCCTGTGACAACAATTTCAACTGGTTACAATTTGTAACCGTTTCATTCCCTTCTTTTTTTAATCTAAATTTTATAACTTTCCAATTATTTCTAGCTTGCTGATAATCACAATCAATTAAAACTTTTACTATATCAACTACACTGATATAATATTTTTCTTCATCTTTATTCCATATAGTTCTTATCTTCTCATTTTCAAACGTTTTAGTTAATTCTATTAAATCATTTTTCATTTTTTTTCTCCTTTTTTGTTATTTCTAATTTATAATTCATTACTTCTAGTAATTTAACAAAAGTTCCTAATGATATAGAATGTAAATTTTTTTCCATTCTAGCTATCGTTGATCTAGCTATACCAGCTCTTCTTGCCAATTCCGATTGACTAATATTTGATTCGTTTCTTAACTTTATATATTTACATATTAAATCAAATTCATCATCATTTATTATTTCAAAACCTATATTCTTCATATTAATTACCTCACAAATATATTGTAGCATATTTGCAACATATAAAACAATAAAAAAGACTAAATATTTCTATTTAATCTTTTTGGAACATTTATGTGTTCTAATTTTTTCTCGCTTTAATTGCGGCTTGTGCAGCAGCAAGTCTTGCGATTGGTACTCTGAATGGAGAACATGATACATAATCAAGTCCAATGTTATGACAGAATTCTACTGATGCAGGATCTCCACCATGTTCACCACAAATACCTACGTGTAAGTTAGGGTTAACTGGTTTACCTAAATCAATAGCCATCTTCATTAATTTACCAACACCATTTTGATCTAATTTAGCAAATGGATCATTTTCTAAGATTTTAGCATCATAGTAAGAACCTAAGAACTTACCAGCATCATCTCTTGAGAATCCGAATGTCATTTGTGTTAAATCGTTAGTTCCGAAACAGAAGAAGTCAGCCTCAGTTGCAATTTCATCTGCAGTTAATGCGGCACGAGGAATTTCAATCATAGTACCAACTTGGTATTTTAATTCAACTCCAGCATTTTTAATTTCTTCATCTGCAGTAGCTACTACTACATCTTTAACATATTTTAATTCTTTAATTTCACATACAAGTGGAATCATAATTTCTGGAACGATTGTCCAATCATTGTGTTTTTTCTTAACATTGATTGCAGCTCTAATAACAGCTCTTGTTTGCATTTTAGCTATTTCTGGATAAGTTACAGCTAAACGGCATCCACGATGTCCCATCATTGGGTTAACTTCATGAAGTGAAGTTACTAAATTTTTAATATATTCAACTGATTTTCCAGTAGCGTTAGCTAACTTAACGATGTCAGCTTCTTCAGTTGGAACGAATTCATGTAGTGGTGGATCTAAGTATCTAATAGTTACTGAATCTCCTTCTAATGCTTCATATAATTCTTCGAAGTCTTTTTGTTGATATGGAAGAATCTTTTCTAATGCAGCTTCTCTTTCTTCTACTGTTTCAGCACAAATCATTTCTCTGAATGCAGCAATTCTATCTTCTTCAAAGAACATATGCTCTGTACGGCAAAGTCCAATACCTTCTGCTCCTAATTCATGTGCTTTCTTAGCATCTTTTGGAGTATCAGCATTTGTTCTAACTTTTAATTTTCTAAATTTATCAGCCCATGCCATAACACGTCCGAATTCTCCAGCGATTGTAGCATCAACTGTTGGGATTTGTCCATCATAGATGTTTCCAGTAGATCCATCGATTGAGATGTAATCTCCTTCATGATATGTTTTTCCAGCTAATTCGAATTGTTTATTAGCTTCATCCATTTTAATATCACCACAACCTGATACACAACAAGTTCCCATACCACGAGCAACAACTGCAGCGTGTGAAGTCATTCCTCCACGAACTGTTAGGATACCTTGGCTTACTTTCATACCAGTGATATCTTCTGGACTTGTTTCAAGTCTTACTAATACTACTTTCTTTCCTTCTGCAGCCCATTTTTCAGCATCTTCTGCAGAGAATACGATTTGACCGCAAGCAGCCCCAGGAGAAGCTCCTAAACCTTTACCAGCTGGTGTAGCTTTCTTTAATTCTTCTACATCGAATTGTGGATGTAGTAATGTATCTAAGTTTCTTGGATCGATCATTGCTACTGCTTCTTCTTCAGTTCTCATTCCTTCATCTACTAAGTCACAAGCAATCTTTAAAGCAGCTTTAGCAGTTCTCTTACCATTTCTAGTTTGAAGCATATATAATTTACCATGTTCTACAGTAAATTCCATATCTTGCATATCTCTATAATGATTTTCTAGAGTAGCACAAACTTCTTTAAATTGTGCGAATGCTTCTGGGAATTTTTCTTCCATTTCAGCAATCTTCATTGGAGTACGAACACCTGCAACAACGTCTTCACCTTGTGCATTTGTTAAGAATTCTCCAAATAATCCTTTTTCTCCTGTAGCAGGGTCTCTTGTGAATGCAACACCTGTACCACAGTCATCTCCCATATTACCGAAAGCCATTGATTGTACGTTTACAGCAGTTCCCCATGAATAAGGAATATCATTATCTCTTCTATAAACGTTAGCTCTTGGGTTATCCCATGAACGGAATACTGCTTTAATAGCTCCCATTAATTGTTCTTTTGGATCAGTTGGGAAATCAGTTCCAATCTTTTCTTTATATTCAGCTTTGAATTGTTCTGCTAATTGTTTTAAATCTTCTGCAGTTAATTCAACGTCTTGTTTAACACCTTTTTCTTCTTTCATCTTATCGATTAATTCTTCAAAGTATTTCTTTCCAACTTCCATAACTACGTCAGAATACATTTGAATAAATCTACGATAACAATCCCATGCCCATCTTGGATTATTTGATTTTTCAGCGATAACTTCAACTACTTCTTCATTTAAACCTAAGTTAAGAATAGTATCCATCATACCAGGCATTGAAGCTCTAGCTCCACTTCTTACAGAAACTAATAATGGATTTTCTTTATCTCCAAATTTCTTTCCTGTAATTTCTTCCATTTTAATAATGTACTCATCAATTTGAGCTCTAATCTCATCATTGATTTCTCTACCATCTTCATAGTATTGAGTACATGCTTCAGTAGTAATTGTGAAACCTTGTGGAACAGGTAATCCAATATTAGTCATTTCTGCTAAGTTAGCACCTTTTCCTCCTAAAAGATTTCTCATATCTGCATTACCTTCACTGAATAAATAAACATATTTATGCATTATGATTCCTCCTTATATTTATGCATGACTTAATTATTATAACAAAAATTTTAAAACCTACAATAAAAAATTTGTTTTTTTGTTGATATTTCACATTTTTTTACAAAAAAAAGACAATTATTTTGTCTTTTTATATTCTTTTGACTTTTCTTCTACATTTTCATTTTGATTTATTAATGACTCTATTATTTCTTCTACTTTTTGGATATTTTTATTTGAAGTATTATTTGATTCTAAGTTATGTTTTTCTTCTAGTACTATGGCTTTTTCTTGTTGAGTTTCTTGTAAAATACTATCTATTTTTATATCATGCTGTAAATTGTTTGTTTGTGCTTTTTCTTTTTCTATTTTGAAATTATAAATCACTTCAGCGCTACTACCAATAATAAATGCTCCAAGGCCTAATATTGGTACCCATATGAGATTAGGAATTGCTATTGCGATTGCAGAACTAACGGATGTAAATAAGCCTACTAATTTGTTTTTGGATTGTATATCTCGCATCATTGATTGCATAGTAATTATTGAAAGTGATGAAACACATCCCTTTATTAGACTTTGTGCTTTATCTTCTTCTGTTTTTACTTCTTCTTTATTTTTTACATTTAATAAGTGTTGTTTTTCTTTTTCAGTTCTTTTTCTAAAACTGTTATATTCAATTGTTGATTTTAATCCTCTAATCAAAAGACTTATTCCATATACTAAGTATGGCAATCCACTACCACCATTTACTAATCCTAGAGTTATGACTATTCCCATTGTTAAAGCCGTGACTATTCTTGTTAATACTTCTTCTTTTCCTCTAGCGTCGCAATCACAGTTGATACTCTTAATTGCTTTTTCTACATATTCACTTACATTATTATTCATAATTTTCCTCTTAACAACTTTATTCTTTATTTTCTATATTGTTTAGGTTTTTCTAATTGTGATGGGGTATTATCTAATTCATCATAATTATTGTATGATGAAACTAAAATTTCATCTAATCTTTTACTATTTGATTTTGTTTTATTATCCTCTTGATTCTTCTCTTTTTCTTTTTCGTTTTTGTCTTCTTGTTTTATTTCTTCTAAATCTAAGTCATTTTGTAAATTATCACATCTGTTTTGCATTTTTTCTTTTGATTTAAATAGTCTTACAGCTTCTATATTTGCAAGTATTGAACCACCAATACCTATAAGTGGCATCCAAATTCCTGCAGGATTATTGGATAAAATTATTCCAAATGCTCCTATTGCTGTTATTAGGTTTGTAACTATTATGGCTTTTTGTGCTTCTTCGCATTTATCTTTTAATAATCTTAAACCACCATATAAAGCGAATAATTTACAAGATTTTTTATCAATAATTTCTTTTGATTCTTCCTCTTCTTTTATTCTTCTTAGGTGTCCTAGTTCTTGTTGATAACGTGCTGCGGAACTAAAATAATTATTAACAACTCTATATCTATTGCTCAAAGTACCTGCTGTAACAGATAATAAACCTAACCCTACACCAAAATTACCAGTTAATAATGTAATGATACCAGCTACTCCTGAAATTACGATAATTGACGTAATTAATGCATCTTTTTTAACTTGTTTGTTTTGCATTTTTTGGTAGTTTTCACGTGTGTTTTTTATTCTTTCACTTAATTCTTTTTCAAACATATATATACCTCTTTTGTGTTCTATATATTAACATATTTTCGTTCGTAGGTCAAGAAAAAAAGGCCTTAGGCCTTTTAATAATTAGTTAATATACTTTCTATATTTTTTATCTTATCTAACTTGTTTAATTCAATTAATTTTTCTATTGTTTCTTTATCTACCAATTTATATTTCAACATAATATTAATTGATTCTAAATTAGCTTCGTTCATTTCTATTTCTTTTAATGATATTTTACTTGATACATCATATATTTCAACTACTCCTTTAGTAAATGGTTTAACTGTGTCTGATAGTACTGGAGTATGAAATAATACGATATTATTCAATTTACTATCTTTAAATTGATCAAAGTCTTTTAATGGTACTAATAATAGTATTAGTATTATAAACACTTTTATCCAGCCTTCAATAAAACCTATAATAGCTCCTGCTATTTTAGAAGGTATTATTAATATAATTGTATAATTAATTAGTTTTTGTAATCCATTAGATAATTTTAATAATAATCTATATAATCCCATTAATAATGATACTAATAGAATAAAAGCTATGGCATGATAAATTAATATATTTAGGCTTACTAATCCATCAAACTCAAAGAAAGGAAGTATTGCACATAAGAAATTACCTACTATACCTTTTAATAACCAAGCTAAGAAGAATACTACTATAATTCCTACAAAACTAACAGTTTCTTTTACTACTCCTTGTTTCCATCCACCTATTATGAAACCTATAAGAATTAATACTATACCTATATCAAATATATTTAAACTCATATTATCACTCCTACTATTACATTATAACTTATTTATAAAAAATATGCTATAATGTTTTTAGGTGATAATATGTTTGATGAATATTTATTAGATATTGGTTATACAAAAGAACAAATTAATATTATACATAACTTTTCAGGATATTCATCATCTACTCTACTTTATAATATTAAGAATCTTTATAATTTTTTAAAACAAAACAATATAACTGACAATGAATTTATCAATATTACTATTACTAATCCTTCTATAATATTAGAAAGTATTGATAATATTAAATTAAAATTATATGAATTAAGTACTTTTGGTTTTAATAAACTGAATTCCATCAATATACTTAAAACTTATCCTTATATATTAGATATAAGTACTGATAGAATTAAGACTAGATTAAATAAATTCGTTGATTTAGGTTTTTCTAAAGAAAATATTATTTATATTATTACTAATAATGCTTATTTATTAAGAGGGGACTTCTCTTTATATAAAAGAAAGTTTGATTTCTTTATAGAATATGGGTATTCTAAGAAAAATACTATTAAGATATTTACTAATCAAGGAGAACTATTTGATTATAATATTATGATTATAAAAAATAGAATTAATGATTTTAAAAATATAGGTTTCAATGATAATGATATTATTAATATGACTTCTTTAATTCCTAGTTTATTACTATCAAATTCTAATATTATTACTGATAAATTTAAGTATTTAAAAGAGTTTGGTTATAAGGATATAGAAATTATTCAAATTATTAAAAAGTTGCCTATATTATTTAAAAATATTTATTTTGAAAGTATTAATAAAAAATTAGATAATTTGATAAAACTTGGTTTTTCTAAAGATGAAGTTATATCAGTAACAGGTTCTAATCCATATATATTCATATATAGTGAAGATTGTGTTACTAATAAATTTAATATATTAAAAGATATTATTGATAAAAATGATCTTATAAAGATGTATGTTAATTTTCCTTTATTATTTGGATATAGTTTAAATAATATATTAAGTAAAATAAATTATTATAATAAGATTAAATTGGATACTTCTTATATAGTAAATCCTAAGATTTTAATGTTTCCATTAGAATTAATAAAAGCAAGATATTTCTATTTATCTAAAAAAGATAATAACTATAATAATCTATTCTTAGAGGATTATAAATTTTATAAGAAATATAAGATTAAAACTACTAAGTTATTGGCAGGTGATTTTTAATGGATAGTTTAATTAGATTTGGATTTACTATAGAAGAGATTAATATATTAATGGATAGTAATGAAGATATTTCATTAGTTAGTGATAATGACGTTAATGAAATAATTAATATATTAAAGAATAATAATTGTAGTAATGATACTATTAAAAATATATTTATATGTAATCCATTTAGTATTACTAATAGTATTATTGATACTAATAAATTAATAGATAAATTAAAAGAATTAGGATTTAATAATATTAATCTATTATTAGATACTAATCCATATATATTAAATATGAGTGACAAGTCTTTAGAAAAATTATATAATAAAAAGAAAGAAGAAGGACTTAATAAAGATGAGATAATAGACTTTATAAGTTATAATATAATCTAGGGGTGAAATAATGAACGTAGTTATTAAAGTAAATGATGAAATAAAAGAAAAGATGATTGAGTACTATAAAGATAAAAAAAGAGATAAAGTAATTCCTTATGTAGTATTTCAAGCAGAAGATGAAGATACAGTTATTACTATGTATGAATCTGGTAAAGTAATGTTTCAAGGAGTATCCGCTGACGTTGATGCAGCTATGTGGGGAGTTGCTTTAGAAAATACAGAAGAAAAGAAAGAAGAAAAGAAAAAGATAAATAAAATGTATTATAATGCAAGTGCAGTTGGAAGTGATGAAGTAGGAACTGGTGATTACTTTGGCCCTATTGTAGTGACTGCTTGCTTTGTAGATAAAAAAGATATAGAATCATTAGAAAAATTGGGAGTTGGAGATTCTAAAAAAATAGAAGATGAAAAAATATTAAAGATTGCTCCTGAAATTGCTAAGATAGTTAAATATAAATCAGTTATATTAAAAAATCCTGAATACAATGAAAAATATAATAAAGATATTAATATGAATAAGATTAAGGCTATTCTACATAATAAAGTACTATACCAATTAGTTAATGAAGAGAAGCCTAAATATGATTATATTATTGTAGATGAATTTGCTAGAGAAAATAGATATTATGAGTATTTAAATGGACAAGTTAATGTTCAAAGAGGAATTACATTTTTAACTAAGGCTGAAGATATTTCTCCTGCAGTTGGATGTGCTTCTATTATAAGTAGATATATATTCTTAAAAGAATTTGATAAATTATGTGATTCTATACATATACCTCTTCCTAAGGGTGCTGGAAAAGACGTAGATACTGTTGGTGAAGAAGTAGTTGAAAAATATGGTAAAGATAAACTAAATGAAATAGCTAAAGTAAACTTTAAAAATACTGATAGAATACTTCATACAATGATTTATTAAAATAAAAAAAATACTAGTTTTTACTAGTATTTTTTATTTTGTACTTTTTTACTTGTAGCATGTATGATAACAATACTTAGGACATTGATCACATTTTTCTGAGCAATTTGTAGCACAGTAGCAACAACCGTGTCCGTAACCTGTGGCTTTTACATTACATGTATAGTATCCACCTTGAGATCCTTTTGGATGCCACTCTAATGATCCTTCCTTAAATCCACCACTATATTCCAATCCTTTTGACCTACAAGTGTTTGCACATGATGTTGCTGATTGTTCATCAGATAATAGGATTGATCCTGCACATGTAGTATTACAATTACATTTCTTTGTTCCACATTGATATTTCTGACAATCATAATCTGTAATAGTTACTTGACAACCTTTGGTATTACCTGCGTTATCTTTTATTGTTACATTTCCTGTTGCTTTTTTATCACTGAAACTAAATGATGATTTTGTACATCCACTCTTATATGTTCCTCCATCAGAACAAGCTACTGTTCCATCTACACCTGATGTTGTTCCAGTGTTTGTCTTAGAAACACTTCCACAAGTTGGTTCTGTTTTATCAATTTTAATCATTGTTTTGTTTTTATCAGAACAGTTATTTAATTTATCACAAACTCTAAAGTATGCATATTGTTCTCTTTGAGCACTAAAGTTTGTTGTTTCATAAGTCTCAGTTGCATTTGATCCATATGATATCCATTGAGTATTTTTGTCTGAACCAACAGTATTTGCATTTTCATTATATGATAATTGATAATCTTTTAATCCTACTCCACTATCACTACTTTTTAATGTTACTTTGAAATCAGTATTTGTCCAATTTCCACCTGATGGATTACTAACAATTGGTACTGTAGGAGCTTTTTTATCTATCTTAATTGGTGTATTACTTGAATCTGAACAGTTTCCTGCATTATCACATACTCTTACATATGTTGTTTTGTTAAAGTCTTCTCCTACTGCTGTTGACCATATTTTTTGTGTTGTGAAATATGTTTGACCTGTTCCACCTGCTAATTTTACCCATTGACTATTATCATTATCTCCAGTTCCGGATGGAGTAGCATTATATGAATAATAGTAATCAGCTATTTCTGAACATGTATTTATTCCTTCAGCAGTATCTTTACCTCTTATATCTAATCTATAATCTTCATATACCCATTCTCCTCTTGATGGATTATCTATTGTTGGAATTGCTGGAGCTGTTTTGTCTATTTTTATTGGTGTACTATTTTTTACTGAACAGTTTCCTAATTTATCACATGATCTTATATATACTGTTTTATCTATATTGTTTGTCCATGGTTCTGTTGTAAATGAAGTTTGATTTGTTCCTCCATTTAATTTTACCCATTCTGTTCCTGAATTCGTTCCAGTAGCTGAAGCATTTTCATTGTATGTGTAATAATATTCTCCCATTCCTATTAATGCATCACTACTTGATAGTGTTAATTTTACATCTGTATTTACCCATTTACCACCTGATGGATTGTTGATTACTGGTTTTGTTGGTGGAGTTTTATCCATCTTAAATTCTACATCCATTGATGTTGTATGTCCGGCATAGTCTTTTATTGTAAATCTTAAATATCTATGGCCATCTTCTTTTATTTGTTTATATATTACTTTACTTGTTACTCCTGAATCATAACTTTCTGTCCATGTTTTACTACTATCTAATGTTTTATATCCTGATGCATTTGCTTGTTTTCCTGGAGTGTTTTGTTCTAATTTAACTGATTTAATTGATAAGTTATCATTTATTTCAAATCCTAAACAAACTCCATTTGCGTAGCTTGCACTTGTTAACCATCCACTAACATTTCCTGCAATATTTGTTAAATCTAATACTTCTCCTGAACCACTTGTTACTTTTTTATTTGTTATAGCATTTCCTACTTTATTTCCATTAGCATCACACTTATAGACTACTGTGTTGATTGTTGATGATGTACTATCTATTACGAATGGTCCAAATGATAAATATTTACTATCTGTATTATCTGGGTTTTTCCATTTATGTCCATATAAATCTTGTAAATGATCTACTCTTACTATTAAGTAATATGCACCATTACCATCTGGTGTTAATAATTCTTTTGATTGTGTTGAAATAATTTCTCCATTTAATAGACTTTCTTCTTGATTATCTTTTACCTTAAAATCTACTTTTGCAAATCCAGCGTTGTCGTGATCATTTGAATTTTGACTCCATTTTGCATAAAGAACTATAGTATTATCAATTCCTGTTCCTGAGGCAATTTTAATTCTAGTTTTCTTCTTTACTTTATCTGCTTTTCCATTTGCTTGTGTCATATCTGCAGTTACTGATAAATTACCACTACTTACTCCTGTACATGCGTCTGTATCCATTTCTGGAATTTCTGTTGGAATTGATGTATATACTTTTCCCATTGTTCCGTCTTCTTTTTTCTTACCACATGTTAAGTATGTTTTATATGCATATTTATCTTTTTGTTTAATTACCCTTATGTATGTTTTATTACTATTACATGTTACTCCATCTATTTCGATATCTTTTAGTAGTTTTCTTTCTACTAATTTTTCATATGGAATGTATGCACATCCATATTCATTATGTCCAAACAAATCTTCTGTATATGAATCATTGAATGCTTTTGCTGATGTTAATACTGCTTCGGCATAATTTTGATATTTCTTTTTTTCAAATCCTGTACTTAAATTTCTTATTAATGGTATTGATATACCTGCTACTATTCCTAGTATTATTACTACTACTAATAACTCTGTTAATGTAAATCCTTTTTTATTCATAAACACATACCTCTATTCTATTTACTAGTATATCATTATTAATTAAAAATAAAAAGAGTTTTTTACTCTTTTTATATACCTAATTGAAATTTTAATTGTGGATTCTTTTCTTTAATTAATTCTTTTGGTAAGTCTTCAAAATAGATATCATCTGGGGTGAAATCTCTGAAATTGTTTTTATCTGTGGCTTTAATTGTTGCTTTACAATTTACTGGTGTTCTATTTAACATTTCAATTGATTCATTTATATGTCTATCATATATTTGAACATTAACTGGTTTCCATGTGAAGTATCCTGGAGTATATCCTAAGTCTTTAGCAACCATTATCTGTAGAGCGGCATATTGAACTTGATTAATACATCCAGCAGTAGCAAAGTCGCTTGAACGTTGAACCATAGTCATGTCTAAGTAATCTTTTCCATCCCAGCCATGTCTTACATTCCAAATGGTTAAGAAAGCACAAGGTTTTAATCCGTGTGGTGATTTGAAATCATCTGTTTGCCATAAGCAAGTTATGTTTCTTCTTCCATCTGGATTCTTTCTAATGGCTTCTATTACTTCTTGATAAATCATATTTCTTGGACCTGTAGTTCCACCATAACAGGCACCTATAATTGGATGACCTTTTTCATTTAAAATATATTTTCCATTCTTATCACGAAGTGCCCACTCTTCCCACCAATTATTAATCTTGTGGTCTTTATCCCAAGTATTTTTCTTTAATAATTCATCAAAGTCTACTAAGTCATTACTTTGCATTTGATAAATCCAAAGTATTTCAGCTACTGATGATCTTGATGCTATAGGACGAAGTGTAATCATTGGTGATTCACCTATTGATAAATCATAAGTACATTCTATTCCTTCATTAACGCTTAATGTATGTGCAGGTACTTTTACTATTATTTTATTACCTACTATTTCTAGTTTTTCATTTGGTACTATTTCTATTTTTCTTTCATCTTCAGTTATGATTAGTTTATCATTCTCATAGTATTTAGCATTTTCATATTCTTCAATATAATTTGGTCTAGGATCATGATCTAGGCAACCATCTTGAAGTATTTTATCAAAAGTCTTTTTATGATACATATCTCCTTTAGTACCTATTCTTTTTCCATTAGCATCTACTAAATAATCATCTACTATGATTAATTCTTCGTAGTCAGTTCTTACTAATTGTACTGGATTTTCCCCTAGTTTAATCTTTGCAGCATTAAATCTGTCTATATCAAAATTTTTCATATGAACCCTCCTATATTGATTATAAGTTTTATAGAGATTTAATGCAAGAAAAAAGAATGATTTTAATCATTCTCTTTTGTGAACTTATTAAATTTCTTGATTTCATCTGTTTCTAGTTCAGTGTTTGATAATCTTTCTATTAAATCTTTTTGTTCACGAGTTAATTTGTTTGGAGTATATACTTTAAATACTAAATACATATCACCTTTTACTCTTCTATATTTATTATCTACACCTTTACCTTTAATCCTTTGTGTATCTCCACTATTAGTTCCTGCAGGTACATTTATTTTTACATTACCATATAATGTAGGAATATCTTTTTTACATCCTAAAATAGATTCAGTTAATGTTAGAGGTACTTCTATATAAATATCATCTTCATTACGTTCAAAATATCTATGTTTTTTAACTATAAATTCAATGTATAAATCTCCATTTTCTCCACCATTAATTCCAGGGTTTCCTTTGCCTGTTAATCTTTGTCTATCTCCTGTATTAATTCCTTCTGGTATATTTATAGTTATCTTCTTATTTACTTTTACTTTACCCTTACCATTACATTCACTACATCTTCTCTTATATGTATATCCTTTTCCTTTACAATCAGGACAAGTTGTTTTAGACATAAATGAACCTAAGATAGTGTTTTGTTGTCTTGTGACAGATCCTGTTCCGTGGCAAGTTTCACATTCTTCTTTTTCAAAACCTCCATGACCATGACAAGCCTCACAATCTTCTACTACATCTAAATTGAATTTTTTCTCACAACCATATATTGCTTCCTCAAATTCAAGATCTAAGTGCATTAAAATATCACTACCACGAGATGGTCTATTAGAACTTCTACCTCCGCCAAAACCGGAGAATCCTCCTCCCATTCCGCCAAAAATAGAATCAAATATATCTCCAAAACCAAAGTCAGATGGATCAAAATTTGTATATGTTCCTCCAGCTCCGTATGGGTTAGATGGACCATTACCGCTTACTCCGGCATGACCAAATTGATCATACATTTTCTTTTTGTTTTCATCAGATAATACTGAGTAAGCTTCTTGTACTTCTTTAAATTTATCGGCTGCTTTAGGATCATCTTTATTTAAGTCGGGGTGTAATTCTTTAGCTTTTTTACGATAAGCACTTTTTATTTCTTGCTCTGTTGCACCTTTCTTTAATCCTAATACTTCATAGTAATCTCTTTTATCCATTTAATCACATCTTTTCTTTTAATTATTCAAAAAGTAAGAAGTTCTAAAAAGAACTTCGTACTTTTATTCTTCTTCAACGTCTGCTTCTTTTACATCTTTTTTATCTTCTTCTTTTGCCTCTTCTGTGTTGTTTGATTCATTTTGTCTTTCTTTAGCAGCTTGTTCATAAACTTTAGTAGCTAAAGCCATTGCTTTTTCTTGTAATTTTTCTTTCTTAGATTTGATATCATCGATATCACCTTTTTCTAAAGCATCTTTTACTTCTTTAATTAAGTCTTCTGCTTCTTCTACATCTTTCTTGTCAGCTTTATCTCCTAAGTCTTTAATTGCTTTTTCAGTTTGGAATACTAATTGTTCTGCTTCATTCTTAGTTTCGGCTTCTTCTTTTCTCTTTTCATCTGCTTCTTTATTTTCTTCTGCTTCTTTTCTCATCTTTTCAATTTCTTCTTCAGAAAGGTTTGTTGAAGCAGTAATTGTAATACTTTGTTCCTTTCCTGTTCCTAAGTCTTTAGCAGATACATTAACGATACCATTTGCATCAATATCAAATTTAACTTCGATTTGTGGTACTCCTCTTGGTGCTGGTGGAATATTATCAAGTCTAAAGTTTCCTAATGTCTTATTATCAGCAGCCATTGGTCTATCACCTTGTAATACATGGATATCAACACCTGGTTGATTATCTGCAGCTGTTGAGAATACTTCAGATTTAGATGTTGGAATTGTAGTGTTTCTTGGGATTAATGTAGTCATTACTCCACCTAATGTTTCAACTCCTAATGAAAGTGGTGTAACATCAAGTAATACGATACCTGAAACATCTCCACCTAAAACTCCACCTTGGATTGCAGCACCCATAGCTACTGCTTCATCTGGGTTAACTTCACGTGATGGTTCTTTACCTAATTCTTTAGTTACTGTTTCATATACTAATGGTACACGAGTAGATCCACCAACTAAGATTACTTTATCAATATCTTTCTTAGTAATTTTAGCGTCTTTAATTGCTTTTTTAACTGGTTCAATAGTTGATTCTACTAGATCAGAAATTAAATCTTCAAATTTAGCTCTTGTTAATTCCATATCTAAGTGAAGTGGTTCACCATCATCACCTTTAGCTATGAATGGAGCAGAAATTTGTGTTGAAACCATTCCTGATAAGTTTTTCTTAGCTTTTTCAGCTTCTTCTTTTAAACGTTGCATTGCCATCTTATCTTTTGATAAGTCAACACCGTTTTCTTTCTTGAATTCATTTACGATATAATCTATGATTCTGTTATCAAAGTCATCTCCACCTAGTTTGTTATTACCAGCTGTTGATTTAACTTCAAATACACCATCACCTAATTCTAGGATAGATACATCGAATGTACCACCACCTAAGTCATATACAAGAATTGTTTGACCTTCTTCTTTTTCAAGACCATAAGATAAAGCTGCAGCAGTTGGTTCATTTATTATTCTTTCTACTTCAAGTCCTGCAATTTTACCAGCATTTTTAGTAGCTTGACGTTGAGCGTCATTGAAGTATGCTGGAACTGTAATAACTGCTTTATCTACTTTTTCTCCTAAATAGCTTTCTGCATAATCTTTAATATAAGAAAGAATCATTGCAGAAATTTCTTCTGGAGTATATTTCTTTCCTTCTAATTCTACTTTATCTTTAGTTCCCATTTTTCTCTTAATAGAGATTACTGTATTTGGATTAGTAAGTGCTTGACGTTTTGCAGCATCACCTACTATTTTTTCACCTTTCTTGAATGCTACTACAGATGGAGTTGTTCTTCCTCCTTCTGGATTTGGTATTATTTTTGGTGCTCCAGCTTCAAGTACTGCAGCACATGAATTTGTTGTTCCTAAATCGATTCCTATTATTTTTCCCATAATTTATCTCTCCTTTTATAATTGATTTATTTTTACTGATGCTGGACGAATTACTCTATCCTTTAATTTGTATCCTTTTAATAATACTTCTAGAACTATATCATCTTCTTTAGATGGATCATTATCTACTAATAATGCTTGTTCTAAATTAGGATCAAATACTTGTCCAACACGATTTATTTCTTCTACTCCGTATTTCTTTAAAATATCACATAAATTTTTATAGATCATTTTAAATCCTACTAAGTAATTTTTTAATTCATCACTAACATTATCTTTATTAATTACTTTTTCAAAAGTATCAATAATTGGTAATATTTCAGTAATAATTCCTGTATTAGCATATTTTAATAAACCTTCTGTTTCTTCATCTTTTCTTTTTCTATAGTTTATTAATTCTGCTTGAGCTAGTTTTACTTTTTCTACTAAACCTTTATTTTGATCTGTTAAAGTATTAATTTCTTCTTCCAACTTTAACATTTCTTCATTTAACTTAGTATCTTGTTCTAACTCTTTAGATTCTTCAAGTAATTCTACTTTTTCTTCTTGTTTCTTCTTCATAAAAGCCTACCTTTCAATATTCTCTTTCATGTATTCAAGTAATCCAACAACACGATCATATTCCATTCTTTTAGGTCCTATAATAGCAATAGTTCCTTCTTCATTACCTTTTTTGAATTTAGTTTGAATTACAGTCATATCACTATCTATATGATTTTCATTACCTATATAGACTTTTATGTTATTATCATCATCTTCTTCAATATTTTTTAATAATTCTTTATCTTCTAGTTTATTGAAGACATCTTTTATCTTAGTAATATTTGAAGAAAATTCTGGTTGTTCTAACATTTTGTTTTTTCCCATAATGTTTACTTCTTGATTAGTAAAATCAGTAAATACATTATAGAAAGCATTATATAATTGTTCATGTTGTTTTACATAGTTTCCTATGATAGGTTTTACTTCGAACTCTAGTTTAGATACTATATCATCTATTGGAGTTCCTGAGATTAAGTTATTGATTAGTCCTACTGTTTTCTTTACTTCAGTTAAAGATACATCTTGTAATCTAATGTTTTTGTGTTCTACATGACCTTTATCTGTAACTATGATAACAGTTAAATTTTCATCATCAATTGGAATTACTTCTATTTGTTTAAGAAGATTCTCATGAGATTTACTTCCTAGCACTACTGTAGTGTAGTTCATCATATCCGATATTACTTGTAAACTCTTAGTTATAACATCAGATAGAGCTAGTTGTTGGTTTCTAAAGACAATTTGCAATTTTAACATATCTTCTGCATTCATCTTTTTTAATTCCATTAGGTTATCTACGTAGTATCTATAACCTGCTTCACTAGGAATTCTTCCTGAAGAAGTATGTGTTTTTTCTAATAGTCCTTTTTTTTCAAGTTCACCCATTTCATTTCTTACAGTAGCGCTTGAGCAATTGATAGCTTTCGAAATTACTTTTGAGCCTACTGGAATTGGTTCCTTGATATATTTTTCTACTATCAGTTTTAAGATTTTGTTTTGTCTTTCCGTTAACATAATCTTAACCTCCTAGCACTTCTTTTATCAAAGTGCTAATTATATATTATACCTTTTTTTAGCACTTGTCAAGTTCTAGTGCTAAAAAATTTATAAAATAAAAAATAGTAGTAAACTAATTACTACTATAATCTATTTCTATTAATTTAAATCTTGCAGTATCATCGTTGTTCTTACCAATAATAATTTGATTATAAGCATCACTTACTGTGCTATTTGTTTGTGCTATTATATATCCTGTATTTGCTGTAGGAGTTGCTTCGGGTGATACTGTCTTTATTGTATATGTCCCATTACCTACTGGAGTTATCTTCCATATTTGTGGTTCGTTTCTAGCTTTATCATTGAATTTATCTATAGCGGATAATGTATTACCTACTATGTTTTCGTCTTGGGTAATAGCTAATGTTTTGAATCTAGCTAATTCACTTATTTTATATTCATATGTGCTAGGATTTCCTGGGACATAATTTGGATTTATTCTTTTATCTGTGATTAATTCAATAGTCCATTTTTGTCTTTTTTCACCTTTATAATAATCTAAAGAAATTGGATTTGCATTTGTTTCTGATGTCTCACTGGCAGACAATACTTTATTTTCTGATAGAACTGGTTGAATTATATAATTACCTTTTGTAGGTAAAGATGCTGTACTATCATATTGGTATGCTGATACTCTATAACCATTAACTGTTTCAGTTTCTGAATAAGTAGTACCATTCCCAATATTTTTTACATATTTCCATGTGCTACCATTTTCTGATACTTCAACAGTATCATTTTTATAATCTACACCTGAATTACTATGAAATACAGCTATTTCGTCTATAGCCATAATTGATCCCAAATCGGCTATTCCACATCTTCCTGATGTATTAGATATCTCTTTTGACACACCTTTTATTGTAACTATTATTTTATTCCATGCCAACTCATCAGTACAGCTTCTAATATATCTTACACTATTAAGTTTTGTGTTTTTTCTAGTTAATTCAGTAGATGATTCAGTTCTCGGTTTTACACGTTCTATTCTAGCATATCCATCACCTACATTAACTCCTGGAATCATAACTCCATCATTAAAATAGTATTCTCCTGAAATTGCATCTATATAGGAATGTGTTCCTACTGTTTCCTCTTCGTTATATGTATGTTCATGGTAATCAACTTTTGCATTTGTTGTGGTTTTTCCTTTTTTAATTCCATAAGATCCTGCATATCCTGCAATAAATGATGTCCCTCCAGTTGAAGCATTATTACTTGGAAAATATCCATCTCCTCCACCATTAGTTCCTACAGGTGATGGTACAGTTACTCCGACAGCTGGATTTGTTGCATTACTTACTGCATAATTTTTGTCAAATCCAACTAAAGTACCATTTGTGTTATTACCAGCTGCACTTATAGGTAAAAGTGAAAAATCTCTATTAGTTCCTTGGGATTTAATAAACCCTCCATAAGAATTCATTTTATCATTATATCCATATAGTGTACCACCTGATGCAGTAGAAGTACTACCTCCACCAGCAGCAACCATTATTGTTGATTCATATGAATTAAAATCTGTATATGTTCCACCTATTGCTCTTACTTCAGAAGCATATCCACCTCCACTGGATTTTTGCTTACCAACATAGAAATATAATATATCTCCTTCGGTTAATTCAATTATTCCACCGGTATATGCACCTTTTCCTCCATTACCAGCTCCTTGTGCACCCCAAAGTTCTATTTTATACCAACCGCTTGCTGGTACTATATATTGTTGTGAAGTAATATCTGATCCTAATGGTTTAAATGCTGTTTCTGTTTTACTAAATCTATTTAAATCTTCTTCAATAGATTTAACTAAATTTCTAGTATTAGCTCTAGTTTGTGCCATAGTTGCCATTAAAATAGTTACAATCATTATACCCATTATAGCTAAACCGTATATTAAAGTAGAAATTGCAAACCCTTTATTATTCATTTTCTTCATATAAACACTCTCTATTCTTTTTTCATTTTAACATACTTTTTTTAATATTACTATATATTTATCTCCATACTTTTTATCTTTAATACATTTATAGTTATCATCATAAACTATTTTATCTAAACTATCACTTTCACATACTACAATTCCATCATTAGATAAAATGTTATATTTACTAATCAAATTCATAGCCTCTTCAATATAATTAGTTTTATATGGTGGATCTAAAAAAATAATATTAAATGTCTCATTTTTTAAATACTCTATTGCTTTTTTATAATCCATATTAAGTACTTTAGTATCAGTAATACCAATAGTTTTTATATTACCTTCTATTACTTTAATAGCTTTATAGTTAGAATCTACTAATACCGCAGACTTTGCTCCTTCAGATAACGATTCTATAGCCAAATTACCACTACCACTGAATAAGTCTAATACAGTGGCATTATCTAAATAATTTTGAATCATAGCAAAAAGAGATTCTTTTACTCTATCCATAGTAGGACGAGTACCATCAATGTCGAATCCTTCAATATTTCTTCCTTTATATTTACCACTTATTACCTTCATTAATTACACTTACCTTTATTACTTATTTCTTTTAGCTTTTTATTAATTTCTAATATTATAAAATTACATTCTGCTTCACTATGCTTGTATTCTCGAAATAACTTATTATTAATTATTCTTTCTTTTATTTTTTCATCTTTAGTTAAATTATAATTTTCTATATCTTTTAATAACTCCTTATCTTTCATAATTAACTCATTTATTTCTTTTAATTTAATTATTTCATCATTTTCATCTAAACTTTTCTTTAGATTATCTACAGTTTCAATTAATTCGTTCATAAATACATTTTACCATAAAAATTAATCCATTACACTCATAAATGTATTTATAAGATTAATTGTATTTTTTATATTTTCAATTTTATTTGATAGTGTTAATCCATATTTTTCTTTTGCTAGCCTTTCTACTTTATTTATATAATTATCATCTCTATATAAATATTTATAATGATAAGACTCTTCTCTTAAAAATTGATTAATTATAGGATTATTCTTAATAATATAAATTGTTTTTTCACTCATTAATCTTCAAACCTCTTATATATTGGTTCACTTTCTTTATTAGTAATACCTATATCTTGAAGTAAACCTATTGTTTTTTGAATATTAGTTATTCCTTTTTGAACTGAATCTATGTCTATATTTTTTAAATTACTTATAAAATCTTTTATGGTAGAGGCTCCACTAGTTATAGTATCTGTCACTGATTCTTTAGTAAAATATGTATTCCATACACTACTATTATTCCCATATAATTCATATATTTCATATAATTGTTGCCATGAGACAGTGCCTCTTACTACTTTATCAGCTAACTCTGGATGAAGTCTTACAAAACTTTTAAATGTTTCTTTACTCATATAATCACCTATATAAATATATGATTATAAAAAGAAAAAGACGACTTTTATTTTAAAAAGTCATCTATTGTCATTAATCTATCATCTATTTCGGATAATGATATTTGTTCTTTTTTAGGAATTTTCTTTTCTTCTAATACTTCTTGTTTTTCTTCTGGCACTTCTATTAGTTGTTCTTGATGATTATTCTCTTTTTTCAAATTAGCTACTATAAATGCTGAAGTTAAAGGATGTTTAGAAATATTACTTCCTGTAGAATATCTATCAGCTATAGGTAATTCTGTATTTTTAATAATATTAATATCGCCGTTCTTTAATCCTATGAAATTTCTCGCGTCATCTATAAATGTAGTTAAGATTTCATATGGATTAGTTTTAACTTCTCTTATTAATAAAATTCCACGTCTTGTACGACTAGATATTGGGAATTCAGTTAATCTAACACGTTTACCAGTTCCCTTATTTGTAATAATACTAATAAACTCATGTTCATTATATGAGAAATTATTGCATGATACTAGGAAGTCATCTTTTAATTTCATTGCTTTAACACCAGCGGCTTTTACTCCAATTACTGGAATTTCTGATGTACTAAAGCTTAATGCATAGCCTTCGTTAGTAGTTAAGAATACACTATCATATTCTTCTACTAATACACTTATTACTTTATCATTATCTTTTAATTTCATACAACTACTTGCTTTATTATATCTTTGTAGTTTAAATTCTTTTAACTTAGTACGCTTAATAATACCATCTTTTGTAGTAATAATAACGTTTTTATCAGCACTAAAGTCATATGCGGGAACACTAGCTATAACACTTTCTTCTGGAGGTAATTCAATAATATTACTTACATGTTTAGGCATATCTTTCCATTTAAGATCAGGAATAATATGTACTGGAATATGTAGATAGTTACCACCATCTGTGAATACTAATAATGTATCAGTAGTATTCATTTCATATAATCCTATTAAATAATCATTTTCTTTTAGAGTTATATCTTCAGAGTTAGATGCAGTATAACTTCTATAAGATGTACGTTTAATATAACCATCTTTTGTAACGGCTACTACTACATCTTCTTTAGGTATCATAGCTGCTTCATCTATTTTAATTTCAGTTATTTCTTCTTTTATATCTGTAAGACGAGGAGTATCATACTCTTTCTTAATATTTTGAAGTTCCTTTTTCATTACATGTTTTAAGGCTTCTTCATTATTAAGTATTTGTTCCCAAATAGCAATTTTCTTTTCTAAGTCAGCCATTTCTTCTTCCAATGCTACAACGTCTGTATTAGTTAATCTATATAATTGTAATGTTACAATTGCTTCTGCTTGAGGTTCAGTAAACTCAAATTCTTTTACTAAATTATCTTTAGCATCAGCCTTATTTTTAGATGCACGAATTACTTTAATTACTTCATCTAAAATAGATAAACACTTAATTAAACCTTCTAATATATGGTATCTTGCTTTAGCATGTGCTAGGTCAAATTCGGTTCTTCTTCTTACAACTTCTTTTTGATGAGCAATAAATGCATCTAAGCTTTCCCTAAGTCCTAATAATTTAGGTCTACGATTTACTATAGCTACTACATTGAAGTTATAACTTATTTGCATATCTGTATTTTTTAATAAATAATTTACTATTAAATCGACGTTAGCAGTCTTCTTTAATTCGATAACTATACGAACGTCAGCAGCTGATTCATCTCTTACTTCAAGTATACCATCTACTTTTTTATCTATTCTAATATCATCAATCTTTTTAACCATTAAAGCTTTATTTACTTCGAATGGTATTTCTGTGATGATGATTGCTGGTCCATTTTTAGTATTTTCTAAAGTATAACGACACTTAACAATAATACGTCCACGACCTGTTTCATAAGCTTCACGAATTCCGTCTAATCCTTCTACAATACCTCCTGTAGGAAAGTCTGGACCTTTAACATATTTCATTAAAGTATCTAACTGACAGTTAGGATTATCAATTCTATGAATTGTAGCGTCTATTACTTCTCCTAGGTTATGTGGAGGAATATTTGTTGCGTAACCTGCAGAAATTCCTTGAGCACCATAAACTAATAATGCAGGAAATCTTGCTGGTAGTACAGTTGGCTCTATTGTTGTATCATCAAAGTTAGGAGCAAATTCTACTGTATCTTTTTCAATATCACGAAGCATTTCATTACTTATTTTAGATAGACGTGCTTCAGTGTAACGATAAGCGGCAGGAGAATCACCATCTATTGATCCATTATTACCATGCATATCGATATATGGAAGTCTTGTCTTCCAAGGCTGTGACATACGAACCATAGCATCATATATAGATGTATCACCATGTGGATGGTAATTACCGATAACGTCTCCTACTGTTTTAGCAGACTTACGGTATCCTTTATCGTATGTATTATGTTCTTTATGCATTGAATATAATATACGTCTTTGAACTGGTTTTAGACCATCTCTAGCATCAGGAATAGCACGGTCTTGAATAATATATTTAGAATAAGATCCAAAACGTTCTCCCATTATATCTTCTAGAGTATAATCAAAAATCTTTTCAATTACCATTTCTGTATCAGTTTTCTTTTTTGGCATGTTACCACTACTTTCTATCAATATTTATCTTCTATTACATTTCTTCCTAATTTGTTTTCTAAATCTTTTCTCGTATTTTTTGCAATACCTCCACCAACTTCAGATATAAGTTTGTTTTGTGCTAATCCAATAGGATTATGAGTATTAGTTAACTCTCTTGTAGCAACTTCTCCTATATGAGTCAAAAGAATTTCTATATCAGACATATTATCTCTTAATGATTCTTTTCTAATACCTTTAAATTTCTTATACTCACTTGCAGTCATACCTGACCACTCTCTATATATTTCATTAGTTAATATTGCATATTCATTATTACTTTCTACCCCATGCGCTTCCCATGTGTTTGTGAGTTTCTTTCTCGTAATAATTGAATTTATTCTATCAATTATCCAATCCATTGAATATCCTTTGTTTTGATAATAGTCTATCATTTTTTCAATTCCAATAGATGGATCATAAATACTATCAATTTCTCTTTTTCCTAAATGAGCTAGCCATAATTTAAATGGTTCTGCTTTAGGAGATGGAACTGATTCAATAAGTCTTAAGATTCCTTCAGTATTTAACGTATCAGTTAAATATCTTTTTCCATCTTTAGAAGATTTCAATTTCAGTTGTACACATTTTGTGGACAACTGAGATTTTTCTTCTTCATCCATCCTCTTTTTTAACATATTCCAATAATTTCTTGGATTAGTACTATCAGTTAATGCTTCTATAACATCAACTACACTGAAATAGTAATCTTCTTTCTCACTATCCCATATGCTTCTTATTTCTTTTCCTTCAAAAAGATTTGAAATCATTTCTAATTTTTCTTTCATATTATAACCCCCAATCTATATGATCTCAATCTCAATGTATCATACATATTTTCGATTGTCAACATACCTATTTAGGGGTATAAATTAGCTTATTTCATAATCATCTTCTAGAGAGAATTCTACATTTTCTTCAATCCACTCTTTACGAGGTGGCACGTCATCTCCCATAAGAATTGATACACGTTTTTCTGCAAGTTGTGCATCTTCTATATTTACTCTTATTAATGTTCTTGAACCTGGCTTCATAGTTGTTTCACAAAGTTGATCGGCATTCATTTCACCAAGACCTTTGTATCTTTGAATATCACATTTTTTACCTTTAGATTTTTCTTTCATCTCTTCTACAGTATAAGCGTACTCAATGTCCTTACCACTTTGAATCTTGAATAATGGTGGTAAAGCTACAAATAATCTACCATCTTCAATTAATGGTTTCATATATCTATAGAAGAATGTTAGAAGTAAGCATTGGATATGTCCTCCATCTTCATCGGCATCGGACATGATTATTACTTTACTATACTCACAATCATTTAAATCGAAGTTAGAACCATATCCAGCTCCAATTGTATAAATCATTGTATTTATTTCTTCATTCTTTAAAATTTCTTCTTCTTTTGTTTTTTCAGTATTAAGAACCTTACCTCTTAAAGGAAGAATAGCTTGATAAAGTCTATCTCTACCTTGTTTAGCACTTCCACCAGCAGAATCACCTTCGACTAAGAATAATTCTTTTTTTGTTTTATCCTTACTTTGTGCTGGAGCAAGTTTTCCCGAAAGAGATCTTTCTTTGTTATTTTTCTTAGTTCCCTTACGAGCTTCTTCTCTTGCTTTTCTTGCAGCTTCACGAGCTATCTTACTTCTTAAACTTTTATTAATTATATCTGTAGCTATTGCTTTATTTTCTTCTAAATAAACTCTTAATTGTTCTGTAACAATATTTTCTACGGCATTTTTAGCTTGAGGAGTTCCTAATTTACCTTTAGTTTGTCCTTCAAACTGTAATATTCCTTCAGGAATCTTTAAACTAATAATAGCAGTTAATCCTTCACGAACATCGCTACCTTCAAATGCTTTATCTTTTCCTTTAACAAAACCATTTGCTTTAGCATAATCATTAAATACACGAGTTAAGGCAGTTTTAAATCCTACTTCGTGAGAACCACCATCTATTGTTTTAACGTTATTTACGAAAGATACTATGTTTTCATTATAAGTATCTGTATATTGCATTGAGATTTCTACATCGATTTTATCTTTATTGCCACTGATGGTTAATACCTTATGAAGAGTAGTTTTGCCTTTGTTTAATTCTTCAACAAATTCTTCTATACCTCTTTCATAACAGTATTTAGCATTTCTTCCATCTTCTTCATCTAATACTTCGATAGTTATACCTTTTAATAAAAATGCAGATTCTTGCATTCTTTCACATACAGTAGTGAATGAGAAATGTGTAGTTGAAAATATTTCATCATCTGGCATAAATCTAACAGTAGTACCAGTTCTATTTGTAGTTCCTATTACTTTTAATGGAACAGCAACATGACCGCCGTTTTCAAATCTTATGTATGATTCTTCTTTATCACGTCTTATAGTTACTTCCATCCATTTAGATAAGGCATTAACTACAGAAGATCCTACTCCGTGAAGTCCTCCTGATACTTTATATCCATCAGACTCGAATTTACCTCCAGCATGAAGTACTGTATATATTACTTCTGGAGTTGATTTTCCTGATTCGTGCATACCTGTAGGTACACCACGACCATGGTCTTCAACTGATACTGAACCATCTTTATGAAGTATGATTTTAATATAATCACCATATCCATTAATTGCTTCATCTACTGAGTTATCTACTATTTCCCAAATAAGATGATGTAGACCTCTTTTGTCAGTAGATCCAATATACATTCCTGGACGTTTTCTAACTGCTTCTAATCCTTCAAGTATTTTAATGGATGATGCATCATATTTTCCTGTCATTCTTATCACTCCTATGTTTCCACATATTTTATTATAACGAAGAAAATGTAAATTGGCAACGAACTTTACTTTTTTTGACACAATTTCTTTATATATCAACAAAAAAGAGTATTGCTACTCTTCTACTTGGAAGTCTACTACTTCACCATTATCTTTAACTAGTTTTGTAATTGCTTCTTCTGCTTTCTTTAATTTTTCATCACATGTTTTAGCAAGTTTCATAGCATTATTAAATTCGTTTATTGCGTCATCAAGTGCTACATCTCCTACTTCTAACTTCTTAACTATTTCTTCTAATTTTTCTAAGCTTTCTTCAAAACTTAATTCTTTCTTTTCTGCCATATTTTCCTCCTATATTACTTCAGTATTTATAATACCATCAGTTAATTCTATATCTAATTTATCTCCTTTATTAATACCTTTAACACTACTTATTACTTTATTATCTTTCTTAGTTATTGCATAACCTCTTTTAAGTGTTAGTAATGGAGATAATGTTTCTAGTTTAGATATTAATTGAAGATATTTATTACTCTTCTTATCTAATATTTGGTATGGTTTTTTAAGTACATATGAATTCTTTAATCTAATTAATTCTTTTTCTTTAATATTAGTTAGATTAATCATATTAAACTTTAATTTTTCTATTAAACTATCAAATATCATTTCTTTTGTTTGATAGATCATTATTGGATTTTTAAATATATTACTATTTTTAATATCTTCTAGTTTTCTTCTATTATTTTTAATTTTATTTAAAATAGTATTTTCTAATCTTATATTTATTTGTTTTAAGTAGTTAGATACATCAGTAAGTTGTGGTACTGCCATTTCAGCAGCTCCTGTTGGAGTTGGAGCTCTTAGATCTGCTACAAAGTCAGCTATTGTGAAATCTATTTCATGACCTACAGCACTAATTACTGGTGTATTACATTCAAATATAGCTCTAGCTACTATTTCTTCATTGAATGCCCAAAGGTCTTCTATACTTCCTCCACCGCGTCCTACTATCAAAGTATCAAGCCCAAAAGAGTCAGCTTTTTTTATTTGTCTAACAATATCTTCTTTTGCGTCTTCTCCTTGAACTAGAGCTGGGAATAAATATATTTCTGTTAGAGGCCAACGTCTTTTAATAGTAGAAATAATATCTTTAATAGCGGCTCCTGTTGGAGCTGTTACTACTCCTACTTTAGAAGGTATCTTAGGTATTGGTTTTTTGTATATATCTTTGAATAGTCCTTCTTCTTCAAGCTTTTTCTTTAATTGTTCAAAGGCTATATATAAATTACCTACACCATCTTCTAGCATATCACTAACATATATTTGGTAAGCACCATTAGCTTCGAATACGCTTATTTTACCTGTTACTAAGACTTTCATACCATCTTCAGGCATAAACTTTATTTTACTAGTTTGAGATGAAAACATAATAGCATTTATCCTACTATTTTCATCTTTTAAAGTAAAATAGAAATGACCTCTACTATGTGCTTTAAAGTTAGATATTTCTCCTTTTAGAAATACTTCATTTAAGTTTACATCATTATCTATTTTGTACTTTATATATCTAGTTAATTGGGTAACTGTAATGTACTTGTCATTCATAATACCCCTCCAATATTATTTTTCTTCTTCGTGATAAATCTTATCTAATACTCCATTAATCATTTTAGTTACTTTTTCATCACTATATTTCTTAGATAATTCAATTGCTTCATTAATAGAAACTACACTAGGAGTATCTGTGTACATTAACTCATAAATACCTAATGATAAAATTGCTTGGTCTACTTTATTTAATCTATCTAGACTCCAATCATTCAAATATTTATTAGCTAATTTATTAATTTCTTCTCTATGTTCTAATATTCCATTAATAGAATCATTTACGAAACTATTTTCTACTTCTAATTGTTCTTTTATAAGATCATTTAAATCAAAGTCTACTTTTGCTTCATTAAACATATCTATTTGATATAAAACTTTCATTATTACTTCACGTAATTCACTTCTATTTTTCATACTATCACCTCTTTAATTCTATTTAATTATATCATTTCTTTTCTTTTATGTCTTTCTTTAAATCATATAAATAACTTAAAGCTTCCATAGGAGTCATTTCTAATGGATTAATACTTTTAATTTTTTCTTCTATTTCATTTGGTTTTTCTTTTAATTCGTCTTCGTTAAGTTCAAATAAACTTGTTTGAGTAAATACTTGTTTTTTTACATTCTTCTTTTCATATACGTTTAATATATCACTAGCTCTATCTATTAAACTACTTGGTAGTTTAGCTAGACTAGCCACGTGTATTCCATAACTTTTATCTACTGCACCAGGTTTTACTTTATGTAGGAATGTTACTTTACCATTTTCTTCTATAGCTGATACATGAACATTTTTTAAATGTTTTAAGTCTTTTTCTAAAGCAGTTAATTCATGATAGTGAGTAGAAAACATAGTCTTTGCTTTTATCTTATCATGTAAGTATTCTAATATTGCTTGAGCTAGACTCATACCATCATAAGTAGCAGTACCTCTACCTAATTCATCAAATAATATTAAACTATTTTCTGTAGCTTCTGAAATTGCATAATTTGCTTCTTTCATTTCTACCATGAAAGTAGATTCACCACTTACTAAGTCATCACTTGCACCAATTCTTGTAAATATCTTATCGAAGATTGGAAGTGACGCACTTGAACACGGTACAAAGCAACCCATTTGAGCCATAATAACTGTAATTGCAGTTTGTCTCATATATGTACTTTTACCAGCCATATTAGGACCAGTAATTAATAATATACTAGTAGTTTTATCCATTACTATGTCATTTGGAATATATTTATCTTTCATTACTTGTTCTACTACTGGATGACGACAATCTATTAATTTTAATGAATGATCATTTGTAATAGTTGGACGAGTAAATTTATATAAATCACTTACAATAGAGAATGATTGTAACATATCTATTTCACTAATAATTCTAGCTGTTTTTTGTAGATTAGTTACATATCTTTTTACTACTTCTCTTATATCCATAAATAATTTATATTCTAAAGAAATAATTTTTTCTTCAGCACCTAATATTATATTTTCTTTTTCTTTTAATAATGGTGTAGTAAATCTCTCACAGTTAGCTAAAGTTTGTTTTCTCTCATATCCAAATTCATCTTTAACTAAATTACATTGTCCTTTAGAAACTTCTATATAATAACCAAAGACTTTATTAAATCCCACTTTCATATTTTTAATACCAGTTCTTTGTTTTTCTTGTTGTTCTAGCTCTAGGATAAAGTCTTTACTACCACTACTTATCTTCTTTAATTCATCTAATTCAGTATTATAACCTTCTTTTATTAAATGACCTTCATGAAGAGTAAATGGTGCATCTTCTAATATAGATTTTTCAAGTAGGCTATATACTTCATCAAATGTTTCTATTTCTTTTTCATATTTCAATTCTTTTAATATCTTAGATATAGTTGGTAATTCTTTTAGAGATGTTTTTAATTGTAGTAAGTCTTTAGCATTTAAATTACCATAAGTAATTCTTCCTACTAATCTTTCTAAGTCATATACATTACTAAGTGATTTTATTAAATCATCTCTTAAGATAAATTCGGTACTTAAAAGTGATACCATATCATATCGCTTTTCAATTTCTTTTTTATCTGTTAAAGGGTTTAGAATAGTATTTTTTAAATAACGACTTCCCATAGCAGTTTTACATTTATCTAATAACCATAATAAACTAAATTGTCTTTCTCTATTTCTAATAGTTTCTACTAATTCTAAGTTCTTCTTAGTATTAGAATCAAACTCTAAATACATTGATGATTTATATACATTACATTCTTGAATATGGTGCATATCACCTTTTTTAGTTTCTACTATGTAATATAATAAATGTTTAATTGTTTGAACTAGTCTTACATCTTCTATATTTTTATATACATAATTATAATCAGTATCTTCTAACTCGCACTTTTCTATTGTGACTAAGCATTCTAAATTAGTTCTTAAACGTTCTACTATTTCTCTATCAATAGTATCATTTACGATTACTTCACGTACTCCTAATTTAGATATTTCTTTTAATACTTTATCAGTATCTCCCTCTACTAGTGTGACATTAATTTCACCAGTAGTAATATCTGCAAAACTTATTCCATAACAATAATCAAATGAATAAATATTTGCGATATAGTTATTACTCTTAGCATCTAAATTAGAGTCTATTTTAGTACCTTTAGTAACTACTTGAATGACATCTCTTTTAACCATTCCTTTAGTCTCTTTAGGATCTTCTAACTGTTCACAAATAGCTACTTTATAACCTTTATCTATTAGTTCATCAACGTAAGATGCATATGCATGATGCGGAATACCACACATTGGAACTCTCTCATCTAGTCCTGCTTGTTTACCTGTTAAAGTTAATTCAAGTATTCTAGAAGTTAATATTGCATCATCAAAAAACATTTCATAGAAGTCACCCAATCTAAAGAAAATAATACAATCTTCGTATTTATCTTTTATCTCCATATATTGTTGCATCATAGGAGACAATTTAGATCTATCTACTTCACTTCTTTTCATACTTCTCACCAATATTTATTATACAAAAAAAATACTGAAAATACTAATTATTTTCAATATTTTCTATCATTTCTATCTCGTCATCAGCTTTTGATGCTACTTTTAAAGCACAATACATAAAAAACAGGAAAAATAATAATAAAATTATAATAATTATATACATAGAACCCCTCCGGAATAATGTTTTATCATTAATTCTATTTTATGTAAAACTCTTAATTTTATTATTTTATTGTAGTTTTAATTTAATTTTTTATTTTTTCCTTAGTAAATTATTTAAATTCATAGTACTTTTATTATTAAAAAAACAAGTTTTATAAAATCATAAAAATTAGTTTGAGGATACTATTGTTTAGATAAATGTGAGCATAAAAAAAGAAGATACAATTAATCTTAACCTATTAAAGTATCTCCTCATGTATTTAATTATAACATATTTTACTTGATTTTACAAGTTAATCCTTTAATTTAACTCCATTAGCATCTTTATCGATAGAGCCAGCTAGAATCATTATACCTTCAATAAATCCCCATATTTGAGCTACTAATGGTCCTAAACCAACTATTAACCAACCTACTGTAGTTAGTAATAATTGAGCAACTGCTTTACTTGTATATCCTAAATAGAAATTATGTACTCCTAATCCTCCTAGAAATATTCCTAATAGTCCGGCAGCTATTTTAGATTTTCTTTCATCTTCATATACTGGTTTTTCTTCTTCTTCATTATCTTGGAATGTACCACATACATTACAGTACTTTCCAGGCTCTATTAATTTTTCACCGCAATTAACGCAATACTTCTTTTTCATTAGTACCTCCATATATTATTATATACTATTTTTGAAATTGCGAATTATAAAGATTTGCGTAGAAACCATTCTTCTTTAATAATTCTTTATGAGTTCCTTGCTCAACAATATTTCCTTCATTCATAACTAAGATTAAATCAGCATTTTTAATAGTACTTAATCTATGAGCTATAATAAAACTTGTTTTACCTTCCATTAATTTATCCATAGCTACTTGGACTAGTTCTTCTGTTCTTGTATCTACATTACTTGTAGCTTCATCTAGTATTAAGAATGGTGCATCTTTTACCATACCGCGAGCAATAGTTAATAATTGTTTTTGACCTGAAGATATTGCTTCATTATCAGTTACATCAGAATCCATTGTATTAGGAAGTGTTTTAATAAAATGATCTATTCCTATTTTCTTACATATATCCCATAGTAAATCAGTAGAAATATTTTTATTATTAAACTTTAAGTTATCTTTAATACTTCCTTCAAATAACCATGTATCTTGTAAAACCATTACAAATAAGTTATGTAAGTCTTCTCTTTTTATATCTTTAATTGAAACTCCATCTATTAATATATCTCCATCATTTATTTCATAGAATTTCATTAATAGATTAACCATAGTAGTTTTACCAGCACCTGTTGGTCCTACGATAGCTATTTTTTCTCCATCTTTAACTTTAGCACTAAAGTCCTTAATAATAGTTTTTTCAGGAGTATATCCAAATTTAACATTTTTAAATTCGATATTTCCTTTAACCTTTTCAGGTAAACTACTCTTTATATTACTTTCATCAGGCAATTCCTCTTCATCCATGAATTCATATACACGTTCTGCTGCTGCAGCAATTGATTGCATAGAAGTCATTGATTGAGCAAGTCTTGATAATGGATTAGTAAATAATCTTATATAAATCATAAATGCTACTATTACACCAAAAGTAATATGTCCATTCATTACAAGCAATGCTCCTACTACACATACTGCTACATAACCAAAATTACCTATAAAGTTCATAAGTGGTTGCATAATACCAGATAAGAATTGACTCTTTCTATTAGCTTCATATAATTTATCATTTATCTTATCAAATTCTACTAGAGCTTCTTTTTCTCCGTTATATGCCTTTACTACATTATGACCTGAATATATTTCTTCAATGTGTCCATTTAAATTACCTAATTCTTTTTGTCTAGCAGTAAAGTATTTTTGAGATTTCATTAATATTACAAAAGTAAACATAAATCCAAAAATAGATGCAACTATAGCAGTAAGTGCCATGATCCAGTTAGTTACAAACATCATAACAACTGATCCTAAGAAAAGTGTTAAATTAGTAACAAAACTAGTTATATTATTACTCATATTTATACCAATAGTATCAACATCATTAGTAACACGAGATAATACATCTCCTATTTCATGAGTATCAAAGTATTTTAATGGTAATTTATTAATCTTAGTAGAAATGTTTTTTCTAAGTTTTTTAGAATAACCTATTCCTACATAAGCCATTAATAATCCAACTACATAAGAACAAATTGCTTGAATTAAGTAAATTATTCCTAGAATAATAGATTTTTCTTTTAATTTTTTTTCATCTAATTTAGTATCAAATACTTTTTGAATAGATTTAGGGCATTTTTTAAATGCCTTTATATATTCTTCCTGATTACTTTTTTTATCTACTTTACTAATTATAGATAAATATTTCATTTGATCAGGATATGTTATTTCTACTTTATCTATATAAATAGATTCAGTCTTTTTCTGTAACATATTTTCTTGTATCTTTTTATTTAATACTTCAATATTCTTAGTATTAGGTTTAATACTTTCTGTAATAACATCAGTTACTTTAGCTAATCTATTTGGAGCTATAGTAGAAAGTATAGCTCCAGCCATAGCTAAGATACATGATAATACTAATACATATTTCCATGTATTAAGGCTTTTAAATATTCTTAAAAGTGTACCTTTTAAGTCTTTTGCTTTTTCTTGTTTCCCATTTGGTCTAGGCATTTTCTAACTCCTCCTCACTTAATTGTGATAAGGCAATTTCTTTATATACCTTACAACTTTTTAATAATTCTTTATGAGTACCCATTCCAACGCACTCACCTTTATCTAAAACTATAATTTTATCTGCATTCATAATAGTACCAATTCTTTGAGCTACTATTAAACTCGTGGCATCTTTCATATTCTTTTTTAATTCTTGTCTTAGTTTTAAATCTGTTTGATAGTCTAAGGCACTAAATGAATCATCAAAGATATATATTTCAGGATTTCTAGCTATAGCTCTAGCAATACTTAGTCTTTGTTTTTGACCTCCTGAAATATTAGTACCACCTCTAGCTATATGAGAAGAATACTTCTTATCCATCTTTTCTACGAAGTCTTTTCCTTGTGCTATTTTAATAGCTTTTTTTACTTCTTCTAGACTAGGTTTATCTTTTCCATTATCTCCGTATGCAACATTATCTTCTACAGTACCAGTAAACATAACAGCTTTTTGGGAAATATAACCTATTCTATTATTAAGTTCATGGGTATCATATTCTTTTACATTAACACCATCTACAAATATTTCTCCATCTGTGGCATCATACATTCTAGGTACTAAGTTTATTAAAGTAGATTTACCACTACCAGTACTTCCTATAAAGGCTACTGTTTCTCCTTGATTTACTTTAAAACTAATATCTTTTAATAAATATTCATCAGCATCAGGATATTTAAAACTAACATTTTTAAATTCAACTGTACCTTTTTCTTTAGTACTACCTTTGAATTCTCCTGAAATAATAGAAATATCACTATCTAATACTTCATTAATACGTTTAATAGATACTAAAGCACGAGGTAGAACCATAAAGATAAATGTAAGTAATAAGAATGAAATAATTACTTGCATTCCATAGCTTGAGAATACTATTACATTGCTAAATATATTAATCTTATCTATTAATGTAGAATTCATTATTAAGTATGCTCCTACTACATATATACCTAATGCTTGGAAATGCATTACAAAGTTCATTACTGGATCCATCCAAGCGAATGTTTTTGTTACTCTTAAATGGATTCCTGTTAAGTCTTCATTAACACTATTAAATCTTTTTTCACTAAACTTTTCAGCATTAAAAGCATGTATTACTCTAATACCTGATAAGTTTTCTCTTGTTACCCCATTTAATTTATCAGTAAGTTTTTGGATTTTTTGGAATCTTGGTGAAACTATACTAATAATAATTAAGTTAACTACTACAACTATAACTACTCCAATACCTGTAACTAAACTAAGTTCTCCACTCTTACCTAGTATCTTTAATAATGCCCATATAGCCATTACTGGAGCTTTTACTAATAATTGTAGTCCCATAGCTAGAAGCATTTCTATTTGAGATACATCATTTGTAGTACGAGTTATTAAACTACTTGTAGAAAAATTCTTAATCTCAGCTATTCCAAAAGATTCTACTTTTTCAAATATTTTTCTTCGTATAATTCTAGAGAATCTTGCTGATAAAAGTGAAGTAAAATATCCTACTATAATAGTACAAACTAAACTACCTAAAGCACAAATAATCATATATACTCCAGCTATAAGTATATCGTTCATCTTAGATCCTTCAGTTTGAACTAACTTAGTAATTTCACTCATATATTCAGGCATTCTTAAATCCAAGAATACTGAAAATACTACTAAAGCTGTTACTAATAAAACTATAAGTAAATCCTTCTTTTCTAAGTTTTTAAATATTTTAATCATCATATCACTCTTTCTATACGCACATATAATTTTATCTTAAATAAAAGAAATAGTAAAGAATTACTATCTCTTTTTTACACTATTTTATACTCTTTGAATATTATTCTTTTATCACTACAATACTTTATGACATAATTATTATTTTCTTTGCAAATAATTATCCCTATAGTTTTATTTTGATTAATACTTCTTATGTTTTCATCTATATAATTCATATATACTTCAATTTGACCTGTATGTTCTTTCTTTAATTCTGTAACTTTTAATTCTATTACTACGAAGCAATTATATACATAATTAAAAAACAATAAATCTATATAATTATAAGTATTTTCTAATTTAATTTTATATTCCTTATCTATAAAAGAATAACCACTACCAAGTTCTTTCATAAAATGAGTAATATCCTCTAATATTAATTTTTGAAGTGCTTTTTCATTTATTTCTTCTTTACTATTATTTTTTATAATAATAGGGTTCTTAATATTATCCTCTATAAATATATCTTCTTTATTTATTAATTTATTCTTAGTACTTTCAGGTAATCTTTCATATTCATTATTTTTTATTCTTTCTCTAAGTTGTCTAATTGAAAGATTTTCTCTTTCTGTTATTTGTATATAATATTTTACTTTATTTATATCATCTATTGATAATAATTCAATATAATGACCAAAAGTCAAATGTTGCGACACTGTCGCAAGTTTTTCTAGTAATAAATAAAATTTTTTCATTCTAGTTAAAGAAGAAAAAGTATATCCTTTGCCCAAATCTTTTGTTAATCTTTTTGAATACTCTTTTATTATTCCTTCTCCATAGTGACTACCGGCTTCACTTAATAATTTACCAACATTATAATAAGTACTTAAATCACTTCTATTAATAGAATAATTTTTTACTTTTCTATTTATTTCATTATTAATTAATTTATTCTTTATTTCATAATAATAATTTATAAAATCATCTCCTTGGATGTCTTTTATAACATAATAAAAAGTATTTGTAAAACTTAGAAAAATTATAATTAAACTAAAAAAGAACTTGAAATATTCAAGTTCTTTTAAGTGATTTTTATAATTCAATATACAAAGTATATTAAATTAGTTAGTTTATTCGCTTCTTAAAGCTTCTACAGGATCTTTTCTTGAAGCTAGTGTTGCTGGGATAAATCCTGCGATTACTGTTAGTAATACGCTAATTATAATTAATATAATTGCTCCTGATATTGGAAGTGATGCTATACCACTAATATTAACTATTGCTTTTACTATAATATTAATTGGAATATTGAATAATATAGTTACTACTATACCAAGTATTCCAGCAGCTAAACCTTCTATTAATGTTTCTGCATTAAATACTCTTGATATATCCTTTTTACTTGCTCCTACTGCACGTAAGATACCTATTTCTTTAGTTCTTTCAATTACAGAAATATAAGTGATTATAGCTATCATAATACTAGATACTACTAAAGATATTGCAACAAAGGCAATTAACACAGTACTAATAACATTTACGATGGTTTGAACACTGCTCATCATTATACCTACTATATCATTGTATTCAATTTTATCTCTCTCATTTTTACCTTTATTATATTTTTCTATTATCTTAGTTATTTCCTCTTTAGAATCAAAGTCTTTTGGATAAATATTAATTGTATCAGGATTATTTATTTCAGATACACCTAGTTTTAATAAGTTATCTTCATATGTAGCTGTAGCATTTTCAGAGTATGCTTTAATATACTCTGCAAGTTCTGTTTCAGACATATTTTGCATAGCTATCATTTGTTCATAAGATAGACTATTCATATCAAATTTACTATTTTCTCTAAATGCATTACCAGTAAATACATTTGTTTCTTTATTTGATAATTGTTCTTTTACTATTTCTCTTTCATTTACTTTTTCTACTAAATGACGCATTAAACTATTTTTATATAATACAGAACCTACTTTATTATTAGATGATACTGCTTCACTATTTTGTTTAACAATACCAACTATTTCTATTTCTTCTGAATTATTAATTATATTTTTCATGTATTCAGTATCTTCTGATTTATTAATCCATACACCATTTACTTTTTGATAGAAGTCTGGATTAATTACTAATTTATATTTTAATCCAATTATTTCATCTGGTTTATATGATGCTTTTTCAAATTTAACTTCTTTACCACTAATCATATTATTAAATTGTTCTTTTAAAGTATCTTGAGAAAGTATTCCTAAACTATATAAAGTATAATCTGGTACTTGGTTATTTTCATCTACTAGTAACATTACCTCATTATATTTTTTAGGATACTTACCAGCTACTAATGTGTATTGTTTTTTGATTAATTTATCATTATCAATCATTTCATAGAATACATCATTATCTCTCATCATTCCACTATATACATTAGAGATACCACCTGTACCCATACCAATAGAGTCTAGTACTGTAGTTGGATTAACTCTTAATACTTCATCTCCAGGTTTATATAGTGTTAATGTTGTATTATATCCATATTGGATACTTGTTACATACTTATCTATTTCTTTATTTTTTTCTAAATATGCTTTGAATTTAGACATATCTTGAATTCTAGCTGATGTTGAGAATGATTCAAACATACTACCCATTATATTATAAGAATAAATCTTATCATCATCGTGTTTTTCTGTTTGCATATTACCAGCTAATGCTTTTATTACTTCTCCATAATTAATTGATGCTTTTTCAATTTGTAATGGATAAGAACTAAGTGTTTCTTCTTCAGTCTTATCAATAAATTTATTAATACCATGAGCTAAACTTAATATTAAAGCTATACCAATAATACCAATACTTCCTGCAAAAGCAGTTAGAATAGTTCTTCCTTTTTTAGTCATTAAGTTATTTAATGATAGAGCAAAAGCAGTTTTAAAACTCATTGAAGTCTTCTTATCTTTTTTCTTATCTTCTAATTCTTCTTCCCCACTATATGGATTAGTATCACTAATTACTTCTCCATCTTGAACTCTAACAATTCTTGTGGAATAGTCTTCTGCTATTTCAGCATTATGTGTAACCATAATAACTAATCTATCTTTAGCAATTTCTTTTAAAAGTTCCATTACTTGTTTAGATGTATTAGTATCAAGTGCACCTGTTGGTTCATCGGCAAGTACTATTTCAGGATCATTTACTAAAGCACGAGCAATAGCTACTCTTTGCATTTGACCACCTGATAATTGAGATGGACGTTTCTTCATATGATCTTTTAATCCTACTTTAACTAATGCTTCTTTAGCACGACGTGTTCTTTCTTTTTTATCAATTCCTGATAATGCTAGTGCTAACTCGACGTTAGCTAAAACTGTTTGATGTGTTATTAGGTTATAACTTTGAAATACAAAACCTACTCTATGATTTCTATATGTATCCCAATCTCTATCAGTATATTTTTTAGTACTAGTACCATTAATAATTAAGTCTCCTGAATCATAATGATCTAATCCACCTATTATATTTAATAAAGTAGTTTTACCTGAACCTGATGGTCCTAAGATAGATGCAAATTCACATCTTCTAAAATTAATACTTACTTTATCTAAGGCTTTTTGAGTAAAGCCTTCTGTTTTATATGTTTTAGTAATATTTTTTATTTCTAACATTGTGTCCTCCTTATTACCCATACAATATTCTATCATGAAAAGTAAAAAAATAGTACAAAATATAATAAAAAGAGAAAGTACTTTACTTTCTCTTATGAATTTGAGTTTTCTTTTGAATATAGTCCTTGGTATACTTTACTTTTCTTTAATAATTCTTCATGAGTACCACTGTCAACTAACATTCCTTTTTCAATAATATTTATCTTATCTGCATCTACTATAGTTGAAAGTCTATGAGCTACAATTACAACTGTATGGTCTTTAACTAATTCATCTATAGTCTTCTTAATATACTCTTGGCTTTCATTATCTAAAGCACTAGTTGCCTCATCAAATAAAATTATTTTTGTATTTAAAAGTAGAGTTCTAGCAATAGCCAATCTTTGTTTTTGGCCACCGGATAAGTTAATACCACCTTCACCTATTATTGTTTCATATCCTTTTGGTAAACTCATTATATAATCATCTATATATGCTCTTTTACATACTTCTCTTATTTCATCTAAAGTAACATCATCTTTTACTAATTTAAAATTATCTATAATACTTAAATTAAATAAGAATGGGGATTGTCTAATAATAGAAATATTTTCTCTTAGACTTTTCTCAGTAAGATCTTTAATGTTAATTCCATCTATAGTAATAGATCCACTGTTACAATCAAAATATCTTAATAATAAGTTAAATATAGTACTTTTACCATTACCACTACGTCCTACTACAGCAATCTTTTTATGAGGAGGTATTTTCATA
>JAFWJL010000009.1 GCA_017511605.1 Bacilli bacterium
TGAAATGGAAATTCGTGACTTATTAAATGAATATGGATTTGATGGAGATAATACTCCAATTATCCGTGGATCTGCTTTAAAAGCATTAGAAGGTGATCCAGCTTGGACTCCAAAAATTGATGAATTAATGGATGCTGTTGATACTTGGATCCCAACTCCTGAAAGAGATAATGACAAACCTTTCTTAATGAGTATCGAAGATGTATTCACAATCACAGGTCGTGGTACAGTTGTTACTGGACGTGTTGAACGTGGACAATTAAAATTAAATGATGAAGTTGAAATCGTTGGAATTAAACCAACTAAGAAAACAGTTGTTACTGGAATTGAAATGTTCCGTAAACAATTAGATTATGCTGAAGCAGGAGACAATGCCGGAGTATTATTACGTGGTATCGCTCGTGAAGAAGTTGAAAGAGGACAAGTTCTTGCTAAACCAGGAAGTGTTACTCCACATCATCAATTCAAAGCTGCTGTTTATGTATTAAGCAAAGAAGAAGGTGGACGTCATACTCCATTCTTCAACAACTATCGTCCACAATTCTATTTCAGAACTACTGATGTAACTGGTGTAATCACTTTACCAGAAGGAACTGAAATGGTAATGCCTGGAGATAACGTTGATATGACTGTTGAATTAATCCATTCAATAGCTCTAGAACAAGGTACTAAATTCTCTATCCGTGAAGGTGGAAGAACAGTTGGTGCTGGTAACGTTACTGAAATTATTAAATAATTAAGGTAAAATTAAAAGAAGACTTAGTCTTCTTTTTTTTGTATATAAAAAAAGAATCAAATGATTCTTTTTATTTATTACTAGTTTTTTGATACCAACTATACATTAGGTTATTTAATACCATGTCAAATTCTCCGACATATTCAGTAATTATACTATTAAATCCTAATTTAGATTCGTTTAAACCACTATATTCATTTTGATTTTCAAAATCTCCAACGACACCATTCAAATTGACGTATTTAAATCCTTGATTATTGTAATCTTCAATTAATTGCCATTTTATAATTGTACTAGCATTTAGGGCACCATATTCTTCGTCTATACCCTCAGCTATTAAATATGCTGCATTATCGTATTTAATGACCATAGCAGTTCCTATTGGTATACCATCGGGATTGCTTTTTAGTAGGTCAGTAGCTTTTAATAGATTGTTTTTGTATACAGTTATTAATTTGTCTGATTCCATTTTCTTATTAAGATATGTTTCTCTATCTTTGATATCTAAATTCATATCTTGAACTTTTTCAGCTAATGTTTCATTAAATTCTACTTCTTTTTCATAATTTCTTCTACTATTAATTAGATATGTTTCTGTATTAATCTTGGCATAATATATATCAATACTATCCTCAAAACTATTACATAATGTTTTGAAGTAATTAATTGGTTTTTTTTCTTTTTTTGCTACAAATCTATAGAATGTAGTAATATCTTTATTATTATCTTTATATACTTCTACACCACTATTTGATGCTCTTCTTAGCTTATTTCTAGTTCTTTTATCTACTTTATTAAATATTTCTCTAATATCTTTTTGTAGTAGTACTAGAGCTTCCCAACGAGGTTTTTCAGTTTCAAAGTATAAAGTCTTTCCTTTATATTTAAATCCTGATTTTGTTAGGTTTTCTATTATTTGATTACCTTTATTATTGAAGTTCATTGTATTGCCTTCATTATCTCTAATAGTTAATGGTATATATGGATCTATTCTTATAAACATAATTCCTTGTTTTGAAAGTGTTTTTTTAAGAATTTTTACCATTTCTTTTGTATTTTCCAAATCTTCATAATCAAATAGTATTCCATGAGGAGCATATGCTACTTTATTACCCATAAATACTTCTTTATACATAAGTAATGTAGCTCCTATTAATTTATTATCGTCTGTGGCGATTCCTAGAAATTGAGCATGATATCCAAATTTAACCATAACATTTGCATATTGTGATGTTTGGTAATAGTTTCTATATCTATGCTGTGAAGCGTACTTATTGAATTGTTCGGCACTTAGTTTTACTATTTTCATTTGCCCACTTCCTATTCATAGTTAATTATATCAAATAGAGTAAAGTCTTTCAATTATTATAGTAAAAAAAAGTTAATTATAGTATACTATTATTGGTGATAATATGTTTCAGAATAATAAGATATTAATACTAGGTATGGCTAGAAGCGGTTATGGAGCAGCTAAGTTATTAGCTGAAAGAGGAAATATTGTTTATTTAAATGAAGCTAAGACAGAAGATAAGATGGATCCTGTTCAAGTAAAAGAATTACGTGATTTAGGAGTTAATTTAGTTTTTGGGTCACATCCTGATGATTTACTTGATTCATCATTTGATTATTTGATTAAGAATCCTGGTGTACCTATTGATCATAAATATGTATTACAAGCTAGAAGTTTAGGAATAGAAGTTATAAATGAAGTAGAAATGGCTTATAGATTATTACCAGAAGATGTTTCTATTATTGGAATTACTGGTACTAATGGTAAGACTACTACTACAACATTAACCTATGAAATTATGCATAGGGCTTTTGGGGAAAAGGTTCATTTAGCGGGAAATATAGGATATCCTTTATCTGGTATATTAGATGAAGTTAAAAGCGGAGATATCATAGTTATTGAATGTTCTTGTCAACAAGGTGAAAATTTCATTCATTTCCATCCTCATGTTGGAGTAGTAACTAATTTTTCTCCAGCACATATAGATTTTATGAAAACTTATGACTATTATAAAGAAGTTAAATCTAGGATGTTTTATAATCAAAGTAGTGATGATATAGCTATTATGAATTATGATAATAATGATGTTATGGAAAAATTAGAGGATGTAATATCTATTAAAAAGTATTTTTCTAGTAAAGAGAATATTGATGGATGTCATTTAAGAGGAGATTATATTTATTATTATAATGAAGAAGTAATGAATATAAATGATATTAAAATTAAAGGAATGCATAATGTAGAAAATGTAATGGCTGCTACTATGGCTGTTAAGGAATATGGAGTATCAAGTGAAATAATAAAAGAAGTGGTTTCTAACTTTAAGGGTGTTGAACATAGATTAGAGTATGTTGATACTGTTAATGGAGTAGAATATTATAATGATACAGAAGCTACCAATATTAAGTGTGCACAAATAGCTTTATCAAGTTTTAATAAACCAACTATTATATTCTTAGGTGGATTAGAACGAGGACAAGACTTTAATGAATTAACTCCATATATGGATAATGTTAAGGCTATTATAGCTATAGGCACATGTAGAGAACGTGTAGCAGAATATGCTAGAAGTATTAATAAAGACGTTTATGTCTATGAACATTTAGTAGATGGTTTTGATAAATTAAAAGATATAGTAGCTAGTGGTGATGTAGTTCTTTTATCACCAGCAAGTGCTAGTTGGGACCAATATAAAGAATGTGAGGTACGTGGCGCTGAATTCAAAGAAAAAGTTAAAGAACTAAAAGGTGAAGTAAATGAATAATAAAATAGGCATATTAGATTCTGGATTAGGTGGATTATCAATATTGAAGGAATTAAGAAATGTATTACCAAATGAGGATTATCTATTTTATGAAGATAGTATTAATAACCCTTATGGTAGTAAAAGTGAGACAGAATTACTAAAAATAGTATCTAACATCGTAGAATTTCTTTTAAAAAGAGATTGTAAGATGATAGTTATTGCTTGTAATACTGCTACAACTTCGTGCATGAAGAGTTTACGAGAGATGTATCCTGATACTATATTTGTAGGAACAGTTCCTGCTGTTAAGATGGCTTATGATAATAATTGTAAAAATACTATTATTTTATCTACACCTTATACAATGAACTCTAAAAGAGTAGAAGAATTAATTGATGAATATCATAATCCGGATCAGAATATAATTAATATTTCAGGAGAAAATCTTGCTAATTTAATTGAGAATGAAAAATATTATGAGATTTTTGCTTTATTAGAAAGAATATTAAATCCATATAAAGATATATGTGATTCTATTGTATTAGGATGTACACATTATCCTTTAATAAAAGATATAATACAAAGTATTGTTCCTAATGCTAAATTATTAGATGGATCTTTAGGAGTAGCTAATGAGGTTAAACATCAATTAACTATTAATAATTTATTGAATACTAAGAGTACATTAGGTGATATAGAAATAATTAATTCTAAAGATAATGCTCTTGTAGATAGAAGTTTTGAAATATTAAATAATTAGGAGGTATATATGAGAATAAAAGATGTAATAGGAAGAGAAATATTAGATTCAAGGGGTAATCCTACAGTAGAAGTAGATGTAATACTTGAAAATGGTATTATGGGAAGAGCTGCAGTACCAAGTGGTGCTTCAACAGGTGAAAGAGAAGCTTTAGAACTTCGTGATGGAGATAAATCTAGATACTTAGGTAAGGGTGTATTAAAGGCAGTAGCTAATGTCAATGGACCTTTACGTGATTTAGTTATTGGAATGGATGCTGAGAATCAAAAAAAACTTGATTATGCAATGATAGATTTTGATGGAACAGATACTAAATCTAGATTTGGTGCTAATGCGATACTAGGTATTAGTATGGCTGCTTTAAAAGCTAGTGCTATTAATGCAGGAAAAGATTTATATGAATATGTAGGGAATGGTAAGACTTTACCTCGTCCAATGATGAATATAATTAATGGTGGCGCTCATGCTGACAATAAGTTAGATTTTCAAGAATTTATGATTATTCCTGAAAGAGATACTATTCGTGAAAGACTTAGAGTAGGTGCTGAAGTATTCCATAATTTAAAGAAAGTATTAAATGAAAAAGGATTAGCTACTGGGGTAGGAGATGAAGGTGGTTTTGCACCAGATCTTCAAAGTAATAGTGAAGGTTTTGATTTAATAATAGAAGCTATAGAGAGAGCTGGTTATGTTCCGGGTAAAGATGTATTCTTAGGAATAGATGTAGCAGCTAGTGAATTCTATAAAGATGGTAAATATAATTTAGTTGGCGAAGGAAGAAGTTTAACTACTGATGAATTAATTGATTTCTTCTGTGAATTAGTTCAAAAATACCCTATTATATCTATTGAAGATCCAGTAGATGAAAATGATTGGGAAGGATTTAGAAAGATTACTGAAAGACTTGGAGACAAGATTCAATTAGTAGGTGATGATTTATTCGTTACTAATAAGAAATGTCTTCAAATGGGTATAGATAATCATGCAGGTAATGCTATTTTATTAAAAGTTAATCAAATAGGTACAATTACAGAGACTATTGAAACTATTGAACTTGCTCGTAGTAATGGCTATAAGACAGTTATTTCACATAGAAGTGGTGAAACTGAAGATACTACTATAGCTGATTTAGCTGTTGGTTTAAATTTAGGTCAAATTAAAACAGGTTCAATGTCTAGAACAGATAGAATTTGTAAGTATAATCAATTACTTAGAATAGAAGAAAAGTTAAATAAATAATTTGCATAAATATAGTATTTATGATATTATATATACTGTTTAGGAGGAATAATATGAAAATTGCATTATTAGTTATATCAATTTTATTAATAATCCTTGTTTTATTACAAAGTGCTAAAGCAGATGGTGGTCCTACTATTATTAGTGGTGGACAAAGTGAATTATTTGCTAATAGAAAAGAAAGAGGATCTGAATTAGTAATTACTAGAATTACTGCATTATTAGGATTTGCATTCTTTGTAATTTGTATAGTATCAATGTTTATATAATAAAAGACTTCGGTCTTTTTTTTTGTCTAAAAATAAAGTATAATGTTATTAGTAGAAGGTGGTCCTAGTGAGAGATGATATTATAAATGTATTAAAGAATGCTTCTAAAGCTATAGATATCTATGAAATACAAGATTTGTTAGGTATTAAGAGTGTTGAAGATACTACTAAATTAAGTGAAGAATTACGTAAATTAGAAGATGAAGTAATTATATATAGATCTAATAAGAATAAGTATATGATGCTAGAAGATAGTCACTTAAAAAAGGGTGTAATGCGCGTTAATAAAAAGGGATTTGGTTTTGTAGAAGTAAGTGGATTAGAAGATGATATTTATATTTCTAGTGATAATATGAATGATGCTATTCATGATGATATAGTACTAGTAGAAATTACTAGTAAAATGAATCTAGATAGATTAGAAGGAAGAGTACTTAGAATCATTGAAAGAAAGATTAGTAGATATATTGGTCTTATTAAGTTTGATAAGAAAGGTATAGGACATATTACTCTAGATGATAATAAGATTAAACTTGATATAGAAATACCAAAAGATAAGACTAAAAATGCTGTAGATGGACATAAAGTAGTAGTAGAATTGGGTAAAAAGATAAAAGATAATAGATATAATGGGGAAGTAGTTGAAATTATAGGTCATGTTAATGATCCTGGGGTTGATATTTTATCTATTATTTATAAATATAATATTGATATTGATTTTAGTGATGAAACTAAGAAACAAGTAGAATCTATTCCTATGGAAGTATACGAGTCTGATTTAAAGGGAAGAAGAGATTTGAGAGATATCACTATTTTTACTATCGATGGTGATGATACTAAGGATATAGACGATGCTATATCTATAGAAAAATTGCCTAATGGTAATTATAAATTAGGAGTACATATTGCTGATGTAAGTTACTATGTTAAAGAGGGTACTCCACTAGATGTAGATGCAATGGAACGTGGTACTAGTGTATATTTAGTTGATAGAGTTATTCCAATGATTCCTCATGAATTAAGTAATGGTATATGTTCATTGAATCCTAATGTGGATAGATTAGCTATTTCTTGTGTAATGGAATTTGATAAAGATGGAAAACAAGTTAATTATGAGATCTTTCCTAGTGTAATTAAATCTAGAATACAAATGACTTATAAGAATGTTAATAGAATACTTGAAGATAATTATGTTCCTGATGGTTATGAGGAATTTGTAGATGATTTAAAACTTATGAGTGAATTAGCAACTATTCTTCGTAAGGCTAAAGTAAATAGAGGTTATATAGATTTTGGTATTGATGAACCGAAGATATTAGTAGATGATAAATGTGTGCCATATGATGTTGTTTTAAGAGATAGAGGAACTGGAGAAAATTTGATAGAAGACTTTATGATTGCGGCTAATGAATGTGTTGCTAGTCATATATATTTCATGAATTTACCATTTATTTATCGTATTCATGAATATCCTAAGGAAGAAAAAATAAGAAGTTTCCTAGGATTTGTATCAAATTTAGGTTATACTATTACTGGTAATGTTTCTGATATGAAACCAACTACTATTCAAAGAATACTTAAACAATTAGATGATAAACCTGAATATAAGATTCTTTCTAGTTTACTTTTAAGAAGTATGCAAAAGGCTGTTTATAGTCCTGATAATTTAGGGCACTATGGATTGGCTAGTAAGTGTTATACACATTTTACTTCGCCAATTAGAAGATATCCTGATACAACAGTACATAGATTACTTCGTACATATTTATTTGATAATAGAATAGATATGAATACTATTCATAAATGGGAAGAAAAACTTGTTTATATTGCGGAACATTCTTCAGAAAAAGAAAGAAGCTCAGTTGATTGTGAAAGAGAAGTTGAAGATATGAAGATGGCTGAATATATGGAAAAACATATTGGAGAAGAATTTGAAGGTATGATTTCATCAGTTACTTCATTTGGTATGTTTGTAGAGTTGCCTAATTTAATAGAGGGTTTAGTTCCTATTAAAGATATGCCTGATTTCTTCCATTATGATGAAGAGAGAATGACTTTAACTGGTGAAAGAAGTCATGTTAAGTATTCTATAGGTGATAAGGTAGTAATCAAAGTAGTAAGAGCTTCTAAAGAAGATCAAACAATAGATTTTGAAGTAGTAAGGAAGGTGTAGTATGGCTAAGAAGAAAATAAAAGTTAAAAAACGTCTTAGAATAGTAATCATACTAATATTAATCATAGTATTAGGCGTATTTGCTTTAGATTTTTTAGATGTTTCTAATTATCTTCATAAGAAGAAAATGAGTAATAAGAAACAGGTTGAGGTAAAAGTTCCTCAAGAGTATGAAGCTAGCTTATTTATGGTAGGAGATGCTTTAATACATAGTTGTGTATATAATGATGCGAGAACAGGTGATGGTGGATATAATTTTAAACCTCAAATAGAATTAATTAAACCAATTTCATCTAAATATGATTTGGTTTATTACAATCAAGAAACTATATTGGGTGGTACTGAGTTAGGACTTTCAAATTATCCTAGATTTAATTCACCATATGAAGTAGGAGATGCTTTTGTGGATGCGGGATTTAATTTAGTATCTTTAGCTACTAACCATACTATGGATAAGAATGAGCGAGGTGTATTAAATTCGGTTGCTTATTGGAAGAAACAAAAGGGCGTAGTTACTTCAGGACAATGGTCTTCTTTTGATGAAAGAGAAGCAAGTGTATCTAAAATATATGAAAAAAATGGTATTAAGTATGCATTTTTATCATATACTACTTGGACTAATGGACTTGAAACTCCATATGGAAAAGAGTATTTAAATAATGTTTATTCTGATGAAAAGGCTGCGGCAGATATAGCTAAGGTAAGGGACAAGGCTGACATTATTATAGTTGCTATGCACTGGGGTACTGAATATTACTTGGGTGTTGATTGGCAACAGGCTAAAATAGCTAAATTCTTATCAGATCAAGGTGTTCAATTAATAATAGGAGCACATCCACATGTTGTTGAACCAGTTGAGTATATTAATGATGGTAAGACTTTTGTTATTTATTCATTAGGAAACTTAATTTCAGATCAAGAAGGTAATGAAAGACTTACTGGATTAATGATGACTGTTAAGATTAAGAAAAAGGTAGATGTAGATGGTAAAGTTACTGTTACAGTGGAAGATCCTCGTGCAGAACTTACATATACTAAATCTAATTATTGTAAAAATTTTAAGGTATATCCATATTCTCAATTAAATAATAGTATTTTATATAATTATGAATCATTAAGAAATAAATATCAGGGAGTTGTATCTAGTAGATATGGCGATTTAAAATGGGGAGTTACAGGTGAATAATTATGGAGATTTTAAACAAAAGAGCTAGATTTGATTATTTTGTAGAAGAAGAATATGAAGCTGGAATAGAACTTACTGGAACTGAAATAAAATCTATTAGAGAAGGTAAGTGTAATATTAAAGATTCCTATGGAATAGTAAGACATGGAGAAGTGTTTCTTCTTAACATGTATATAGCGGAGTATAAAGAAGGTAATATCTTTAATCATGAAGAAACTCGCAGTAGAAAATTGTTACTTCATAAAAAAGAGATAAAGAAAATAAATGATCAAATTACTTTAAATGGTTTAACTTTAGTTCCTCTAAAGGGATATTTTAAAGGAAATAAATTTAAAATATTATTAGGAATATGTCGTGGTAAGAAAAACTATGATAAAAGAGAAACTATTAAAGAAAGAGATATTAATAGAGAAGTAAAAAAGAACTTAAAAAATTATTAAGTTCTTTTTATGTTATAATAGATGTATTCAAGGAGTGATTCTATGGAATATAGAAGTAGTGGTGAATTTATACCAAAACTATATACAGATAATTTTATGATAGGTAGTTTTGATGTTTATTTAGATAAATCTAAGGGATTAATAGAAAAAAATAAGAATCTTGAAGGTTTATTGGATAAGATGCCAACTTCTTTAAGAGCTAGTATAGTTAGTAGAGAAGATAATTCATATTTAGGGTTTATTAGTGTTTTAAATATGAATAATGAAAATGGTTATACTTCGTTAGTATTAGTTTTAGAAAATGCTTTAGAAGAATTAAAAACAAATGAAATAGTTGATAAATATAAAGAGTTTTTATTAAATGATTTAGGAATTACTGATATTAAAGATTATTTGTTGGTAAATGGGAATACTACTGTAGAAGAAAATCATGATGTTATTTCAGTTGATATTTTATTATCTGATGATAATTTAAGAGACGGAATAGATGAAAAAGAAAAAGCTAAATTAATAGAAGAGGGATATAATATGCCTAATTTACAAATTCCTTGTACTATAATGGATGATAATGAATGTGTAGGATTAATTGGATTAACTAATTTAATATGGTCTAATAGACGTGCTAATCTACAGGTATTTGTGGATAAAGAAAAAGATGAATCTTATATTAGAGATGTTATACCAGGTGTAATTGATGAGTATTTGAATTATGTTCATAATAGAAATCTATATAATGTATCTATGTCTGTTTCTGGTAGTGATACTAATATGATGAATGTTATTTTAGATAGTAATATGAATTTTTATGCATCTATTCCATATGCTTCTAATTATAAAGGTAATGTAGAAAGTAATTATTTATTTCAAAGTTATCCAGGTATGGAGAAAGGGAATGGTCTATATTTACCTGAAAATAAGATTGTCACAGGCGAAGTATCTAAAGATTTTAAGAGTGTTATAGATCTAGGAAATGGTTATATTGCGATGTCTCCTAAAGTATTTGAAGAAAATAATATTGATTTAAGTAGAATTGTTAAGTCTCATATGGGTGCTATGCAAGATAGAGATAGATTTACTATACCACTTGGAGAAGATAAATATATAATTCAAGAAGGTAATGGTAATTATGGTATAAGTAAGGCTGTTAATAATTTTACTTATGTTATGTTAGATAAAGATATGAATTATGTAGGATATACTAATATATTAAGAGAAAATGCATTAAATGCAGAGATAGAAATGGCTTTAAAACCAGAGTATCAAAGTAAAGGCATTGGTAGTTCTATGAGAAAGAAATTTTATGAAGAATTATTCAGAAATGGTTATATGAGTGTATCTAGTGCAGTATTTGATTTTAATAATAAATCTAATGGTTTAAATGAAAAATTTGCAAAATTCAGTGGTAAGAGAATAGGGGCTTATTATATAAATGGTAAGTTATGGGACATGAATTTATATACTAGAGAAAATGAAGAATCTGGCGTAAAAATACGTTAGATTCTTTATTTTTTAGGTTAAATATGATATAATGTATGCACATGGAATACATGGGGCTGATTTGGTTTCGACGGGAATAATAGAGCATAGATGGCAAGTCGAATGTCCACGTCACGGGCACAAAAAAATAAATGCTAAAAAATTAAGTAACGTTGTAGCTAGTATGTTTGGTGCTCGCCAAGCTGTAGCTTTTGCCTAATAATAATATAAAGGCCAACACTTCTTATAATCTTACCTAGGGATTATTAAGAGGTTCATTTTATAGGTTATAGCTATTTATTGTCTAGTAAATAGAAAGAATATTTAGACTGGTATATCTACTTGGTCGTTAATTACTTGGTAGGTATATGAGAATAATTAGTTAACTAAACTTGTAGAGGTTTATGTAGCTTTATTTTCGGACAGGAGTTCAATTCTCCTCAGCTCCACCATATGAATGTAACGAACTAAAGGTTCGTTTTTTTGTGTGTAGTTGCATTTTTTTTGATTTTGTGGTATAATATTCAACATTCAAAAAGGGGGATTTACTTATTATGAGTAATTATGAAAAAAAGAAACAAGCATATTTAAAAAAATTGGAAAAAAACAAGGATAAGATCAGTAAATTTGTATCTAATGAAAATGATGATAAATTCAAAGAACTTATTAATTTGGTACCTAAAGATGAGGAAGAATTAAGACAAGCAGCTATTGTTTTGAATTTTATTATTGATATTATAGATGTTCTTGATGATGTAGAAAATGAAAAAATAGATGATGATGAGTTCTATAACAATAAAGCTAATAAATATATAATTAGATATATTAATGCTAAAAAAGAGGGAAAAGATACTGATAAAATTCTTGAAGAATTATCAGATCCAGAAGAAGCAGCTGAAGTTTTATATGGTTCTTTTAAATCACTTGCAAGTCTAGACAAAACATGTATATATATTAGATTGAAAACAGGCTTTGATTATGATGAAAAAGATACTAATGCAGAAAAATTTTTGGAATTATATATGGAGGCTTATGAGGCAATCTATAATAGTACAGTATTAGGAAAAAACAAAAAACAAAGTGATGAAGATTGTTTAGTATTTTGTGAAAAATTCCATGGATTATATAGGATTGAGAAAATGGCAACCGAACTTTCTGAAGGAATTTTTAATATGGCTAAGTCAATGCAAGAAGAAATCAAAGCGGTAGCTAAAATAGAAGAGGAAAGAAAAAGACAACAACAAGAACATGAAGAATTAGAAAAAGAGAAAAACATTTTAAAAATTGTTAAGCAATCACTTAAAGATGAAGAAAAAGAAAAATTAGAAGAAATGGGATTTGTATTTACAGATAGTAAATTTGATGGTTTATATAATACAAATTTACCAGAAGATTGGAAATTAGGTGGTAAAGATAGCCACTTAAGAAGTGTTATATTAAATGAAAAAGATAATATAGTCGGAAGTTTAGACTATTGTTATAAAAATGGATGTATTGAATGTGCAAGAATAAAAATGCAACCATATATTAAGATTTCAAATAACGAGTTTGTTAATAAAAATGAACAAGAATTAACGGATATGGGATTCAATTTTATAGGTATTCCAAATACTGATTCTTGTGCAGTAGAATTACCAGAAGGATGGACAACAGAAAAAATTGACAAATTGGAAGCGTTTACTATTTTAGATGATAATGGTAATGAAAGAGGACACTTCCACTATTTAGCTAATGACAAAATGTATTTAATGCGTATATATAGATACTATGATATTTGCACTGTATCTGAGGATCTTTCTGTATGTGGTATAGATTGTAAAAGAATAAGTATATATTTTGGTAATAAAGATGAAAAATTATATGGTGAACAATATGTGACAACTCCAGGAAAATCAGTTGAATGTGAAGATTATGAGGATAAAGTTATATCTTGGGCTGATAAAAATTATCCTGATTGGAGAAAGTTTGATACTTATTGGTATAAAGCTAAAGAAAATCAGTACAAAAAAAATATAAGAAAATCAGATGAAGAAGATAAATAAGAGTTTCAACTCTTATTTTTTCTTGTACAGAAATAATGCTTATGTTATAATAAAAACCATTCGAGGTGGATTATCAATGATAGTTAAAGCTAAAGAAAATCAAAAAAATATAATAAGAGTTAACAAAAAATGTATTTTGGGTATGGTTGATACATGCGAGAAATTAGGATTTGTATTTGTAGATGACCCTAATAATAAAGAAAACTATATTGTTTTATTTCCAGAAGGATGGAGTGAAGAATATAATAAGCGTTTAGAGATGTATAGTTTCTTTGATGAAGAAAAACGATATAGAGGCAGTATGGTTTATTTTCCACATAATGGTTATGCTGAAATAAGTTTAACTACTTATTATGATATACAAGATGTGTCAGTTAATAAGAAGTGTTGTGAAGTATATTTTGGTACATATGAGAATAAACTATATTCAGCTGGTGTTTATAAGAAGGAAATGTACGATAAAAATAGAAAATTAGTAGAAAATCTTTATACTAAGGCAATTCAATGGGCTGATAAAAATTATCCTGATTGGCAAGATCCTACTGCATATTGGGATAAAGCAAAAGTAAATAAAAAATAAGAGCTATGCTCTTATTTTTTGTTTTCAGATTGTGTGTTTTTATTTGTATGTTCTGTAATTATTTCTGCAAATATTTTTGCAATTTCATCAGCATCAAATATTTTATAATTGCGAATTTTTGTGGATACTTTTGAAGGAAGTAAAGTTAATATCTCTTCTATATTACTAAATGGTATTTCAGTGTTGTTGGAATTAAATAAGTTTTTTTGTAGATAAGTTTTTACTAAAAACTTATTAATATACTTTAAATTATTAGTTATTATTTGTTTTGAACTTGGAGTTATATATTTATCACCCATATGATCATTCACAAAATCTAGTGAAGTTATAAAATCATGAACTTCTTCCTCGGAACTATATTTTGTTAATTCATTCATTAATCCAATTAAATTTGAACTGAAGTATAAAGAACGCATTTTTTCTTTACCAACAATTTTTTCTATTATGGATGCAATTCTTTGTTCATAGATATATGCATTGGTCATAATTTTTCTATCTCCAAAGTATCTTACGCTAAGTAATTGAGTATATCCTTCATTTAGACCATTACCTATCGATTCTTTCTTTTTAATAATTTGATTGAATCCACAATATGCTGTTTCACTAGCTTTATCATAAATAGTACTGATTGCATGGAATAATTCATGATAAATTGTTAAACTGAAATTCTTTTTTGATAGGGATATTGTGTTTGTTTCCGAAATATATTCACCTTGTATATGGTTATTTAATACTTTGTTTTCAAGAGAGTAATTTTGAGTAGTTGTTTTTAGGGTATTAATGTTATTTAGAAAAGTTGATAGATTTGCTTCAGGAATTTTTTCTTTAACTGTTTTAGCAAAATCTAGTATTAAGTTACCAAATTCTTTTTTTAATATTGCTTCTTCATCAATATCATCATATTTTCTTTGTACTTCTATAGGAAGTGATGCTGTTTTTACACCTTTAAGTTTAAAATCTTTTCTTAATTTACGATTACTAATGATTGTTGATGTTACTCTTTTTGATGTATATAACAATACTAGTGGTGTTGCTATACGGATTATGGTTGCATAATCAATTTCTTGTAATTTTGAAATAAAATCTGATATTTCTATTCTATTATTCATTTTTATCACCACTCATATTATCTAGGAAGACTTCTACTTCATTCCATTCTTCTTCTGTTTCAATATTTTTTAATTCTTTATCGGGATTCTTTGGATAATATATTGAGGCATATATATTTAGACTATTATCTTCATATGTATTATCAGTATAAATTATATAGTCGTTTTTAGTTTTAATTGATCTAAAAGTATATAGAATTTCAAATTCTTTATCTTGATATTTAAATGTTTTTTTATCTTCCATTTGTGCACCTCATTTATATATAATTATATTATTTTTTTGTGATTATTTCTATTAGTTTTCTAGTACTGAAACTAGGTATATGATTTTTTGATAATACCATACCAATATATCTACTAGGAATTTTTTCTTTTATATTAAGTTCAAATAGTTCTTTATTCTGTAGTAAGGATTTACTATAGTCTTTGTTAATATAACCAATTCCTAGTCCAATTTTAGTAAATTCTACGACAAGGGAATAACCGGCTAGTTCTATACCGGATTTTAAAGTAACTCCATTTTCTCTAGCAAATGTATCTAAGAATTCTCTTGTGTTAGATCCTTTTGGTTGAAGTATTAATGGATAATTGTTTAATTCTTTTAGAGATAATTCTTTATCTATTAAATCTTTATATTTTTTATTTACGGCAAAGCAATCAGTAACTTTTTTACATTTAATTATTTCAAGGTCATCGCCATAACTTTTACCTTTGAGATTTAGTATTACTATATCTAGTAATCCATTTCTTAATTTATGAAGTAATTCTGGGGTAATATTAGTATCTATTTGAATATCTATTTTAGGATATTTCTCATGGAATTTTTCTAGATAAGGTAATAAAAATTCTTTTGTAAGAGTAGTACTGATTCCTATTTTAATAGTACCTGTTTCTAAGTTTATTAGATCGGTAAATTTATTTTCAGCATTATTAATATATTCTATAGCTTGTTTTATGTAGTTATAGAATTCTTTACCTTCATCTGTTAAAACAACACCTCTTTTAGTTCTAACAAATAGTTGCCCTCCTAATTGGTCTTCTAGATTTTTAATTGATTTAGATATGGCTGGTTGAGATATATGCAATTCTTCACTAGCTTTAGTAATGTTTTTATGATTTGCTACTACATAAAAGATTCTATATAATTCAAAGTTTATATTCATGATAACCTCCAGTTATGATAAAGATAAATAATATGTATTTTAATTATAATACAAAATGTATTATGATACAAGAGAAGGGAGGAAAAAAGTATGATTATAGGTATTTGTGGTAAATCAGGTAGTGGTAAAAGTACATTATCAAATTATATAAAAGAGTTATCTAATAAGGAATGTATTCATTTAGATATGGATAAGGTAGGACATAGAGTATTATTATTACCTGAGGTTATGGATGAATTAGTTAATACATTTGGAGAATCTATTATTAACGAGAATATTGTTGATAGAAAAAAATTAGGTGAGATAGTATTTGCTTCTAGAAATGAGATGGGCAAATTAACTAATATTACATGGAAATATATGCAAATAGAGATTGATAAGTTTATAAGTGATAATAAAGATAAGACTATTATATTGGATTGGTTACTATTACCTCTTACTAAATATTTTGATATGTGTGATATAAGAATACTTTTAGATATCCCATATGAAATTAGAAAAGAAAGAGCTATGAGGCGAGACAATATTTCCGAAGAGGTATTCAACTTAAGAGAAAGTGCAAGTATTGATTATGATAAAGATCAATTTGATTATGTATTAAAGACAAATAATAAAGAAGATGTAGAAAAGATGGTGAAAAAATATGACAAAAGTATTATATCCTGGTAGTTTTGATCCAATAACGAAGGGACATATGAATATTGTGGAACAAGCAAGTGAATTATTTGATGAAGTAGTAGTTGCAGTTATGCAAAATCCTATGAAGAAAAATAGTTTGTTTACTTTAGATGAGAGAATGGAAATTATAAAAAAACTATATGAAAAAATGAATAATATAAAAGTTATTAGTGCTAGTGGAGCTGCTGTGGATGTGGCGATGTTAAATGAATGTAAGGCTATTATTAGAGGACTTAGAAGTTTAAGTGATTATGATTATGAAGTTCAGTTACAGCAAATAAATAAAGATATTTCTAATAATAAAGTTAATACAATTTGTTTATTTGCTGATAAAGAGTTTCAATTTGTTTCTTCTAGTATGGTTAAGGAAGTATTTAACTTGGATAAAGATATTTCTAATTATGTAGATTCTTATGTATATGAAAAAATGATGGAAAAGAGGAATTTTCTATGAATGAATTAGTGATAACACCACTAGGTACAGTATCACCTTATTGTAAGGGTGATAAGAATTGTCCAGGATATTTATTTGAATATCATGATAGGAAAATATTAGTAGATTGTGGTAACGGGGTAACTAGATTATTGAATTTTCCTGAAGATTTAAAAAATTTGAGTGTAATTATTACTCATTATCATAAAGATCATTATGGAGATATAGGATCTATTCAATATGCTTCTCATGTTTACAGAAAACTATTAAGTATGTATGGAATAGGAGTTAATATCTATTTACCTGATAATAGTATTAACTATAGTAAGAGAGCTATTATGGATACTGAAGAAGCTTATTGTAGGTATGCTTTTATAAGAGATGGTGATTCATATTATTTTGATGATTTAAATGTCTCTTTTAAAGACAATAAATCTCATACTATAGAATCATATATGGTTAAGTTTGAGAATGAAGATTTTAAGGTTGTTTATACTTCTGATGTTGGAACTACTAATTTCGATAAATTAATTGAGTTTTGTAAAGATTCTGACTTATTGATATGTGAAAGTTCACTATTAAGAGTTGATCATTCTACTATTAATACTCATTTGAGGGCTATTGATGCTGGAATATTAGCTAGAGAATCTAATAGTAAAAAACTATTATTAACACATTTTTGGCCTGAACATGGAAAAGAATTATATTTAGAAGAAGCTAGAGAAGTATTTGATAATGTAGAAGTTGCTGAAGAAGGAAAAAAATTAGTATTAAGGAGGTAATAATATGGAAAAATTGATTGATATGCATATGCATACTAATTATTCTGATGGTGAACTATCACCTGATGAATTAATAAGATTAGCAATAGAAAGAAATGTAGGGGTAATGGCTATTACTGACCATGATACTTTAAGGGGTATTAAGAGTGTTGATAAAAGTAAGTATCCAGAAATTAAAATAATTAATGGAATAGAGTTAAGTGCTAAAGTTGATAAAGGACAACTTCATATATTAGGGTATGGAATGGATTTAGAAAATGTTAGTTTAAATAGAAAAATGAGTGAATTAAGAACTAATAGTATTAATTCTGTAATTACAGTTTATGCACAGATAAAGAAAGATTATGGAATTAGATTTAGTTATGATGATTTAGTTAGTTTATTTACTGCTAATCATAATTTAGGTAGACCGGACTTAGCTAAATTGTGTATTAAATATGGATTTGCTACTACTGTACAAGAAGCTTTTGATAAATATTTAATCCCAGCTTATGAAAAAAATAGAGGTTATAGTAAAGGTTTACCATATTCTGAATGTATAGAACTAATTAAAAACAGTGGTGGTATACCAGTACTTGCTCATCCAAAATCTTTAAAATTAGAGGAAAAAGATTTTCTTAATTTATTAAAAAGTATGATGGAGTGTGGATTAAAAGGTATAGAAGTATACCATTCTACTCATAGTAAAGAAGAAATGGAATATTATTTAAAAATAGCTGATGAATATGGATTATTAGTTAGTGCTGGTAGTGATTACCATGGAAAATTAGTTAAACCTGATATAGAAGTTGGAACTGGTAAAAATAATAATATTAAAATAAAAAAACTATCTTTAGTAGATAGACTAAATCAATCGTAAGATTGATTTTTTTATATTTTTTTAACTTTGTTGCATATGCAACAAAAGTATTAAATAAATAGTGATACAATACTTTTATATGATAGGAGGAGAAAGATGAAAAATTTAAGTAATAAGTGGACTAGAGCTGCAATACCTGCATTATTAATTCATTGCTCTATAGGTACAGTTTATTGTTGGTCTACATTTAAGGAAGCTATTGCTACTAAGATAGGAATGAGTACTTTTGCCGTAGGTTGGGCCTTCTCATTAGCAATATTTTTCTTAGGAATGAGTGCAGCATTTGCTGGTAAGATGGTTGAGAAAGATATTCATAAATCATCATTAATTGCATGTATCTGTTTTACAGTAGGTATGATAGGTACGGGACTTTCTATTCAGTTTTTAACTGGTTGGATGGCATTAGTTGCAATATTCTTATGTTATGGTTGTATCATGGGAATTGGCTTGGGTGTCGGATATTTAACACCTGTTAAAACATTGATGTTATGGTTTGATAAACAAAAAGGTTTAGCTACTGGTATATCAATTATGGGATTTGGTTTAGCTAAGGCTATAGCTACACCAATAATGGAATTATTACAAGGTAAGTTTGGTATTTCTTGGATGTTTTATATTTTGGGAGCAATTTATTTTGTAATGATGTTTATTGGTCATTTAATATTAAAGAAACCTGAAGGATGGGTTGAAAAAGAAGAGAAAAAAGACAAATTTAAAGTTGTTGATATGTTTAAAGATAAAGTGTTCTTAGGAATATGGATAATGTTCTTTATTAATATTCATTGTGGGCTTGCTCTAATAACATATGAAAAACAATTATTAAATACTGCTTTTGCTGGAATGGCTATTTTAGGAGCAATGATTAGTATAATTCCTTCTGTAACTGCAGCATTTAATGCATTAGGTAGAATTGGTTATTCAACAATCTCAGATAAATTAAAAGAAAGAAATACAGTTTATAAGATTATATTTATAAGTTCAATTATTATAACTTTAGTTGCATTAATACCATTTTCTATTACAAATGGACCTAAATCTATAGTATATGGAATAATTGTAATATTACTTTTAGTAATAGTTAATTTAGGTTATGGTGGAGGATTCTCAACACTTCCAGCATTATTATCAGAAAGATTTGGTATGAAAAAAATTAGTAAGATTCATGGGCTTTCTTTATCAGCATGGGCTGTAGCAGGACTTACTGGTAATAATATGAGTGAAATTATTTTAAAACTTTCTGGAAATAAATACGATTATATATTATTTGCAACGTTAGGATTTTATGTAATTTCATTAGTGGTATGCATATTAATGGTTGGAAAAAAAGGTAAGGTAGTTACTAAATAAGTGTAAAGTAAAAGTAAAATACTTTACTTTTTTTTTATTATATTGACAAAAATTGGAAATAATTATAATATGGTATTAGAACAATAGGAGGCGATATAGTGGAAAAGAACACTAGAACCAAAAATATTTTATTGGTTGTTTTATTAGTTGCGGTATTAACTCTTAGTATTTCATATGCCGCATTATCTCAATATTTGTATATTAATTCGAGTGCTGTAATTGGTAGTGCAAGTACAAGCTGGAATGTTGCGTTTACTGCCGTTTCATGTGATGAAATAGGTTATGCTAAGGTAACAACTCCATTTAATAGTCCAAGTGCTCAAGCACCTGCAACTACATTAAGTGGGTTAGTAGCTACTTTAAAAGCTCCTGGTGATTCTGTAGTATGTGATATTACTATTAAGAACCAAGGTGCTATTGATGCTACTCTTTCAACATTTACTTTAAATGCTGGAACAGTAACATATACTGGTACTGGATCTAGTAAAACTGCAGATGAAACTTTAACTAATGGTAAACTTATTTATAATGTAGTTTATGCTCAAGGTGATAAGTCTGCTGGACTTGTTCCTGGTGCTCAAGGTGCAGATGATACATTACCAGCACCTGTACAAAATGATGCAACAGTAGTTTCAGAAAGACATGTAACATTGACAATTGGATACCCTGCTACTGAAACAGCATTACCAGAAAACGATGTAACAGTTTCAGGCTTAAGTACAACATTCTTGTATATTCAAAATTAAAAAAGAAGAGATGTTAATCCAGTATGCATAGCATCCTGGATTTTATTCGTTAGGGGTGAAAAAAGTGAGGGCAAGTCAAAAAAAATCATTAATAATTATCGCTATAGTGACTTTGTTTAGTATTTTGAATTTTTTTATTCCTTCCGTTTTTATAGGTGGAAAACACCTTATACTATTGGGGGCACTATTAGGATTAGTATATTATCTAATAGGCGTTGATTTTAGTAGAACTTCGAATGATATAAAGATAATAAGAAATACATTAATATATGTTATTACATATTATTTAGCTATCTATTTATCCGGATTATTTATAGGATTTGTTAAAACTATTTATAGTTATACATTATCAAATTTATATATTAATATTATTCCTAGTATTTTAGCTATAGTTGCTGTAGAAATAATAAGAGGTGAATTAATATATAAAACAAATAAAGATAAATGGATTGTTTGGCTATCATGCGTGGCATTTACTATATTTGAAATAAGTCTTAATTTTAGTGCTTATGATTTTAGTATACAGGAAAATGTATATCAATTTTTTGGATTACTGATGATTCCTAGTATTGCTAAGAATATTTTGATGTCTGTTATGCATACTAGAACTGATAAGTATCCACCGATAATTTATAGATTATCAATAGAAACTATGGAGTTTTTATTGTTAATTGAGCCTAACTTAGGGCCTTATATTAAGTCAGTTTTATTAATATTATTACCAATTTTAGTAGGGTTAATGCTACTTAATATGGAGAAAAGAGTACAAGTTTCTCCTGAAAAAGAAAGAAAAAGTAAAAGGTGGCATTTTATCTTAATTAGTAGTTTGCTTTTATTGGTGTTAGTAAACTCAGGTATAGTAAAATATCAAACTTTAGTTATAGGATCTAACTCAATGAAGGATTATATGGAAAAAGGTGACGTTATATTAATAGAACAAACAAAAGATCATAAAAAATATCGTAAAGGTGATATACTTGCTTTTAAATATGATAATAAGATAATTGTTCACAGAATTATTTTAATAGTTAATAGAGATGGAGAAATCTATTATAGAACAAAAGGAGATAATAACGAAAAAGAAGACGCTATCTATATCTCTAAAGAGATGATAAAAGGTAAAGTTTTAGGAAGAGTAAAATTCATAGGTCTACCTAGCGTTTGGTTAAGTGAGCTATTCAAGTAGAGGTGATAATATGAAAAAAGACAAAATTTCAATTGCATTATCTATATCTATAATCGCATTTATTATAGCTGCATTTTTCTTTTGGAATCAATCTCAGAAGATAGTTATAAAGAGTGAAATACCTTATGAAGAGAGTGGTTCTACTAGTTATAAAGTATATTTGGATAAAAATGATTATTATGATAAAGACTATCTAGAAGAAGGAATGCAATATATTTCGAGTATTATTAATTATATTGAAGTAGATTTTGATTATACGGCTTCATATGCTGATATTAATGATTATGAGACATATAAAAGTGTAATGGCAAATATTGTTGTTACTGATTCCGATGATAATAATAAAGTAATTTATACTAAAAAAGAAAAAATCAAAGAAGAAAAAATGTCTGTAGATGATTTGTCTATAAAAGATACTATAAAAGTAGATTATAAGAAATATAATAGTCTAGTAAATGCAATGAAAACTAAGTATGGTATTAGTGCAAATTGTAATTTAGAGATTGCTTATAATATAGTATATACATCTAAAAATGGTGAGATTAATGAAGCTAAAAAGCTAAGTGTAAATATACCACTTTCTAAGCAAATGATTACTATTCAAAAAGGTAGTCCTATTAGTAGCGACGGATTATATACTATACAAGATAATAATTCTATGATTAATGGAGTTATGGTTTTCTGTGCTATATTGATGATAATATTTACAGGTGTTGATATTATAGTTTTAGTAATGAGAGTTACTAATAGAATTAATAGACAAAGTAAATATGATAGATTTATTGCAAAAGCATTAAAAGAATATGATTCATATATAACACAAACTAAGGATGAGAGTTTCTTACCAGATAAACCAGTCATAAAAGTAAATAGTTTTAAGGAATTATTGGATGTTAGAAATAATATTGATAAGACTATTATCTATACAAAACTTAGCGATGATGCTAGTAAATTTGAAATAATTGATGAAGTTATTTATGAGTATATTGTAACAAGACAAGACATGGAAAAATAGTTTTTTCCTTTGTTTTGTTGAGATATAAAAAATTATAAAATTATTGTAAGAGGGTGTATTGAATATGCAAAAAAATGAAAAATCAAAGAATATAATGTTGGTTATTTTGTTGGTATCAGTAGTGTCTTTAACTATTGCATACGCTACATTAACACAATATCTTTATATAAATTCACAAGCTGTAGTTTCTGGTGCAAGTAGTAGTTGGGATGTTAGATTTACTGCTGCTACATGTCATGCTACTGGAAATGCATCGATAACACATGATTTTGATATGGATGCTACTAATTTACAAGGGTTAATTTCTAGATTTAACGCCCCTGGAGATTCTATAATTTGTGATATTAAGGTTACAAATAATAGTGTTGTTAATGCTAAACTTTCAACATATATTATCCAAGATGGTACTTTAACGTATACAGGTACTGGTGCTAATAAAGCTGCTGATGAGGCTTTAGTAACAGGAAAACTTCAATATAGTATTGTTTATGGAACTGGGGATGCTAAGGCGGGACAAGCTCCAGCTGTTGATGATACTTTGCCTTCAGGTGTAACTAGGGATTTAGTGTTGACAATTACATATCCAAGCAGTGCGACTTTACCTGAAAATGATGTAACAGTTGCAGGGTTAAAGACAACATTTTTATACACTCAAGACTAAAAAAATATGTTGATCCAAAGTTAGAAAACTTTGGATTTTTTTTATTTAAAAAATGCATTTTGTATAATTATAATAAATGTATTAGCATGACATTTATTATAATTTAATGAGTATGGTTATAGATACAAAAAATATAAAAAATCAATAGAAAAAGCATAAAAAAAATAATAAATTTTTATAGCAAAAAAAAAGGCATTTTTTTTGCTTTTTTTTACCTTCTTTTCGTTGAAAAATAAGTAAAAATTTGCTAAAATAAATAATAGGGAGTATGCGCTCAAAAAGGAGGTGTAGATAATGAAAAAAATAATGCTTTTATTAACAAGTGTTATGTTAGTTTTGATGACTTCAATAGCTTTCTCAGCATTATCTACATCTTTGGCAATTACTTCAGAAGTTAAGTTTAGACCTTTAGCAGATATTCGTGTCAATAGTATTGAATTAAATAATGCTGCTGGAGGACAACTTGCTTATGAAAGTGATTTCTCAAAAAATACAGTATCAAATGGATTTACATTACCAACTTCTGGATCAAGTATTAGTTATAGAGTTCACATTGATAACAGTGGTGATGTTGATTATTCAATTTATGATATTTTAAAGACAAGTAGCGATAATGGATTGAACGTTACAGTAAGTGGTTACAATGTGACAGATGTTATTCCTGCAAAATCATCAGTTGATTTGATATTAACTTATACAACTTCAAATCCTAGTGATTCAGTAATAAATGTAGTAAATACTATGGACTTTAGAAAAGTTTATCATGTAACTTATGAGACGGGAACAAATCAAACTATTCCGGCACAAGTAAAATATGAAGGTGTCGATTTAACATTAACAAATTCTAAGCCATCAAAAGATGGGTACACATTTAGTAGATGGAATACAAAGAGTGATGGAACAGGAACTAATTACAACAAAGGAGCAACTTACTCATTAGATGAAGATAAAACTTTATATGCTTTATATAATTTAAATACATACAATATTACTTATGTTTTAAATGGTGGAACTAATGCTTTGGTTAATCCAAGTTCTTATACAATAGAAAGCCCAGATATTACATTAGCTGATGCTACAAAAGAAGGATTTGTATTTAGAGGTTGGACAGGAAATGGAACAACTACACCTACTAAAAATTTAGTTCTTCCAACTGGAAGCTTTAACGATAAGGAATTCACTGCTCATTTTGCAGATGAAACTCCTCCAACAATTGAAGTTACAAATCAAGATAAATCTAAGAATTATTTGAATTCGACTTACACAATAAATACAGCGTTCGATAGTAATATAGCTGCGGTACCTGTATACATAGATGCACAAGATGTAGGTAGCGGTGTGGATAAAATCGAATATGTTTATTCAAATAGCACAACAGTACCAACGACAGGATGGACTGAAACAACAAATGGTTTATTAACTGTGAATAAAGGTCTTGGAAGCTATTACTTACATGTACGTGCAACAGATAAAGAAAATAATGTCACTACAGTAACAACAAAGAAGATTACAGTAAGATATAGAGTTGCATACTATGATGATTATTCTAAGAGTACAACAGTAACTGAAAGTCAATACTATACAGGAACAGCACTAACTACAAGAACTCCAGAAGCAGTATCAGGATATGCATTTGATGGTTGGTATAGTAGCAGTGCTCTAACAACAAAAGTGGTAGATGCAAATGCAAGTTATACTCCAACAACATCAATTAAACTTTATGGTAAGTGGACACCAGTAACATACGATATCACATACGCAATGAATAATGGTGTTAATAATGCTAATAACCCAAGTACATATACAATTGAAAGTAATTCAATCACATTACAAGTTCCAACAAAGACTTTAATATTTAAAGGAAATCCAAATGCAACAAGTGGAGCAAATGCAGCAAGTGGAACAGTAACAATTGGATCAGATACAACAAAAGCACAAACATTTGCAGGATGGACAGGAAGTAATGGAACAACAGCACAAACTTCTGTAACAATTCCAACAGGAAGTACAGGAGATAAGAGTTATACAGCACACTGGACTGCAGTAGCAGGAAATACACCAACAGTAACAAGAACTGGTTATACATGTGGATGGAGTACTACAAGTACTGGAACAACAATTGAA
>JAFWJL010000010.1 GCA_017511605.1 Bacilli bacterium
TAATAAATCCACCTGGGATTTTACCTACTGAATATAGTTTTTCTTGATAGTTAACTGTTAATGGGAAGAAATCTGATAAAAGGTTAACACTCTTAGAAACAACTGCTGCAGTTAAAATAACTGTATCATTGTAACGAACTAAAACTGCACCATCAGCTTGTTTAGCAAGTTCACCATGTTCAACAACTATTTTTCTACCATGAAAATCTAATTCAAATACTTGTTTTTTACTTTTCATATACTACCTCTTTCCTAAAAAAAATAGACACTGAAAAAACGTGTCTACTTTCTTAATCCTAATTTTTTAATTACTTCACGATAACTTTGAATATCTTTCTTAGCTAAATATTGTAGTAAACTTCTACGTTGACCAACTTTTCTAAGAAGACCTCTACGTGAATGATAATCATGAATATGTACTTTTAAGTGATCTGTTAATTCATTAATTTCTTCTGTTAAGATTGCTATTTGAACTTCTGCAGATCCAGTATCATTTTTACTCTTTGCAAATTTCTTGATGATATCTGTTTTTTGTTCTTTTGTTAGAGCCATTCTTACACTTCCTTTCTTATATATACACCTAGAACTAAGGGTAAGTCGGAAATTCTTACTCTGAGTACCGGCAACTACTAGAATTATACTACTTTTGATATTTTTTTGCAAGTATTATTAAGATATTTCTAACTTTTCTTTTTAATATAAATATGGTATTCTTATTATGGTGATTATATGAAAAAATTTGATGACAAAACAAAATATATTATTAAAGGAATAATTGTATTCATTATTTTCTACTCTAGTGTATATATCCAATACATTCCTATAAAACTATTCAATATAGATGTTAAGACTATGAGTAACACAATGACAGTAGTATTATCTACATTCTCATCACTTGTATTATTTCTTATATTCTTCTTCATATATAGAAAAGACTTAAAAAAAGATTTTAAAATGTTTTGGAAAAACAAAGAAGAATATATGGATGTTGGAATTAGATGTTGGATTTTAGGACTAATTATCATGTTTGCCGTAAACTATATTTTAAATATTATTTTAAAAGCTGGTGGGGCCAACAATGAAAAAGTTGTTCAAACTATGATTAAATCATTCCCATTATTAATGATTATTGATGCTGGTATACTTGCACCATTCAATGAAGAAATTGTATTTAGGAAAACACTTAAAGATATATTTAAAAACAAATGGATATTTATTACATTATCATTTCTATTATTTGGAGGAGCTCATGTAATAAATAGTTCTAAAACCCTAATTGATTATTTATTTATTATTCCATATGGAGCTTTAGGTGCATCATTTGCTTATGCCTATTATAAAACAAATAATATATTTACATCTACTACTCTACATATAATTCATAATACAATTCTAATATTAATCTCAATATTAATAAGATAAAAAAAAGAAGATTTAATCTTCTTTTTTATTGTCCTCTTTTTGTCTTTTTATCTACTATAGATAATCCTATACATATAAATATTTGAATACTTAAAGTTATAAAATAACCCATCCAATAAGTATCAAACATAATCATATTTAAAAATATAAGTGTATAAAACATATAATATATTACTAAACTGAAAACATAATTAAATATTACTAATATTTGTGGTGTTTCTGTATTATTCAATAAAAACATATATATAGTTAAATTAACAAAAGCACTAACTACATATGCACAAAACTCTCCACTAATACTTCTTAAAATATAATTGCTTTCTACAAAATAAGCCATTATAAAACTAAAACTAGTAAATACTACAGCACTAACTGCTATTGCAGCTACTGCTCTTTTATAATCATATTTTTTAGCAATTAAATCAATTAAGAAATATACTATTGGTAATAAGAATAATGAAAATGTTAAATCCACATCCATTACTCTAAATGTATATGTCTTAAGAGATTCAGTTAATATTAATAGTGTAGTTAATAATAATACATATATCCACACATCATTTTCCTTTTTATTCTTTTTTTTCATATTAACCTCTAAATTTTTTCAACTTTTTTAATTGGATTATAATAAGTATATACTCCTAAACATACTACAGATAAAAGCATTACAGTTATTAATACACTATAGCTACCAGTAGCAGGGTTTTCAAAATCTTCTCCAACACTATCTAATTCTAATACCGGATAATCGCCATCTAAATAGTAATTATAAACTATTCTATATTTGTTTCCTTCTTCTTTTTCTAAACTAAAACCAAACGTATTAGTTTTTTCTTTATAATCAGTAGCAAAACTATTATTTATTATTTTCTTTATAGTATCGCTATTATAATATGTATTCTCATCATATGGAATAGAAGACTTATTTTCAAATATTGAATATAAGAAGAATGCAAATTCATTATCAAAAGGTTCTCCTATTACTTTATTATTACTATCTAATAGTACGCTTCCACTACTAAATGATAATTTATTATTATAAAAGGTATATTTAACTTTGGCTTCTACACCATTTACCATAAAAGTAATATATTCATCATCAACTGTTGTATATTCAATCTTAACACCATCTATTACAGTTACATTCTTAATATTATTTATTACTTTAAATGTTTCATCTCTATTTGGAGTTTTAGCAAAAACTGTTATTGGAAACAATAATACTAATAATAAAAATAATAATTTTTTCATTATATCACTCCTATTCTAATATAATTTTATCATATCAAATTAAATAATAAAAGAGGAAAACTTATTTTTCTTCCTCTTTTATTTTTTCTATTAATTCATCAATGTGTTCTCCATAAGCAATTGATGTATCATAAATAAATTTTAACTCTGGAGTATGTCTTATTTCTATACTATTAGCTAACTTTGTTCTTATAAATGATGATGCTTTTTCTAAAGCTTCCTGTGATTCTTTTAGTTTATCTTTATTAAGTACTGTATAGTAAATTTTAGCAAAACTTAAATCATTTGTAGTATCAACACCAGTTATAGTTACAAATTTAATATCTTCATCTTTAACTTCCATCATTAAAATCTTGCTTATTTCTTCTTGAATAACATGATTTAATCTTTCTATTTTAATACTCATTATCTTTTTATCTCCACTAATTCGTATACTTCGATGATATCTCCTTCTTTATAATCTTGACAATTTTCTAATGTAAGACCACAATCCATGTCTTTCTTCATTTCTTTAACTTGGTCTTTTTCGTGTTGTAATGTCTTAACAGATCCATTATAAACAACTATATCATCTCTAATAATTCTAGCCTTAGCATTTACTTTAACTAAACCACTAGTAACATGACATCCTGCAATTAAACCTACTTTAGAGAATTTAAAGATTTGTCTAATTTCAAGTGTACCAATTACTTTTTCTTCATATTCTGGATCTAACATACCCTTCATAGCATTTTCCATATCTTCTACTACTTTATAAATAATATCATATGTCTTAATATCAATATTATATTCTTTAGCTATATCACTAGTAGAATTATTAGCTCTTACATTGAATCCAATAATTAAAGCATTTGATGCACTTGCAAGTACTACATCACTTTCAGTAATAGCACCTACTCCACCACGAATTACTTTAACTTTTACGCCTTCAACATCAATTTTTTCTAGTGCATTTTTAACAGCTTCTAATGAACCATTAACGTCTGCTTTTAATACTACGTTAATTTCTTTTTCACCTTCTTTTATTCTTCCGAATAAATCTTCAAGGCTCATTCCACTAAAATTAGTATCTTTTTCTTTAGATCTTAATGCTCTTGCAGCTGCGATATCTTTAGCTTGTTTTTCTGATTCAAAAGCCATGAATTTATCTCCAGCAGTAGCTACTTCAGAAATACCTGTTACTTCTACTGGTGTAGAAGGCCCTGCTTCTACAATATTTTGACCTTTATCATTTTTTAATGTTCTAACCTTTCCAGCAAAGTTTCCAATTACTATTGGATCTCCTAAACGTAAAGTACCATTTTGTATTAATAATGTAGCTATACTTCCTACTTTTGAATCTTTTCTAGCTTCTACTACAGCTCCTGTTGCATATCTATTTGGATTAGCTTTATATTCTTGCATTTCTGCAACTAATAAGATATTTTCTAATAATTCATCTACACCTAATCCGCTCTTAGCACTAATCTTATTAACTACAACGTCTCCTCCCCATTCTTCTGGAGTAAGACCATTTTCAACAAGACCAGTCATAACACGTTCTACATTTGCCTCAGGTTTATCAATTTTATTAATAGCAACAATTATAGGAACTCCAGCTGCCTTTGCATGGTCAATTGCTTCCTTAGTTTGAGGCATAACACCATCATCTGCAGCTACTATAATAATAACTATATCAGTGATTTGTGCACCCCTTGCACGCATTTCAGTAAATGCAGCATGTCCTGGAGTATCAATAAATGTAATAGTTTTATCATTACATTTAACTGAATAAGCTCCAATTGCTTGAGTAATACCACCTGCTTCTCCACTAACTACATCACTTTTTCTAATATAATCAAGTAATGTTGTTTTACCATGGTCAACATGACCCATTATAGTAACTACAGGAGGTCTTTCTACTAAGTCCTCTGCTTTATCTTCTATTTCATAATTTTCAAAATTAGAAATATCGGCTGTTTCTTCCTTTTTTAATACTTTATTATAATCAGTTACTAATACTTCACAAGTATCATAATCAAGTGATTGATTAACTGAAGCCATAACTCCTAGTCCCATACATTTTTTTACTATTTCAACAGGAGCCACTTCTAAAGCATCTGCAAGTTCAGTAACCGTCATTCCTTCTTTATAAAGAATAACATTTTCAGCTTGTTCAGTTTCATTACTTTGAAGTTTTTCTTTATTTTTATACATTTTCTTTCTTTCTTTTAAGAAATCTTTTTTAACAACTTCAGTCTTTTTTGCTTGTTTATTTTGTTTAACTTTAGTAAATGATTGTTCTTCCATATCAATCTTAGTATCTTGTGCAAGTTCTTCAGCTTTATCATTTACTTCTTCTTCTATTCTCATTTCTTCTAGATCTTCAATATCACCTTCTATATAGTCTTCTTCATCTTGCATTTGATTATCCAAAAGAGTAATGCTAATATCATCTAATAATGTGTTTTCATCCTCGTAATTAATTCCAATCTTATCACATAATGCCTTTATCTCTTCAACTGTTTTACCAACGTCATTAGCGTAATCTTCTAATGTCATCACGATGACCACCTCACTTTTCTATTATATTTTTTATTTGTTCATATACACTATCTTCTATCTTGCATTCTAATTTTTTCTCTAATAGCTTAGATCTTTGTAGAGATTCTAATACAGCAAGATCTTTTTTAATATATGCTCCTCTTCCATTTAATTTACCAGACTCATCTACTTCAATATCTCCATCTGGTGTACGAACTATTCTTAACAATTCACTCTTAGGAAGATTTTCTTTAGTAACAATACAAGTTCTTAAAGGTATTTTTTTATTCTTCATAATAACCTCTATCTAAAGTTAATTCCTGCTTCTCTTGCTTGTTCACTAGTTTTAATATCAATTTTCTTAAACTTAGTTAATCTAGTAGCAAGGCGCGCATTTTGTCCTTTTTTACCAATAGCTAATGAGAAATTATCTCCATCGGCAATAACCATAGCTTCTAACTTCTTAGGATCAGTAATAGCTACTGTTAAATCTTTTGCAGGTGATAGTGCATTTTCTATAAATACAGCAGGATCTGTATCATATTTAACTACATCTAATTTTTCTCCATGTAATTCTTCAATTATTCTAGAAATTCTACTTCCTTTTTCACCAATACAAGCTCCAATAGGATCTACAGTAGGGTTTTCTGAATATACTGCAACTTTACTACGATTTCCAGGATCTCTTGCAACACTA
>JAFWJL010000011.1 GCA_017511605.1 Bacilli bacterium
CTTTTTTATTTTTTTTAAGTAGATCTATAGCTACATTTCTTCCCATTACTAACATAATCTTATCTTATAATGAAATTCATTATTTCATTAATCCTTTCTATATTATTATCTAAGTATAAATAACCAATTAATGCCTCTAACCCAGTTGCATATTTATAAGTTATAATATCACAACTCTTAGGATGAGAAGTAGTCTTATAATTTCTAGCTCTTTTAACTATATCTAATTCCTTTTCAGATAACTTATCATTATCAATCATCTCTGTTAAGAATTTAGCCTGATTAATAGCACTAACGTATTTTAATGCTTCAGTCTGTAGATCATTAACATTACCAATACCCTTAGTAATTAAATACTTTCTAATATAATCCTCATATACAGTATCACCCATATATGCAAGAACTAATACATTAACTTCTAATAAGTTCATAAAATCACCAACTACATTATACCATAAAAAAGAAACTACACTAGTTCATATGTAGTTCCTTCTCTAGAATCTATTAATTTTACACCTTTTTCAAGTAACTCATCTCTTATAGAATCTGCTTTAGCAAAATCTTTATTAGCTTTTGCTTCTTTTCTTTCTTCTATCTTTTCTTGAATATACTTTTCTAAGTCTGCATCAACTTCTTTTTCTTCCTCTTTTAATAAGTCTAATGAAAGTACTTTATCAAATTCTTCAATAATAGCTAATTTAGTACCATCACTAATCTCATCTTTTAATACATCATATAATAAAGTAATCATATTAGATGTATTAAAATCATCTTCTATATTTAATTTAAATTGATAAATATAATCATTCTTCTTAGATTCATCTACTTCATCTTTTACTAATTTAGAAATTCTACTTTTTAATTTTAAATAAGCATTTTCTGCTCCATCTAATATTTCATAAGAGAAAGTTAATTGATTATGATAATAAGAATTTAAGCATAAATATCTATAACTTAATGGATTATATCCTTTTTCTTCTAATAAAGATATAGTTAAGAATTCACCTTTAGATTTACTCATCTTACCAGTTTCATCATTTAAGAAACCTAAATGAGTCCAATAATTACACCATTTATGACCTAAATATGCTTCTGATTGAGCTATTTCATTAGTATGATGTGGGAATATCGCATCTTCTGCACCAAAATGAATATCTAAGTATTCTCCTAAATATTTAATAGCTATACCAGAACATTCTATGTGCCATCCAGGATAACCTCTACCCCATGGTGAATCCCATTGTAGTTCTTGATTATCAAATTTAGAATTAGTAAACCAAAGTCCAAAATCAAATGGATTTTTTTTAGCACTATCCTCTTCAATATCTTCACGAACAGCCACCATCAAGTCATCACTATTACGTCCAGATAATTTATAATAATCTCTATATTTAGTAGTATCAAAGTAAACATTACCATCTGAAATATATGCATAACCCGTATCAAGTAACTTCGTTATCATTTTAATATACATATCAACATTATCAGTAGCATTACTAACTACATCTGGCCATCTAATATTTAACTTTTCACAATCTGATTTAAAACAATTAGTATAGTATTCTGCTATTTCTTTAGATGACTTATGTTCTCTTTTAGAAGCAACTGCCATCTTATCTTCTCCCGTATCTCCATCACCTACTAAATGCCCAACATCAGTTATATTCATAACTCTATTTACTTTATATCCTAAAAACTTCCATCCTTTTTCAATGATATCCTCAGATATATAAGTACGTAAATTCCCAATATGCGCAAAATGATATACAGTAGGTCCACAGGTATACATATTAATTATTCCTTCTTCTCTCGGAATAAATTCCTCTACTTGCTTATTCATTGTATTATATATTTTCATAAAATCACCTACCGAACCTATTATAACATAATAATATCAACTTTTAATACTTTCTTTATCAAGATAAATAACTTTATCAAAACAATCTATTAATTTATTAGAAATTTCTTTTCCATCAAATCCAATATTATAATTAATAAAAGGCATTGTCATAAATACAATACACTTAGTAATATTAATTTTACTTTCATTATTATCTATATATCCATTATCTATAGAATCTATTATTAGCTTCATTAATCTTCTATTACCTTTATCTATATTCTTAAAATAAATAATACTAAAGGGATTTTCTTTTATACTATCAAACAAACTAATAAATTTATTAATATAAGCATACTCTTTATACTCATTCATATCTATAACTATATAATTACATTCATAAATATTTTTAGCTATTTTATCTACCAATAATGTTACAGTCGATACATTTTTATCAATTAAAAGAAGATTGATACACTTATTATTTTTTATATAATCATATTTTTTTAAAATTTCTTCAATACTTTTATTAATATTTTGTTTTTTGATTCTTTCGTTATACTCATCATGGGATAATACTAAAACTTTATTACAAATTACTCTTTCAACATCCTTTCTAGTAACAACCACACGATTATTATTATTAAATAATTTATTATTATATTTACTACGCAACTCTAGTTCTTGGTTTTTATAAGATAATGCTTTCTTAAAATTATGTTTTCTTATTTCACTATTCTTATTGTTTTCTATCTCTTTAATAGACACTTCATAATCCAATAATTCTTTATTAACAGAATTATTTAAAGTAGCATAAGCACATACTTCATCTAATAAATCTATAGCTTTATCAGGTTGTCTACCATTAAACATACAAGAAAATGAATAATCAACTATATTATCCAATATTTCTTTTTTTAATATTACACTATGATAATTTTCATAGGCATTCTTTAATCCATATAATATTTTTCTAACAGAATCTCTATTTGCCTCTGCAACATATACTTTTTGAAATCTTCTGTCCAAAGCCTTATCTTTAGAAATAAACTTATTATATTCATCCAACGTAGTAGCACCTATTACTTTGATATCTCCTCTAGCTAAAAATGGTTTTACTATATTAGAGGCATCAATCGCTCCCTCTGCTCCACCTGCCCCCATAAGCGTATGTATCTCATCTATAAATAATATAATATTAGGATTATTAACTACTTCCTTCAATAATTTATTAATTCTCTCTTCAAATTCACCCCTATACTTAGTACCAGCTACTAATATAGACATAGATATACTGTAAATAGTCATATTCTTTAATCTGTATGGAACCATACCACTAACTATTCTTTTAGAAAGTTCTTCTACTATAGCTGTTTTCCCCACTCCTGCTTCACCTATTAATAAAGGATTATTTTTATTTTTTCTTAAAAGTATTTGTATTATTCTATCTATTTCCTTATCTCTACCTATAACACAATCATATTTATTAGATACTTTATTCATATTTATTCCTAATTCATCAACAATAAGATCATTATTTCTAACATTATAATTATTAGATAAGAATTCTTCACACAATTGATCTACATCTATATCCATACTAAATAATATTCTATTCGCAACACCATCACCTTCCTCTAATATAGATAAAAGTAGATTATATGGAGTAACCATCTTACTATTATCTTTAGAATAATATGTCGCATTATTTATTATCTTTCGAAGTAATGGAGTAAATAAAAACCAGGTGTTAGAAGAAGAACCCATCCCCATAATACTTATTAATTTATTTCTAAAATTATCATAATTAACACCATATTTATTAAGAATTTTTGTAATATTCAAATTACTATTTAAAATTGCTAAAAAAAGATGTTCACTTCCGACATATGGATGTTTTAATTCATACATTTCTTTTTTTGCACTAATAATTAACTTTTGCGATTGCTCATCAAAAAATAAATTCATATTATCACCTATATTCATTCTAAATATAAGTGACTAACTATTCAAATAAAACTGTTCCAAAAATATCGACACAAAAAAAAGAAGCCCTAAGGCTTCTTAATTAACACTATACTAAAGCTAAAATTATAAAGATAATTAATAGAGCTACGAATAATTCTAATAATAATTTCCAGATAGCCTTTAACCAGTCTTTATAAGAAACTTTAAGATAAGCTAATATACCCATTAATACTAAACTTGTAGGTGCAAATAACATTGCTACACCATACATAGATTGGAATATAACTCCAACTAATGGATAATTACTTGCTTTTGTTACTATGCTTGTATAATATGGAGTAACTGCTTGGAAACTATATGCAATATCTGAATTAAATATAGGAGCAAGTAATGCTACTACTACAGTTGTTGCTATATTGAATCCTTTAGTTAATCCTAAAATTGATTTATAGATAACTAATTGGAATGGATGATATGTTACTAATACTAAAACACTATATAGTAATATAACTATTACAAATGGTGCTAAAGCCTTCTTAGCTCCTTCAGCAAATCCATCAATTATATCATCAAATTTAACTTTATAAATTAAAGCTAATACTAAAATTACTAATCCCATTGGTAAGAATAGATCTGTCATAGTCCAACTTCCAAATGGATTAAATGTACCTAAAATTTTAGCAAAAATAGGGAACTTAAATAAAGTAAATTCTTGAACAGCTAAACTAGCTTTTTCAAATGCATCTACTTTAAATGATGTCCATGGTATAAATGCTATAACAAAAAGTACAAATAATAAACTAAATGTTACAACTAATGGCCATATTTTATGAGAACCACTAACTTTTGCAGGTACGATGATTACATCTTCCTCAATTAATGCTGCTTTATTTGCACTCTTACGAGTCTTTGTAGTTTTCTTTGCTGAAGTTTTCTTTGCAGGAGCTTTTTTAGCACTTGCTTTCTTAGCTTCTACCTTTTTAGCTTCTACCTTCTTAGCTACAACTTTTTCTACTTTTTTCATTTTTTCTTTTACTTCTTCTTTAATTTCTTCTACTTTAGATTTTTTAATCTTAGCATACATTAAAACATTAAATATAACTAATGCTACTGAAACTAATAAAATAGCCCATCTAACACCTATTTCAAAATCAAAGTCTAAAGCTAAAGCTCCAGTTAAAATACCAGTATTATTAGTTGCATATGTTGTACCAACTAAACCAGCTACTGCTCCACCTACTGTAACTAATGCAGCAGTGATTTTATCATATCCCATTAATAGGATAAGTGCTACAATAAATGGAATAAATAAAGCTATTCCAAATTGTATACCACATACAGATACAAGTAAAGCAATAACTACTACCATAATTGATAATAGAAGTTTTTCCTTTCCTTCAAATAATTTTACGATTCTTTCTAAGAATACACGATAAGCTGGAATCTTGTATAGAATTCCATAGAATCCTCCAACTAGGACAAAGAATAATCCAATATATCCAAAATAACTTAATGCAGTTAATGGATAATTAAATAAATCAAATAATCCCATTTGAACGCGTCCTTGGTCTATATATTGTCCTGAATAATAAGCAGCAGGTAATATCCAAGATAATAATAAGAAGACTAGCATAGTAATAAGAACGACTTTTATTGTATTATGTTTCTTCATAATTAACCTCCCATAATAATTATATTATTTTCAAGTGTTTTTTACAAGTATTTTAAATAAATAAAAAAAGAAGATTAATCTTCTTTTTTTCTTTCTCTCATTGTTGGGAATAATAATACATCTCTTATTGATTCTTGTTCAGTGAATAACATTACTAAACGGTCAATACCATAACCAATTCCACCAGTAGGAGGCATACCATATTCTAACGCTTCGATGAAGTCCATATCGATATCATTAGCTTCATCATTACCCATATCCTTTTCCTTTAATTGAGCTTCAAATCTTTCTAATTGATCGTCTGGATCATTTAACTCAGTATAGGCATTTGCACATTCATGACCTGAAATAAATAATTCAAATCTTTGAGTAAATCTAGGGTCACTAGGATCTTTTTTAGTTAATGGACTAATCTCAATTGGATGTCCATATAAGAATGTTGGCTCTATTAAAGTTTCTTCAACATATTTTTCAAAGAATTTATTAATAATATGACCATATTGTTTTTCATGTTCTTCTAAGTCTATATGATGTTCTTCAGCTAATTTTAAACATTCATCTAAAGAATTAATTGCTTTAAAATCAATTCCTGTTTTTTCCTTAATAGCATCGGTCATAGAAACTCTCTTCCATTCACCAGCAACATCTATATCATGTCCTAAGAAATGGAAAGTTGTTTTTCCACACACTTCATTAGCTATAGTCTTATACATATTTTCAGTTAAGTCCATCATACCTTCAAGGTCACTATATGCTTGATATACTTCCATCATAGTAAATTCAGGATTATGCATTGGATCCATTCCTTCATTACGGAAAGTTCTACCTATTTCATAAACTCTTTCCATACCACCAACTAATAATCTCTTAAGATTTAATTCAAGAGCTATTCTTAAATACATATCAATATCTTGAGCATTATGATGTGTAGTAAATGGTCTAGCACTAGCTCCTGTTAATAATGATGTTAATATAGGAGTTTCTACTTCTGTAAATCCTTGATTATCTAAGAAATCTCTAATACATTTAATAATTCTTGGTCTCATGAATGCAACTTTCTTAGATTCTTCATTCATCATTAAATCAACATAACGTCTTCTATATCTTTCTTCTTTATCAACTAATCCATGGAATTTTTCAGGAAGTGGTCTTAAAGCTTTAACTAAATGCGTATATTCTAAACATTTAATAGTAACTTCACCAGTCTTAGTTTTCATTACTTTTCCATATACACCAACTATATCTCCGATGTCAGCTGTTTTAAATAAGTCATATGCTTCTTCCCCAATATCATTAACTGATATATAGATTTGGATAGAACCAGTTTTATCTTGAATACTAAAGAATGATGCTTTACCCATCTTTCTAATAAACATAATTCTTCCTGCTACTTTAGCAGTATCATTCATGTTTTCAAATGCATCATGATCTACTTCACAATACTTTTCTTTTATATCTTTAGCATAATCTTCCCTATCATATCTTTGTCCAAATGGATCTAATCCTAATTCTACTAATCTATCTCTTTTTTCTCTTCTTACTAATTCTTGTTCACTAAAATCTCTCATAAATACCTCCTATTTTGCACTAACTACTCTAGTATGAGCTATTCTATCATGAATAGTTCTTCCCTCTTTTGTTGTAGCTAATATTACTGAAATAAACATTATTATATATTGAGTCATTGATAACGTTGCACTCACACCAGTATATATACCTTTAGGTGCAAATGTTATTAATGCGAAATTAATAATATTTAATAATATCATATTAACAATAAAAGCTCTAAATATCATTTGATTCATACTTAAATCGCCATCAAGTGCCACTACTTTTATTTTCATTAATTTTTTACCAAAAGTTTGTCCCCTATTATATAATTGGAAAACCACAAAGTAAACTATATATATTATTATAGTAATAAAAGTCATTACTCCAGTACTTCTACTTAAACTATAATAAACACTGCTATATCTTTCTAAATACTCATCCGGAGTAATTTCTCCTTTTTGATATTTTTCAATTACTTCTGTCGACTCATTTTGTAATTTGTCAACCTTTTTCGCATCTATAAATGGTGCTGATATTAAACTAACTAGTATTACAACTATTAAATAATCAATTGCATAAGCACAAAGTCTTCTAACAAGAGATGCTCTTTTTAATTCCTTAGCCATGATTTTTCCTCCTTAAATTCCTTTAACAAACAAATTATATCATGAATACTAGTAGTTTTATATACTTTATTTTTTAATTCATTACTTCCTTTTATTCCTTTAAAGTACCAACCTATATGATTTCTTATCTCTAAACATGCTAATTTCTCGTTTTTTAAACTATTTAAATACTCTAAATGTTTTAAACACATATCTATTCTATCAGGAACAGTAACATCAATTAATTCCTTACCAGATAAGTAATTAATACAATTCTTTATAAGCCATGGATTTCCAAGTACTCCACGTCCTATCATTACAGCATCACACCCTGTTTCATCAAGCATTCTTTTAGCATCCATTGGACTTTTAACATCTCCATTACCAATAACTGGAATAGAAACACTTTCTTTCACTTTTTTAATAATACTCCAATCAGCAGTACCACTATATCCTTGACTTCTAGTTCTAGGATGAACACATATTGCAGAAGCACCTGCTTTTTCAACTACTTTAGCTACTTCCACTGCATTAATATGTTTATTATCCCAACCACTTCTAATTTTAACTGTAACTGGTATAGGAACAGATTTAACAACACTAGATACAATATCATATATTTTATCAACATCTTTTAAAAGAGCACTACCAGCTTGAGCTCTAACAGCTACTTTAGGAACAGGACAACCCATATTAATATCAATAATATCAGGTTTCATATTGGAATATATATATTTAGCTGCTTCTACAAATGACTCTTTATCACTACCAAATATTTGTTGAACAAGAGGTCTTTCAACTTCCTCCATATAAAGCATATCAATAGTCTTCTTATTATTAAAAGTAATTGCTTTATCACTAACCATCTCAGCATAAATAAGCCCACAACCCATTTCTTTACAAATCCTACGATATGCAGAGTTACTTATCCCAGCCATAGGAGCTAATACAATTTGATTTTTAATTTTAACATTTCCTATATTCCATTCCATAATTATCCCTTTTCTTTGACGTAGATATTATAAAACAAATAATATATTTTTACAAGCATAATAAAAGTGTACAATATAGTACACTTATTTTATTAACCTTTTTTATAAAGTACTTTAGATGAATACCACCATTCAGACCTTTCTCTTGCCCTCTTTCTAGCTCCTAATGCTGCATTTGTCATAGCCCTACTTCTAATTTTTTGTTCTTCTAAAATAAACTTGCATAACATTCTTAAGTTTTCATAAGTAGGCCAAATTTTAATCGGTAAACCCGCATTAACCTTATTATAAGCTTTACATATTGTTTCTACACTCAATCCAGATATTTCTGATAGTTTTTTACTATTAATTCGTAATAAAGCTCTTTCCTTAGATTCATTCATACAAAATTCCCCCTAAACATGCGATGTATTATACCACAAAACACCATAATAGTCAACTTTGTAAAAAAAAGACTCATGCGAGTCTTCTTTTTATTTTTTCTTTTTTAATAAGTCTCTAATTTCTTCAAGTAGTATAGTTTCATCAGATTTAACTACTGCAGGTGTTTCCTCTGTTTTCTTTTTCTTACCAGCTTCCATAATACCATTTACTATCTTTAATAATATAAATAATACTAAAGCCATGATTAAGAAATTAATAACAGCTGTGATAAAATCACCATATTTTATTACTTGTCCACCATAAATCTTAATAGTACCACCTACTTTAGCACCACCAAGACCATTAATTAATGGATTAATAAAATCTGTAGTTAATGCAGTAACAATTCCTTGAAATGCAGCACCGATAATAACACCGATAGCCATATCCATAACATTACCACGTAGGATAAAGTCTTTAAATTCTCCAAAGAATCCTTTACCTTTACTTTTAATTTTATCTAATTTAGCTTTCTTTTTCTTATCCATACTTCTCTCTCCTTTAAACTTATTATAGTACAAATAATTTATTTTTCAATAAAAAAGAATTAGATAGTTGGGTCTAATTCTTTTAATAATTCTGCTTTATTTTTCTTGTCTACGTCAGCTATTCCTTTTTCTTTAGCAAGTTTTCTTAACTTAGTAACAGATAAACTTTCTAGTTTTTGTTCATCTTCTTCAGGCATCTTTCCATTTTCTACTAAATAATCAATTTGTTCTTTAGTTAATGTCTCATATTCAAGTAATGCTTCAGCAATAAGTTTTAATAAATCTTTATTCTTTTTAATAATTTCAGTTGCTTTCTTATGACATGAATCAATAATTTTTCTCATTTCCATATCTATTTCATTAGCTACTTCATTTGAGAAGTGTTGTGGTTTATTATAATCACGTCCTAAGAATACACTTCCAGATTGTTGTTCAAATTGAAGTGGTCCTAAATCACTCATACCATATTCAGTAACCATAGCGCGAGCTATCTTAGTAGCTTTTTCAAAGTCGTTATGTGCTCCTGTTGTAATTTCACCAAAAGTAATCTCTTCAGCAGTTCTACCACCTAATAAACCAGTAATTTCTTCTAATAAATCAGTCTTAGTTGAACATAACTTTTCTTCAGATGGAACCATCATGTTATATCCACCAGCAGAACCTCTTGGGATAATAGTAACTTTTTGAACATCACTAGCATTCTTTAATTTAATACCAATAACTGCATGTCCAGCTTCATGATATGCAACTAATTTTCTATCATTTTCACTATATTTATGGCTTACTTTAGCAGGTCCCATAAGAACTCTATCTGTAGCTTCATCAATTTCGCTCATACCAATTTCATTCTTATCACGTCTAACTGCTAGTAGTGCAGCTTCATTTAATAAGTTTTCAAGATCAGCTCCACTAAATCCTGGAGTACGCTTAGCTAAATTCTTTAATGTAATACCATTAGCTAATATCTTATTCTTAGCATGAACTGCTAAAATTTCTTCACGACCTCTAACATCTGGTAAATTAACAGTAACTTGTCTATCAAAACGTCCTGGACGAAGTAATGCTGGGTCAAGTACATCAGGTCTATTTGTAGCAGCAATAATAATTATTCCTTCATTTTCTCCAAAACCATCCATCTCAGTAAGTAATTGGTTAAGTGTTTGTTCTCTTTCATCATGTCCTCCACCTAAACCAGTACCTCTTTGACGACCTACTGCATCAATTTCATCTATAAATATTAAACAAGGTGCATTTCTTTTAGCTTGTTGGAACATATCTCTTACACGTGATGCACCAACACCTACGAATAATTCTACAAAGTCAGATCCACTTATAAAATAGAATGGAACATTAGCTTCACCTGCAACAGCTTTAGCAAGTAATGTTTTACCAGTTCCTGGAGGACCCATTAATAAAACTCCTTTAGGAATTCTAGCACCTAACTTTTGGAATTTTTTAGGGTTCTTTAAGAAATCAATTAATTCTTTAACTTCTTCTTTTTCTTCCTTTAATCCAGCGACATCTTTAAATGTAATTTTATTTTTATCACTATTTAATTTAGCTCTACTCTTACCAAAATCTAAACTACTCTTATTACCAGCCATTTGTCTACTAAAGAACCAGAATGCTGCACCAACAAGAATTAGTATTGGTAATACATTAATAACTATTAATAATAAACTAGATGCATCAGGATCAGGTTTAACAGTTAATTTAAATGTTTGTTCATCACTTGCATTAACTATCTTCTTCATTACCTCTTCAGATAAAGGTAATGTAGCTTCAAAACTCTCATTTTCCTTATAATCTAATAATGTACCGGTAATGTCATAAACATATCCACCACCTCTAGGTACTATAACCATTTCTTTAATACTTGCTTTATCTAATTTTTCAATAAATTCATTATAAGTAAAAGTATGAACATCCTTATTTAAAATATTAAAAACATAAAATACTCCTAATATAATAATACCTATAAATAAATAAGGTAATAATCCTTTTCTTACAGTTTTTTTATTTACTTTGTTATCCATAAAATTCCTCCTAACTGTATTTCAATATTATATCATAACTTTCAGTCTTTTTTTTGTCAAATCTTGATTTTTTAATTCCAGGTATCCATACTACCTTTCCTTCTGAATCAACTACTATAGGCCAATTATCTCTTTCAAGTAATGGTATTTTCTTATCAATAAATATATCTTTTACTTTCTTAGTACCATTAAGTCCTTTTACTGAAATTCTATCACCTATTTTTCTAGTACGAACTATTAGTGGTAAACTAACATCTTTACTATTTAACCTACATATATTATTACTATTATCTATAGTATCATCAATTCTTTCAATTTTCTTATTATTTGGAAGCATCACCACTTCATCAAATTCAATTTCATAATTAGCTATATCTTCTATTTCTTTAACAATTTCAAAATAATTATAATCTTTTCTCGCTATAACCTCATTTGGTAAATTAATATAACTATTAGATTTTCCTGAATTAATTAAATCTAATATTAAATTAATATGTCTATCACTTAAAAGTATCAAGTCATCTTGGTAAAATTCACTCAATAAATAATAAAGTATTTCTCTTTGAATATAACTATCTTCTAATAAAAACTTATCAATAACTATCTTATCATTCTCAGTAACCCTATTTAATGCTCTATCTCTAGCCTTATCTATAAATTTACCTGCTTCTAATAATGTATTACTAAATTTTAAGAATTTTAAATGTACATCTTTTTCTTCTTCCTTTAAAAAAGGTAACACATACTTACGATATCTATTTCTAGTATATTTATCTTTAGAATTAGAACTATCTATATAATATTTTACATTATTTTCTCTATCATATTCCTCTAATTCAGCTTTTGTATAATAAATTAACGGTCTAACTATATAATAACCATCCATATTAACTACACTTTTAAATCCTAAATAACCACTCAAATTAGAACCTCTAACCATTCTCATTAAAATAGTTTCTATTAAATCATCCCCATGATGTGCAGTCATTAAGTAATTAGCCTCATATTTATGAACTAAATTTTCAAAAAAGTTATATCTTATATTTCTAGCTTCATTATGGAAATTATCATCTCCATAATCTTCTATTACCATTGATTCACAAACTAGATTATTTTCTTCACAATACTTTTTAATAAATTCAGCTTCTTCGTAACTCTCTTTTCTCACATTATGATTAACATGAGCAACTATTATGCTAAGATTATATTTATTTCTTACTTTTAATAGCATATCTAAAAGTGCCATAGAATCAGGCCCAGTAGAACAACCAATAACTATCTTATCACCATTACGAAAAGTAAAATGATCTTCTATATTAATCATAATATCACTCCAAACGATTTATATTATAACAGAAAAAAAGAAAAATAGTTATCTATTCTTCAGGAATTTGTAAAATAAATTCTCCATCTTTTGAATATTGATATTTTTCTCTAGCATATCTCGCTATATAATCAGGATTTTGCAGCTTATTTGCATCTACCTTTAATTCTTCTTCTTTTTCTTTTAATAAAGTTAATTCTTTATCTAATTCTTTCTTTTCTTGGTATTTTTCAAATATTTCTACCCAATATTTACCGATAGTGAATGTCATAGCAAAAATAACCACAATAGAAGTTAGTCCTAATAAAAGCATTCTTCTTCTAGCTTTTTTTCTACTAGTATTCTTTGCCATACACTTCACCTACCTTTTCACCCTATATTATACTATGAAAAAGTAAGTTTAAACTGACAAAACTATCAATATTTACATACTATTTACACTATTTTTTTCGACAATTGATAGCTCAATAAAAATCCAAATATTATAAGTAATAAAAAATATAAATGTAAACTACCATTATTTATAAACAATAATAAAAAGAAATATAAAAGAGAAAATACTATACAATATATAAAGTTAAATAAAATCTGATACTTCTTTTTTAATGAAAAAATACATTTATACTCCAACTTAAATATTATAAATAAAAATATCCCATATAAAAAAGAAAATATAAGACTAAGTATTTGTATCTTTAATTCCATTATTTAAATAACCTACTAAATACACTTTCTTCCTTATTCTTCTTATTATCCATAATATATTCTATGGAGTTAATACTTCCTTTTATAGTAACATTGCCACTTAAAGTATCCAATTTTATTAATCCTAACCCTTCTCCTTTTACCACTATATAACCCATTGTAGTATCAAGCAAGAAATGATTATTATCAAAATTATCAATCTTCTTAACACCTGTTATAACTAATGTCTTTCTTTCTAATAAATTAATACTATGATTATAACTACTAATATTATTATCTTTATCCATATTATCCTCCTAATAAATAATATGTATAAAAATAAATTTTAGAACAAAAAAAGATGCTAAGCATCTTTTTAACAATTATTCTTCTTCAGTTGTTGGAGCATCCTCAGCTTCTTCATATGCTTTTAAAATTGCTTCTTCAAACATAGAACGAACTTCTGGATTAATAGGATGAGCTATATCACGATATCCACCTGTAGCAGTCTTTCGGCTAGGCATTGCTATAAATAGACCGTTGTCTCCTTCAATAATTCTAATATCATGTACTGCAAAACTATCATCTAATAAAATAGATGCGATTCCTTTCATACGTGAACCTTCTTTTTCAATTTTACGTACATTAACTGATGTAATCTTCATAAGAATAATCCTCCCTCTTAAAGCAAAATCACTTCTACCTATATTTTATAATAATATAAATGAAAATGCAAATATTTTTATTTACTATATAATTTTAATATTTCTAATAATAAAATCATTATAGGTAAATGATTTTATTATATGGTCATCTGTCTCAATTATAAATATCGATGGATAACACTTAATTATCCTACCCTCAAACTCTTCAATCTGATTTCTTGCACCTCTATAAATAAATCTATAATGTATATTCATTTTTTCTCTCACTTTATTTTTAGCTGTATCTAAATTCATCTAGGATACCCCACATACATAGTACCATTAGTAATAATTCCTCCAATACCATCACTACCATACTTTGTTTTTTCAATTAGTTTTATTATATCTATACTTTGATTTTTATCAGAGAAAGCAATAGATGAAGCAATTATAGCCGGATCTAATGCATGAATATTAATTCTTCTTGGACTTGATGCAAAATTAGCCCCCGCTCTTATTAATTCTTCATAATCAGATTGACAAGCACCCGCTATAATAATTAGCTTATCTTGATTCCTTTCTAATCTTCTAGCTTCTTTTATAGCCTTAACAAAATTACCACTATTCTGATAATTATTAATATTATCTTTATCCCCTTTTTTCTTATAATATGCATCGTGTCCAGTAATAACAATAATATCAGGTCTATATTCTTTTATTAAATCGTTTATTTTTAGAGATATTTCTTTTTCATTTAAACACAACCCGTTTGCCTTAATTCCGATGCTTTCATAGAATTTCATGGAACGATTCAAATAATTTTCATCTCCATCTATATGCAGAATTTTTCCCGGCAAATAAAAATAATTGGCTCTATCAAAATTAAATTCTTTAGCATTTCTTTCTATTATTTCTCTATCATTTTCATTATTACTAGAAATAACTAAATCATCTAAAGAAGAATCAGCTTCTAATCTTACATTAACACCCGATAATCTAGCCACTTCATTATTTATAGACACTATTCTAAATAACACATCATTATTATGAGAAATTCTACTAACTAAGTCACCTATCTTAAATATAATTATCATCTCCCATAAATAATATGCATAAAAAAAGAAAATAGACTAATCTATTTTCTTAATGCATTACTTATTTTAACAAATATTTCTACACTTAAATTTTCTGCACGTACTGTCAAATCATAATCATATTCTTTTAATACTTCTTCCACTTTCTTCAAATCGTAATTTTTTAGATTATTCTTCAAAGTTTTTCTTTTAAATTGAAAACTATCTCTCAATATTCTTTCAAAGAATTTAAAATCATTTAATTCCAATTTATCTTTTTTCTCACTAAAAGACACTATTAAACTATCAACATTAGGTTCAGGAACAAATTGTTTTCTAGAAACAAAGAACTCCTTCTTAACATCATAAAAATAATTTAAAAGTACTGTAATAGAACCATATTCTCTATTTCCTGGTAAAGTAGTAAATCTATCACCTACTTCTTTTTGAACCATTATAACTATTTTATTAAAATCAAGGCCAGATTCTATTATCTTTAATAGTATTGGTGTAGTAATATAATATGGAACATTACTAACAAAGTATAACTTATTGTATTCATAATTAGCCACATCATTTACTAAATCAGAAGTTAAAAAATCTTGAAACAATACATCTACATTGTCAAAGCCTTCTAATCTTTTAAATAATTCATCTTCCAAATCAGTATCAATCTCGTAAGCCAATACATTCTTAGCTCTACTAGCTAGTTCCCTAGTCATTACTCCTCCACCAGGTCCAACCTCTATAACTAAAGAATTAGAATCAATGCCACTTACATCTACTATTCTTTTAACAATATTAATATCTTTTAAAAAATTTTGTCCAAATTTTTTCTTAAATTTAACATCATATTTTTCCATAATATCACCAACAACCCATATTATAATTTAATCATAAAAAAAAAGAAAGAATTAGTATGAAAATTTTTTCTTTTTTGTTATCATCATAAATATCTTCATCACATCATATAAAACAAATACAATTGCTGGTATTAATAAACAATATAAATAATTAGCCGGATGTGACAAAAAATCTTGTACTTTTCCTACATATGGAACCTTAAATAAAACTTTACCATATATCGCATCAGTCTTTACACTAACTGGATCAATCACTTTATTATTATCACCTTTCGTAGTATATACACTTGTTTTATCGCTTATACTATGTTTTTCTACAATTCTGTGTGTAACAGCTAATCCCTCATAATTAGAATCCTTTGATTTAAAAGTAATTATATCCCCTACTTTATACTTATCATTATCAACTCTCTTAACAACTATAGCATCATCAATCTTAATTGTAGGAACCATACTAGGAGTTACTATTACATAAGTACTAAATAATGGACTATCTCCCTTTACCAACATATCCCCTAAATAAATTAATACAATTAATCCAAAACCTAATAATAAACATAAAAATGCTATTAAAAAGGCGCGAAGGACAAAATGAGATACATATAAAGTTTTATCTAAAAACGTTTCTTTTTTCTTTCTAGCCATCTTAGTCCTCCTATTCTATAATTATTATAATACGTAAAAATTTAAAAAATCTATATTTTTCAATAAAAAAAGAAGTGGTTTACACTTCTTTATTTTGCTACACCATTTACTTCTACTTCAACTACATAATTTCCATTATTTAAAACTGATTTATCAGATAACCACATTCTCAATCTATAATTATCTGTATTAGAATTAGTCTTTTTTACACTTATTAAAGGCATAGACCCTTTTTTACTACCAAATTCATTATCTTTCTTCAAAGGTTTAAATTCTTGAGGTCCAAATACTTTTGTATATGTACCTTCTTTTTCTTTTTCTAAATAAATTTTAATATCTTCGTCTGGTATATTTGAATTAACTACATCTTTAACTACAGATATTTCATATTCTACATTTGATGCATTATCTAATAATACTTCTACTGAGAAATCAAAATATTCTCCATCATCTAAACTTAGAATACCATCTTCATCTTTTACCTTTTCAGCATTTCTTATTTGTAATCCACTTATATTAGTAGAATAATTTAATATTATATCAGCACCATTTTCTTCTTCTTCAACTATTTCAGGTCCTTTTAATGAAAATATTATAAATCCAACTACAATAAGACCGATAAGCAATAAACTAACTGATGTCATTAATATAATAAATGCTTTACTTGAATTCTTTGAATCCATCCTATCACTCCTATTTTAATCTTGCTTCTATATCAAATCCAAAGCGTTCGCTTTCGCTAGAAATCATATAAGTATCTGACACCCAACTTCTTAATATAAATGTTTTACTTTCTCCAGAAGAAAGTGTTCCGTTATATAATAACTTACTACCAGGTTTATCATTTAATGCAAATAAATCATAATATGATATCATTTGTTTTTTATCAAAATTCTTTAAAGGATTATTAGAATCATCCGTTAAATATAATTTAATATAATTTGATCTTATATCCTTATTCTTATTATGAGTCTTAGTTAAATAAATTTCATAGTTTATCTTACCTTCATTTTTATTAGATAAAATGAACTCTTTATATTCAGCTATACCCTTTTCTACACCAGTACCCTTATAACTCTTACCTATTTCATCAGATATAGGTAATTTATTACTAAGTTCAACAGTATTCCCATTTATATATTTTATATCTAATTTATAATTACGTTTCTTATATCCATCAAGAGTAATAAATATTGCAATAACTAAAAAAAGCGCAAGTAAAGATAGAAATACTATTGAAATAGTCTTTAAAATATGTATATTATTTAATTTTTCCATCTACATTTCACCAACCCTTTTATTATATATAAGATATCATAATTTTTATTTCAAGTCAAACAAACTAATAGCATTTCTACTAGTGATTTTAGAGACATCTTCTTCACTACAATTAAGTATTTCAGATATTCTTTTAGCTATATATGGAATATACTTAGAAGAATTCTTTTTACCTCTAAAAGGTTCAGGAGTTAAATATGGAGAATCTGTTTCTAAAATAATATTTTCAAGTCCAACAGACTCTACAACCTTATATAAATTACTATTCTTAAAAGTCACTACTCCACCTATTCCTAATTTATATCCCATAGAAATATATATCTTAGCAGTCTCTAAACTACCACTAAAACAATGCATATCTCCAATTACTTCATATTCTTTTAATACATTAATAGTATCTGCAGTAGCATCTCTACTATGTATTACTACAGGCAATTTATACTTAGAGGCTAACTCCATTTGTTTCCTAAATAAATTAATTTGCTTATCTTTATTATCACTACCGTAATGATAATCTAATCCTATTTCACCAATACCAACTACTTTTTTATTTTGAATTTGTTCTTCTAATAAAGAAAGATCTTCACTAGTAGTAATATCTGCTTCACTAGGATGATAACCAATAGTAGCATATATATCAGGATATTTATCTATTATTTCAAGACTCTCTTTAATAGTATCTCTACTATATCCAGATATTATTATCTTATCTATACCAGCTTCCCTATTTTCTTTAACAACTAAATCTATATCATCATAATCTTCTAAAGATAAATGACAATGAGTATCTATATACATATTCTTCACCATCCTAATTATAACAAAAAAAGAAGAATTAATCTTCTTTTTTAACATCTATTCTCATAAATAATGGAGATGGAGTAGTTAATTCATAAGAATTAGATTCATTATATCCAAAGTCTCTACAACTATTATTAATTTGTGCAAAAATCTTATCACTAGTATCAGTTAAGAATGGATTTAAGAATACTGCACATACTCTAATAGATTCTAATAAGTTATAAATAACTGTTTCAAGTCTATCTTTTAAGTTTTCGTCTTTTGCTAAAACCCATGGAGTAGTTTCATCAATATATTTATTACTTGCACGAAGGACATTGAATATCTCAGTAATAGCATCACTTATTTGTAAGTTATCCATCTTAAGAGTAACTTTTTTCTCTAATCCATTAATAGTATCAATAAATTCTTTATCTATTTCTTCACTAACACCTTTATTAGTAACTTTACCATTAAAGTATTTATTACCCATAGATATAGTTCTTTGAACTAAGTTACCTAGAATATTAGCCAAATCTCCATTAATTCTTTCAATTAATAAATCCCTTGTAAATACTCCATCACTAGCAAAAGGTATTTCGTGTAAGAAATAATATCTTACAGCGTCAACTCCAAATTCATTTACTAAGTCATCAGCATATATAACATTTCCTAATGATTTAGACATTTTTCCATCACTCATGATTAACCAAGGGTGACCAAATACTTGTTTAGGAAGTTCTACATCTAAACTCATTAAGAAACAAGGCCAATAAATAGTATGGAATCTAATAATATCCTTACCAATTAAATGTAAGTCTGCTGGCCATTTATATTTAAATTCATCATTTCCACCATCAATGTCATACCCAATATTAGTAATATAGTTAGTTAAAGCATCAAGCCATACATATACTACATGTTTTGGATCAAAATCTACTGGTATTCCCCAACTAAATGAAGTACGTGATACACATAAATCTTGTAATCCTGGTTTAATAAAGTTATTAATCATTTCATTTTTTCTAGCTGCAGGTTGAATGAATTCAGGATGAGATTCAATATATTCCTCTAATTGTTTTTGATATTTGCTAAGTTTAAAGAAATATGCTTCTTCACTCTTTCTCTCAACTTCTCTTCCACAATCAGGACATACTATCTTACCATCTTCAGTCTTAACAACTTGTGAATCTGTCCAGAATGATTCATCTGGAGTACAATACCATCCTTCATATTTACCTAGATAGATATCACCTTTATCATACATGTATTTAAAGATATGTTGTACTACTTCTTCATGACGTTTATCAGTAGTACGTACAAATCTATCATAACTTGTATTCATAATATCCCAAATACGTTTAATTTCTCCTGCTACACCATCAACAAACTCTTGTGGACTAACTCCTGCGGCCTCAGCCTTTAATTGAATCTTTTCTCCATGTTCATCAGTACCAGTTTGAAAATAAACATCATATCCTTGTAATCTTTTAAATCTAGCAATTGCATCAGCTAAAACAATCTCATAAGTATTACCTATATGAGGTTTACCTGAAGTATAAGCAATTGCTGTACTAATATAATACTTTTCTTTTTCCATCTTTATCCCTCCAAAAAAAAGATACTATAAACATAGAGACGAATTATCGCGGTACCACTCTACTTTATAATATCTGATATTATACACTTAAATAGTTAACGCCTATCTACGTTTATATCTACATATCGATATAACAGTTCAGAAGCCATACTGTTTTATTCCATTTATGCTTATTCCCACCAACAAAGCTCTCTTTAATAAACTTATGAATAAAACGCTCTTCATCAAAACATTTATGCACGTATTATAACACAATA
>JAFWJL010000012.1 GCA_017511605.1 Bacilli bacterium
ATCACAATCTTTTTAATGGTTATGATCGGAATAATGGCTTATTCTGGAATAGAAGCATATATGGATGGTATGAAAAAAACTAGTGATAAGTTTTATTCTGAAAATAATTTATATGACTTAAGCGCAATGGGTCTATTAAATCATGATGATTTAAAAACTATAAAAGAAATAGATAATGTAAATGACGCTGAATTAAAGTTATCAGTAACTGCTAGTACTGATAATGATAAAACATTACTATTAAACTTTATAGAAACAAATAATATATCTAAATTCTATGTATATAAAGGAGAAAAATTTGATCCTAATAAAAGTGGTATATGGTTAGATAATTTCTATGCAATAGAAAATAATATTAAAGTAGGAGACGAAGTATTAGTTAAATACGATGGAATGGAATTACATGAAAAAGTATTAGGACTAATAAATGTCCCAGACCATTTATATGATGTAAGGGATGAATCAGAATTATATCCAGATAGAAAAGAATTTGGATTTGCTTATATGTCTGTTAATGAAATAACTGAGGATTATATTAAAAACTTAGTTATAAAAGAAACAGGTATAAATGAAAATATATTTGATATGGTAATGCCTAACTTTAATTATAAAGAATATATTCCATATTCAAGTATCATGGTTGATGTTAATAAAAAGAGTAATGTAGATAAAGTAAAAAATGATATAGAAGATAAAGTAAAAAATGCTAAAGCAATTATTAAAGTAGAAGATACATCTTCATATGTTGCTTATCAAGGAGAAATAGATGAAGGTAAAACTTATGTAGGAGTATTCTCAGGAATCTTCTTATTTATCGCAATGTTGTCAGTAATAACTACAATGACAAGAGTAGTAAAAAAACAAAGAGTACAAATAGGTACTTTAAAAGCATTAGGATTTAGTAATAGAAAAATATTATTCCATTATATTGGTTATGGATTTTGGATTAGTGTAGCAGCATCAATTGTAGGATTAGTATTAGGATATTTCATAATAGGTAATATATTTATTAATCTAGAAATGGAATTCTTTGAAATACCTAATGGTCATCCATCAATGAATGAAACAAGTTATTTAGTATCATTAATAGTAATATCTATAGTAGCCTTAATAACTTATATCACAGGAAGAAAAATATTAAGTGAAAACCCTGCAGAAACATTAAGAACTAAAATACCTAGTGTTAAATCAAAAACAATTAATATAACTAAAAAGAAAATATTTAAAAAATTAAGTTTCTCATCTATATGGAATATAAGAGATATCTTAAGAAACAAGATGAGAACGTTCATGGGACTTGCTGGAGTAGTAGGTTGTTGTATGTTAATAGTTTGTGCATTTGGTATGTTAGACTCAATGAATTTCTTTGTAAAACTACAATTTGTAGATTTATATAATTTTGATTATAAATTAAATATAAAAGAAAATACTTCTAAAGAGGGATTAAATGAGTTATATGACAAATATGGTAAAAATACATCTCAAAGCCTAGGAATAGAAATAAAAGATGAAAAAGGTAATAGAGAATCTAATAATATATTTGTCACAGATGCATCTAATTATGTAAGATTTGTAGATAATAAAAATAAGATTAAATCTAAACCTACAGATGATGGAATATATGTTACATATAAATTAGCTTCTACTAAAGGATATAAATTAAATGATGAAATTACATGGCATATTTACGGTGATGATAAATACTATACATCTAAAATAATAGGATTTAATAAAGATCCACAAAACCAAAATATATCTATGACTAGAAAGTATTTAGAATCTTTAGGAATTGATTATAATCCAGATTCTTTGTATACTAATATTGATTTAAGTAATACAAAAGAAATAAATAATATAGAAACTATCCAAGATATTGAAAGTTTAAAAGAAGGTATGGAAGGAATGCTTTCTATGATGAAAACTATGTTAATATTAATTATTGCTATTGCTATACTTTTAGGTGCTATAATTATATATAACTTAGGAATACTATCATACGCAGAAAAAGAATACCAATTCTCAACATTAAAAGTATTAGGATTTAAAGATAAACAAATAGAAAATATCTTTATAAAACAAAATAATTGGATAGCTATTATATCTATTATATTTGGATTACCTATGGGATATTACTTAACAGATTGGTTATTTAAAACTGCTATAGAAGAACACTATGATTTTGGAGCTAGTATATCTATAAGAACTTACTTAATAGCTGCCATAGGAACATTCATAGTATCTTACTTAGTATCTAAATTCCTATCAAGAAAAATTAAAAAAATAGATATGGTCACAAGTCTAAAAGGAAATGAATAATATGAAAACAGAAAAAAATATATTAATAGCTTTCTTACTAAATGTAAGTTTCTCAATAATAGAATTTGTTGGAGGAATACTTACTAATTCAGTAGCTATTTACTCCGATGCAATTCATGATTTAGGAGATGCATTCTCAATAGGAGTATCTTTTTTCTTAGAAAAGAAAAGTAAAAAACATCCTGATAAAAAATATACATATGGATATGCAAGATACTCTGTATTAGGTGGAGTAATCACAACTACAATCCTACTAGTAGGTTCTATTTTAGTAATAGTAGGTGCAGTAAAAAGATTATTTAATCCAGTAGAAGTTAACTATGATGGAATGATGATTTTTGCTATTCTAGGAGTAGTATTAAACTTCATTGCTGCATTAGTCACAAAAGATGGAGATTCAATTAATCAAAAATCAGTTAATCTTCATATGTTAGAAGATGTATTAGGATGGTTAGTAGTATTAATAGGATCTATTATAATGCATTTCACAGATATAAAGATAATTGATTCTATTATGTCTATAGGAGTAGCTTTATTTATACTTATTAATGCTTTAAAAAATCTAAAGAAAGTATTAGATCTATTCTTAGAAAAAACACCTAAAGAAATAGATATTGATGAATTAAAAGAACACTTATTAAAAATAAAAGATGTAGAAGATATTCATCATATTCATGTATGGAGTATAGATGGTTATAATAATTATGCTACTATGCATATAGTATCTAAATCTAAAGATATTTCTAAAGTAAAAAAAGAAATAAGAGAAGAGTTAGAAGAACATAATATATGTCATTCTATTCTAGAAACAGAAGAAGAAGCATGTAGTGAAAAAGAGTGCCATGTAAAAGCACATCTAGAACTACATCATCATCATCACCATCATTAAGGAGAGATTATGAAGAAAGTATTATTTTTATTAATAGCTTGTTTATTACTCACAGGTTGTGGAATGAAATATCCTGATTTACCAGAAAACCCAATTGCTTTTGAAGCAGGAAATTATACTTATAATGATGATGAAGGATATATGACAATAGAGTATAATGGTAGAACATATATGCCTTATGGAACACAAAAAGGTATAATGCAAACAAGTGATATAGATAAATGTATTGGATATATTATTCAAGATGAAAATATCTCATCAGTAGTAGATCTAACTAATAAAGATACTAGAATATATACACTTACAGATGATAAAGATAATAATTATTTATTGGAGTATTATGTAGCTTCAGAATTAATGAATAATCCAACATTTTGGAGAGCTACTGATACAAGAGGAAAGAAAATACATACTCCAAAAATAATAGATAGTCTAGGTTATGATTATTGGAAATAGAAGAAGATAATTCTTCTTTTTTTATGTTATAATTAAGTAGGTGATAAAATGTTTAATATTAAATTTAAAGGGAATTATAAAGATGATTCACAATTAATAAAAAGAAAAACTATTCCAAAAGAAGCAACAGAGTTTGGAATAGTAGATAACTTATCTAAAGAATTTGTAAGAGGTTTTATATTAATACTACCTTTAATAGTAATAATGATATTATTAGCTTATTTTAAAGTAAAAAATATAGATTATCATTTAACTATGAATTTAGATATAGTAATATCTTTCTTTATAGTTATTATTTCAATTTACTTATTAACTTTTGTTCATGAAATAATACATGCATTGTTTTACCCAAAAAATGTGGAAAAACAAATTTGGAAAGATAAAAAAGATGGAGCATACTTTGTATATTGTGAAGAACCTGTTTCTAAATCTAGATTCATAATAATGTGTTTAGCTCCAATGTTTATATTAGGAATAATTCCATTTACTATATGGTTATTATTACCAAAATTTTTACCAATGCCATATTATCTCACATTACCTATAATCTTTTGGTTTATGACTATTATGGCAATGGGTGATGTAGCAAACATATATCATGTAGTAAAAGAAGTACCTAATAAAACTAAAGTATTTAATCATGGATTTTTAAGATCTTTCTATATAAAAAAATAACTCAACCACCAGTATGTGTAAAAAAATAATCTTTCATAATAAAATTAATTCATGAAAGGAGGAAAAAGTTCATGGATTTAATTAAAATAGGTAAATTTATCTCTACTAAGAGAAAAGAGAATAACTTAACTCAAGAAGAGTTAGCTGAAAAATTAAATATAACAGATCGTGCAGTATCTAAATGGGAAAGAGGATTATCTTTACCAGATGCAGATAAGATGTTAGATTTATGTAATATATTAGATATTAATGTCAATGAACTTTTGATTGGTGAAGAGAATATGAAAGATGAAAAGAAGAAGACGGATGAATTACTAATAGAACTTGCTAAACAAGATGAATTAAAAAACAAGAGACTAATTACAGATATGTGGGTATTAACAACAACAGCATTTATATTTTATACAGCACTTATAATTATATCTTCTATATTATTAGGAGAAGGCCCAGTACTAGCTACAATTGTTTGTATCTCAACAGCAATATTATTAATTGTATGTTTCTATGGATTTAAACTTGAAGTAGATGCAGGATACTTCGAGTGTAGACATTGTCATCATGTGTTTGAAGAAAAGAATTATTTCAAATTATTAATGGCTCCACATATGGGTACATCTAGATATCAAAAATGTCCTAAATGTGGTAAGAGAACATTTGCTAAAAAAGTAATGACTAAAGAAGATTAATATCTTCTTTTTTTATTGTAATTTGACTGATATAAAAGATTATGATAGAATTAAGCCAAGAAAAGGAGAGATTATTATGTTTAAAATAATATTCAAGCATCATCATAATAGTCTGCACTTGTTAATACGACATTAAAACTTCGTAGGTACAAGGGCTATTTGTGGTGCTTGTATCTAGCTATATATATAAATATGCTATACAAGTACGTATAGCATTTTTTTATTAAAAGAAAAGGAGAATATTATGAAAGAAATATTAAAAGAATTAGTAAGAATAAATACAATAAAAGATAAAGATAATAAAGAAATAATTAATTATATAGAAAATTATTTAAAAGACTTGGGATTTACTACTGAATATAAAAGTAAATGTTTAGTAATGAGTAATAGAAAAGACTGTAATATAGGATTTTTAGGTCACACAGATACAGTAGATTATTCTAATGATTGGGATACTAATCCATTTGAATTAATAGAAAAAGATAATAAATTATATGGATTAGGTACTTGTGATATGAAAGGAGGAATAGCTACTATTTTATCTGTAATACCTAAAATTAAATTTAAAGATAAAGGCATTAAAATGATATTTACTTATGATGAAGAATTAGGTTTTGCAGGTATAAAAGAACTATTAGATAAAAAAATAGTATTCCCAGATACTATGATTATAGGAGAACCAACAAATAATGAAATAATAAATTCAAGTAAAGGTCTATTAGATTTAAAAGTAGTATTCAAAGGACTAACTGCTCACGCATCTACTCCAGAAGAAGGGATTAATGCTATAGATAAATGTATTGATTTTATTAATAAATTAAAAAAAGTAATGAATAAATATGAATCAGTAACTATGAATGTAGGTAAAATAACTGGAGGAAGAAGTTCTAATATGGTACCTGATTATTGTGAAGTAGCTCTAGACTTTAGAACGATATCAAAGAATCAAAATAAAGAAATAATTGAAAAGATTAAAAGTCTTATAAAAGATGATTCATTAGAGATAATTAGTAATATAAATCCATTTAGAAGTAATGAAGAGGTTAATATAAGTAACTTTTTGACAGAAGCCAGTCTAATAGATTCAAAATATAGGTATATCCTAGGACTTAATAATAATGCTCACAAGAAAAATGAATTTATTACTAAAGAAAGTATAGAATTATTAGAAAAACAATATATAGAAATCATAAAAAATAATATATAATTTTTATGTTATAATATTTTTAATATTTATTTAATAAATAAATAAATGTTTAAATTATCTAGAGGTGATAATATGAATATAGAAAATGATATCTTTAAAAGAAGTATAGTTAATACAAATAAATTAACTGATTATGGATTTATAAAAGATAATAATAAATATACTTATGAAAAAGAGTTTTTTAATAACTTTAAAGCAATTATCACTATAGAAAATAATACTGTTATAGGTAAAGTAATAGATTTAGAAGTAAATGAAGAATATATATCTTTAAGAACTAACACAACAGGAGAATTTGTAAATACTATTAGAGAAGAATATAAAAAAATATTAGAAGATATAAAGAAAAATTGTTTTGAAACAAGATACTTTATATTTGATCAATCAAATAGACTAACAGAATATATTAAAAATAAATATAATAATACTCCAGAATTCTTATGGGAAAAATTTAAAGGATTTGGTGTATTTAGAAATACTAATAGTGAAAAATGGTATGCATTAATTGCTAATGTAGATTATTCTAAATTAGATAATAAAACTGGAGAAGTAGAAATAATAAATTTAAAATTAGATGAAAATAAAATAATAGAATTATTAAAGAAAAAAGGATTTTATAAGGCATATCATATGAGTAAAAAAGATTGGATAAGTATTATTCTAAATGATACAATAAAAGATGAAGAGATAGAAAAGTTAATAGATGAATCATATAATTTAGTTAAATAGGAGGATTTATGAAAGATAAAAAAAGTTTAATAATTTATTTTAGTAGAGCAGATGAAAATTATGGAGTAGGTTATATTGAAAAAGGTAATACCGAAATAGTAGCTGAATATGTAAAAGAATTTACTAATGCTGATATGTTTAAAGTAGAACCATTAGTTCCTTATGCAAAAGACTATGAGATTTGTATTGAAGAAGCAAAGATGCGAATTGGTAATGCTCCTATTAAAGAAAAGATTAATGATATATCAGAGTATGAAGTTATATATATTATGACTCCTATATATTGGGGAACATATGCACCAGAACTTGAAACAGCATTAAAAGATTTAGATTTTACTAATAAAACAATAAGAATAATAACTACTCATGAAGGAAGTGGTCTAGCAAACGTTCCGAATGATATAAAAAGAATATGTAAAAATGCAAATGTACTAAATGATGCATTAGCAATCAAAGGAAGTAATGCAGTAAATTCTAAATCAGTTATAGAAAGATGGATTTAATAAATTAAAGCAGTAAAACTGCTTTTTTTGTGTATCTAAAAATGGTATAATATTAATAGGTGATATTATGGACAGAATGAATGAACTTATAGATATAATTAATGAGGCTGATTACAATTATCATACTTTGGATAATCCAACAATCACAGACCAAGAATATGATAGTTATTTAAGAGAATTATTTGAAATAGAAGAAGCTCATCCAGAATGGGTTAGAGAAGATTCTCCTACACAACACGCAGGTGGAAAAATAATTGAAGGTTTTGAAAAAGTAACTCACAAAATTCCAATGATGTCTCTATCAGATGTATTTAGTGAAAGTGAGCTTATAGCTTTCGATGAAAGAATTAAAAAAGAAGGAATTAATCCTGAATATATGTGTGAGTTAAAAATAGATGGTTTATCTGTTTCATTATTATATGAAAAAGGTAAATTAGTTCGTGCTGCTACTCGTGGTGATGGAGTAGTAGGAGAAGATATTACTCATAATGTTAAAACTATTAAAGTAATACCATTAAAATTAAAAGAAGAAGTAGATATTGAAGTTCGTGGAGAAATCTTCATGAATAAAAAAACACTTGAAGAATTAAATGAAAAAAGAAAAGAAAAAGGTGAACCACTTCTTCAAAACTGTCGTAATGCCGCAGCTGGTTCTATTAGACAATTAGATTCTAAAATAGCTGCATCACGTAAACTAGATAACTTTATATATCACTTACCAGATCCAGAAGATTATGGACTTAAAACTCACTCTGAAGCTATTGAATATATGAGAAAACTAGGATTTAAAATTAATCCTAATAATAGATTAGTAAAAAATATAAATGAAGTATTAGAATTTATTGAAGAAAAAGGAACTCTAAGACCAAACTTACCTTATGATATTGATGGAGTAGTAGTAAAAGTAAATAGTATTGAACAACAAAGAAAACTAGGATATACTGCAAAATATCCTAAGTGGGCAACTGCTTATAAGTTCCCAGCAGAAGAAGTATTAACAAAATTAAAAGATATAATATTTACTGTAGGTAGAACTGGTCAAATAACACCAAACGCAGTATTAGATCCAGTAATAGTTGCTGGAAGTACTATTTCACGTGCAACTCTCCATAATGAAGATTACGTATTAGAAAAAGACTTAAAAATAGGTGATATAGTTTCAATTCGTAAAGCAGGAGATGTAATCCCTGAAGTAGTAGAAGCTAAAGTAGAGCGACGTAAAGGTAATGAATTGGACTTTGTAATGATAAAAGAATGTCCTATGTGTAATACACCTTTAATAAAAAAAGAAGGCCAAGTAGACTATTACTGTCCTAATGATAAATGCCCAGCTAGACACATTGAAGGCTTAATTCATTTTGCAAGTCGTGACGCTATGAATGTAGATGGTCTTGGTGATAGAATAATGGAAGATTTCTATAACTTTGGATTTATTAAAAATATAGTAGATATTTATAATTTAAAGAATCATAAACAAGATCTAATTCGTTTAGAAGGGTTTGGAGATAAATCGGTAAATAACTTACTAGATGCAATTGAAAACTCTAAGCAAAACTCTTTAGAAAAATTAATATTTGCCTTAGGTATACCTCATGTAGGAGCTAAGACTGGTAAAATATTAGCTCAAAACTTTAATACCTTAGATAACTTAATAAATGCCAGTGAAGAAGAACTAACTAATATTCCAGATATTGGTGGAATAATTGCTAAAAGTATTAAAGAATATTTTGGCAATGCTGATAATTTAGAAATAATAAATAAATTAAAAGAACTAGGTATTAATATGAATTACTTAGGTAAGAAAATAGAGAAGAATGATAACTTCTTTGGAAAGACATTTGTCTTAACAGGGTCACTTGAATTATTTACTCGTGATGAAGCTAAAGACATAATTGAATCTTTAGGCGGTAAAACAGTAGACTCTGTATCAAAGAAAACTTCTGTTGTAATAGTCGGTGCTAATCCAGGAAGTAAATATACTAAAGCCCAAGAATTAAATATTGAAATATGGACTGAAGAAGAATTTAAAGAGAAACTTTAAGTTCTTTTTATATTCCTTAATTTGATTAAAAATACTATATATGATATAATATGTTTCATCTAAGGAGATGAATTTATGGCAAAGAATAATGAAACAAAAGCAAGAAAAATATGGAAAAAGATTATTAACATATTATTCACAATAATCATTATAATAATAGCTATTATCACAATAGATTATATAAGAGTAGCAAAGTTTGAATATACTCCATTATTTGCTATTAGGACTGAAACATTAAAAGATGGTGGCACAACAGAATACTATGGTTTAGGATATAAAGTAATAGATTATAATCAAATACAAGGTAGACGTGATATAGAAATAGGTCTATGGAATATGAAACGTAATTCTGCTCCTATTGATATATCAGATATAGATTTAGCTATAGAATTTACTAAAGATGAAGAAAAAACATATAATAAGTATTATAAAAAATTCTTAAGAATCAAATCTACATTAAAAGAAATAAATGAAAAAACAAATACTATCACTTTAGGATATAGTGATGAAGATGGTAAATACTCACTAGATATTATTTGTAAATTAGTACCTGAACAAACTAATATTTCTTCATTTGAAAAAGATAAAGAAATAACTATTATTGGTACAGTAAAAAACTATAAAGGATCTACTAAAAAAGAAAATAAAAGACTATACATTAAAAACTGTATAGCCCAACAATAATATTTACAAAAGTAAATAAATATAATACAATGAATATATGAAGAATATCTTCATAAAATAAAAAAGAGAGGGCAGATAGTTTTCCTATGCTTCTCTCTATGGATTGGCATCTGAAACCTAGTTTCAGATGTTTTTTTATTATTTAACTAATAGTATAACTACAGTAAGTAATAAAAGAATTATAAGAAATAATAGCTTTTCGCGTTCTTTCATAATAATCCCTCCTTTCATAACCGAACCTCCGATTAAAAAAAGAGAAACATCCTGCTACCCTCTACTATATTATTAGAAGAAAAAATAATTTCTTCCAAAGTTTTTGAAAATTTCTTTTTTTTAATTTACAAAAGTAAATAAATATAATACAATGAATATATGAAGAATATCTTCATAAAATAAAAAGAGAGGATAGTCTGATGCTCCAGACGCCTTTCCTTTCGGGTTGCGCATCTGAATAATCATTTTCAGATGCTTTTTTTTATTTAAATAATAGTATTCCTATTAGAATAAATAGAAGAAGGATTATGAAAAAATAAGATTTCTCTCTTTTTGTCATAAATTCACCTCCTTACCATTCAACCGAACCCACTGGCCTATTGAAAGGAAAAGCATCCTCAAACTACCCTCTACTATATTATTAGAAGAAAAAATAATTTCTTCCAAAAAAATTGAAATTTTCTTTATTATTTTTTATAATGTTATTGTAAACTTTCACGTGCAGCAACTGAAAGTTGGTAAAAAAAATAAGTAATTATATATATACTTATCTTACGAAAGGAGAAAAGTCTAATGAAATTTGCAGACAATCTAAAAAAAATAAGAAAGAGAAAAAACATATCACAAGAAGAGTTGGCTGAAAAAGTTGGAGTAAGTCGTCAATCTGTTTCTAAATGGGAAACAAGTGAAGCATACCCTGAAATGAATAATATACTTGAATTATGTAAGATATTTAAGTGTAATATTAATGATTTAGTAAATGATCAAATGGTTGACTTAGATTCATTAGACGAAGAAGTTAAGATGAGTATAGTTAAATTAAAAAAAGAAAAACAAAAACAAATGAAAGGTATAAGTAAAGTATTATCTTTAGTAGGTAAGATTACTTCTATTGTATTAAGAGTAGCACTTGGTTTCTTAGTATTAGCCATGATACTAGTACCATTTGGATTCCAATTTTTAGATATAAAAGATGGACATTTAACTACTAAAGATAAGAAAATTCAAATAGTAGAAGTAGGAAAAAGTACTGAAATTAGAATAGGAGATCACGTAGTAGCAGCTGATATGAAAGCAAAAGATATAAATACTATGGCCATGGCTATTGATCAATTTGGAGAAACTGGAGTAGTTATATTATTAGAACTTGGAATGATTTTCTTAGGAGCATTCATAATAGTATTAATAAAATCCCTAGAACATTTGGAATTATTATTTAAAAATATAAATGAAGGAGATACTCCATTTACTCTAGATAATGTAGACCATATTAAGAAGATGGCTTACTTAATGATTACTTGTATTATACTTTCTTCCATTGGACAAACTATTCTAAATATACCTCTTAGAGGACAAGTAAATTTAGAATTAAATATCCTAAATATAATAGAAATATTATTCTTATACTCAATGAGCATAGTCTTTGAATATGGACATGAAATCCAACTAGATTCTAAAGGCAAAATGTACGATGAAGAAAACTAAAAAGAAGATTTAAATCTTCTTTTTTTTATGCTATAATAAATACGTTATAGGAAGGAGTGTTTCTATGGAAGAAATACTATCAAAAGAAGAGGTATTACACGTAGCTGATTTAGCTAGAATTTCTTTAACTGAAGAAGAAATAAAAAAATACCAAGTAGAATTAAAAAAATTATTAGATGATGTAGAAAAAATTAATAATGTTAAAGGGTATGACGATGATATCCTAATAGCTTGTTGGGAAAATAGAACAGAATTGCGTAAGGATATTGCTGGAGATATGTTAGATCCAAAAGAAGTAGTAAATAATGCACCTAGACATAGTGGAAATTATATTGAAGTACCTGTAGTAATTAGTGAAGGAGAAGGTGCTTAATATGTATTTGAATAAAAGTATTAAAGAAATTAATGAACTATTAAAAAATAAAACTATTAAGCCAATAGACTTAGTAGAAGAAGCCTTCCAAAATATAGAAAATAATAAAGAATTAAATGCCTACATCACTTTAAATAAAGAAGAAGCAATAGCTAAAGCAAAAGAATTAGAAGAAAAGGAAGTAGACAATCTTTTATTTGGTCTTCCTATCGCCGTAAAAGATAATATCATAACTAAAGGATTAAGAACTACATGTGCTTCTCATATATTAGATAATTTTATTCCAATATATAATGCTACAGTAGTAGAAAAAATAAATGAAAAAAATATGATCATAATAGGTAAAACTAATATGGATGAATTTGCTATGGGATCAAGCTCAAGAACTAGTTATTTTGGAGCTCCTAAAAATCCATGGAATAAAGAAAAAATATCCGGAGGATCTAGTGGCGGTTCTGCTACAACAATAGCTGCAAGAGACCTACCATTTGCATTAGGATCTGACACAGGAGGAAGTATCAGACAACCTGCAGCATACACTGGTATTGTAGGTATGAAACCAACATATGGTAGAATATCAAGATTTGGACTAGTTGCCTTCGCTTCAAGCTTAGACCAAATAGGTCCAATGACTACTAATGTTTATAATAATGCATTACTTCTAAATGCTTTAGTAGGTAAAGATGAAAAAGATTTAACTTCTGTAAGAAAAGAAGAAGAAGACTTTACAAGACTAATAGGTGAAGATATAAAAGGTATGAAAATTGCTGTACCTAATTACTTCATGAGTGATATTGTTAATAATGAAATTATCAATAAAGTAAAAGAAACAATAGAAGTATTAAAATCTAATGGAGCAATAGTAGACTACGTAGATGTAGATTACTTAGAAAATGCAGTTACTCTATACCAAATTATAGCTATGGGAGAAGCTAGTTCTAACTTAGCAAGATTTGATGGTATTAGATATGGTTATTCTTATGAAAATCCTGAAAACATAGAAGATGTTTATTTAAAGACAAGAGCTTTAGGATTCGGCGAAGAAGTAAAAAGAAGAATCATGGTAGGTAGTTACTTACTAAGTGGAGAAAATGCTAAGATTTATTATAATAAAGCACTAAGTATCAGAGATGATATGAGAAAAGCTTTAAAGAAAGTATTTGAATCATATGATTTAATCATAGGACCAACAACAACTACAACTGCATATAACTTAGATGATCCTATGGATGACCCTAGAAAATCATTTATGGATGATGTATTAGTAATTCCAGTTAATATGGCGGGTCTTCCAGGACTTAACTTACCAATAGGCTTTGATAGTAATAAGATGCCAATAGGTATGCAAATAATTGGTAATTCCTTTGAAGAAGCTAAGATTTATCAGTTAGCCTCTTACTTAGAAAAAGAATTAAATCTAAGTTTAAATCCTAATGGAGGTGAAGATAATGAGTAATTATATTCCTACAATAGGTGTAGAAGTACACGTAGAATTAAAAACAAAAACAAAAATCTTTTCTAACTCTATTAATGGATATGGAGAAATGGCTAATTCTTTAACTAATGTAGTAGACTTAGCTTATCCAGGAACTTTACCTACATTAAATGAAGAAGTAATTAACTTAGGAATTAAGGCAGCTACTATTCTTAATTGTAATATTAGAAGAGTAATGCACTTTGATAGAAAGAACTATTTCTATCCAGATATTTCTAAGAACTATCAAATTACTCAAAATGATACTCCAATAGGATATGATGGTTATGTTGAAATAACTAAATCAAATGGAGAAAAGAAAAAAGTATACATTGAAGAAATGCATATAGAAGAAGATACATGTAAGAGTGCTCATAGAGGAACAAAGACTCTTCTTGACTTTAATAGAGCAGGAGTACCTTTAATAGAAATAGTTACTAAACCATGTATGTCTGATGGAGAAGATGTTAAATTATATCTTGAAAAATTAAGAGAATTATTATCTTTTGGAGATATCTCAGATTGTAAGATTGAAGAAGGTTCAATGAGAGCTGATGTTAATGTATCTATTCGTAAGAATGAATCTGATCCATTAGGTACTAAAGCAGAAATTAAAAATATAGGATCTATTTCTAATGCTAAATTAGGTGTTGAAAAAGAAATAGAAAGACAAACTAAGATATATGAATCTGGAGAAACATTTAAACCACAAACAAGACGTTTTGATGACAAAATTAATGACACAGTATTAATGCGTGTTAAAGAAACAGGAAATGATTATAGATATTTCCCAGAACCAGATATCCCGTATGTAATACTTACAGATGAAATGATAGAAAAAGCTATCAAAACAATCCCAATGTTACCTGATGAAAGAAGAGAAAGATATATATCTTTAGGTGTATCAGAAATTAATACTGAAAAATTAGTAGCTAATAGAAGCTTAAGTGATTACTTTAATACACTTCTAGATGAAAAGATTAATTTTCAAGTAGCTAGTAATCTTCTTTTAGGAGATATCTCAGGATACTTAAATAGAAATGAAAAGACTATTAATGATACAACTCTTACTAAAGAAAGATTCATTGAATTAGTTAATTTAATAGATAATAATACTTTAACTAGTAAAAACTTAAAAGATATCCTAGATATAGTACTTGAAAGTGATAAAACAATTAAAGATATTATTAGTGAACAAGGTATTGAAAATATTACAGATGATTCTGAAATTAGAAACATTGTTAAAGAAATAATAAATAATAATCCAGAAAGTGTTAATGATTATAAAGCTGGACATGATAGAGCAATCAAGTTCTTAATGGGACAAGTAATGAAAGAAACAAAGGGTAAGGCTAATCCTAAAATGGCAATGGATATTTTAGTTGAAGAATTAAATTAATCAATTGAAAAAGACAAGTACTTAGTGTATAATATTTAATATATTAGGATGTGATAATAATGAAAGATATTTTAAGATTTATAAAGAAGCATTCACATATTATCGTGATTGCATTAATCATTATATTCTTAGTAATTATAGGTATAATGGCAAAGAATTTCTTCTTTCCTAGTGATAATGAAGTATATTATGGAACTAGATTAGAAGGAATAGACAAAGTAAAAATAAGTGATAAGAAAAAAGAAGAATTCAAGGAATACTTTAAAGAATCTTCTAAAAAAATCAATGTAAGACTTGCAGGAAGAATTATTTACTTTAATGTAACAGTTAATGATGATGTATCAGTAGATACTGCAAGAGAATTATCTAATAAAACATTAGAAAAATTATCAGAAGATGAAAAAGCATATTATGATATTCAATTCATAATTAGTAATGATAAGGATAAAGATCATTTTCCAATTATAGGATATAAACATCATACAAAAACTGCAATCTCATGGACTAAAAATAGATAGGAGCATATTATGAAAAAGAAGTTAATAATAATAATTCCTATACTTATAGCTATCATAGCATTCGTATTCGTATATCGTTATTATAATAAAGAAGATAAAACAACAACACTAACTATCCAAGAAAAGAAATGGGTTGAAGAAAATAAAGATCAAACATATGACTTTGAAATAGTAAATGATTATCCATTATATGGAACTAATGGTGAAGGAGTTATATTTGATTTTATAAGTGATTTTGAAGAAAAAATAGGTATTGAATTTAATAAAATACCATATTTAAAAACATCTATTCCAACTACTGATGGATTTAGAATTAGTATTTTAGGTAATAATGAGAACTTATCTAAAAAAGATTTATTCTTATTTAATGATAACTATGTAGCTGTAGGTAAATCATACCAAAGAATTAACCATATTAAAGATATGAAAAATATGGTATTTGGTGTATTAAAAGATGACGTAGAAGAAGTAAGCTTCTATTTAAAAAGTGGAACTAACTTATCATATAAATCATATGATAATATTTCATCTTTATATAGTGCCTTAGATAACGAAGAAGTAAATATGATTGTAGTACCAAATATTATGTATTTAGACTATACAATTGAAAAAGATAAGTATTCAATTAATTATTACTTTACTGAACTAAAAAAACAAATTGTTTTAACATTAAGTGATAATAATAAAGAATTAAATACAATTGTTACAAAATACTATAATAAATGGAGACAAACAAATTATATTAAAGAATATAATGATGCATATTTAAATTATTATTTAGATAAAAATGAATTAGACGCAAAAACAAAAGCAAAATTAATATCTAAAAATTATATATATGGATATGTAGAAAACTTACCATATGAAGGAAAAGTAAATGGAAAAGTTGCTGGTATTGCTGGAGAATATACAGATAGAATATCTCGTTTAGCAAATATCAATTTCAAATATAAAAAATATCCTAATAAAAAAGCATTACAAAAAGCTATAGATAAAGGAGAAATTGATGTATATTTTGATTACTATAATTATGGTAATGATAAATATACTGCAACTTTATCAACATTTGTTGAAGACTATGTAGTTTTAGGATATCAAGAAGATAATCATATTGTTAATTCATTTGAAAGTTTAAAAGGTAAAGAGATTGCTATGTTAAAGGGTGATTCCTTAAATGCATACTTTACTAACAATTCAAGAGCAAATATTAAAGAATACAATAATATTGATGAACTAGTAGGAAAATCAAAAGATAGATTAATAGTAGTAGATAGAGAAATTTATGCATACTATCAAAATAATAAATTTAGAAATTTAAAATTACTATATCAAGATACTATGATGAATGATTACAAATTCATGGTTAAAAATAATAATGGAGCATTCTATGATTTATTCAATTATATTATTAATACTAATTCATACTACAATTATAGGAACTCTGGAATAGAAAATTTAAAGGCATCTATCCTAAAAGATTCTACTTTAGAGCAAATATATATGGCAGTATTATTAGTTATATTTGTTCCACTTATAATAATAACTATTATTTATTTAATCTTTAAGAGACAAAAGAAAGTTAAAAAAGTCAAAATTGAAGATAGACATAAATATACAGATATGTTGACTTCATTAAAGAATAGAAATTATTTAAATGCTAAGATGAAAGAATGGGAAGCATGTGAAGTATTCCCACAATCAATTGTCATGGTAGACTTAAATAATGTTAAATATGTTAATGATAACTATGGTCATGAAGAAGGAGACGAACTTATCATTAAAGCAGCCGGAATTCTAGTAAATACTCAACTAGAAAACAGTGAAATTATTAGAACAGATGGTAATGAGTTCTTAATTTACCTAGTAGGTTATAGTGAAAGACAAATTAGTACTTATACTAAGAAATTATCAAGAGAAATGAAAAACTTACCACACTCATTTGGAGCTGCAGTAGGTTATAGTATGATCACAGATGAGATTAAAACACTTGATGATTCAATTAATGAAGCTACACTAGAAATGATTACTAATAAAGAAGAATATAGATAAAAAGGTGATTGGATGGAAAAGGCAAGGAATTTTACTAAAAAAATATTCAAATTGTTGATGAAACCAGAGATGCGAATATTACCAGGGCACCTTGCTTTTTTTCTTGTCATGACATTAATACCCTTGGTAGCATTAATCGCCACAATAGCTGCTAACTTATCAATTTCTACAGATTCAATAAGAGTAGCTATTAATAGTTCAGTTCCTTCGGGAATAGCTAATATACTTAATGGTATTATGGCTGGTGATGGAATCAATTTTAATATTATAGTATTTTATGCATCAGCTTTTCTTTTAGCTTCCAACGGAGCTTATTCAATGATTAATTCCTCAAATGAAATATACAAAGTAGAACCAAATAATATAGTGAGTAGACGATTAAAAGCTATTACTATGACTTTTGTATTAGTAGGGATATTCATATTTCTAATAATTGTTCCGATATTCGGTAGCAATATATTTGATATTTTAAAAGAATTAACAGGTAATAGTGTAATAATACAAATTATTAGAGAAATGTTAGTAATATTAAAATATCCATTAATATTAGTAATATTATTTATGAATATTAAACTTATGTATGTAATTGCTCCAGATAAAGAAATACCTGGAAAAACTACTAATAAAGGAGCATTATTTACTACAATAGGTTGGGTATTATCTACAGAAGTATTTGCTTTCTATGTAGAAAAATTTGCAAGATATGATTTGTTCTATGGAAGTATTTCCAATATATTAATATTACTATTATGGATTTATTTATTATCTTATATCTATGTATTAGGAATGGTAATAAATGCAAGTGAATATAATGGAGAACTAAATGATTAGTTCTCTTTTCTACGGATTGAAAATAAACACATAAAATGTTATACTTATTAAGTGAGGTATTTGATATGAAAATAGTTAAAAATACATTTAATAAAATAAGAAAAGAAATAATCAAAAAGATTAAAGAAATAAAAAAAGATCATTTAATTAAACAATATATAAAGAATAATATATTATTCTTATCATTTGTTATTTTGATGGTAATTAATGCAACATTATTAAGATTCTTATGTATGCATTCAATAGATAACTATCTATCATTTAAAGCAGTATTAGCTGATACTGTAGTATGTGTATTTATAGGAGCTTTTGGGTACTTATTAAAACCAAAAAATAGATTTGCTTACTATATGACATTTACTGTATTCTTAACAGCAATATGCATGATTAACTCTGTATATTATACATTCTATACATCATTTGCATCTATTTCTATGTTAAGCCTAACTCAATATATTGGTGATGTAGGAGATGCAGTTGTAGAAAACGTATTGCAATTAAAAGACTTAGTATATTTAATAGCACCTATAGCTATGATAATTATTCATTTAAGACTAAGAAAGAAAAATTATTATAAGAAAGTAGAAGTCAAATCTGAAAGAAAGAAAATGACTATTAAAACACTTTCAGCAGCTGGAGTATTACTAGTATTATTCTTAGTTACTTTAACATCATTAGATGTATCAAGATTTTTTAAACAATGGAATAAAGAATATATAGTAATGAGATTTGGTATCTATATTTATCAAGCAAATGATGTTGTAACATCTATCCAACCTAAAATTAATTCAATGTTTGGATATGATAAAGCTAAAAAGAACTTTAATGATTATTTTGAAAATAGAAATGAGTATACAGGAACTAATGAATATACTAATATATTTGAAGGTAAAAATGTAATAGTAATTCATGGTGAAAGTATGATGACTAATGCTATTGGATTAAAATTCAATGGTCAAGAAGTTACTCCTACACTTAATAAATTAAGTAGTGAAGGAATGTATTTTTCTAACTTTTACTCACAAGTAAGTGTCGGTACTAGTAGTGATTCAGAATTAACATTCAATACAGGGTTAATGCCTACAAAGAGTGGTACAGCATTTGTTTCATATGCCGATAGGACTTATGTTGGTATCCCAGGATTAATGGAAGAAAAAGGATATTATTCATTCAGTATGCATGCTAATAATGCAGATTTCTGGAATAGACGTGCCATGCATAAAAACTTAGGATATGAGCATTTTTATGCTAAGGCCGAGTATGAGGTTTCTAAAGAAAATATTATAGGATTAGGTTTATCAGATAAAGAATTCTTCAGTCAATCAGTAACTAAGTTAGAAAAAATCAATTCTGAACATGAAAAATGGTATGGTATGGTAATGATGTTAACTAACCACACACCATTCTCAGAAGTAGAAAAATATGGTGAATTTGACGTTAATTTAAAAGAAACAAATGAAGCTGGCGAAGAAGTGGTATATCCATATATGGAAGGTACTAAATTAGGTAATTACTTCAAATCACTTCATTATGCAGACCAAGCTTTAGGAGAATTTATTGAAGCATTAAATGAAAAAGGTTTATTAGATAATACAGTATTTGTACTATATGGTGACCATGATGCTAGACTTCCAAGAAAAGATTATAATTTACTATATAACTATGATAAAGAAACAAACGGTGTATTAGATTCAGAAGATCCTAACTATAAAGAATATGATTACTACCAATATGAATTAGGTAGAAAAGTACCATTTATTATCTGGACTAAGGATATGAAAGGAACTAATCTTAATTTTGAAAATACTAATGTAATGGGTATGTATGATGTAGTACCAACATTAGGAAATATGTTAGGATTTAAAAATGAATATGCACTAGGACATGATATTTATAATATTAAAGAAAATAACATTGTAGTATTCCCTAATGGTAATTGGGTAAATAATAAATTATACTATAATAGTCAAAAGGCTGAATATAAGCCATTAGTAGAAGATGCTATATCTGAAGAAGATATTAATTCTAATACTGAATATACTAATAAATTATTAGATATTTCAAATGATATTATAGTATTTGACTTACTAAATAAAGACAAGGATAAAGAGGGAAGTGGAAAATAATGAAATTAAAGAAAAAAGCTAAAAGACTAATAGTAGCACTTCTAATAATAATAGTTATATTATTAGGAATACTATTTGTAAGCGATAAAATCTTTAATAAAGACAAAGTAAAAGAAGTAAAAATAGTTAATAAAATAGATAAGTATGGATATAATTTAAAGGATAGTAAAACAAAGAAATATCATAAATTATTTGATGAATTAAAAAAGATACTATCAAAAAAAGAAGTAGATGAAGAAGAATATGTTAAAAAGATTTCTGAAATGTTTATCTATGATTTCTACTCACTAAATGACAAAACAGCTAAAACAGATATTGGAGGAGTAGATTTTGTATATCAAGGGGCTTTAGAAAATTTCTTACTAAAAGCAGAAGACACATATTATAAATATGTAGAAAGTAATATTTATGGTAATAGAAATCAATCACTTCCAACAGTAAAAGATATTGAAATAAAAAATGTTACACAAGAAGTATTTGCATATGGTGATAAAACAGACGAAAAAGCTTACATAGTAGAAGCTTCATGGGATTATACAGATGAAGAGTTTTCTAAGTATCAAACAAGTGCCAAACTAGTATTTATCCATGATGGTGATAAATTAAGTTTAGTAGAACTACAAAAGTAGTTCTTTTTTTTGCATAAAAAAAGAAGATTATTCATCTTCTTTTTTATCATCATTATCTTCTTTCTTTTCTTCAGTTTTTGTTGTAGTATCTTCCTTTTGATCATCTTTCGTATCAGTAGTTTTCTTTTCGCAAGTTTCATCTTTTTCATCACATTCATCATCTTTAATTTCTTTCTTTCTACCAGAAAGTTTTAATACTAATGTATCTTTAATTAAATCAACACGTTTACTAGCTGGATAGCTTTGTTCTATAACAGTACCACCAAATCCATCGAATTTAACTTTAATACCCAACTTATTAGCTGTGGCAGTAGCCTGTGCTTCAGTATCACCGGTGAAATCAGGAAGTAGGGTATATTTAAATCCATAATTATATCCTGCACCTATTGTTTTCTTTTCATATGGTTTATTCATTGAAAAATCAAACTCTGTTATATTTTCATGATCCTTTTGTTCAAGATTTATCTTCATTGCATTAACAATATCATTTCTACTACTTTTATTAGGAACATAATCCCATAAAACCATTCTAGCTCTCTCATCATAAATCATTTGGCCATCCCCATCAAGGAATAACTGTTGAATATTAATTAATTCAGCCTCGTCACTACTTAAACTTTTCTTAATAATATCCTTAGCTACATTATAGAAAGATAATATTTGTTTAGTAGTTAAGTTTGTATCTAGGTTATCAGAAACAGTATTTAATATTTCAATAAATTTAGTAACATCTTTAATACCTTTTATCTTATTAATAAGAGCCTTTATAATTTCTTGTTGATGAGCCTCTCTACCAAAAGTACCATTAGCAAGTTGTTTTCTGTTTCTTGCAAATACTAATGCTTCTTCACCCATTAATGTTTGATGACCTTCTTTGATACAAACAACACCACCACGAGATGAATCATCTGTACATAATTCTTTAGGTACATCTACTTCAACACCACCAACAGCATTAACAAGTTTAACTAATCCTTTAAAGTTTATCTTAGCATAATAATCAATATTAACATCCAAGTAATTCTCAATTGTATTAATCATACAATCATTACCGTATGCAGCAGCATGTGTAATCTTATTTTCAGGTCTACCACTCCAACAAGCAATAGGTACATAACTATCTCTTGGAATAGATAACATAGTAGCATTTAATGTTTTAGGATTAAATGTAATAAGTATTAATGTATCACCATTCGCAATAGCATTTTTACTTAAAACTTCATCAGTAGAATCAATTCCCATCAATAGAATAGTGAATGGTTCTGTAACATCTTTACCACTAGAAGCAGTTTCTATTTTAGAAGTAGCTGCTTTTTTCATAAGTTTATCTTTACTAGCTATTACTTTAACATCGGTAGCTATATTTTCATAACCTGTAATTCCTGAAAACATACTTACATAACTATCAGGAACAAATATAGCACCAACTTCATTACTATACATATCTACTAACATAGAAGTATAATCTTCATATTCAACTATTTGATTTTCATCTTCTAAGTTATTATCTTTTATTATTTCCTTAGGAATTATATATCCTTCAGGAGATTTCTTATCACTTAATATACCAATCTTCATATTATTGATATCTTCAACTTTTTTAACTTTATTACTACTCATCACAATCAAATCAGATGTATAAGTAATTTTATTCTTATTTAAATTATCAATTTGACCATAGAAATAAGAAATAACTATTCCTACACCAATACATATAAGCGAAAAGAAGAATAGGAATGTCAGATATGTACCTTTAGGTCTCTTCTTACTTTTAAATTTAAATAAAATCACAATATCTATAAGTATTAGAATACCTATAACTATATATCTAATTAAGTTTTCAATAGAACTTAATAAAAAGATTTCATATATCGCAAATATTGAAGCCCCTAGGGCTATAATACTAAATATTTTGATTATTAAATTTAGTAGTTTTCTACTTTTTACTCTTTCATTACTTTGCATTATTCATCCTCCAAATCTACTATATAAATTATAAACCAAAAACAGCAATTTAATCAAGTTAACTAAATAAGTTTAAAAACCTCCGTAAAATAATGTAAAACCATTATAAAAATTGTCGAAAAAACCCCTAATACCCCTATAAGTATTGATATAATATAATTACTAAGATAATGGATGAGGAGGCGCTTATAATGAAAAATAAAAAACTATTATTAATAGCTTTATTTTTACTTGTATTTTTAAGTTATAAGAATGTTTATGCCTTTGATTCTAGTAATTATAAAAATAGAGAACTTTGCGGAAAATTTGAAGTAGCCGGTTTTCATGAGGATGGAGTAATAGATAAAGTAAGTTGTCATAATAATTATGAAGATGCTAGAGATGCTATGAGAAATAATGGTGCTAGAGATTTAGCTATTCTAACTTTAATTGATGGACATCCTAAAATTATTGATGCCAATGTAGGTATACTTGATTTATCAGTTAATCCTGAAACATTAACTTATTTCTTTACAGATAAAGAAACTACTACATCTTATACATATATGGACACTGGATCATTATATGGTGGAGTAGATGCAGCTCATCTAGATACAGCTTGGTCTAATTCACAATATTCATGGATGGCTAAGGTAAAAATAGGTAACTTCACAGGCTGGATAAGAACAACAACCTATGAATTAGTTCCAATTACATGGGTTAAATCAACAAGTTCTTATACAGTAACAGATAGTGAAATAAGACATAATTATGTTTCTAAAATTCAAAATGAATATTATGGTTCTGCAGGAAGTACAATTGGACCTAAACCAACAATGTTAAATCCAGGTAAGTATTATAGTTATGATGGACACTATTTCTATACTAACCTAGAAACAATGATTAAAGATTATAAAGCAGGTAATTATAGTAATTCTGTAAATAAAAATAATGTTTACTATAACTACTACATGTATTTATCAAATCACACAAAAACTGCATATTCTAGTATAAATATTGATGAATATATTAGAAATAACTTAGGATATAAAAAAGATGTATATGGTCATACTGCTTCAGATGGAACATCAAGATTATATGGAATGGGAACATTCTTCTACTATGCACAAGAAAAATATGGAGTAAATGCTATTCTAGCATTAAGTTTAAGTAGAAATGAAACAGGTAATGGTAAAAGCTATCTAGCTGTTAATAAAAATAATGGATTTGGTCTTAACGCAGTAGATTCTAATCCAATAAATGGTGCTAACTGGTATGCAACATTCTCAAGTAGTATTTTAGGTTATGCTTCTAAATGGATAACTTATGGATATGCTCATCCAAGAGATTGGAGATACTTTGGACCACAATTCGGAGATAAATGGATTGGAATGAATGTTAAATATGCTTCCGATACATATTGGTCTGAAAAGATGGCATCTAATTATTATTACTTAGATAAATCTTTAGGTTTACAAGATTATAACTACTATCAATTAGGAGTAGTTACAGGACCTACAGCAGCTTATAAAGATCCAAATACTTCATCTAGAAAAATATACACATATCCAGAAAAAGAAGATGCTCTAGTAATAGTAGGGGAAACAACAGTTAATAATGAAAAGTGGTATAAAGTAGTAAGTGATTTAAATATTGATTCTAATTACAATGAAATAACTAGTGGAAATTATAACTGGAATTCTTATGTATATGTTAAAGCTAGTCAAGTAATTAAAATTAATACTGGTAAAAATGGTTATATATCACCTAATGCAGTATTTGAATATCAAAATAAAAATTATGAATATGATTTACATATAGAAAATACAGAACTAAAACCTGGGGTAGCAATAACTACTAAAAATACAAATTATTATTATGATAGTACTTTAACTTCTAAAACAGGATCTACTTTATTAAAAGATAGATATGTAATGGTATATGCTACAGCTTTAGATAATAATATGCCAGTATCTTATTTAGTAACAAGTGATTATAAGTATAATCAAAAACATTGGATTTCAGCTGATTCAATCAAATTCACTGATACTACATATGGTAAAGTAAGTGTAACTACAGAATGTAACTGTTATACATGGGTTAACTCTAATACAGAAGATGTAGCTTCTACTTTAATCAGTGGATTATATACATATTCATATGTACCAGTATTAGAACAAATAAAAGTAGGTAATAATACTTGGTATAAAGTACCAGTAAATCTAACAGGTACTAATAATGTTTATGGTTATACATTAGCAGAAGCTCCAGATGTAAAAATAACTACATCAAAAGCAGTAGTAACAAATGCAAAACCAACAATAACTGCTACTGATAAAACAATAGAAGAAAATGCTTCATTTGATCCAAAACAAGGAGTAACAGCAACAGATGCCGAAGATGGTAACATCACAAGTAAGATTCAAATAGCTGAAAACACAGTTAATACAAAATTAGCAGGAACATATAAAGTAACATATAAAGTAACTGACAGTGCTAATCAAACAGTTACTAAAACAATTAAAGTAACAGTAAAAGGTAATAATGCTCCAGTAATTAATGCAAGTGATAAAACACTAATAGTAAATGATACATTTGATCCAAAAGCAAATGTAACAGCAACAGATACTGAAGATGGTAATATTACTAATAAAATTCAAGTAACTACTAATACAGTAAATACTAAAGTAGTAGGAACTTATAAAGTAATTTATAGTGTAACTGATTCTAAAGGTAAAACAACTACTAAAGAAATAAAAGTAGTAGTTCAAGAAAAACAATCAGCAACTACATTAGAAGGAATTGATTTAGCAGCACTAAATATTACAGGAAGTAACTTTACTCAAAAAGAATCAATCTTCTATTTTGATTATTTAAAAGAATCTAATGGTAAATTAGAAATAAAAGGATATAACGTAATTAAAGGTATTGATAATAATTTAAATAAGAAGATTAATTATGTTTTAAAACTAGTATCTATTAATGATAATAAAGTATATGCACAAAACTTAAATAGAATCACAGATAAGAATGAAATCACAAGACCAGTAAACTCAAACGATAATAAAGATTATACATATTCATGGTTTAAAGGAAATATTGATTTCAAAAATCTTCCTGATGGAGATTATAGAATGTATATTATTTCTATATCAGAAGATTCTAATTATTCAACTTCATTAATAAGTAATAAGGTATTAAAAACACAAGCTTCTTCATATCAAGGAGATAAATATGTAACAACAAGAAATAACTATTCCGATAATTCTATTCCATTAGAGTTAGTAGTAAGAAGTGAAAAAGTTGGAACAAAAACAGCAAATAGTTCATATAATATATATAACCAATATAGAGCATTAGAATTTACTAATAACAAATTACATATCAAAGGAACATCATATTCATATGGTATGAATTTAGGAAAGAATACTAATGTAACTAGAAAAATTATATTTGAAGATACTACGACATATAAAAAATATACATATGATTTAGGAAGTACAGATCAAGGATTATATCAAGTTGGAACTACTCTAGGAGATAATCTATCTAAAGATAAAGCTTGGTTTGATTCTAACATTGATATTAGTAGTATTCCAAAAGGAAACTATGCAATTTATATTTCGACTGTTTCTAACATAAGTGACTATGGAGAACTTACAGAGTTATTAGGAAGAGATTTATCTAAAGTAACTTTAACTTCAAATAGTAAAACATATTCATTTAATGTAGTAAATACTAAGAGATATCGTATAGAATTAAATGTAAAATAAAAAGGTAAGTAAATCTTACCTTTTTTGTTGTATAATAAAACTAGGAGGAATAATATGAATTTACAAGAAAAGTACGCAAGAGTAATATTAGAGTCTTGTTTAAAAGTAGAAAAAGACCAACCATTATTTATTAGTTATAATACAGAAAGAGATGACTTTGTTAGAATATTATCAAAGATAGCTTATAGCTTAGGAGTAAGAGATATATATTATGATGTACAAGATCCATATCTAAAACATGAAGCATTATTAAATCTAGATGTAGAGGAGTTAAAGAAAACAAATCTTTGGAATAAAGAAATGTGGAATGTATATGCTAAAAAAGGTGCAGCATTCTTAATGTTAGCAAGTGAAACACCAGGATTAATGAAAGATGTTGATCCTAAGAAATTATCTGCTATCACAAAATATGCAATAGAAACAAGAAAAGAATTTGATGATTTAAGAGATAAATCAATGGTACCTTGGTGTATTGCTGCAGTACCTACAAAAGCATGGGCAGAAGCACTATATGATGCAGATTATGCACTAGATATACTATGGAATAATATCTTTGATATGTGTAGTATTAGAGAAGAAGATCCAGTAAAAGTATGGAATGAAAAGATAAAAAAACTAGAGAGTAGAGCAAATAAATTAAATAAGTATCAATTTAAAACATTAAAATATGAAAGTTCTAATGGAACTAAGTTTACTATAGATTTACCAAAGAACCATTTATGGGCTTCAGGAAAAGAAACATTAGCTAATGGAAAAGAAGTATTAGTAAATTTCCCAACAGAAGAAGTATTTACTTCACCTGACTGTAAGAGTGCAGAAGGAGTAGTATATGCATCAAAACCACTTTCATATAATGGTAATATCATTGATGGTTTCTATTTAGTATTTAAAAATGGTAAAGTAATAGAAGCCTATGCCGATGAAGGAAATGATATATTAAATGAGATGGTAAATATTTGTAAGAATTCTAACATGTTAGGAGAAGTAGCATTAGTACCATATGATTCACCAATTTCTAATATGAATCAAATATTCTTAGAAACACTATTTGATGAGAATGCAGCTTGTCATATAGCATTAGGAGACTCATTCCCAGAGTGTGTAGAAAATGGAGTTAAAATAGGTAAAGAAAAACTATTTGAAGAGTATAATTTAAATAAATGTGATTCTCATGTAGACTTCATGGTAGGTAATGAAGATATGAATATCACAGGAATTACTGAAGATGGTAAAGAAGTAAAAGTATTTGTAAAAGGTAACTTTTCTAAAGAATTTGAATAAATAAAAAAGAGCTTTAAGCTCTTTTTAATTTCGTTCAATCTTTAATGTAATAGTATCACAAGTACTAAATGTTTTACCATCTACCGCATCACTATTAACTAATAAACCATTAGTTCTACCTGTACTTACATATGTACATGAGAATTTTAATGATGAATATCTGTTTTTAATACTTGAACAAGTTCCTTCAGGATTAGATTGTTTTATTAATTCATCATATATATATACTGTAACATTATCACATTTTGGTTGTGGAGTAGGAGTAGGCTGTGGAGCAGGAGGAGTATATGGAGCTTTACCATTGCTTACACCTATAACTACTGTAGTACCATTTGATACTTCACTACCTGCACTAATAGATTGAGATAATACTTTATCTTTGCTTTCAGTACTATTTCTATAAGATACACTACAACCTAATCCAGCATCTTCTAATCTACCGCAAGCATTATTCTTACTTAATCCAACTACACTAGGAACAGTCCTTTTAGCACCATCACTTATTACTACTCTAATAGAATCACCATTCTTAATAATAGATCCAGCCTTATAAGAATAACTAATTACTTTACCAGATTCAACTGTATCACTAAATTCATGTTGTTCTTCGTATTTAACATTATACTTATTTGCCCATTCATAGAATTGCTCTATAGATTCAAACTCTGGCATCTTTAAGTTACCACGAGATAATACAACTTTAACAATAGTACCTTGTTCAATGATATCTCCTTCATTAACACTAGTACTTATAATATTATTTTTCTTAACAGTATCATCATAACTATCACTAAAGTTTAATTTAACTTTATTATTAATAGCCCATTCAGTTATTTCAGTAATACTATATTTTTTTAAATCAGGTACCTTTATCTCAGGACCTTTAGATATAGTAATAATTACTTCAGTATCATTAACATTAACTTTTTCACCGGCAGCTATATTTTGTTTAGTAGCATAACCACGTTTTATCTTATTATTAAACGCATCTTCAAACTTATATTTTAATTGATGTTGCTTCATATAGAATTCAACTTCAAATTTACTTTTATTAGTAAAATCAATTAAACTAACTTCACTAGTATCTAATTCTTCTCCATATGAGAAAGTAAGTTTTAATTCATCATCTCTTTTTAAATTACCACTAGCACTTTGATTAATAACTGTATCTTTAGCCATATCACTTTGAATAAATTCAACAAAGACATTACTTAAATAATTACTCTTAATAAACTTTAAAACTCTTTCTGTATCCCAACCAATCATACTAGGAACTATTATTTCTTTAGAAGGATTAGCACCTTCACTAACAGCTACATTTAATTCACTAAGTTTATTGTTTTTCTTAATTTCTTCTTGACTAATAATTCTATATTCAGGAACCATATCACTATATTCATATTCCTGATTAACAGTAATACTATTTTTACTAGCCCATTTCATAACTTCAGTTATACTCTTACCACTAAAGTTAGGAACACTAATAGAAATAATTCCATCTTCTGTATTAATAAATCCTAATATGAAGTATCCTATTAACAGTAAACTAGAAATTAGAATCATACTCTTACTATTTCTTTTATAAGTAATAGATACTACACTAAAACAAATCACAAATACTGTTAGTAATAAACTACTAATTAAACTCATTATAGAAGAAGATTTATTTAATACAATAAATCCAAAAGAAATAATAGAGAATATTAATAATAAAATTACTATAATATTAACTAATGTATGTTTTTTTAATTTCTTAATAGGTTTTAATTCTATTTTATCTTCTTTTATTTCAATAGGTTTATCTAAAACCTTTTCTTCTTTCTTTATGGTTACTTCTTCTTTAACTTCAGGTTTCTTCTCAATCTTTTTGACTGTAGATTTCTTTGAAGAAGTACTACTTTTTTTAGTGGCCATAAAACACCTCCATTATTATATAATTATATAATAAAACTAAGTATTTATAAATAAACTAGAGATATATTAAATGTCAATTTACAAAACATTTTTCTTGTATTCCTACCAAAAAGGTAGTAAAATAATTTTTGGGTGATGTTTTATGAAAATAACTACTAAAGGAAGATATGCTATAGCTATAATGTTAGAGTTGGCTTCCAATTATAAAAATGATACATTTTTATCATTAAAAGATATATCTGAGAAATTAGATATATCAAATAAATATTTAGAAAAAATAATGATAGATTTAAATAAAAAAGATTATTTTATATCTTCAAGAGGACAAGAAGGAGGATATAAATTAAAATATTCTCCAGAAAAGTATTGTTTAGGAGAAATATTAAATACTGTAGAAAAAGAAATAGTTCCAGCTAGTTGTGTAAAAGAAGAAAACAGTTGTCCTAAACAAGGAATATGTAAGACATATCCTATATGGAAAGATTTGAATGATGAAATGAATAAGTATTTAAATAATAAAACATTAGCTGATTACGCAGAAAATAAATAAGAAAGGAAGTAATAATATGAGTTTATTAAATATTAAAAATATACATACTATCGCAGAAGACGATCATAATAAAAAAATATTAAAAGGATTAGATTTAGAAATTAATGCTGGAGAAATCCATGTAATAATGGGACCTAATGGAAGTGGTAAATCTACTTTAGCCAATACAATATTTTCTTCTCCTAGATACATAAAAACAGAAGGAACTATTACTTTTGAAGATGAAGATATCACAGAAGAGTCTACTGATAAAATAGCTAAAAAAGGAATATTTATGTCATTCCAAGCTCCAGAAGAAATTCCAGGTGTAACATTAGCTAATTACTTAAAAGCAGTTAAAACTAGTATTGATGGTAAGAAACCTAGTATCTATGAATTCATTCCAGAAGTAGAAAATACTATGAAAGAATTAGATATGAAAGAAGAATACATTAAACGTGAATTTAATGTAGGATTCTCAGGTGGAGAAAAAAAGAAAAATGAAATACTCCAAATGCTACTAATTAAACCGAAGTTAGCCATATTAGATGAAACAGATTCAGGACTAGATGTAGACGCTATTAAGACTGTTGTTAAAGGAATTAATCTTTATAAAAATGATAATAATGCAGTATTAATAATTACACATTCTACTAAGATATTAAAAGGATTAAATGTAGATAAAGTACATATTCTAGTAGATGGTAAAATAGTAAAAACTGGTGATTATTCTTTAGCTTTAGAAATTGATGAAAATGGATATAAAAATTATATTAAGTAGGTGAGGCTATGGCAAAAACAAATGTTGACGAATACTTAGATAATGAAACTAGAAATATATATAATACTAAAACAGAAAATAAAGTATTAGATATAAAATATGGTTTAACAGAAGATATAATAAGAGAAATTTCTAAAGAAAAGAATGAACCAGAATGGGTTCTAAATATAAGATTAAAAGCATTAGATGCTTTCTATAAATTAGAAGATCCTGAATGGGGACCAGATATTAGTTATCTTGATATTAATAAAATAGCTACTTATGTAAAAAGTATTGATAAAGAAAAAAGAACATGGGATGAAGTACCAGATGATATAAAAGAAATATTTGATAAATTAGGTATTCCTGAAAGTGAAAAAAAAGCCCTAGCTGGAAGTGGAGCACAATTTGATTCTGAAATAGTTTATCATAATCTAACAGAAGAATTAAAAGAAAAAGGTGTAATATATACCAGTTTTGATGAAGCATTAAGAGAATATCCTGACTTAGTAAAAGAATATTTTACTAAAGCAGTACCAATATATGATCATAAATACATTGCACTTCATTATGCATTATTCTCAGGAGGAAGTTTTGTATATATTCCAAAAAACACTGAATTAGATAGACCACTTCAAAGTTACTTTAGATTAAATGCTAAAGGAGCTGGTCAATTTGAACACACACTAATCATTGTAGATGAAAACTCTAAACTATTATTTATAGAAGGATGTTCTGCTCCAGGATATAATGAGTTAAACCTACATGCAGGTTGTGTAGAATTATTTGTTAAGAAGAATGCTTTTCTTAGATTCTCTACTATAGAGAATTGGTCTAAGAATATGTTAAATTTAAATACTAAAAAATGTTTTGTAGAAGAAAATGGAAAGATAGAATGGATTATGGGATCATTCGGATCTAAAGTATCTATGCTATATCCATTAAGTGTATTAAATGGAGAAAATGCTACTTGTGAATTTACTAATATAAGTTTCGCAGGAGCTGGACAAAACTTAGATACAGGATTAAAAATAATTCATAATGCGCCACATACTACTTCAGTAGTAAACTCTAAATCAATATCTAAAGATGGAGGAATATGTACATTTAGAAGTAATAGTTTAGTTAAAAAGAATGCTAGAAAATCTAAATTATCTATTTCTTGTGAATCATTAATGTTAGATAGTATATCTAGAAGTGATACTATTCCTGTAGATACAATAGAATGTAGTGATGTAGAATTTGCTCATGAAGCAACAGTAGGTAAAATATCTGATGAAGCAATCTATTACCTTCAAACTAGAGGTATGACAGAACTAGAAGCAAAAGCATTAATTGTAAGAGGTTTTGCTGAACCTATTGCTAAAGCTTTCCCAGTAGAATACGCTGTTGAAATGAATAGATTAATTGAATTAGAATTAGAAGGAACTATAGGGTAGGTGATAATATGAAATTAAATGAATTAAGAAGTAAAACTACTAATGGTTTCAAAGTAAATAATTTAGATATTGAATTAGATTTAAATGAATTAAATACTGATAAATTATATGATATTAATGGAATAGAAATATCTCAAATAATTAAGAATGAAGAAATAACTTCTAAAGTAGGGTTAACATATTCTAAATACCTAGAATTAACAATAACTGTGGATAAAGTTTATGATAAACCAATACTTGTGAATTATAATTTTGAAAACAATGATTCACTTGTTAGTAAAGTAATAATTAATTATAAAAAAGCCTCATCTTGTGACTTTATATTTAATTATAAATCACTAGATAATAATAAACATTTCAATTACTTAGTAGAAGAAATTAATACAGAAGATTATTCTACTGGTTCTATTACTTATATTAATAATTTAAATGATTTTAGTACTAATATAATGTCATTTAATGATAATGTATTAGAAGAATCTACTATTACTCATAACTTAATAGATATAGGTGGATCTATTAGAATATATAATAGTGTTTTAAATTCTATAGGATATAAATCTAAGAATTATTTTAATAATATTTATCTAGGTAGAAATAATGAATTAATTGATATTAACTATGATTTAAAAAATATTGGAAAATCTAGTATAAATAATTTAAAAGTAGAAGGTTGTCTAAAAGATAATTCTAAAAAAGTATTTAGAGGTATAATAGACTTTGTTGAAGGATGTACTAAATCAGATGGACAAGAAAATGAAAATTGTATTCTACTAAGTGATACATGTATTAGTAGATCTGTTCCTATACTTTTATGCCATGAAGACGATGTAATTGGTGCTCATGGAGAATCTAGTGGTAAGATTAATGAAGATAAATTATTCTATTTAATGAGTAGAGGTTTATCTTATGAGGAATCTACCAAGCTAATAGTTGTATCTAACTTTAATAGTATTATCAATGAAATACCTGATGAATCTATTAAAGAAGAAATATTAGAAATAGTAGAAAAAAGAGTTTAAAATAACTCTTTTTTTATGTTATAATTTTGAATAGAAGAGAGTTGGTTATATGAAGAACTATATAAAGAAAAATATAAGTAATATAATATCTATATTTTTACTTATAAGCCCGATACTAGATTTATTGACAGGAGTATGTATTCATACATTGAAAATCAATTTTACTATAGGTATTATAGTAAGACTATTATTTTTAGTATTTATAGCTCTAGTAGTAATATTTATATTTAAAAAGAAAAAGATTATTATTCCATACTTAATAATAGGATTATACTTTATCCTTTATATATTAGGAGTAATAATATATAAAGATGGAGTAGGACTATTTGCTGAGATACAAGGATTAGTAAAAGTATTCTATTTCCCAATTGTATTTATAGCTCTATATAATATAAAAGATGAAATAAAAATATCTAAATTAACACTATTTACTACAGTATTTTTATATTTAATATTAATATTCATCCCAACATTATTTAATATAGGATATAAAACATATGAAATCACAAAAGCAGGTACATTAGGATTCTTTAATTCAGCTAATGAGGTAAGTGGAATTATATCTATACTTACACCAATAATATTTATAGTAATATTTAGTAGTAAAAAAATAATACCTAAGATTATCTTAGCTATTATGTATCTTACAGTAATATTAATGATGGGTACAAAGACACCTTTACTTTCATTATTAATAACAGTAATATTTACATTAATATATTTCTTTATTAAATTTTTTAAAGAAAAGAAATATAAACAAATCATTATCTCAATAATAGTATTAATTGTAGGAGTAGGTGGATTATTATTAGTTATTCCTAAAACTAATTTTTATAAGAATATTAAAACACATTTAGATTATTTAAAAGTAGATAATCCAATAGATATATTTAAAAATCCAGAATTAGTAGATCATTTTATATTTAGTCAAAGAATTACTTTCTTATCTAATAAATCTAAACTATATGATAAATCAACTTTCTACCAACAAACTTTTGGAATAGGTTATTTAAATCATGGTAAGAATGCTAAATTAATAGAGATGGATTATTTTGATATCCTATATGATCATGGTATAGTTGGATTTGTATTATTATTTAGTATTTGTGTATATATAATAATTGAATTATTAAAGATAAGAGAAAAGTTCTCATTTGAAGATTATATGCTAAGAGTAAGTCTATTATTAGTATTATTCTTAATCTTCTTCACAGGACATATAATAACTGCTCCAGCAGTAAGTATTATAGTAATAGTATTATTATTATCTATAGCTAGAAGAGAAAAGAAAGATTTATTATTTACTGATAATAATTTAAAAATAGGAGGCATAGAAACAGCCCAAATAAATCTATTAAATAGAATAGATTATAAGAAATATAATGTTACATTAGTATTAGAGGAAAAAACAGGGGAATTATTAGATAGAGTTCCTAAAGCAGTAAATATACAAGAAGTAAAAGTAAGTAATAATAGAATAGTTATCTTAAGAAAACTAATTAATGCCACAAGAAAACTAATATTTAAAATATTAAATTATAATAATTATGATTTTAGTTGTTGCTACACTACATATAGTTATAGTTCTAATAAACTGGCTCTAATGGCTTCAAGTAATAGTTCATTCTATGTACATAGTGATTATAGTAATGTATATAATAATGAAAAAGACTTTAGAGAATTCTTTGATACTAGAAATATAAATGAATTTAAAAGCATTATATTTGTATCTAATGAATCAAGAGAATCATTCTTAAAATATTATAAAAAATTAAAAGAAAAGACATATGTATTTAATAACTTTATAGATACTAAAAGTATACTTGATAAGAGTAATGATCCAATTGAAGAAAAGAAACCTAAAGATAAAAAGTTATTTGTATTTATAGGTAGATTAGACGATTCATCAAAGAAATTAAAAAGAGCCATTAATTTAGCTCATAATATAAATGATATAGAATTGTGGATTATTGGAGATGGGCCTGATAGAAAGATGTATGAAGAGTACAATGATGGTAATGATCGTGTTAAATTCCTAGGAAGAAAAACTAATCCATATCCATATATGAATAAAGCAGACTACGTAATTTTAACATCAGACTATGAAGGGTTCCCTGTTACATATCTAGAATCAATGGTATTAAATAAAGATATCATAACTACAATAAATACCAGTGATGAATCTATTAACATGAAAGACTATGCTTATATAATATCTAAAGATGAAAAAATGATTAAAGAAGTAAAAGATATATTAAAAAGTAATAAGAAATCAAAAAATATTGATTTAGAAGAAATACAACAAGTAAGAATAAAAGAATTAGAAAAAATATTTAATCAATAAAAAAAACTGCATTAGCAGTTTTTTATTTTCCATTTAATACAGATTTAATCTTTTTACTAGCTGCATATACTGTTTGCATATTTGGTTCCATAATGGCAGCTTCTTGAGTTCCTAAATGTCCTAATCCGGTTTTATCAGTACCATCAACACTTTGTTCCTCAATCTTAAAGTTTGTATTTTCTAATCCAACTTTAACAAGTTGTTTAATAGTTTTATCATTCATATCTGTAGTATATAATCCTTCAAAAGATTTCATAACTTCACCATAATTTGTAAGAGTAGTAGTAGAAGCTAATTTTTTAACAATGTTAATTAATATTTGTCTACAATTCTTTTGTCTATATCTATCTCTTCCTGGAAAAGCATTTCTTTCTCTTGCAATAGTTAACATTTCAATACCATTATATGTATCACAACCTTTTTTTACATATAATTTTTTACCCTTAGTATCATCATATGTATTAAGTACTAAAGCATGAGTAGTTCTAAAACTCATATCAGAACAGAATTCAACACCGCCTAAGGCATCAACTATATCAACCAAACTACTTGTATTTAAATTAATTGTATAATCTATTCTAATACCAAATAATTTTTCTAATGCTTCTTTACTAACTTCTGGATCTAATGAACCCATACACATTAATGTATCTTTCATATTATAACCAGGGACATCAACATAATAATCTCTAGGTATAGAAGTTAATACTACTTTTCTTGTCTTAGTATTAACAGTAGCTATTAAATTATAATCTCTCATAACTCCTGTAAAATCTAAACCATTTATATAAATATTATAAGCATCAGGAGTAGCCTTGTTTGTCTTAACATAATCAATAACTTTAAATTCATAGATAACTTTATAATCACCTTTATTAAGAATATCATCTTTAGTATTCTCAAATAAATAATCATAATTTGCTTTAGTTATTAATAAGAAATTATTAGTATCTTTAATCTTTTTCATAGAATCAATAGGTGTATCAACAGAACTATATTTATACTTTCCTAAATCCTTTAAAGCTTTATCAATAGAACGACTATATTTGTAGTAATCAATTTCTGAATTCTTTTTAAGATCCTCAATATCTTCAATATCATTATTTTTAGAAGCTACTAAGTAATAATCAGTTTCAATCTTATAAGTATCATTACTAAAACTAGAATTAATGAAACCATTAACTTTATTTATATAGTAATAACCAGCTAGGTTACCAAATGAAATTAATACATATAATACTAAACCAATTATAATTAAAGCTTTCTTTCTTATATTAAATAAGATAAATGCTAGTATGAAAATTGCTAATTCACCAATAAGAAATAATGATAAGTATTTATCTGGTAAAACATTTAATTTTAATACTTGTATAATTGCTAAAAGTGAAATAAGTAAAACTATTACACTTAATATATTTTTAATAAATTTTCGTTTTATTCTTCTAGCCATGTAAAAACCTCCCATGATTATTAATTATAACATGATAGTTATTCTCATGCAAACTTATATGTTTGAAAAAATACACATCATATGATATTATCTTTATAAGAGTTATAACATTAAAAAAGAGGTGAAATAATGCCAAAGTATAGTATAGTAATACCCGTATATAATGTAGAAAAATATATTAAAAGATGTTTAGATAGTGTATTTAACCAAACAGAAAAAGATTTTGAAGTTATAGTTATTAATGATGATTGTACTGATAATAGTATGGATATAGTAAGGAATTATGATGTAAAAATAATAACTACTAAACATGTAAGTGTATCACAAGCTAGAAACTTAGGTGTAGAAGAAGCTAAAGGAGAATATATAATATTCTTAGATAGTGATGATTATTGGGATAAAAACTTGTTAAAAAACATTTCTAATTCATTACATAATAAACCAGACTTAGTAAGATTCCAAGTAAGGACAGTAACTGATGAGGGTGTAAAAGTAGATTATCATGAAGAAGAATTTGAAAATAAAACGGGAGTTCAAGCATTTAATATAATCTCAAAATTTCATTTTGTAGAAAGTGTATGGTGCTATGCAATAAAAAGAGATTATTATTTAAGAGAAAACTTTAGTTTTAGAAAAGGTATGGTTCATGAAGATTTTGGTTTAACTCCACTAGTAGTAATAAAAGCAGAAAAAGTTAACTCAATAGATTATATAGGATATAATTACTTTAGAAGAAGTGGAAGTATTATGAATAATCCAGATTATAATTGGACTAAACAGAAAGTAAAAGATTTCTACTATCATTATTTATATTTAATAGATGAAATAAATAAAACAAAACTTAGTAAAGATGTATTTAAAAGTTTTTGTGCAAATAGTGTAATATTAAAAATTTGTGAATTAAAAGGGATTGATTATAAAGAATATAAAAAGAGGTTAGTAAAAGATAGAGTATTTGATAACTTACTAACAGATACTCTTCCAAGAAAAGTAAAGAAAGTATTATTTAAAATCAGCCCTAAACTTGGAGCTAAGTTTATTAAATAATAAAGAGGTTCATTATGTTAAAGAAAGAACTAATCTCAATAGTTGTACCTTGTTATAATGAAGAAGAATCTATTCCGGTATTTTATAAAGAAATAGACAAAGTTTCAAAGAAAATGAATGAAGTTAATTTTGAATATATTTTTATAGATGATGGAAGTCATGATAATACATTAAAAGTATTAAGAAAATTAGCTAAGAAAGATAAAAGAGTAAGATATATATCTTTCTCTAGAAACTTTGGCAAAGAAGCAGGTATGTATGCAGGATTAGAAGCTACAAAAGGAAATTATGCAGCTATAATGGATGTTGACCTACAAGATCCACCAGAAAAGTTAATTGAAATGTATAAAACGATAAAAAAAGAAGATTATGATGTAGTAGCTTTATATACTGATACTCATGCAGGATATAATTTTATTAGAAAAGGTCTAACAAAACTATGGTACAAAATATTTGATAAATTATCTGAATCTAATCAAAAAGCAGGAGCTAGAGATTTCAGATTAATGAAAAGACAAGTAGTTGATTCCATTCTTTCAATGAAAGAATATAATAGGTATACAAAAGGTATATATGGATACATTGGCTTTAAAACAAAATGGATTAGTTATCAAGCACCAAAAAGAGTAGCAGGTACATCTAAATTTGATTTAAAAAAACTCACAAAATATGCAATGGAAGGAATTATCAGTACTTCAACAAAACCGCTTATGATAGCTACATATGTAGGATTAATATTTTGTGTAATATCATTTATAGCCGTCATTGTAATAATTGTAAAAACAATATTATGGGGTGATCCAGTCACAGGTTGGCCATCTCTTGCGTGTATAATAATGTTTGTAAGTGGAATACAATTATTTTTCTTAGGAATAATAGGAATGTATTTATCTAAAATATATTTAGAAGTAAAACAAAGACCAGTATATATAATAAAAGAAACAGAAAAAAAGTAGGTGATAGAATGACTGATATAAGTGTAATAATTCCTGTATATAACGGAGAAAAATATATTAGAAAATGCTTAGACTCAGTAATCAATCAAACAAAAAAAGAAATTGAAATAGTCGTAGTAAATGATGGCTCTACTGATAATACAGAGAGTATTATTAAAGAGTATAAAGATAAAAGAATTAAGTATTTTAAAAATACTAATCATGGTATAGGCTATTCTAGAAATTTTGGAGTATCTAAAAGTAGTGGAAAATACATTATGTTTTTAGATAGTGATGATTATATAGATAAAGATGAATGTAAGCTATTATATGAAAAATGTCTAGAAGATGATTTAGATATTAGTATCTGTGATTTCTACAAGGTATATAATAATGATTTAATAGAAGTAAATCTAGGTGATTTTAAAAGTTCTTCTTTAAAAGATAACCCTGATATTATTACTGAATTTCTTAATCCATGGGGAAAACTATATAATAAAAAAATACTCACAGATAATAAAATAAAATTTGTAGAAAATTTAAAATATGAAGATGCACCATTCGTAATAGAGACATTTTGTAATGCTAAAAAAATAGGTAAAGTAAATAAAGCTCTTCATTATTATGTAATTCATGGCAATAGTGAAACAACAGTAAGAGATGAAAAATGTTTTGATATATTGAAGATAGTAGATAAAATTAGAAAGTATACTAAAGATAAAGAATATTTAAAAGATAAAATAGACAAACTAACAGTAAGAATACTAACAAATTATACTATACAACAAAGAATGCAAAAAAACAAAAAAATAGGAATGAAATTTATAGATGAAGCATTCTCATATTTAAAGAAAGAAGTACCTGATTATAAGAATAATAAATATTATGAAAATAGGGGTATGAAAAAAATAATTGAAAAAAATAAATTATTGACTAAAATATATTGTAGACTATATAAATAATTTAAGAGGTGTAAAAATGAAGAAAGATCCAATATTATATGTAGTAATTCCATGCTATAACGAAGAAGAAGTATTAGAAGAAACTACAAGACAACTAAAAATTAAAATGGAAGATTTAATAAAAAGTAAAAAGATATCTTCTAAAAGTAAAGTAATGTATGTTAATGATGGCTCTAAAGATAAAACTTGGGAATTAATTAAAGATATCAATAAGAAAGAAAAATTGTTCACAGGGGTTACTTTATCTAGAAATAGAGGACATCAAAATGCATTATTAGGTGGGTTGATGACTGCTAAAAAATATGCAGATGTAATCATATCTATGGATGCTGATTTGCAAGATGATATTAATGCTATAGACGGAATGCTAGAAAAATATCAAGAAGGTAATGATATAGTTTATGGTGTAAGAAGTGCTAGAAAGAAAGACACTTTCTTTAAAAGAGTAACTGCTGAAGGATTCTATAAATTTATGAAAGCTTTAGGAGTAGATTGTGTATATAATCACGCAGATTATCGATTAACATCAAAAAGAGTATTAGAAGAGTTTTCTAATTTTAAAGAAGTTAATTTATTCTTAAGAGGAATGTTCCCATTAGTAGGATTTAAATCAGATGTAGTTTATTATGAAAGAAATGAAAGATTCGCAGGAGTTTCAAAATATCCATTAAAGAAAATGTTAAATTTTGCATGGGATGGAATAACTTCATTTAGTGTTAAACCATTAAGATTAATTGCTAGCATAGGTTTCTTTCTAACATTAGTAGGATTAGGTTTAGGAATATATGTTTTAGTAGCTTTAATTTTAAAAATGAAAATAGCTAGTTTTGTATTATCAACTATGTCAATTTGGTTTGTAGGTGGATTAAATATGATTAGTATTGGAATAGTTGGAGAATATATAGGAAAGATATATAGTGAAACTAAAGCAAGACCAAGATATATAATTTCAGAAAATTTAGAAGAAAAATAATATATGTTTTAAACATATATTTTTTTTATGATATAATCAATAATGTAAGGAAGAGAATCAATATGAAAAATACAAAACAAACAGAAACAAATTCATTATTAAAACTAATTCCAATTATTTATGGAATAATGTTTATAATAGTTATATTTTTACTATTATTTATATCAGGGGTAACATATCATTTAAAAAGAAATTATTTTATTAGTAACTTATTAGTAATTATACCTTTTTCAATTATATTATTTCTTTTTTATAAATTTTATAAAGATAAAAAAATAGAAAAGAAAAAATTTAGAATATTCTTAATTATATTATTTGCAGTAGTTGCAATACTTCAAATAGTATTAATAACACACACATATTTTTATACAGATTGGGATGTCAAAGTAATTAGAGAAATAGTAAATAATTATATAAAAGAAGGTAGCATAAAAGATAACTTTTATTTATCAATTTATCCTAATAATATACTATTAACAGCAATACTAGCATTTATTAAGAAATTACCATTCATTGGTAAATACTATCTTACAACATTAATATTTAATGCGGGTATAGTAAATATTTCAGGAATATTAACAGCTCTTACTATAAAGAATTTAAAGAATGAAAAACTTGCTCTTTTAAGTTATATAATTATGATTCCATTAATATTATTAAGTCCATGGATTAATATACCTTATTCAGATACTTTTGCATTACCATTTATCACTGCAATAATGTATATATATTCAAAACAAAATAAAAAACTAATTGATTATTCATTAATAGGATTTTTATCATTCCTAGGATATAAAATAAAACCAACAGTAATAATAATATTAATAGCTATCGTAATAGTAGAAGTAATTTCAAATATAAAAAAATTAAATAAAACATATATTAAAGAAAGAATAAAACCAATAGGTGTATTCATAATAGGAATAGTATGTGCATTCCTATCAGTTAAAGTAGCAACTATATATTTAAACTTTAAACCATTATCATATGCTAAATCTATTTCATTTATCCATTACTTAGCAATGGGACAAAATAATGAAACATTAGGTAGTTATAGCCAACAAGATGTGGATGATACGATTAATTTAGGAACAAGACAAGATATTACAAAATTTAAAGAAAGAGTTTTAGGAAGAACTCCAATAGAAACATTAGATTTCTATTCTAAGAAGACATTACTTAACTTTAATGATGGAAGTTTTTGTTGGGGATTAGATGGAACATTCTTCTATAAAAAAGTAAAAGCCCCTAATAGTTTTGCAAAATTTTTAAGACAAATATATTATAACGATGGAAAGTATTTTGATACATTTGTCCAAATACAAAATATTTTATGGTTAATAGTATTATTCTTTGCACCTTTTATAATAAAAAAGAAAAATACAAAACAAGAATTAGTAATAATGCTATCAATAATAGGATTAGTATTATTCCTAACTATATTTGAACCTAGAACTAGATATATGTATTGTTATTCAGAAATATATGTTATAGCAGCTATGTTAGGATTATACAATTTAAGTGAATTAATACGTAAACATAAGACACAATAAGTCAATGCTTCATTGACTTTTCGTTATTATAATTAGTATAATATAAGAAGATTGATTACGTAATGGAAAGAGGTATTAATGTGGAAAAAGATGTAGCTATAAAAGTAAATCATGTTTCAAAAGACTTTAAACTATATTATGATAAAGCTCATACATTAAAAGAAAAATTATTATTCTTTTCTAAAAAAAATAAAGATAAGAATCATATTTTACATGTATTAAAAGATATAAGTTTAGAAATTAAAAAGGGTGAAAGTGTTGCATTAATTGGGACTAATGGTAGTGGTAAATCCACATTATTAAAATTAATGACTAAAATCATTTATCCTAATAAAGGTAAAATAATTACTAATGGTAAACTTACATCTTTACTAGAATTAGGTGCTGGTTTCCATGATGATTTTACAGGTAGAGAAAATATTTATTTCAATGCTTCTATTTTTGGTTTAACAAAACAAGAAATAGATGCCAAGCTAGAAGAAATTATTGAATTTTCTGAATTAAGAGAATTTATTGATAATCCAGTAAGAACATATTCATCAGGAATGTATATGAGACTTGCTTTTTCAGTAGCTATTAATGTTCAAGCAGAAATTTTATTAATTGATGAAATCTTAGCTGTAGGAGATAAGCATTTCCAAGATAAATGTTTTGCTAAATTAAAAGAACTAAAAAATTCAGGGAAAACAATAGTAATAGTTACACATAATATGGATCAAGTTAAACAATTCTGTGATAGAGCAGTTTGGCTATATAAAGGTGAAATAAGACAAGATGGAAAAGTTGATGATGTTCTTAAAGAATATCTAAGGGTTTGTGGGTGATTAGTATGAACGTATTTAAAGAGTTATATAATTATAGAGAATTACTAAAAACAAACATAAAAAAAGAAATAAGAGGTAAATACAAGGGTTCTTGGTTAGGAATTCTTTGGACATTCTTAAATCCATTATTAATGCTTGTAGTTTATGCAATTGTATTTCCATATATCTTAAGAGTTAATGTAGAAAACTATACAATATTTATGATAGTTGCATTAATTCCATGGAACTTCTTTACAATAGCAATTCAAAATGGAACGAATTCAGTTACACAAAATGGTGCTATTTTAAAGAAAGTATATTTTCCAAGAGAAATAATTCCATTCTCAGTAACTACATCACAATTAATTAACTTCTTAATTACTTGTTTAATTATGTTTGTATTTATATTAGTAAGTGGAGTAGGTTTCTCAATTCATTTATTATGGCTACCAGTAATCATATTAATTGAATATGTATTAATATTAGCATTTAACTTAGTACTATCAGCAGTAACAGTATTTGTAAATGACTTATCACATTTCGTGCAAGTAGCTATGACTTTAGGTTTCTATGCTACACCAATAGTATATTTACCTAGTATGTTACCAGCTAAATTTCAATGGGCAATGTATGTAAATCCAATGGCAGTATTAGTAGAAGCATATCGTGCAGTTCTATACTACCATCAAGATCCAAATCTACAATGGTTAGGTATTTGGGGTGGATTAAGTATATTATTATTAATTACAGGATACTTAATATTCAAAAAATTAGAAAAAACATTTGTAGAAGAGTTGTAAAGCTCTTCTTCTTTATTTGTATTAAATAGTTATATTTGTTATAATTATTATAGATGGTTATTAGGAGGAATTAACAATGGATTATTCAAAAAAACCTGGTAAAAAAATAGAAGAATTTGGAAAATTAATAAATAAAGAAAAACCAACAATTAGTATAATTACACCATTCTATAATGGTGGAAAAACTCTTATGGAAACAGCTAATTCTATCTTTAGTCAAACATATCCATATTTTGAATGGATTATAGTAGATGATGGTTCTAAAGATGAAACTTCTCTAGAAGAATTAAAGAAAGTAGAGAAAATGGATAAAAGAGTAAAAGTATTCCATAAAGAAAATGGAGGACCATCTGCCGCAAGAGATTATGGTATCGAAAAATCTAGTGAAGAAACTAAGTATATATATTTCTTAGATTGTGATGATTTGATAGAAAAAACAATGCTAGAGTGTTTATATTGGACACTTGAAACACATCCTGAAGCATCTTTTGCATATACATCAATGGTTAACTTTGGAGATAGAGAATTTATTTGGGAACAATGGCTAACTGTTGAAAGGGAAATGGTAGAAAATGTTATTTGTATAAGCTCAATGGTAAAGAAAAGTGATCTTTTAGAAGTAGGATGTTTTGGATTAAAAGAAAAAGGAATGTATGAAGATTGGAATTTATGGTTAAAATTACTTAAAGCCGGAAAGATTCCAGTTAGAGTAAGTGATAAATTATTCTGGTATCGCACAAATAATACTGGAGAATTCTCTAAAGCTAATAAAAATAAAAAGAAAGCTATGAAGTATATTAAAGAAACTGCTAAAGGTATAGAGAATAATGTAGATATAATTCAATTTCCTCGTGAAGGAAGTAAATATGATACAGTAAATGAACTTAATATGGTTCTACCAATGTATGAAAGAAAAGATAAAAGAAAAAATATTTTATTCTTATTCCCATGGATGGTAGTCGGTGGAGCAGATATATTTAATTTAGAATTAATTAAGAGATTAGATAAAACTAAATATAATTGTATTATTGCCACTACAACACCTAACATCAACAAACTAGAACAAGACTTTAAAGATTATGCAGAGTTTGTTTATGATATGTCATCATTCTTAGATAGAAATGCCTATATTAATTTTGTTGATTATATAATGGAAAGTAGAAATATAGATATGGTAGTTGTAAGTAATAGCCAATATGGTTATTATATGGTCCCATATCTAAAAGGAAAATATCCAACGGTACCATTTATAGATTATATTCATTCAATAGACTTAGCAGATCCAAGAGAAGGATTTGGTAGATGTACAATGGATGTAGACAAGTATCTATCAAATACCTATGTATGTAATAATTTTACAAAAAGACAATTAGAAAAAGATTATAATAAGAAAAATGTTAATACATTATATATAGGTACAGATGATGAAAGATTTGATCCTGATAAATATAATAAAGAAGAATTATTAGAAAAATATAATCTTCCAAAAGATAAATTAATTATCACAATGATAGCTCGCTTGTCTATAGAAAAACGTCCTGAAATGTTTGTTGAAATCTGTAAAAAGATTCATGATAAACATCCTAATACATATTTCGTTATCGGTGGCGATGGACCATTAATGAAAAAAGTAGAAAGACAAGTTGATGATAATTTTAAATTATTAGGAATGGTATCTAATTCAGAAGAGATTTATAAAGTAAGTGATATAACAATAAATTGTTCTTCACTTGAAGGATTAGCTTTAACTTCATATGAATCACTTGCTATGGGAGTACCTGTAGTATCTACTGATGTTGGTGGACAAACAGAACTTATTGATGATACAGTAGGTGGAATAGTTCATTATAATGAGAATGCATCTCAAAGAGTATTTAATAAAGAAATAAATGAATATGTAAATGAAGTTGATAGAGTAATTAATAATCTAGATAAAATTAAATCTAATTGTCGTAAGAAAATACAAAAAGGATTCTCTTATAGTATCATGGTTAAGAATTTTGAAAAGATTATTGAAGAAAATCTTGATAAAGAAAAAAATACTAAAGGCTTTCCACATGGTTATATAGATTATAACTTTGCAGTAGAAGCTTTAACTAAATCATATTTTTACTTTGTTAAATACTATGTAGTAAATACATTTGGTATACCATATGAAGGATATGAACCAAGAAACAAAAGAGATAAAGTAAGTAAATTAAGAGTATTTTTATTTAAAAAATATGCTAAACATGATGCTGATAAAATATTTGATTTCTTAAGAGGAATTAAACGTACTTTAAGAGAATTTATTCAAACATTAAAATTCTTTATAAAAGCAATTCCGGCATCATTTAGATTACTATATAAAATAATATTTAAATAAGCGTTTTTAACGCTTATTTTTCTTTTATTAAAAAATAATATTTGTTATAATAAATATATAAGTTTATCGGTGGTGATGTATCATGAAAAAGCCAAAAAAGAAAATTTTAATATATGGAGTAAGTACATATAAAAATCGTGGGGTAGAAGCTATCGTTAACTCTACATTAAATCAAATAGATACATCAAAATATGATATTAGTATTGCTAGTTATGACTTATCATATAATACCAAATTTTATAAAGACAAAGTTAAATATATTGACCATTATAAAATAAATAATTTAACAGAAGAAGAAAAGAAATTAGAAGAAAAATACTATAATATGCCATTTGATTACCATAACTTTGAACTTTTATACCAATCTGATGTAGTAAAAGAAATGGAAAACGCAGATATATGTATATCTGCAGGAGGAGATAATTACTGTTATCCTCCATGTAGTTGGTTATATGCATTAGATGAAAAAAGTCATAGTTTAGGAAAAAATACTGTTCTATGGGGATCATCTCTATTTGAAGAAATAGATGACTTAGAACTTATAGAGAATTTAAATAACTTTGATGTATTAGTAATTAGAGAGAGCCTAACACTAAATGCAGTAAAAGACATAGTTGATGAAGATAAAATAGTTTTCGCAAAAGATCCAGCTTTCTCATTAAAATTAAAAAGAGTAAAACTTAATGATTGGTATAAAAAGAATAAAGAATATGTAATTCTAAACGTATCGCCATTAACTATAAAAAATGAAGATGGCTATAATTCAATAGTGTCTTTAATCAATCATATATTAAATAAAACAAAATACTCAGTATGTTTATTACCTCATGTAACTACAGAAGAATGTAGCGATTTAGATATTTTAAGAGATTTAAAGAAAGAATTTAAGAATGAAAGAGTATATTTAGAAAAAGGAAAATATGATTGCCAAGAATTAAAATATATAATTTCAAAAAGTAAATTAGTAGTAGCTGCTAGAACTCATGCATCTATTGCGGCATACTCTACATGTGTTCCTACATTAGTAATAGGCTATAGTGTTAAGTCAAAAGGAATTGCTAAAGATTTATTTGGCACATATGATAATTATGTAATAGATAGTAATGAACTAACAGATGAATCAATAATAGAAAAATTCAATTTTATTGAAAAAAATAGAAGTAAAATTATTAAAACACTTCAAAAACAAATGCCTTTAATAATAGAAGAAGCATCTACTATTTTTGATAAAGTAATAGAAAAACTTCATGAACAAAAAATAAAAAACATCTGTGAAAGAAGCAAGTGTATTGGTTGTGGAGTATGTGCAAATTCATGTCCAGTTAATGCCATAAAAATGGTAAAGGACGAAGCAGGTTTCAATTATCCAAAAATAGATTTAGATAAATGTATTCATTGTAATAAATGTCGCCATATATGTCCGATACTAAACAAAAAAGAAAATGTTGAATTTAAAAAAGAAATATATGCATTAAAAAATAAAAATTTAGATGAAAGAGTAAAATCAACTTCAGGAGGAGCATTTAGTATTCTCGCAAGAAATGTCCTAAATAAACATGGAATAGTATATGGATGCGAAATGCAAAATAACAAAGCAAAACACATACGTATCACTAAAGTAGAAGAATTAGAAAAAATAAGAGGATCTAAATATATTCAAAGCAGTTTAATTGACATATATAAATCATTAAAGAAAGATTTAACTTTAGAAAAATTAGTATTGTTCTCAGGTACACCATGCCAAATAGGTGCTGTAAAAGCATTCTTAGGAAAAGATTATCCTAATCTAATAACTGTATCAGTAATATGTCATGGAGTAATTAGTGATAAATTATTAAAAATACATCTTAAAGATTTAAAAAATAAATATAATAATGAAATAACAGATTGGAAATTTAGAAATAAAAAACCTAATCCTTGGAATACATCAAGTGTCTCATATAAAATAGGAAAGAATAAGAAAGTAGTAAAATTCTTAGATGATAATTTAATGTATTTATACTTAAAAAATGTTGTATTAAGAGACAGCTGTTATCACTGTAATTATAAAGAAAATAATAACATAGCTGATATTATAATAGCTGATTATTGGGGAATAGAAGTGGAAAAGAGAAACTTCTACGATGAAAACGGTGTATCAGCAATAATAATAAATACAGCACATGGTAAAGAATTCTTCGATAATATTAATATTGAAAAATATGCGGATATAGCTACAGGAAATTTCAATGATTTAAATAAATATAATCCAGCATATTCAACACAAGTAGTATGCGAAATTAATAGAAAGAGATATCTAAACAATGTTTATAAATATGGTATAGCAAAAGAATTTAAAACTATTAGAGAAGAAATATTAGAAAAAGAATTAATAAAAGCAAATAAAGAATTAGCAATATTAACATATAAGAATAATGAATTAGAGTCTAGATTAAATAATATACGTAATAACAAAATATTAAAATTAGGAATGATTCCAATTCGTATTGCTCGTAAAATTAGAAAAAGAAAATAAAAGGAGGAAGCCATGAAAAAGAAAATAATATTTATCATAATTATGATTATTTTATTTCCAATAATTGTAAATGCTAAAGAAGGTTTTCAAGTAGAAAATGGAAAAACATATTACTATGAGAATAATCAAAAAGTAAATGGATTTAAAATTATAAATGAAAAATTATATTTCTTTTCTCGTGTAAATTATGCCCTAAAAACAGGATGGCAAAATGCTAGTGAAGGCGTATGGTACCAAAATAGTAATGGCGAAGTTCTAAAAGGAAACCAAACAATAAATAATAAAAAATATTATTTTAATGAAAATGGGATTATGCAAAAAGGTTTCATTACATTAGATAATAAATTATATTTTTATAGTAGAGTAAATGGAGCTTTAAAAACAGGATGGCAAAATGCTCAAGAAGGCACATGGTATCAAAATAGTAATGGCGAAGTTCTAAAAGGAAACCAAACAATAAATAATAAAAAATATTATTTTAATGAAAATGGGATTATGCAAAAAGGTTTCATTACA
>JAFWJL010000013.1 GCA_017511605.1 Bacilli bacterium
GGACATCAAAAGAGAAGATGGAATCCAAAAATGAAGGAATATATCTTCACTACAAGAGATGATATTTATATTATCGATTTACAAAAAACTGTTAAGAAATTAGAAGAAGCTTATGAAGCTTTAAAAGAAATTGCACAAAATGAAGGAAAAGTACTATTTGTAGGTACTAAGAAACAAGCTCAAGAAGCTGCTGAAGAATGTGCTACAAGAACTAACATGTATTTCATTAATGAAAGATGGTTAGGAGGAACTTTAACAAACTTCAAAACTATCCGTTCAAGAATTAGAAGAATGGAAGAAATTGAAAAAATGGAAGAAGACGGAACTTTCGATGCTTTACCAAAGAAAGAAGTTATCGGTCTTAAAAAAGAATATGAAAAATTAAACAAAAACCTAAGAGGAATTCGTGAAATGAAGAAAATGCCTCAAGCAATGGTTATTGTTGATCCTCGTAAAGAAGAAATAGCTATTAAAGAAGCTCATATCTTAGGAATCCCAGTATTTGGTGTAGTTGATACTAACTGTGATCCAGATATGGTTGATTATGTTATTCCAGGAAATGATGATGCAGTAAGATCTGTTAAATTATTAATTGGTGCTTTAACTAATGCAATTGCTGAAGTTAATGGAAATGAAGTAATTGATTATATTACTGAAGATGAAAAGGCTGTTAAAGAAGCAGTTCAAGAAGTTAAAGAAGATGTAGTTGAAGAAAAAGAAATCAAGGCTGAAAAGAAACCAGCTAAGAAAACTACTGCTAAGAAAGAAGAAGTTAAGGAAGAAACTCCTGAAGTAAAAGAAGAAAAAAAGCCAGCTAAGAAAGAAACTAAAAAAGTTGTTGAAGATTTAGATTCATTAACATTAGCTGATTTAAAAGCAAAAGCTAAAGATGCTGGAATCAAAGGTTATTCAACAATGAAGAAAGCTGAATTAGTAGAAGCTTTATCTAAGTAATTTACTTATAAGGAGTGTTAAACACTCCTTTTTTTCTAAATATAGAATATAATTGTATGAAAAGAATGGAGGATTTATATGTTTAGTGCAAGTGATGTAAAAGAATTAAGAGAAAAAACAGGTGCAGGAATGATGGATTGTAAGAAAGCATTAGATGCCTGCGAAGGAAATATGGAAAAAGCTATTGATTGGCTTAGAGAAAAGGGTATTGCAAAAGCAGCTAAGAAAGAATCAAGAATTGCTGCTGAAGGAATTACTGAAGTATTAGAAAATGGTAATGAAGCAATTATCCTTGAAGTTAACTGTGAAACAGATTTCGTTACTAAAAATGAAAAATTCACAGCTTTAGTAAAAGAAATTAGAGATGCTTTAATGAATAGTAATGCTAATACAACAGAAGAAGCAAAAGAAGTTAAACTTTCTAGTGGTAAAACTGTTGAAGAAGCTATAGTTGAAGCTACTGCTACAATCGGAGAAAAAATTTCATTTAGAAGATTCGAAAGAATTACTAAGAATGATGATGAAGTATTCGGAATTTATTCACATATGGGTGGAAAGATTACTGTAGTAGTTGTTGTAAAAGGATCAAATGTTGAAGTAGCAAGAGATGTTGCTATGCAAGCATGTGCTATGAGTCCTGTTGCTGTAAATCGTGATAATGTTCCAAAAGAAATGGTTGAACATGAAAAAGAAATGATTTTAGCTGAAATTAAAAATGATGAAAAGAATGCTTCTAAATCAGAAGAAATCTTAGATAAGATGGCTACTGGTAGACTTTCTAAATTCTTTAAAGAAAATTGTTTAGTAGAACAAGATTTCATTAAAGATTCATCAATGACAGTAGCTAAATATGCAGAAGCTAATGGATGCGAAGTTTTATCAATGGTAAGATTTGCTGTTGGTGAAGGTATTGAGAAGAGACAAGAAAACTTTGCAGAAGAAGTAGCTGCTCAAATAGATGCTGCAAATTAAAAAAGAAAGAAAAAACTTTCTTTTTTTTTGTTTTTCGAATATACTTATATATATAATAGAGGTGAGTATATGAAGAAAGATGGTATCGAAAAAATTGATGAGCAAATTGAGAACTTAAAGAACGCTTCTAAGAAAAAAGAAAAAACATCTGAGGTTATTATAGATAAGAAATATGAATATGATAATATAGGGCCTAATGATACTAAAAAAATAGATAGAATAGATGATATTAAAGAAGATGATGAAATAGAACAAACAAAAGAATTAAAAGAAATTTCATCCGAAGTAATAGAAGAACAATCTGTATCTTTAGAAAAAGAAGATATTACAGAAGAATTTAAAAATGAGATAGAACCACCTAAGAAGAAAAATATCGTAATTCCAGTATTAATTATTTCCGGTATATTATTAATTGCTTTAATAATTGTTCTATTAATAGTACTACAACCTAAGAAGAAAAATACATCTATAGATGAAGATAAGACTCTTACAAAGAACGAACAAAAGAAAGTAATTAATGGTTATGGTGATGCATTAAAAGGAGTTATTGCTGTATACTCTGAAAAACAAAATGTATTATTAGAGTATGATGATGCTATAAAATTAATTGATTATAAGCATAAGGTAGTTTGTAAAGAACATGAGATATATGAAGATGGTTCTATATATTTAGATAAATGTAAGATTGATGACAAATCCACTAGTTATTCTTATGGTAAGAAACAAGAAAAGAAAGAAGAACCTAAAATAAGTGAAGATGCCATAAAAGTTTATGTATCTAAGAAGGATAATAAAGCTACATTAAAAGAGCCTAAAAATATTGAAGATTATGATTTATATGCATTTGAAATAGATGGGGCTTATTCTGATTTAACTTTACTTAGTGATTCTAGTGATTATATATTCTATAGTGATGCTGAATATAATGTTCATATGCTTAATTATAAGACTAATAAAAAAGTTATGGATAATTTATCATATCAGTCAGTACTTCCTATCAAAATAGGAGAAATATATGATACTAAATATGTGGCTATTAAAATGAATAATAAATGGGGAATATATAATACTACTAATAATGAAAGAACTGTTCCTCATAAATATGATAGTGTAACTCCTACTCTTTATATGGGAACAAGTGGACCTGCATTAGAAGTTAATACTTTAGATGAAGGAATTGTTGCTGTTGTTAATTATGGGGATAATGCTTCTTATGGAGTAGTAGATTATAGAACAGGTAAAGAACTAATTAAACAAGAGTATAGAAGCATGCTAAAGAGTGGATCATATTTATGGGCTGTAGATTATTATGGTGATGGTCATATATTCGATTATAATGGTACAGAGTATTTAGATGGTAAATATGATAATATTTATTGGATGGTTGATGGTAAATATATTTTAGTTAATGATAAAGATGAAATAAAATTGGTTTCTATTAAGGGTAAAGATATTTATTCTTATGGAAAAGCTAATGTTGGTAGAATTAATTATGGTTTAACATATAATGATGGAGCATTATTCCAATTTGAAAATCCTGATAAGGATGAGAGTGATTATAATACAGGATGTGTTGAATTAATATATGATGCTTCTACTAAAACTGGAGAAGTAAAAACAAGTTTTTGTGGAGGAATAGCTAAACCAGTACTTTACCTATATCCTAAGAAAACTACTAAGGTAACTATTAGTTTTGAACATCCAGAATTGTTAGAAACAACTTATCCTAAATACAATAATAGTTGGGAAGTTAAAGCTCATTCTAATGGTGATTTATATGATGGCAAAGGAGCATATTACTATGCATTATATTGGGATGAAAAACAAGTTCATAGTGTAGATTTCTCTACAGGATATTATGTAGAAAAAGATAATGCTATAGAATTTTTAGAAAAGAAATTATCATATATAGGATTATCAAGAAGAGAAGCTAATGAATTTATAATGTATTGGTTACCAATATTAGAGAAAAATGAAAAGAATTTAGTTTATTTTGAACTTACAGAGGAAAGAGAAAGTTATAATAAATTAAATATTTCGCCTAAACCAGATTCATTATTAAGATTAGTAATTCATATTAAAAAGGTAGATAATAAGGTAGATATTCCTAAACAAAACTTAACTAAATTCCAAAGAAAAGGTTTTGTAGCCGTTGAATGGGGAGGAACAGTTTACTAGGTTTACACACAAGTAGTAATTTTACTACTTGTTTTTTTTGATTTTTTTGATATAATATAGACGCATACAAGGGGATGAGTGCGATGGGTAACAAGGCTAACGGAAAGAAAAAATCTACTAATAAAAAGGTAGATAAAAAACTAGATGAATTATTAAAAGATAAAAAAACTATTGAGAACACTACAGATATTAAAGGAACAAAAAAGAAGAAAACTACTACAAAGAAAACTGTAACTAAAAAGTCTACTAGTAGCGTAAAAAAAGATTCAGCTAAAAAGTCTACTACAGATAAAAAAACAGCGACAAAGAAAACTACTAAAAAAACTACTACAAAGAAGGCTACTAAAAAGACACCAGCTAAGAAAAAATTTGTTATGGTCTCTGATGAGAAAGATTTATCTACTAAAAAATTAGATGAATTATCTAATCAAATTAGAGATTTATATGAGAAAGTAGAAGAAAAACATGATAAGAAAGAGTCTATTTCTATAGAAAATGTTTATGTTAATGATAGTATTGAAGATGAAAGACTTGATAAAGCATATATTATCTTAAATAGAATAACTATAATACTATTTATTATATTTATGATTCTTTTAATTGCGTTTATTGCATTTGTTATTTATATATGTACTTATTAGTACATATTTTTCTTTATTTTATATATAAAATATAATATAATTGTTTTAAGGAGAGATAAAATGAATACTGATGAATTATTATTAGAAATTACTGATAAATTTGACAAAACAATTGAAAATTTAGAAAAGAGATTTGCTACAGTAAGAGCAGGTAGAGCTAATCCTTCTAGTTTAGATGGAATTATGGTTGAATATTATGGAGTTATGACACCATTAAAGCAATTAGCTACTATTTCTGTACCTGAAGCTAGACAATTATTAATTAAACCTTTTGATAAAGGTGCGTTAGCAGGTATTGAAAAAGCAATTTTAACATCTAATTTAGGATATAATCCGGGTAATGATGGGGAAACTATTAGAATAGTTATTCCAGAACTTACAGAAGAAAGAAGAAAAGAACTTGCTAAACAAGTTAAGGCTATTAGTGAAGATGCAAAAGTATCAGTAAGAAATATAAGACATGATGGATTAGAAGATCTTGAAAAACTAGAACTTCCTGAGGATGAAGAAAAAGGTATAGAAAAGGAAATTCAAGATTTAGTAAACGAATATAATAAGAAAATAGAAGATTTATTAAAAGAAAAAGAAAATGAATTACTTACTGTTTAGTAAGTAATTTTTATATTTATGAAAAAACTTGTAAAAGAATATAAATAGTGTTATAATTTATACATCGATGGAGATATAGAAGTAGTAGTAAATGATTTACTTATAGAGAGAGCATGTGAGGTGGAAATGCTTAGTAATAATTTATGAATTCGTCTATGGAGTTCTTATTAATAGTAAGCGTATATCTTGCGTTAAAAGATTAGAGTGTATAGTAATAACTATAAAATAAGGTGGTACCGCGATAATTCGTCCTTATATTTATAGTTATTTTTTTTGGGGGAACTATTATGAAGAGATTTATATTTGATTTAGATGGTACACTGTTAACTAGTGATTATAGTCAGGAATTTGAGTATTTCAAGAATATATATGGTGATAAAAGTAAGAATCTAATTGCTGGATTAGCCACATATTTAAATAGTTATGAAAAAACCTATTCAAAGTATGAAGTAGATAGATTATGTAGATATTTAAATGCAGTTACTGGTTTAGAGTTTACTCCAGAAATAATAGATGTTTGGAATGATTTATTAGGAAATAATCCTTTTGTTCTTGAAGATGGAATAATAGATTTATTAGAATATTTAAAGAGTCAAGGACACAGTTTAGTTGTTTTAACAAATTGGTTTGGAGAACCTCAAAAAAAGAAATTGCAAAGAGCTGAATTAATTGAGTATTTTGATGATATATATACAGGAGATATGGTATTGAAGCCACATAAAGAAGCTTATATATGTGCAAAGAAGGGATTTAGTGAAAAAGATTGTTTTGTAATAGGTGATGATCTTTATAAAGATTATATCGTGCCTAGAGATTTAGGATTTAATACAATCTTTTATGATAAATTAAATTTACAAAGACAAACTATTGTTAAAGTAAAAAGAATGAATGAAATAATTGGAGAATTTTAGGAGGATATATGGAAAATAAAAAGGTATTAGAAATAAAAGAATTAATGAAGAATGATTTAGTTGATTCAGTTAATATGAATGAATTAAATGATTTAAAAGTAAAATATTTAGGTAAGAAAGGTTTAATTACTGAACTTAATAGTGAGATTAAGAATATTCCTAATGAAGAGAAAAAAGATTTTGGAATGCAAGTAAATGAACTTAGAAATAGCTTTAATGAATATTATGAAAGTAAGAGAGTTCAATTAGAAAATGCTATTCTTAATGAAAAATTAAGTAAGGAAGCTATTGATATTACTTTACCTAGTAAGAAAATTAAACGTGGTTCATTGAATCCAATGACTAGAATAACTGAAGAATTTGAAGATTTATTCGTATCTATGGGATATACAGTATTTGAAGGACCAGAACTTGAAAGTGATGAAAACTGTTTCCAAAAACTTAATTTACCTAAAGGACATCCTGCGAGAGATGCACAAGATACATTCTATTTAAAGGATGAAGTAGAAAATTACTTATTAAGAAGTCAAACTTCTACTGCACAAGTTAGAGCTATGGAAGCTAATGAGGAAAAGGGACCTATTAGAATAGTTTGTCCAGGTAAAGTATATAGAAGAGATGAAGATGCAACTCATTCGCATCAATTTATGCAAATAGAGGGATTAGTTATTGATAAAAATATTTCAATGGCTGACTTAAAAGGTACTCTTGAAGTAATGATGAAACATATTTTAGGAGAAAAAACTGAAGTTAGATTTAGACCAAGTTATTTCCCATTTACTGAACCTAGTGTTGAAGTAGATGTTACTTGTTTCAAATGTGGTGGTAAAGGATGTAATCTTTGTAAAGATACTGGATGGATTGAAGTATTAGGTGCTGGTATGGTTCACCCTGATGTACTTACAATGAGTGGATATGATCCTAAAGTATACCAAGGTTTTGCATTTGGTACAGGATTAGATAGAATGGCTATGTTTAAATATGGTATTCCAGATATTAGAACTATTTATGGAAATGATATGAGATTTATTAATCAATTTGATAGAAAGGATGATGAATAATGTTATTAAGTAAGAAATTTGTATCTGATTATATTGATTTAGATGAAAATTTAAGTATTAATGATATTGCAGAAGCTATGACTTCAGTAGGTAATGAATATGATTATGCAGGTAAACTTATTAACTGTACTAATTTGATTACTGGTGAAGTAGTAGAATGTGTTGATCATCCTGATAGTGATCACTTACATGTATGCAAGGTTAATATCGGTAGTGAAGTATTAAATATAGTTTGTGGAGCTCCTAATGTAAGAGCTGGAATAAAAGTTATAGTTGCATTACCAGGTGCAGTACTACCAGGCGGAGAAATTAAGAAAGGTGTAATTCGTGGAGTAGAATCAAATGGTATGATTTGTTCTATTGCTGAACTTGGATTAGATAATAAATTCTTAAAACCTGAAGATAAAGAAGGAATTCATGAATTGCCTATTGATACAGAAATAGGAATTGAAGGAATTAAAGCTCTAGGATTAGATGATGAAGTAATTGATTTTGAATTAACAAGTAACAGAGGAGATTTATTAAGTGTTATAGGTATGGCTTATGAATTAGGGGCAATCTATAACAAAAAAGTAAAAGATATAGATTTAAAATATAATTCTAATAATGATAATATTAAAGATTCATTTAATATAGATATTCAAACTAAAGATTGTAGTTTATTCTTAGCTAAGAAAGCAATTAATGTAACTATTAAGGAGAGTCCATTATTTATTAAAAATAGATTAATTGCTTCAGGTATTAGACCTATTAATAATGTAGTAGATATTTCAAATTATGTTATGTTAGAAACTGGTCAACCACTTCATTATTATGATGCGGACAGATTAGGTGATACATTAATAGTTAGAAATGCTACTGATGGTGAAAAACTAGTAACACTAGACTCTCAAGAAAGAGTATTATCTAGTGAAGATATAGTTATTGCTGATAAAGAAAAAGCAATTGGTCTTGCTGGTGTTATGGGAGGTTTATCTACAGAAGTAGAGGAAGACACTAAAAATATTATTATTGAATCAGCTATATTTGATTCTATTAAGATTAGAAAAACTAGTAAGAAGATTTTGAGAAGTGAAGCTTCTAATAGATTTGAAAAAGGATTAGATCCTCTAAGAACTTATATGGCTATTGAAAGAAGTTGTGCATTACTTGAAAAGTATGCTGATGCCACAATAGTTGGAGGAACAGTTGAATACAAGGATATGGATATTACTGATACTAGTATTGATATTAAATTAGATAAAATTAAAAGTGTTTTAGGAATAGAAATATCTAAAGAAGAAGTAATTAGTATATTTGAAAGATTAGGCTTTACTGTACAAAATAATAATGAATTATTAAATGTAGTAGTTCCTTCTCGTAGAAGAGATATAAAGATTGTGGAAGACTTAATTGAAGAAGTTGGAAGAATCTATGGAATGGATAAAATAGAAGGAAAACTACCAGTATTAGATGTTATTAAAGGTAAATATGATAAGACAAGACGTGCTATTAAACATAAACTTGCTGATCTTGGTCTAAATGAAACTATTAGTTATACATTAATACCTAAAGATGAAGTTCATAAGTTTACTAAAGATGATTTTACTGAAGTAATGTTGAATGATCCGATGAGTGAGGATAAAAATACTTTAAGATATAGTTTAATTTATTCATTATTAGAAGTATACAAATATAATAAAGATAGAAATAATTCTAATGTATCTATATTTGAAATTGGTAAAGGATTCTATAAGAGGGATAATGAATATTTTGAAGAATCTAAATTATGTGTATTAATGAGTGGCGAATATGAATTAGATATTCATAATGAAAAAGTAGATTTCTATCATATAAAAGGTATTATGGAAGAATTATTATATTTCTTAGGATATGATAATAGATATAGTTTATTAATAAACGATTATATTCCTAATGAATTACATCCAGGTGTTAGTGCGGCAATTAATGTAAATGGAGTTAATGTTGGTATAATTGGTAAACTTCATCCTAATGTTATTAAAGATAACGTTTATGTAATGGAAATTAATTTAGATAAGTTATTAAGTATAAAAACAGGATCTATGAAATATAAAGATTATTCTAAATTCCCAAGTATTTATAAAGATGCTGCATTTATATTAGATAATAAAGTAACTAATAAAGAAGTATTAGATACTATTAAAAAGGCTGGAGGAAGATTACTTTCATCAGTATCATTATTTGATGTATATGAAAATATTTCTGAAGGTAAGAAATCTATGGCTTATAAGATGGTATTTACTGATTCTACTAAGACACTTAGTGATGATGAAGTAATGGATTTATTTAATAAGATAATTGACAAAGTGGTGTCAAGTCTTAATGCAGAATTAAGAGATAAGTAGTTTATCTCTTTTCTTTATGATAAAATGATATTGGGAGTGGTATTATGTCTAAAAAATCAATTCAAAAGGAAAATAAAAATAGTGTTGTATTAATATATGCTATTTTAGGTGCTATGGTATTTATGCTTGGAATAATTATTGCATGGAAATTCTTTATGTAATAAGAACTAGAGTTCTCTAGTTTTTTTTTATATTTTGGTGTAAAATAATGTTGGTGGTAATTATGCAACTAACTTATAATAATAAAGATTATGATATTGTTGTAAATAAGAAGTTTAGTCAAAAGAATACGTACATTAGAGTAAAAAAAGATTTAAAAGTAACAGTTACTACTAATTATTTTGTTACTAATCATGCAATTGATAAGTTAATAAGAGAAAATTATGAAAGAATCTGTAAGATGATAGATTTTCAAGAAAAGAAAGCTAAAAATAATAATGGATTCTTTTATTTAGGAAAACAATATGTAGTTATTTATAGTGATAATAAAGGTATTAAATTTGATGGGGATAAAGTATATATTGGCAATGATTTTGATATAGATAATTGGTATAAAAAAGAAGCTAAGAAATTGTTTTTAGAAAGACTTAATTATAATTATTCTAAGTTTACTAAGAATATACCTTACCCAAAACTTAGAATTAGAAAAATGACTACTAGATGGGGTGTGTGTAATATAAATACTCATATAATTACACTTAATCTTGAATTAATAAAAAGAGATATAGCATATTTAGATTATGTAATTATACATGAGATGAGTCATTTAATACATGGTGATCATTCGAGAAGCTTTTGGAAATTAGTTGAATCTAATATGCCTGATTATAAAAAATATAGAGAAGAAATGAAGGAGTTTTAATGATTATTACTAGTTTAGAAAATAATAAAATTAAAGATTTAGTAAAACTACAGACAAAAAAATATAGAGATAATACTAATACATTTTTGGTAGAAGGAGAACATTTAGCAGAGGAAGTTTATAAGGTTGGGATTGTTAAAGAGTTGTTTGCTTTAGAAGGTACTAAAATAGATTTAAATATTCCTATTACTTATGTTAGTAGTGAAGTAATGAAAAAGATTAGTACTACTGATACAGTTATTGATGTGGTTGCTTTATGTGAAAAACTTGATAATAAGGAAATTATTGGTAATAAGATATTATTATTAGATGATATACAAGATCCTGGAAATTTAGGAACTATTATTAGAAGTAGTGTGGCATTTAATGTGGATACTATTATACTTTCACCTAATACAGTTGATTTATATAATCCTAAAGTACTTAGAGCTACACAAGGTATGTTTTGCCATATTAATATAATCACTATGGATTTATTTGAGGCTATTGATACTATTAAAAATAAAGGTATTAGTGTATATGGTACTAATGTTAATAATGGATTAGATGTTAGAAGTATTAGTGATACATCTAGTTATGCATTAATAATGGGTAATGAAGGTAATGGTGTTAAAAAAGAAATTCAAGATATGTGTGATAAGAATTTATATATATCTATGAATAGTAAAGCTGAAAGTTTAAATGTAGGAGTAGCTTGTAGTATATTATTATATGAATTGGAGAAGTAATATGGATAAAGTATTTATTGGTAAAATTGTATCTACTCATGGTATTAAAGGAGAATTAAAAATACTATCAGATTTTCCTTATAAGAATAAAGTATTTGTAGTAGATAAAAAAATAATTATTGATGATAAAGAGTATACTATTAAAAGTTATAGAGTTCATAAAAATTTTGACATGGTTACTTTGGATGATTATAAAGATATAAATGAAGTATTATTTCTTTTAAAAAAGAATGTATATATTGAAAAAGATAAATTAAATCTTAATGATAATGAGGTATTAGATGAAGAATTAATTACTTATAAAGTATTGACAAATACTGGTAAAGTTGGAATAATAAAAGAAATTTTTAAAGCGAGTGAAACTAATAAAATAATTAGAGTTTTATTTGATAAAGAAGTATTAATTCCTTATAATTTTATAAAAAAAGTAGATAAGGATAAAAAAGAAGTTACTGTAGAATTAATAGATGGAATGAATTAGGTGGTTATATGAAAATAGATATTTTAACTTTGTTTCCAGAAATGTTTGATGGGGTATTTACTGAGTCAATCATTAAAAGAGCTAGAGAAGAGAAAAAAGTTGAAATTAATTTAATTAATTTTAGAGATTATACTAATGATCCACATAATAAGGTAGATGATACTCCATATGGTGGAGGAGCTGGTATGGTTTTAATGCCTCAACCAATATTTGATTGTGTTAAGACTATTAGGACAGATGAGTCTAAAGTTATATTACTTACTCCTAGTGGAAAAGTATATAAACAAGAATTAGCTTATGATTTATCTCATGAGAAACATTTAATTATAATATGTGGTCATTATGAAGGCTTTGATGAAAGAATTAAAAGTATATGTGATTTAGAATTAAGTATAGGTGATTATGTATTAACAGGTGGAGAAATACCCGCAATGGTATTAGTTGATTCTATTACTAGATTACTAGATGGGGTAATTACTAGTGAATCTCATATGAACGATTCATTCAATAATAATTTGTTAGATTATCCAACATATACAAAACCTAGAGTATATGAAGGAATGGAAGTTCCTGAAGTATTACTTAGTGGAGATCATAAAAAAATAGATGAATATCGATTACAAGAACAAATAAGAATTACTAAAGAAAATAGACCAGATTTATTAGATAAGTAGGTGAAGTTATGTATTCTGTTGATAATAAGAAAAAAAATAAAAACAAGTTAATTGATGAGACTGAATTAGTAGAACTTGATGGTTTTATGATGGGGTCTAAAAATAAGACATTTAAAATAGATGGAAGTGAAGTTAGAGATATTAAAGTGGTTGATACTAAACTAGCATCAGCTTTAGTTAATAAACAAGTTTCTAAGAAATATGAAAAATTGATTATTTATTTGACAGAATTATTAGTTGATGATGACGATGATAGTGGAGAAACTTATAGAGAAGCTTTAAATCAAATAGAAAAGTTTAGACAAGAAATAAAAAATAAGTATAGAAAATTCTTAAAACAAAAAGAGTTAGAAATGATGTCTAAAAAATTAATAATATTACAAAAAGAAGCTAATAAGAGATTATTAGAGATACAAAATAATATCTATAAATATGAAAATGAAAATAGAAGAAGTAAATAATGCTTCTTTTTTTAGTTTTAGTATGGTATAATTTTTATAGTATAAGGGGTTAATTGAGGTGATATTATGGGTGAAAATAATAAATTTCAATTTGTTAGTTTAGAAGAAGATAATGAAGAAATAGTAGATGATAAAAAAGTAGAAGTTTTAATGGATGAAGAACCAAAAAAAGAGGAAGATACTACTATAACAGTTTCTAAGAAAAGACATTTTAGTTTTGAAGAGAGAATAATTGTTTCTGTATTAGTTATATTATTGTTGTTCGCAGGAGCATGTTTTTTAGGACTAAAAGTTATTAATCATACTACTATGCAGGAAGTTAAATATGTAGAGAATGGTGATTTTACATATCAAGTATGTTTAAAAACTGCAACTTGTTTACCTGAGAATACATTTTATAATTCATCTAATATTAATATTATTAAATTAACATTTAAATATGATGCTAAATATGCTAAGAGAATTAAAATTAATAATAATTATCGTGTATTGGGTACTATAACAGTAGCTAGTAAAGAAACTCAAAAAGTGTTATATCAAAAGAATGTTGATTTAGTAGAAAAAACACCACTTTCTTTTAAAAAAGATAATTATTCAGTTACAGAAATAGTTACTGTTGATTATGCTAAATATAAAGAATTGCTTAAAGATTATACTAATGCAGATAAGCAGATAGAGGTAGTATTCTATTTAGAAGAGAATAATCAAAGTAGAAGTGTTTCTTCTTTAGTAATACCTTTATCTAAAGATATATTTGAATTAAATAAGCATACAACTGTTAATGAGAATAGAAAAGCTAAAGAAAAAGTTAATGTATGGGATACTTATTCGTTAATATATGCTATTGCTTCTTCTTTCCTAACAATTGTTTCTTTATCTTTAATTTATAGAACTACACGATTGGTATTAAAAGTTACTAATAATAAGAGTGATTATGAAGAAGAAGTAGAACGTTTATTAAAAGAATATGATAGTATAATCGTTGTTGCTCAAGATGGATATGAATCAATTTTAGAAAGAGAAGTAATAAAAGTAGACGAATTTGAGGAATTGGTTAAAGTTAGGGATGAAATAGGAAAACCAATAATATTTTCGAAAGTTAATAATGTTAAAAGTGAGTTTATTGTAGAAGATGATAAAGTATTGTATAAATATGTAATTAAAGAAGCAGATTTTACAGATTAAATAAAAATAAAACTTGAAAATAAATAGAATTGTGTTATAATACATACAGAAAGGAGTGAGAAAGAGATTTTCTCACTCTTATTATTTGGGAGGTGCTTATGAAAAATAAAGTTTCTGCTCTAGTAGATGAATCAATTAAGGAATTGAATGTTTTTGTAGATGATGCATTTATTAGTGAAGAGGAAGGAAAAAAGGTATTTAATATTGTCCTTGATAGCGAAGAAGTAATTGATTTAAATAGGGTAACAGAAGCATCAAGAATAATTAATAAGATTATGGATAATTCTGATTTATTAGGAGATACTGATGAATTAGATATTTATTCAAAGGAGAAAGGTGAGTAAAATGGCAAAAAAAACAGAAGAAAAAACAACAGGAATGAACGGAAAAGAATTTAAGAAAGCATTAGATAATATAGTATTAGAAAAGGATATAGATCCAGAAGTAGTATATAGTGCTATGGAGTTAGCATTAACTTCTGCATATAAAAAGAATTTTAATTCTAAAACTAATGTAAAAGTAATATTTGATCGTAATACAGGAGATATTAAGGTATATTCATTCTTAACAGTTGTACCAGATGATAAGATGACTAAAGAAGAATATGATGATGCATTATTTGAAAAATATGCAGAGGATGAAGACTTAGATACTGAAGTAGAAGAAGTTGAATCTGATGATGAAGGTGAAGAGGGTGGAGAAGCAAAAGAAACAATTTCCTTCTTTAATCCAGAAACTGAAATCAAACTTTCTGATGCTAAGAAAATGGATAAGACTTTAGAAGTTGGAGATACTATTGATACTGAAGTTACTCCACATGATTTTGGTAGAGTTGCTGCATCAACTGCTAAACAAGTAGTAGTTCAAAAGATTCGTGAGGCTGAAAGAAATAGTATCATGGATGAATTTGGAGATAAACAAGATGAATTATTAGTTGGTACTGTTGCATTAGAAGATACAGATAATTACTTTATTGATTTAGGTAGAACTAATGGTATTTTACCTAAGAAGGATTGTATCCCAGGAGAAAAAATTGAAATGGGTAGTCAAATTAAAGTATATGTATCTAAAGTAGATAATAATGGTAAGAATTTATTAATACTTTTAAGTAGAACGCATTTTGGTTTTGTTAAGAGATTATTTGAACTTGAAATACCTGAAATTAATGATGGTACTGTAATGATTTATAGTGTAGCAAGAGATCCTGGAAATAGAAGTAAAGTTGCAGTATATTCAGAAAATCCTAATGTTGATCCTATAGGAGCATGTATTGGAGAGCGAGGAAGTCGTATTGCTAGAATTATTGAAGAATTACATGGAGAAAAACTAGATGTAGTTAAATATGATTCTGATCCTGCAATATTTATTGAAAATGCATTATCTCCTGCCAAAGATTTAACAGTCGCAATTACTGATCCTAAAAAATTAGAAGCAATGGTTATTGCAGATGGAGATAATTTCTCACTAGCTATTGGTAAAAAAGGACAAAATGCACGACTTGCTACTCGTTTAACTAAATTTAAAAAGATTGATATTAAAACAACAGAACAAGCTCGTGAAGCTGGAATAAACTTTAGATAAGAGGTGTTTTATGAAAGTTAAAAAAATACCTATGAGAACATGTGTTGTAACAAAAGAGTCTCTTCCAAAGAGTGAACTTTTAAGAATTGTTAGATCACCATATGGTGAAGTATTAGTAGATTTAACTGGTAAACAAAATGGAAGAGGAGCATATATAAAAAAAGATATAGCTGTCTTAGAACA
>JAFWJL010000014.1 GCA_017511605.1 Bacilli bacterium
AGTAGAAGAAGAAAAAGAAGAAGAATTAACAGAAGAAGATGTTAGTGATGTAGTAGATGAAGAAATTAATAACGAAGAAGAAACTACTGAAACTTTAACAGAAGAAGATATTACTAGTATAGTTGATGAAGGATTAGAAGAAGCAGAAGAAAAAGAAAATGAGACAGAAGAGATAGAAGAAGGCAAAGAATATAACTATACTATTGATAAAAAAGATGATAAACTAGAAGCCAGCAATGTAAAAGCTACTAAGAAGTTTAAACTTGAATTGAAAAAAGGTGGCATCTTATATAGTATCGTTCATGGAGTTCCAAAAATTGTTAAGAATATCGCTAAAAAACTAGATCATGCATATAATAACTATTTATTTGGAAGAGAAATGGCTGAAAAAATTGATAAATTTGAAAGAGAACAATTAGGAAGAAAACATTTCTACGATGATAATGAAGATGAACTTGAAGCAATGATGGAAGAAAAAACAGAAGAAAAAACAGATGATGATTCAAAAACAAGATAGGTTTTACCTATCTTTTTTATTTATAAATACAAATTATAGTATTTGACTTTTTTATAAAGACAACATATAATAAGTCCTGAGGCGATAAATATGAATATGGACTATAATTTGTATAAAATATTCTTATATTTATATGAAGAAAGAAGTATTTCAAAAACAGCTAGTAAATTATATGTATCACAACCAGCTATAAGTTATAGTTTAAAAGAATTAGAAAATTCTTTAGGTTATACATTGTTCCATAGAAATTCAAAAGGAATAGAACCTACGCTAGAAGCCACTGAATTATATAATTATATTTCTACAGCCTTTGATATATTAAATGATGCTGAAGAACATGTAAAAAATCTAAACAATTTAAATGTAGGAAATGTAAGAATAGGAGTTCCATCACACTTAGGAGTATTAACCTTAACTAAATATATAGATTTATTTAGAAAAGAATATCCAAATGTAACATTTGAAATTATATCTAAGTCAATGCCTGAAATGGTAGAAATGTTAGAAACAAGAAAACTAGATATGATTATAGGTATACTTCCAATTATTAGTGAAAAGAAACTAACTAAAGTAAATTTAATAGAAGTATATAATTGCTTTGCTTATAATAAAAAAGTATTAAAAGATGTTCATATAAAGAAAGAATTAGATTTATTAAAATATCCATTAATTTTACCTAGTAGTAAAACACCTATTAGAACTAAATTAGATGATTATATGGATTCGAGAAATGTTAGATTAAATCCAAGCATAGAAGCATCAACCACAGAAGTAGCACTAGAAATGGTAAGAAAAGGTATGGGTATTGGTTACTTCATAATAGATTCTATTAATATCCAACCAAATAAAGAAGATTATGAAATTATAGTATTTGATGATCTCCCAACTGCTGATATATCACTTGTATATATTGATGAATATACATCTATCGCAGCTAAGAAATTTATTAATTCAATAAAAAACAAATAAGAAAAAGTTATTCTTTTTCTTTTTTTTTCATAGTTTTTATAGAGGTGGACTATGTTTATAAAAAAAATAGATAAAAGGATAAGAATAATATTTTTATTTAGTTTAATCCCACTAGTATTAATAATATTGAAAGTATTTTATATTCAAGTATTTGATAATAAAAACTTAAATAAAAAAGCAAATGACTTATGGAGTAGAAACCTAAGTATAGAAGCAGATAGAGGAAAAATACTTGATAGAAATGGTGTAGTATTAGCCGATAATCTCACAACTACGTCTTTAGTATTAATACCTAATGGAATAAAAGACAAAGAAAAGGCTACTAAAGAATTATCTAGTATATTAAATGTTAGTTATGATGAAATGAAACGTCACGTATATAAAAAGACATCTATTGAAAGAGTACATCCAGAAGGAAGAAGATTATCTTTCGAAATCGCTGATAAGATAAATAAATTAAAATTAGATGGAGTATATTTGGTAAAAGAATCAAAGAGATTCTATCCATACAAAGATTTATTATCACATACACTAGGATATGTAGGAATAGATAATCAAGGATTATCAGGATTAGAACTTCAATATGACAAATATCTAGAGGGCAAAAGTGGAGCTATTAAGTATTTCAGTGATGCTCATGGAAATAATTTAAATAAAGTAGAAAGTTATGTAGCCCCAACTCCCGGAATGAATATTAGTTTAACCATAGATATAAATATTCAAAAGTCTCTTGAAAGAGAAATGAATAATATAATAGATATGTTTGAACCAGATATGGCATTAGCCATAGTAGTAGATCCTAAAAGTGGAGAGATATTAGGAATGTCTAGTACTCCGGATTTTGACCCAAATAATTATAAAAAATATGATGTAGAAACACTTAATAGAAATCTTCCAATTTGGGCATCATTCGAGCCAGGAAGTACATTTAAAATAGTAACTATGGCTAGTGCTGTAGAAGAGAAAGTAGTAGATATATTTAAAGATCATTTTTATGACTCGGGTAAAGTAAATGTAGACGGAAGTATTATTAAATGTTGGAAAGCTCATGGTCATGGAGATCAAACATATCTTGAAGTATTACAAAATTCATGCAACCCGGGTTTTGTGTCATTAGGACAAAAATTAGGTAAAGAAAGATTATTTAGTTATATTAATAAATTTGGATTTGGAGAAAAAACAGGAATTGATTTAAATGGAGAAGGTACTGGTATAGTATTTCCATTAGAAAAAGTAGGTAATGTTGAACTTGCAACTTCAGCTTTTGGCCAAGGACCTAGTGTAACACCAATCCAACAAGTAATGGCCGTATCCGCAGTTGTTAATGGAGGATATCTATATAAACCATATATTGTAAAAGCAATATCAGATAATACAAATACAATAATTTATGAAAATAAAAAAACACTAAGAAGAAAAGTAATAAGTAAAGAAACATCTTCTATTATGAGAATAGCTCTAGAACATGTAGTAGCAAAAGGAGGAGGAAAAGCCGCATATATAGAAGGATATAGAATAGGAGGTAAAACAGGAACAGCCCAAAAACAAGAAAATGGTCATTACCTAGTAAATAACTATATAATGAGTTTTATGGCCGTAGTCCCATCTAATAATCCTGAAGCCATACTTTATTTAGCGATAGATAACCCTAAACATACCGCAATGTTATCGAGTTATACAACGACTCCAATAGCTAGAAGAATACTTTTAGATATAATAGATACGCTTCATATAGAAAAACAAAATAATGAACTCGCCAAAGATTTAGAATGGACAGATAAAATTACTTATGAGGTTCCTAACGTAGTAGGTATGAGTTTAGAAGAAGCAAAAAAAGAATTATTTAATTTCCAAATAGTAGTAGATGGTGTTGGAGAAAAAGTATTTACTCAATCACCTAAAGCTAAAGAAAAAATAGAAGATCAAAGTAAAGTGCGAATATATTTGAAATAATACAACATAAAAATATAAATGTATGATAAAATTAGTTAGGTGATAATACTATGGATGAAACAATAGGAGTAAAAGGTGGTCATAATGATCGCCGAAAAGTATTAATTAATATAAAAAAGAAAAAAGATAAAGAATTAGAAGAATTAGAAAAAAATGTCAAAAGAAAACAAAAATATACATTAATAAAAACACTTCCTATAGTAATTGTAGCCTCTGTTTTTCAAGAACTAACAAGTAATAAACCTAAAAAGAAAAAGAAAATAGAAGAAGAAAAAGACATAGTATTTGATGATAATAAACCCATAAAAAAAGAAGAAACTAAATCAAAGAAAACATCTGAATCAAAACAAGTAATCATAGTATTAAAAAATGGTACTAAACAAGTTATAGAAGTACCAATCAAATCTCCAGTTATAAAACAAATAGAAGAAATCACAGAAGTAAAAGAAGAAATAAAAGCACCAGAAGAAGAAAAGAAAGAAGAAGTAAAAGAAAAACCAACAAAAATATCTGAAAGACAAAAAGAAGAAAATGATACTAATATAGTAGAAGAAAAAAAACATGAAAATAGTATTATTAATCTAGATGAATTAACTGATAAACAAAAAAATAAACTTCAAAAACTACAAGCTAGAAAAATAATAGATGTATACGAAAAACAATTAAAAGATATACGTTATGACTTAAGAAATCTAATAATTGAATATAATACTTTAATAGATGAAGAAGATAAGACAATAAAATCAAAAGAAGAAGAAAAAATACTAGATAAATTAAATGAAATTATTAGAAAAATTGAAGAATTAAAAGAAAAAATAAAAATAGAAGACTTAGATAAGTATGATGATAATTATATATATACATTGATAGAAGGATACTTAAGTGATTTCAAAGATAAAAAAATAATAAAAGAAATAAAAGATTCAGAATTATATATACTTATATCTGATAAACTAGATGAATTTGATAGAAAAAAAGATAAATTTAAAGAAGACGTAGAAGATAAGAAAGAAGAATTGGAAGTAAAAGAAGAAAACTTTGAAAAACTAAAAGAGAAGTATACAAGAATAGATAAGATTAATAAAGAGTTAAATGATTTCTATAGAGAACAAGAATTAATATTAAAAGAAATGCAAGAAAAAATAGATAAGTCTGTTACTGTAACTGAAAGAGTAAAAGTTCAAATAGAAATGATGGATAGGCAAACAAGTTCATTACTTACAAAATTATCTTTCTTGATGCTTATTTCAGGAAGAAAAGGTGCTAAAGCATTAGCTGCAATGTTTGCCATATATAGAAATATGGCTAGAATGGCAATTAGCCCAAAAACAGTTACAAAAAAATATAAAGAAATAAAAGTATATGATTATTCAAAAGATATAGAAAAAAATATAAAAGAAGTAGAAAAGGCTACTCAAGATTTATCTAAAACAGGTAAAGAAGTAGATAAAATTATTAGTCAAATAAAAGAAGAATTTGCTGATTATATTGGTGTAATACCAGAATGTAATGAATTATTAAATAATTTACAAAAAGTAAAATCTAATATTAAAGAAAAAGAATATGAATTAGAAAAAATAAAATATAAACAAGAAAAAGAACTAGAAAGAAATAAAGCCAAGTTATTAACCAAAGGAACATATAACATGTAAATAATATGTAAAAATAATTCAAATTGTCATATTATTGATTTAATTATGATATAATGTTTCAAGAGAGATGAGGAGTGATTTAATGTTACTACTTACTAAAGCAATTTTTGCTATTATGATAGGTTTCCTAGCATCAGCAGCATTAGGATTAGTATTAATCCCAATACTTAAAAAATTGCGTATAGGACAAAAAATATCAATATTTGTAGGAGAAACACATAGAAAAAAAGAAGGTACTCCTACTATGGGTGGTTTAATATTTATAATTCCAACAATAGCCGCAACCCTAGGACTAATAATAACAGGTAAAGTAAGTTATACATCTAATTTGGGTATAGTATTATTAGTATTTATAGGATATGCATGTATTGGATTCTTAGATGACTTTTTGTCAATAAGAAAAGGTAATAATGAAGGATTAACCACATACCAAAAACTATTTATGCAAGTATTAATAGCTATTGGATTTTTCTATATATATATGAGAAGTGGAGGACAAACTTCATGGGTTGTAGGTACACTTCATATTGATTTAGAATTTGGATGGTTATATGGACTTGTAATTCTATTTATCCTAGTTGGTTCAAGTAATGCAGTTAACCTAACTGATGGACTTGATGGATTAGCTGGAGGATTATCCGCAATAGCTTTTATAGCCTTTGCTTTAATTTCACTATCAGTAGGATTTGAAGATATTGGTATATTTAGTTTAATCTTAGTTGGATCTTTAGTAGGATTCTTAATATTTAATACACATCCAGCTAAAGTAATAATGGGTGATACTGGTTCTCTTGCATTAGGTGCAGTAATGGGAGCTATCGCAATATTAACCCACAGAGAATTAACACTATTAGTAGTTGCTTCTGTATTTGTTATAGAAACACTAAGTGTTATACTTCAAACATTCTGGGTTCAAGTATTCCATAGAAAACTATTCTTAATGACCCCAATACACCATCACTTTGAAAAATTAGGATGGCAAGAAACTGATATAGTTAAATTATTCTGGGTAGTAGGATTAATCCTTTCTATGGCAGGAATAATATTTGGAGTATGGGTATAAACACTTGTAAAAAGAATATATTTTTAGTAAAATAAAAAACAAGGAGAGATATTATGTTACAAGATATATTATTAGTAGTTGTAGGATTAATATTTGGTATAGTAATAGGATTCTTCGGAGCAAGATTATTTATGAAAAAATATCTAAAGAAAAATCCCCCAATTAATGAAGATATGATTAAGGCTCTTATGAGTCAAATGGGAAGAAAACCAAATCAAAAACAAATTAATCAAATGATGAAATCAATGGAGAAATATCAATAGATATTTCTTTTTTGTGATATAATTAATACATTGATGGAGGTGACAATATGAAAGACTTTAAAGAAAAACTTAGTTTAGTTCCTACAAAACCAGGTAGTTACCAAATGAAAAATAAAGATGGAGTAATTATCTATGTAGGTAAAGCTAAGAATCTTCAAAGAAGATTAAGAAGTTATTTCACAAGAACAGTAACTGGTAAAACTAAAATGTTAGTAGAAGATATAGATGATTTTGAATATATTGTCACTGACTCAGAACTTGAAAGTTTAATACTAGAAATAACTTTAATAAAGAAATATGATCCTAAGTATAATATATTACTTAGAGATGACAAATCTTATCCATATATAGAATTAACTAACGATAAATATCCTACACTAAAGGTAGTAAGAAATGTAAAAAGAAAGAAAAATAAAAACTATTTATATGGACCATATCCTAATGTTTCCGCAGCAAGAAGCACAGTAAACATGATTAATAGAATATATCCATTAAGAAAATGTGATCCAATAAAAAAAGACTTATGTCTTTACTACCATATAAATGAATGTTTAGGATATTGTAAAAAAGAAATAAATCCTAATGTAATAGAAGAAATGAAAAAAGAAATTATTACTTTCTTAAAAGGAGATGCTACATTAATTACTAAAAAGATTAATGAAGAAATGTCTTTAGCGAGTGATAAAATGAATTTTGAAAAAGCTTTAGAATTAAAGAAAATGTTAGATGATATTAATGTAGTATTAAATAAACAAAAAATAGATCTTAATAATAATTATAATTTTGATTTAGTAAATTACTATGTAGATAATAATTATTTAAGTATAGAAATATTCTTTATACGTAATGGATTATTATTTGGTAGACATAATGAAATAATTTCTTCTCTAGGAGATACTCCTAATGAAGTATTAGAGTATTTAATTAAATTCTATGATAAATCTTTACTACCTCATGAACTATTAGTACCAATAGATTTAGATAAGGAATTATTAAGTAAGTACTTTAATATTAAAGTAAATACTCCAGAACGTGGAAAATTAAAAAGTCTATTAGATTTATGCTTACAAAATGCTAAAGAACAAATGGAATTAAAAGAAGAGACACTAAAAAAAGATGATGATGAAAGAGAAAAATCTTTAGAAGAATTGAGAAATCTATTAGGATTAAAACGCTTACATAGAATGGAGTCATTTGATAATTCCCATTTATTTGGTACTTTCTATGTAGGAGGTATGGTTGTATTTGATGATTTTCTTCCTAATAAAGATCTATATAGAAAATATAAAATATCTACTGAAGTTAAAGATGATTTATCTGCTATGAAAGAAGTTATCTATAGAAGATATTTTAAAACTATAATGGAAGAATCTTATAAACCAGATTTAATTGTAATGGATGGAGGAAAACTTCAAATAGATGCTTGTAAAGAAGTATTAAATTCACTTAATTTATATATTCCAGTAATTGGACTTGTAAAAGATAAAAAACATAGAACGAGTTATATAATTAATGAAAATTATGATATACTAAATGTAGATAAAGATTCAAAGTTATTCTTATTTTTAACTAGGATACAAGAAGAAGTTCATAGATTTGCCATTACTTATCATAGAAATATTAAATCTAAAGGAGCTCTTTCTAGTGTTTTAGATGTAATCCCAGGAATAGGAGAAGTAAGAAAAAAAGAACTATTAAAAACTTTTGGATCTTTAAAGAAAATGAAAAATGCTACAGTAGATGAATTATCTAAAGTAGTAGGTAATGATGTAGCAGAAAAACTACATGAATATTTAAAGGAGATATAATATGAAGAATAATAAAGGATTTACATTAGTAGAAATAATGACAGTTATAGTAATACTAGGAATAATAGCTATTATAGCTGTAACGGCATATAGTAAGCATTTAAATGATACTAGAAATAAAGATTATGATTTTATGGCTAAGTCAGCATCAAATGCCGCAGCAGAATTTGCTATGGATCATTTTGGAATAAATGAAGTAACATTAAAAGAATTATATGAGGGAGAATACTTAGAGTATCCACAAGATCCATCAAATAAAGGAAAAATGTGTACTGGTAGTGTAAAAATTACTAATACTAATAATCATGATGGAATAGATACTGAAAAATATGACGTAACTATATGTTGTGCTAACTATAGTTATATATATCATTTCCCAGGAGGAAGTAAACAATTAACCACATGTGAATAGGGTGAAATTATGAGTAAAATACAAGTAATGGATGAAGTTTTAGCTAATAAAATAGCTGCCGGAGAAGTAGTTGAAAAAACTATGAATGTAGTTAAAGAATTAGTAGAAAACTCTATCGATGCAAATTCAACAGAAATAACAATAAAACTAGTAGATTCAGGTGTAAAAGAAATAGAAGTATCAGATAATGGTATAGGTATGGATAAAGATGATGCCGTACTAGCATTCTCTCGTCATGCGACTTCTAAATTAAAAAAACTAGATGATTTATTCTATATAGAATCATTAGGTTTCAGAGGAGAAGCACTTCCATCTATCGCTAGTGTATCTAATGTTAGATTAAAAACTAGTAATGGTTCTATTGGTACTTTAGTGACTATTAATGGAGGGAAAGACTTAAAAGTAGATAATAGTGATCTACAAGTAGGTACTACTATTACCGTATCTGATTTATTTTATAATACTCCAGTAAGATTAAAGTATTTAAAAAATTTATATACAGAATTAGCTTATATCGTAGAATATATTAATAAAATGGCTTTATCTTATCCTAATATTAAATTTACTTTAATTAATAATGATAAAGTGTTATTAAAGACTGATGGTAGTGGAGATTTATTAAAAGTAATCTATGAAATATATGGAGTAGATATTACTAAAAAAATGATTCCTATCGATGGAGAAAATGACGATTACTATATCCATGGATATATTTCATATCCTGAAGTAACTAAGGCTAATAGAAATTCTATTACTACTTTAGTAAATGGAAGAGTAATAAAAAATAATGAATTAAATAAGACAATAGTAGATTGTTATCACACATATATACATAAAGATAGATATCCAGTAATAATACTTAATATTGATGTAGATCCAATACTAATAGATATTAATATACACCCAACTAAAATGGATATTAAATTTTCAAAAATGGATACTCTAAAAGAATTAGTAGAAAAATTAATAACTGAAAAATTAGAAAATATAAATTTAATTCCAGAAGTAAGTGTACGAGATAGTTATTCAGTAAGTGAAGTATCTCGTCAAATTCATAAACAAGTAGAAGAAGAAAAACCTGTAGACACTCCTAAGTATGAAGAAATAAAATTAGATTTTGAGGTACAAGAAGAAGAAAAAAAATATAATGAAGAAATAAAAGAAGAATTACCATTTGAAGTAGAAGAAGAAATAACTCCTAGAGTAAAGAAAATGTATCCAATAGGAGTAGTTATGAAAACTTATATAGTTGCCGAAAATGAAGATGGAATGTATCTAATAGACCAACATGCCGCAGCTGAAAGAATTAACTTTGAAAAGATAATGAAGAAAATGAAAGAAAAACCAATTATTATAGATTTATTAGTACCTATAAGAATAGAATTAAGAAAAGATGAATTTATTCTAGCTAAAGAAAGATTTAACCTGCTAGAAGAATATGGCTTTTCAATCGATGAATTTGGAGAAAATACACTTCTAATTAGATCTCATCCTAATTGGATACCAGATGAAAAATCTGAAGATATAATAAGAAAATTAGTAGATATAATTATAGATAAAGGTAAATTTGATTTTGATCAGTTTATTTGGAGAATAGCTGCGACTACTGCCTGTAGAATGTCAGTAATGGCAGGAGACTACATCTCTAAAGAAGAAATGGAGTGGATTCTAGAAAATATTAGATATTGTGATAATCCATTTACATGTCCTCATGGAAGACCATCTATTATTACATATACTAAATATGAATTAGAAAAGTTATTTAAGAGACAATTAGATTGACACAAAAAATGTAAATTAAATAAATATTTACATTTTTTTATTTATATAAAAAAGTATAATTGATAAAATAATAATAGGTGATACTATGAAAAATAAGAAGAAAAAAAATAGAATTCTTTTATTATTCTTGATTTTAACAGGAATAAGTATAGGTTTTGCAGCATTAACTGCTAA
>JAFWJL010000002.1 GCA_017511605.1 Bacilli bacterium
CAATGAGAACAGATTTACAGTCTGTCGCGTTTAGCCTCTTCGCTACCTCTCCAAAAAAATGGTGCCGAAACCAGGACTTGAACCCGGAACCTACTGATTACAAGTCAGTTGCTCTACCAATTGAGCTATTTCGGCACATAATGGTGGGCGATACAGGACTCGAACCTGTGACCCCCTGCTTGTAAGGCAGATGCTCTAACCAACTGAGCTAATCGCCCGAAATAACGCCCACCTATCGGTTGACAGTATTAAATATATCAATTTATAAGCTTTTTGTCAACTATATTTTCAAGTTTTTTTATTTTTTAGGCATTTCTTTTTCTTTATTTTCAATCCAAACGTCAAGTTGTTTGGATAAAGCTTCAAAACCAGAACCAGTTTCCCTAATTAATTCACTTTTCTTTCCCTTTTTACCACAATTTTCACTTTTTATACTTAATTTTAATCTATTATTTATTTCATCATACTCAATTACTTCAGCTTTTATTATTTCGCCTATCCCAGCATAATCTGCAACATTTCTAACAAAACTATCTGAAATTTCAGAAATATGAATTAATCCTGTTACATCATTGTCTACTAATAAAAAGATTCCATAATCTTCTATACCAGTTACTTTCCCTTTTACTATATCACCTATTTTATAATTTTTCATATTAATACACCCGCTAAAATATTATATCATAAATATTTAAATATGTTTACTAAATAATGAAATTAGTGTTATAATTTTTTTTGGTGAGAAATATGAACAAAAAAGAAATTGAATTAAAAATCATTTCCATAATAGATCGCATTAAACCATTCATAATTAGTGATGGCGGAAACATAGAGTTTGTCAAATATGTTGACAACATTGTTTATGTAAAATTAGATGGTGCCTGTAAAGATTGTATGTTTATTGACACTACACTAAAGGATGGTATTGAAGAAATAATAATTAGTGAAATACCAGAAGTAAAAGAAGTCAAAAATATTGATGAATAATTAAAATAGTATTACTAAAATGGTAATACTATTTTTTTTGTCAAATGTTGATTTATTTTATCAACTATCTTTTTTAAAAATTCTTCATATTCACTAGTTCTATTTATAATTTTTTCCAATACATTATAATCTTCATTATAAACAAAAACTTTTTCCAAATAATAAATATAATAGCTAGGAAATAACAATCGAGCTACAACCAAATAATAATTAAACTCATCTATACTTTTTTCCACCAAACTATATATATAATTGATATTATAATCATTCTTAAAAAACATATATTTAATATATTCTGATAAATCTCTTTCCTTTACATCCACCTTATAACAATTATAATCAAAAAAATTCTCATAAAAAATAATCACGTGCTGACTAAAGGCATAATTATAATAGTTACTCCATTCTTTTAATTGAAATAAGCCATTTTCCCACATAGCAATATAATAATCAATGCTCTCATCTATAATTTTATATTTCCCCTTGATTCTATTATAACAATCTAAAATATAATCAATTTTTTTAATCCATAATTGAGTCCAATCTAATTTTTTTATTTTATTTAATCCTTTAGGATTTAAAATATAATACTCGTAATTTATAATATCCATCACCTATTAATTTTATGAAAAAAAAAGAAGGTTAATACCTTCTTATTTAATCATCATATTACCTGCAGCAGCTTGATTAGGTTCTTCATCTGCACCTAACATTTTTTGTATTTCTTTAAATTTATTAATTTCTTCTTGAGCAGCCTCTGCCTCACTATCTAATTTAGAAATTCTACTTGTTACTTCATCACTAGCTGTCTTTATATTATCACATTCCTGTTGATTAGCTCTAATTGACTCAGTCATATTACCATTTTCAACATCTATAGAGAATATTGTATCCATCATCATTTCTTTTGCCCTAGTCTCTGCTTGTTTCTTTTCCTCATACAATTTAGCATTTCTTTCCTTAGCAGCAGTTTCACTTTCAATAATTTCTGCATAACCTGCTTTAGCCTCAGCTAATTTCTGATCACTATTATCTAGATTCTCTTTTAATTCTCTTGATTTATTCTCTTTTGCAGCAAGCATTTCTTGTAATTGTTCAAAAGTAAGTCCTTTATATTCACTATACTTCGTAATACTATCTTGTGGTACAGTGATACTTCTAGCCACTTCTATTACAGGTTGTTTATCCTCTTCTGCAACCTCAAGTTTCTGCTCTTCTTCCTTAATCTCACGTTCAGGAACTATAACTGGTTCATCACGTAAAGGAATTTCACTAACTACTGGTGTTGAATTAATATTAATTTGTGAAGCAGCAATCTCATCATCTGTCATTCTTTTATAAGTATAATCTTCATTATCAGATTTTTCTGGAACTACATTTGATACTTTCTCTACAACAGGAATAGTATCTGCTTTCTCTATCTCTGGTTCAGTTTCTTTTTCTTCTACGCCACTACTTATGAATTGATTTAATCTTTCATTAACTTTTTCTTTATTTGCATCATCAACAAACACTGGTTGAATTTGTTCTTCAGTTGCTGTAGACTCATAACCAACTTCATTCACATCACTTACTGATGGATTTTTTTCTTTTGGAATGAATTCATCAACTACATCTTTTACATCTTTATATTCAAGGGATTCATCTCTAATTGCAGTATCAATACTTTCTCCTATTGATTGCTGATTCTCTTGTGCTACTTGTTGGATATCAACAACTGGAGTTCCTACAACAGGAGCAGCATCTGCTGATGAAGAATGAATAACAGAATTAGTAATACCCTTAGCTATGGCTTCTTTTTCTGCTTGTTCTACTGTTTCCACAAGTGATACTCCATCATATGATTTATTTGGTTTTTCTTCAATACTTTTATATATCATATCTGAATTTGCTCTTGCATTATTAATCATTTTACCAATTAATCTAATTGCTCTATTTCCATATTGTTCAATTGGGCCTTGTGTTATACCTAAAAGATAAATTTCCTTTTCCAAAGACTGAATTTTAGCTGCAGCATCAAAGTTTTGGCCAGCTATAACCTCTCTAGGCACATCATTAGCAACTTCTTTTGCTATTTCTTCGTTAAGAGCAGCAATTCTTGCATCTCTCTCTGCCATCAATGCTAATGCTTTTCTTCGTACTCTTTCATCAGACTCTTTTTTTAATTTAATTGAATTTTTGATTAGTCCTTCATTAGGCTTAGCCTTTTTTTCTGCCTCTACTGCATTTACCATGTCTAAAACCATAAGACAAACCTCCCTCTATGCTACTCAGATTTTGATAACTCACGCAATACGTCTTTTACTCTATTCCATTCTTCTTCATCATCAATACCCATTAATTTAGGTTCTCCTGATGAACGATCTACATTAGAAACATAAACTGTTACATTATCATTTTCATCTTTTTCGTTTTTTGTATATATAACATACTCTTTTTTTGTATCTTTAAATTCAAATGCCAATATTACTTCTACTTCTTCAATAGAACCATCTTCTGCCACAATTGACATCATCTTTTTTTCATTTTCTTGATTTTCCATAATAAATCCTCCCTTTATTATTCATACAATATCATTTTATCATAAATCTAGATAATTACAAGTATTTATCTTACTTTTTTTAATAAAAATGTCTTAGAACCATAACTACAATATTCCTTAATGTAATCATCTAAATACTTAATATCATTAATCTTGTTTGCATTTTTATTATTTGATTCATAATACCCTTTTAATCTCACTTTTTCATAAGCATAATCACCAAATATATAATCATATGAATCAAAATAATCAGTTAACTTTTCTTCCAAAATTGCGGTATCAAGGCAGTCTTGATCATTTCTAATAACTTCATATTCAACACCATTTATTACTACTTTTTTCATATTCACACCTCATTATAATTATATCAACAATTTAATTTATAAGTCCAGTATAATAATCGGGAATTTTCCCTTTAATAATATCAACAGCAATTACTTTTCTAATAGAAATCTTTCTCCTTTTTGATGATATCGGCATAGTTATTTGTTCTCTTATTTCAACGTTAAAATATGTTTTTATAATTGCATTGTTTATACCATACTCATTTATATCAACGTCTATATTTGAATTAACCCCGCTACTAAACAATAACTTTATAGGAATAGTAGGACCGATATTAGCAAACAAGGTAGATCCTCGAATAGAACCAATACTTATATCGCATAAAATACCATTTTTTATTTTTTTGAATCTACCTTTTTTTACTCTTTGTGGAATAAAATAATCTTCAATTATCCCATCATCAATATCAATCAATTCATCTTGAATTCTCTTATCTATTTTACCTTCTATTTCATTTATTATAGCTGAATTATAACTATCCCCACTGACTAATGATTTCGACATATTTATCTTTTTCATTTCCTCATTAACCACCTTATTAACAACATTAGTTACTAATCGTTCTGCTTCAACATTTATATATGGTATCAAAACAGAATTAACTTTTAAATCTATTATATAAATACAAAAAAAAGATATTACAAAAACAAATAATAAAGAAAAAACTATTTTAGTAAAATAAGTTTTTAATCTCTTTTTACTAATATTACATCTTCCCCTATTTTTGTAATATCATTCCAATAAATTCTTGTATCGCTTTCCCTATTCAATGAAAAAAGATTTTTGTTTTGTTCAATTATCAACACCTCTACCATTCCATTTTCTTTTATATCTGCATCTATTATATTACCCATACTTCTACCAGTAGAAATATTTATTATTTTTTTAGATTGCAAATCGGACATTCTCATTTTAAAATCACCTATTAAATTCTATGCAATCATACTATTTTAATGCCTTCTTTAACTCTTTTATAGCTTTCTTCTCTAACCTAGAAACCTGAGCTTGACTAATTGATAATTCTTTGGCTATTTCAATTTGAGATTTTCCCATAATAAATCTCTCATCTAAAATATATTTTTCACGTATTTCTAAATTATCAATTGCATTTTCTAATGCAAGTTTACCTGACAAATCAACACTCCCCCTTTTATCTTCAATTTGATCGTATAAATATATGGTATCCCCACCATCATTATATATCGCTTCATACATACTAATTGGATCTTTAAAAGCAAGTAGTGCATTACTAATATCAAAATCGCTAATATCTAGGCTTTCTGAAATTATATCCACATTTGGTTCTATTCCATGTTCTAAATAATAATCTTCTTTAAATTTCAGTACTTTATATGCAATATCTTTCAAAGATCTGCTGATTCTAATACTATTATTATCTCTAATATATCTTTTTATTTCGCCTAAGATCATAGGTACAGCATAAGTAGAAAACTTAACATTATAACTTAAATCAAAATTATCAATAGCCTTTATTAATCCAACACAACCTATTTGAAATAAATCATCTAGATTGTCAGCTTTATTATAAAATTTTTTTAATACAGACAATACTAATCTCAAGTTTCCATTAATCAAAAACTCCCTTGCTTCATCATTACCTTCTTTATAACTAACAAATAATCTATTCATTTCATCTTGACTTAAACTTATTAAGTCATTTGTTTTTATTCCACTAATATCAACTTTATATTTTCCCATATTTTCCCTCCAATATAATTATGAGAAAATATTTATATTTTAATACAAAAAAAGAAAGATTAATCTCTTTCTAAATAATCAGCACCTTTATGTGGTTCTTCTCTTAATAAATCATTATAATCCTGTTGTCTTAATGCTTCATATATAACAATAGCCACACTATTAGATACATTTAAAGCACGCACTTTATCTGTCATAGGTATTCTCATACAATGATCCAAATCATCTTTTAATATTTCTTTTGGAATTCCTGTAGACTCTTTTCCAAATATAAAATATAAGTTTTCATTACTTTTATTACTATAATCAAAACTTGTATGAGGTTTATGCCCATATCGGGTAAAGTAATAATAAATCCCTTTATTCTTAGTCTTAAAATCTTCCCAATTTTCGTAAACTTCATATTCCAATTTATCTATATAATTAACACCACTTCTTCTTAAATGTGCATCATCTATTTCAAACCCTAATGGTTTAATTAAATGTAGCTTAGTATCTGTAGCTACACATGTTCTCATTATATTACCTGTATTTTGTGGAATTTCAGGTTCAAACAATACTATATTATTCATATTTCCTCCATTACAAAAGGAGATTACTCTCCTATTTCACTAAGTTCTAAAAAATGCTTAACCTTAACTATATCTAATTTTTTGCTTTTTTCTTGTAATATTGCTTTTACTTTACCATCTTCAAACAATACAAATGCTGGATATTCTTTTGATAATTTTGTCTTATAAATATACTTAGAATTAAAATTATTTAAAAACTCATTTTGATCTACATCAATTAAATTAAGATAAGCCAAATTATCACTATACTCATCTTTCTTTAATAATTTTTTAAATTCTCTTTCAAATGCTCTACAATTTTCATCATTAGCTATACACATATAAATAACCCCATTAGGATTATCCATAATATAGTGTTCTAAATCATCACTATATATTTCTGAAATATATCCTTGAATAACTGGAATCTTTTTTTGTTCTGCTTCATTTACTCTATATAATTCTCGTAAATATAATACCAATCCACAACATGCTATAAATAATACTATAGTAATAATATAATTACGTACTATTTTCTTATCTTTTTTTTCTAAAGTTTTTTCTTTCATAGAAACACTCCTTACATTACTATTTTAACATATTTTTACTACATTATCTATACTATTTATATCTTCATCATATAAATCATATCTAAGACTACATAAACTAGCAAATTTACTCACATCGATATTTCTATCTTCATAATTTAATATATGAGTATTAATTCCGTCATAGTATACAGGAAATCTTCTCCCCTTAAAATCTATTAAATTATAATTATTATAACCAGATTCTATATCTAAAATGTTTCCTTTAATAATCATATTTTCAACTCTACCATATACTAATATTTCAAATTCATAACTACCAAATTTAGATTCATATAAATTCATAAATTCAATCAATTCAGCTTCATCTAATTCAACTGATAAACACACCTTATTAATACCAATTTTTTTTAAATAGTATGCTGTATAAACATTAAAAACATTTAAAGTATAATTACCAATAACATCACTACTATATAAAGAATAATCTGATACTAAAGCCTTTTCAGATAAATTATCATTTATATTAAATTCTTCCCTAGGAACATAATAATATACATTATTATGATTTTTATATTCTTCATATAGTCTTTTATCCATAACATATATTCTAGCATTATCAAACGAAAGACACTTATCCAATTGAATTTTATTTCTAACTACAAAAGAATTTACCCTTAGAACGTCATGGTTTTCATTTTCAAAAACAACTTCTTTTTCTATTATCTCATCTACCTTATTTTGCCTAATATCTACTAATTTTTCTGATAAACATCTTCTTATTTCATTTAATTCTCTTACTGCTATAAATATATTTGAATCACAATTAATAATAAATTTTTCACATACAAAAGGAGTATTTCCTAACTTAGAAAGTTGTCTTTCTATATCATCTTTGCTCATAGCTGAATTAATAGATTTTTGAACGATTTCTCCTTCCATAGATACCTTGTTTTTTCCATCATCAAATTCAACAAACAACTTGCTTCCTAGCATAGCCTTAACTCTAATATCAATATTTACTTTACGCTTGTTTTCTTGTTTTAAATATTCTTGTTCCAACTTATAATCTTGTGTTTTAGAAACTATACAATTTTCTTTTAAATCAACCTTATTATCTACATAACAAATATCACTAGCACTATTAACTAATTTACCTTTTTCATTATATAAATAATTTACTATAAATCCTTTATCCTCACCTACAAATCTAATTGCATCATATTGATTTAAACTAGCATTTAATTTTATTTTTATTTTATCTTTACTAACATCAATAACTTTTCCTATATTCAACCCTTTATGATTAGGAGATTCAATATTCATAAAATTATTATCTTTTTCATTAAACATTCTACCTACTGTGAACTCTCTATTAAATATAGTTTTTAATCTATCTGTTTCTTTTTCTAAATCAAATTCTTTTTTATCTATTAAATGCCTATAAAAATTAGTAATAAATCCTACATATAGAGGGCTTTTCATTCTACCTTCTATTTTAAAACTATAAATAGAACTATCTAATAATCTATCTATCTTACTAGAAGTATTTAACTCTTTAGTACTTAATAAATATTTATTTTTAGAAATGATTTTACCATCTTTTTCAAGTGAATAAGGCAATCTACAACTTCCTGCACATTCTCCTCTGTTTCCGCTTCTTCCACCTAACATACTACTCATCAAACAACAACCAGAATATGATATACAAAGCGCTCCATGAATAAAGGCTTCCTTCTCTATAGGAACATCTATACTATCAATTTCATCAATGGAAAGTTCTCTTGAGAATACTACCCTTTTTACACCTAAATCATAATATAATTTACAAATATCTCTTGATGATATATTAGCTTGAGTGGATGCATGAATCTCTAAATTAGGAAACTTCTCACGTAGATAACATATCATACCAAAATCTTGAACAATTAATGCATCTACGCCATTTTTATGAAGAAATCTTGCTTGTTCAACAAATGCATCTATTTCATTATTTTTTACTAAAGTATTCATAGTTACATATACTTTAACACCATATAAATGGCAAAACTTAATAGCATCAATTATCTCGTCATTATTAAAATTATTAGCAAATTTTCTAGCTCCAAAACTTTTACATGCCAAATAAACCGCATCACATCCATTGTATACAGCTTGTTTTAAGCATTCCATATTTCCTGCAGGAACTAACAATTCATGTTTATTCATAATTTCACCCCTAATGACAAACATATTATAACATATCTAATAATATATTTTAATATGAATAATGAAAGAATAAAAAAGATAGAAATAGAAAATAATATTTGGATAATTTATTTAGGAATTATTTTTCTTTCGTTTTTAGGAAATTATTTTGAGAAAGATTACTTTATAACTAATAATCAAAATAGTAAAAATTCTTATCGCAAATTAAATATATCCGTCTTTATTATACTAATATGTGTATATAGTTATTTTGAAATTGATTCCATCAAATCTTTTCAAAATAAAAACAAGAGTATCAAACAATTCAAGTACGATAATTTATCATTACTTGCAACTACTCTTGTTTTAATATCGGGTTTTATTTTTCTTTATATTTTAATTGTTGACGAAGATCTTTTAGAAGAAATCGCTTTTAATTAATTACATATAATTTTCAGCCTTAACTTCAAAATAGCTTTGCGGATGAGCACAAACTGGACATACTTTTGGTGCTTCTTTGCCTACACATACATGTCCACAATTACGACAAATCCAAATTCTATCACCATCTTTAGAGAATACTACTTCATCTTCAATATTCTTTAATAATTGTCTATATCTTTCTTCATGATGTTTTTCTATTTCTCCAACCATTCTAAATTTCTTAGCAAGAGCTATGAATCCTTCTTCTTCAGCTTCTTTAGCAAATGTCTCATACATATCTGTCCATTCATAGTTTTCTCCATCAGCTGCAGCTTTTAAGTTTTCTATTGTTGAAGGAACTTCTCCACCATTAAGTTCTTTAAACCACATTTTTGCATGTTCCTTCTCATTATTAGCTGTTTCTTCAAAGATAGCAGCTATTTGCTCATACCCATCTTTTTTGGCTTTACTAGCAAAATAAGTATATTTATTTCTAGCTTGACTCTCTCCTGCAAAAGCAGCCATTAAATTTTGTTCAGTTTTACTTCCTTTTAATTCCATAATCATACCTCATTTCTATTAATTTAATTATATCAATCTTAAAATATAATAGCAATCTATTATTTTATGAATACAATACACTAGGTGATTATATGAACTTAAAACATAAATTATTTTGTAGATGTAATTCATGCAAACAAAAAAGAAGAAGTAATAGTATCTATTTATGGGCTATACTAGTAACAGCCATAATTATAATTTACCAATTATTAATTCTTCTCTTTATAACTACTAAATTTAATGTATTTTTATTATTAATAGAATTTGGATTAATATGTTTTTTAATCTTCTTTATATTTTTTTAATACTAAATCATTATAATTCAAACAGTTTCTTATCATTCTAAAATTATTATAAATATTATCAGTAAAATAAATCTTTCTAGGAATACAAATTAAAATATTGAATAAATCTATTTCATTTTCTTTATCCCATTTTTCTAATCTAGAAAAAGCTAAATCTATCATCTTATAAAAAGAACTAATATTAGTAATAAAAAAATAATAATCCAATCTAGGAAAAGAAAATCTTTCTATATAATCTTGCCAATCTAAATAATAATCTCTTAAATATCCCAATGTTTCTTCTAATGAATCATATAAATCTTTATTCATTTATTAATGGTATTATTAATTTTGTACCTAAATTTATTTCTTTTAAATCATTATACTTTTCTAATTCTTCAATAGTAGTATGATATTTTTCTATTATTGAATTAACTGTTTCATCATTTCTTACCATATATACTATAAATGTCCCATATCTATCTTTTTCATCATCTAAATTGGAAAATAAAGAATTAATTGGTTCAGTAGAATCAATTTCTTTTTTATCATCTTCTATTATTTCTTCCTTAGTTTCTAATACAGGAATTTCAATTTCTTTAGTTACCATATCATCTCCATCGCATTCTCTTTCTAAAACTATATTATCTTCTTCTAATAATTCCAATCCTTCTATAGTTAATTCAATATGACATATAAGTATATTTTCATTTTCTATTTCATAATAAAAATCAGATATTTCAATATTTGTAGTATTTAAGTCCACCTTTTCAGTTAGAGCTATTTCTGTAGGAATTTTATAACTAAAATCTTCCTCTAATCTAGATGCCTCTGTCATCTTATATTTACCTGTTAAAAGTAAATCTCCTTCTACATTCGATTCATTAGTAAATTTTAATTCTTGATCTAAAGATATTTCACATATTTCCCCAATCATCGTAGGAAATTCAATACTTTTTTCAAAAGTTACTTTCTTTTTCATAATAATCCTCCTAAAAAAGAGTATGAAAAAAGAAGAATAATTATTCTTCTTAATTAAAACATTTCAATAATTGTTTTGCTTCTTTAGAATTTTTTCTTTTAACGCGATCAACAATACTATATTTTTGAGAAATCTCTTCTAATTGAATTTTTGTTCTTTCTAAAAATTCGACATTATCAAATATAGTAGGAAATTCCTCTAAAAAATAATATATTGAAGATATAAATTCCGAATCACTGAAATTAGCTTTGATAGCTCCTCTTAATGTATAATAAACTGCATAATCAGCTGATAAATCTTCACCAAACTCCTGCAATGTTGAATACTTTCTATGTCTAATTGATTCGTGATCACTCATATAATCATTAATTACTGTTGATTTAAATTCAGGAGAATAATTATCTATTTCATTCAACGATAACGTAATCCCGTTTATATATTTAATCAAATCATACTTTTCATTATCAAAACGATGTATTTCTAATATTTCTCTTATTCTAATCCTAAAATCAGGACTAAGAAATAAGAAAGCATTTTCTTCATTTATCATTGTAGTTACAATTGCCACAAATACCGCATAACTATCGATATCACTATATACTATTCTCAAACTGTCTTCTGATATATTTAATAATTGTCTTTTTAATATTAACAACAATTCAAAGTCACTTAAAATTCCAAGATCTGATATATCATTTTCATTAACTTCAACGTTATTAGCCATTTATATCACCACCAAATATTGAAGTAAATACATCTTCATATCTATCTACAGTAATGAAATGAATATCTTTTTTTACCTCTTCAGGTATCTCATCTAAATCCTTTTCATTTTCTTTTGGTATATAAATAGTCTTAATACCAGCTCTATGAGCGCCAATTACTTTTTCTTTTAATCCTCCAATAGCTAGAACTTTACCACGAAGTGTTATTTCTCCAGTCATTGCAATAGTTTTATCCACTTTCTTGTTAGTAAATAAACTTACTAATGTAGTTGTTACTGTAATACCAGCAGATGGCCCATCTTTATTAACAGCACCTTCAGGCACATGTATATGTATATCATTCTTTTCAAATATCTTACTATCTATTCCAAACAATTCCATATTAGATTTAATATAATCTAATGCAATATGACACGATTCTTGCATAACATCACCCAAAGAACCTGTTAATACTAAATTTCCTTTTCCTTTAAACATGTTGGCTTCTATTGGAAGAATGTCTCCGCCAAATACTGTATAAGCCATTCCGTTAACTACACCAACTTCATTATCTACATTATTCTCCATGTAAATATATTTCTTTTTGCCTAAAAAATCCTCTATCATAGAATTATCTATATTATAAAAAACAACATCCTTATCAAGTAATAATTTCTTAACAATTTTTCTAAATAACGTTGCAATAATTCTTTCTAATTCACGTACTCCAGCTTCTTTTGTATAGTTACGAATCAATGTAAGAATAGCCTCATCATCTATTTGAACTTGCAAACTTGTAAGACCATGTTCTTCTAATTCTTTAGGAATTAGATGTGTTTTAGCAATATCCAACTTCTCATATTCCGTATAACTAGATATATTAATAATCTCTAGTCTGTCTCTTAATTCATATGGAATTTGTTCAACATAATTGGCTGTAGCAATAAACATAACTTTACTTAAATCAAATTCTTCCTCAATGTAGTGATCAGAAAATTTATCATTTTGCTCAGGATCTAATACTTCAAGTAAACTACTAGCGGGATCTCCTTTAATATCTTTAGTCATCTTATCAATTTCATCAATGATAAACACAGGATTGGTTGTACCTGCTTTTCTAATACCCTGAATAATTCTTCCCGGATTAGCACCAATATAAGTCCTTCTATGTCCGACGATTTCAGCTTCATCATTAATTCCACCCACTGATATCTTAGCAACTTTACGATTCAAACTCTTAGCTATACTAATAGCAAGTGAAGTTTTACCAACACCAGGAGGACCTACTAAACATAAAATAGGGCTACGTAAATTATTAGTATTTTGTTTAACTGCTAAATATTCAAGGATTCTATCTTTTACTTCCTCTAAAGCATAATGAGATGCATCTAATATATTTTTAACTTTTACCAAATCATCAGTATCTTTTGTATAGTTATTCCAAGGAAGATTAAACATCCAATCTAAATATTCTCTCACCATTCCAAGTTCAGGAGAATTACTATTCAAACTATCGTATCTATCTAATTCACGCTTAATTTTTTCCTTAACTTTACTACTGCACTTTAATTTAGATAATTTTTTATTAAGTCTTTCAACTTCATTATCCTTATTACCCTCATCACCAATTTCTTTCTGCATTTGTTTTATTTTTTCACGCAAAAAGTATTCTTTCTGAGTAGCATCAAGTTCCTTTTCTACTTCAGATTCTATCTTTTGTTCAAGTTCAACGAATTTTAAATCACGATTCATATCCTCAATTAAATTTTTAGCTCTAACTAAAGGATCAATTTCTGTAATATACTTTTTCTTTTCTTCATAATTTATTGGTAAAAAAGATGCTATTAAATCACATAAATCATTTAGGTTAGTCACGTTATTTAATTGACTCATAATAGCATTACCCATATATGGTACTTTTGAAATATATCTTTCTAATGATTTTATTAATATATTAAAATAATCTTTATTATCATTATTAGGAATTATTAAAGGCATATAATTTGCTTTAAAGAAATGTTCATCTTCTTCTATACCAGATATTTCAACTCTATCAAGTCCTTCAATAACTATTCTTGTTTTTCCATTAGGAACACTCATCTTTAATTTTAATCTTCCTAAAGTTCCATACTTAGGAAATGATGTTAAATCAACCCCATCATCGTTAATAGGATTTACTATTAACATTAGCCCATCATCAATCTTTTCAACAATGTCTATCATTGCCTTATCATATGTATTATCATACTCAATTCTTACTTCATTATTAGGGAATATAACCATATCATTTATAATCAAAACAAGTAATTTTTCATTCATTGGTTATTCACCCCCAAATTTTTAAAATACTGTTTTCTATTATAAATGAAAGAGTCATTTTTGGAAAGAAAAAATTTAAATTTTTATAGTATTTTTTTTATTATAAAATTTACTTATATCAAAAAAAGAAAACGCATAGCGTTTTCTATCATTATTTATTTAATTCTTTTAATAAATCTACTACTCTTCTCATTTGTAGATCATATTGAATTAATTCAATTCCACCAAATTCTTTTAAGAAATCAGCTTTCTTCATTTGATATTTTTTAGCAAGTTCATCAGCTTCTTTTTCAGCTTCTTCTTTACTTATTTCTATCTTTTCTAAAATTGTTATTTCTTCAAGCATTAATCTATATAATACATTTTTATATGCTTCTTTTTCCATTTGGCTTCTCAATGCTTTTTCATCACTACCAGTGAATTGATAGTAAACATCAAGTGATATTCCTTGCATCTTCATTTGTTCTTCAAATCTTCCCATTAAACGATCAATTTCTTCTTCAACCATTTCTTCTGGAATATCAACATCAACATTCTTAGAAACTTCTTCTAAAATTGTATCAACATATTTGTTTTCAGCATCCATTTCTTTTTGAGCTTTAATAGAATTTTTAATTTCTTCTTTTAACTTAGCTTCAGAGTCAATTCCTTCCATTCCTAAATCTTCAAAGAAATCTTCATCTAATTCACGAGCTTGTTTAGCTTTAACTTCATTAACTTTTACTTTAAATACTACTTTAGCTCCAGCTAAATCTTTTGCACCATAATCTTCTGGGAATACTAAATCTATATCCTTAGTATCTCCAGCTTTCATTCCAATTACTCCTTCTTCAAATCCAGGAATAAATGTATGTGAACCAATTTCTAATGAGTAGTTTTCTCCTTTTCCACCTTCGAAAGCTACACCATCTTTAAATCCTTCAAAATCAATTATAGCTACATCACCATTTTCAACTTTTCCGTCTTTACTAACTAATTCAGTATATCTTTCTAATAAATGTCCTAATTCATGATTTACTTCTTCTTCAGTTACTTCTACTTTTTCTGGTTTAATTTTTAAACCTTTGTATTTCTTAACTGTTACTTCTGGTTTAGTAATAACTTTAAATATAAAAGTAACACCCTTATCATCGATATCTTTAATATCAACGCTTGGTTGTACTACTGGTTCTAATTTAGAATCTTCCATTGCTTTCTTATAAGCATCTTGTAATACAAAATTTGTTGCATCTAAATATAATGATTCTTTACCAAATTTCTTTTCAAATACATTTCTTGGTACTTTACCAGCTCTAAAACCATCAACCTTTACAGTTTTTTGCTTTTCAGTAAATGCCTTATCAATAGCATCTGTCCATTTTTTACCTTCGATTTTAATTTCTAATTCATGAATGTTTTTATTTTCTTTTTTTGCCATATTATTTCCTCCAACGACTTATATTATACATTAATTTTTATTATATGACAACAAAAAAGAAGATTATTTATCTTCTTTACATTTTAATATAAAATTATAGGAATCTCTCATCATATCTTCTATACCAAGTTCTGCTTTCCATCCGAGTTCATTATAAGCTTTAGTTGGATCTGCATAACACTCAGCAATATCACCAGGACGTCTTTCAACAATCTTATATGGCACTTTAACACCATTTACTTTCTCAAATGTATTTACCATATCAAGGACACTATATCCAGTACCTGTTCCTAAGTTATAGTAATTAACCCCCGGTTTCATATTTTCTATTGCTTTTAAATGTCCTTTAGCCAAATCAACCACATGAATATAATCTCTTACTCCAGTACCATCATGTGTAGGATAATCATTTCCAAAAATACTCAATTCTTTCAATTCACCACTAGCCACTCTAACTATATATGGCATTAAATTGTTTGGAATACCATTAGGTTTCTCCCCAATTAATCCAGACTTATGAGCACCAATCGGATTAAAATATCTTAGTATTACTACATTAAATTCTGGATTAGAAACATTAACATCTCTAAGAATCATTTCATTCATTAACTTAGTACTTCCATATGGATTAGTAGTACCTCCAACTTTGCAATTCTCTGTTATTGGTAAAACTTCAGGATCCCCATATACTGTAGCACTAGAACTAAATACTATTTTATTACATCCATATTTTTGCATTACTTCACATAAATTCAATGTCGAAGTTAAATTGTTTCTATAATACATAATAGGTTTAGAAACAGATTCACCTACTGCTTTATATGCAGCAAAATGAATAACAGCATCAGGCCTTTCATTATTAAATATTTCATCCATTTTTCCTAAATTACATACATCTTCTACATATAATTTAAATTCTTTTCCAGTTATCTCTTTTATCTTATCAGCTATATCTATACTTGAATTATACAACGCATCAACAACAACAACTTCATATCCATTTTCTAATAATTCCACTACAGTATGGCTTCCTATAAAACCAAGTCCACCTGTTACTAATACTTTCATATTTCTCCTCCATATATTTTATTATATTCTTTAACAACATGAAGCATTTCTCTAGCTATTTTAGGATCTATCTCATTAGAATCTATTTTACTAATTAAGAATTTTTCTAAATTGGCAAAATCTACATAAAATAAATCAAAATCCGTTTTCATCTCTAAAGCATCATATTTTGTCTTAGAAAAATCAGGTTCTAAATCAGTAAAAACTCTATAATAATAAATTGTATTTAATACCTTCTTTCCAGTATTAAAATAATTATTATCATATGTTTCTATTGATAAAAATGGATCTTCATTTATTTCCACATCAATTCCAATTTCTTCTTTTATCTCTCTTTTCATACATTCATCAATATCCTCATTATCATCAACGTGTCCGCCAGGAAATTGATATGTATTATTGTTAAATGCAAGTAATATATTACCTTTAGAATTAAGTACTAACGCCTTAACCCTAACAACTTTCATCTCTATATCTTCTTCTGTTAAATTATCATCATTAATTATAAACTCTTTCATTAAACCACCTTGTACTAATCTTTAATAAATCTCTCCCAATATTCTATTGTATCAGGACTTACAGTATCAAATACCGATTCTATAGTAAGTGCCATATATGTAGCCTTATACCAAACATTATTATTTCTATTTAAACAACTAGCTTTAGTATTAGCCATCATATATTCAAAAGTAGAAGCTCTATCCTCTTCAGCAGAAGTTTGAGCATAATTATTAACGAAATATGCATCTTCTTTAAATGTATTACTATATGATAAACTACCATCTATAGTACTCCAAACAAAATTTTGGGGATTTAAACTTTCCCAGCTATTGAAGTTTGCTTTTCTTTTAAACATATATCTTTCCATATAATGATATGATTCATGATAAAAAGATTCAGCAAAATCATATACTGCAGCAATTGATATATTGGCATAATCATAACTAGAATCTGTTATACCAGTAATTCCACTTTCTGAGTAATTGTTAACTAGTATTATAGTAAGAGGAATTCCTCCATCCCTAATTTCTTTAAACAGTCCATTAGGATATAAACTCAATGTATTATATAAATCATTTAATACTTTATTTGCTAAATTGGGATCTGTTATTGGGACAGTTGTTACACCACCAACTGTATAACCTTCTGTCTCACTTCCATATCTAACTTTAATAGAAAACTCTTTTTCTATCTCATTACGAAGTTTTAAATTTTCCTTATCAATATCATCAACTACTCTATTATTACTATTAGCACTACTTTCTGGATTATCAGTTACAACCTCATTACCATCAGAAGGTGTAATAGAAATAGTATTTGTTTTAGTTTCTTGGAGCTCTACTTTTCCTCTTTTAGGCGCATCTACTAAACCAAAAATAGTTGAAATATTTAAAACTATTCCATAAACTAATAAAGTTATTGAGATGACCATTAATACTCTTGCTGTATCTGCAACTTTTCTTTTTGCAACAATATGCATTAAAACACTCCCTCTCAATAACTTTTTTAACTAATATTCAATTTTTTATTACGCAGCTTCATTAACATTTTTGCTTAAAATTTTAGCTGTTATTTGTTCTGCTTCTGCTGTTTTACCTTCAGCATATAATTGTTGAGCTTGCTCCATCATTTCATTCATTTCTTGTTCTTGAGTCTTTTCTTGTTGTACTATTGGAGTAACTACTGCTGTTTCATCCGTTTTAGGTAATTCTACTTGTTGTTGTTCTTCTGTTGCCACAGCAACTCCATCTATTACTAAACTCTTATTTACATCTTTTGATTTCTTTAATTTCTCACTTTGGAAAGAAGTTATCATAATAGCCCTAGGTTCATTAGAATCAACTTTCATAAATACTTGGTTTTCTTCTTTTGGAATTTCTACCCCAGCTGGTGTAAGTGGGCTTTGATCTAATACTTGTGGTCCAGGAACAACTTCATTATTTTCTCCCTGTACTGGCGCTACTTGTACTTCCTCGTTTTGTACTATTGGAGTAACTACTGTAGGCTCAGCGACAACATTCTCTTGAACTACCTCTGTTGATACTTCTTCAGAAATTTCTTGTTCAGTTTCAGATACTTGAGCAGCTTCTTCACTAACTACTTGTTCTTCTACTTCTGGTGTTGGGATTTGAATAACTTCTTGATTTATTTCTTCTTTTGTATTTTCCTTTAATTTCTTAATTTCCTTTGTTACTTCATCTATCCTTTGTGTTAATTTTACATATTCTCCATTCAAATCATATGCAAAAGCTTTTAATTCCTTTAATTCTTTTTCTAATTCTTCAATACCCATAATATCACCACCTAAGCGTTAGCTATCCTTTTCAATAAATTTTGAACAGTTAACCATTCATTATCATCTACTATTTCACTGATTTTAAGTATTCCATTATCCTGCGTCAATTTAGAAACATAAATTATCTCATCATCAGCTACTCCTGTTTTTTCACCTTTAGAGTAAACAACATATTTATTTTGTAAATCATCACTAAGTAAATATGTGACTAATTCTACTGTCATTGTAGTATTATCTGATTTTTGTATAGTTATCATTTCTTTTTCTTCCATATGTAATACTCCTTCTATTCTAAAATATATTATACCTAAAAATTAATAATAAGTAAACTACTTAAATTGAAACATTAACCACTCTGGTTTAAATATTAATAAAACTCCAATTAACAACATAATTATTCCACCAATAAGATGAGAATACTTATTATATTTAGTAGATATACCAGTAATTTTCATAGTAAACATAGCTATAAAAAATACTATTAAATCATCTAATAAAAAGAATACTATATATATAATTGTATAGAAAAATTTCATAGAATCACTAACATTATTTAAGGCAAGTAATTCGGTAAATACAAGAGGAAGTCCAGCAGAGCAAGCCAATTCTACTAAATTAACGGATACAGCAAGACCAATAACTCCAAGAATCGCTAGTATAAAGCTCTTTTCGCTTGTAAATTTCCTTATCTTACTAAATATATTTTTACGCTTTTTATCATCTACTACTTCACAACCACTATCTTTTCTACTTCTAATATAACTTCTTATATTAACAATAGCTCCAATCAAAGCAATAATCGCAATTATATTTCTGACCCAAATTACTGTAGTCATTTTAACAGCTATTTGTATCCAAGATAACATTATTAGCATATAAACTAAAGCCGAAGTAACTAAGAATGTTAAACCTAAAACCCACATTCTTTTTTTGTTTTTCATTCCAATTAATACACTAATTAAGAATAATAATATCCACATAGCACATGGATTAAATCCATCTACTAAACCTATAACTACCGCAGCACTAGTTAAAGATACCCTCTTTAAATTAACTTTACCTAACGCTGGGACTTCAATAGTCATTTCTTCGTCTGATTTTTTTTCTTCTTCCTCAAAACCATTTTCTAAATCTTCTTTATTAAAAGTACCTTCTTTTATTCTAGCAATTTGATCAGTATAATCATTTTCTAAATAATATTGAATAGCTCTTTCTATTTTACTACCTGTTGAAGTACCATATCCTTGCATAATAGTATTACCAATAACTGTAGTTGGAACCCCATTCCTAGTAACACCATACGCTTCATATACTTCCTGTAAAAACTTAGAATTATCCTCGTTATACCAAACTTCATATTTAACAATTTCTAAATTATCATATTTTTTTTCTATACTATTTAAATATTCTATTTCAGCAGCGCAATGTGGACATCCGTCACCATGAAATAAATATAAAGTAACTTTATTATCTTTAGCATTTACAACCAAAGGAAATAATAAAATAATTATAAACAAACTACATAACTTAATTATTTTTTTCAAGAATAACACCTACTTCATTTAATTTATTAATAAACTCTTCAACACTAAATTCCCCAGTTATACGAATTAATTCCTTATCCCCATCATAAACAATAAATAAAGGAAGAATATCTCCAGGATCATAAGATTTAACTTCATCTTCATCCATATCATAATCTAATTCAATTGATTCAAACGCATAATCTTCTTTAAGCTTATTCCATACTTTATTCATTATTAAACAAGCTCCACACCATATAGCACTAATCTTTACAATCTTCATAATTATCTCCCAAAACCAAGTTTATTAAGACATTCATCAAATGCTTTTATAAACTCATCTATTTCTTCTTTAGTAGTTAAATAAGAAATACTAATTCTTAAACTTCTACTAGCCTTTTCTTTATCATTTGTAACTGCATAAACAGCTTTAGAATAATTACCTGTAGAGCAAGCAGTTTGTGTAGAAATATATATTTCATATTCCTCTAGTGCATGTTGCATAACTTCACTCTTAATATTTTTTAAACTAATATTTACCATATGAGGTAAACAAAAACTATTACTATTAATATAAATATCTAAATCTTTTAATTTAGCAATTAAATAATCATGTACTTCTTTAACATGTTTATACTTTTCATCAAAATTCTCATAAACTAATCTCAACGCTTTAGCAAAAGATGCTATTAAAGGAGTTGCTGGAGTACCACTTCTAAATATAGTTGTACTTTTACCACCATGAATTAATGGCTCAATAATTAAACCATCTCTTTTATATAAAACTCCTATTCCCTTCATTCCAAAAAATTTTTGACCTGACATAGAAGCAAGATCTAATAAACTAAAATCTATTTTTTCTTTACCAATGCTTTGAGTAACATCACTATGAAAAATAGTTTTAGGATTTTTTCTAACTATTTTACTAATTGCTTTTAAATCTTGTCTAACTCCTACTTCACTATTAACAGAAGAAATAGTAACTAAAACTGTATCATCTCGTAATTTGCTATCTAAATCCTCTAAATCAACTAATCCATTTTCATCTAGTTTAACAAAATCAACTTCATAACCTAAACTAGAAAGATAATTTAAAGGAGCTATAATTGATGAATGTTCTAACTCTGTTGTAATAATATGTTTACCTCGATTTGCATATTTAAAACATACACCTTTGATAGCTGTATTATTAGCTTCACTAGCCCCACTAGTATAAATAATTTCACTACTCTTAACTCTTAAAATACTAGCAACTTGATTAGTAGAAGCATCTATTAATTCTTTAGCTTTTACACCTAACAAATGTAATGAATTAGGATTACCAATAAACTCCTTACAAACTCTTGAATAAGTATCAATTACTAAATCATTAACTGGTGTCGTTGCACTATAATCTAAATAAACCATATTATTCCTTCTTTCTAAAATAATTATACAATAAAAAAGAAGTTGAATCACTCAACTTCTAGTTTAGTTTACTTATTTGTATTTTGATAATAATCTCTTTCTGCAATAGTAGAAGATATATAATCCAAATCTTCATCTACTATATCAGAATCTCCAATTACTTCTTCTATTTCATATATTACTTCTTTTAAGTTATTACACTGCTTATAAGGAATTTCATATCTATCTAAAACTTCTATTTCTTGATTAGTAAGCATCATACCATTTATATTTTGAAAACTTCCACTTTTAAAATCAATATTACTAATCAGACTATCTATATCATATTCTTTTTCCATTATTTACAACTATACCCATAACCTTTTAAAGCTTTCATAAATTCCCCATCAGTATAATCATCACCAACAGTAAGTGTAACTACATCACTACTCTTAGTATTAGAATTAATTACTATTTTTTTATCATCAAAACTTATGTTTTTTAATAAAACCACTTCATTCTTATTAACACTAATTTCAACTACAATTCTATCATCTAAAAAACTATAACTTACTTTTTCCCCTAAATAACTAAGTGTTCTATCTAAATTATTTTTTATATCTTCAATATAATTTTCATCTTTAATATATTTTTCAGGTAACAAAATAGTTTTAGTAACATCAAGTTTGTTTATTTCCTTACCATCTAGTGTAGCAACTATTTTTTCCTTTAAAGATATTCCTGAATCAAAACTATATGTCTTTTCACATACCACTTCAGTTTGTTTTATTCTAGCAAATAAAAATACTATTACTGCAATAATTATAAATGTAATAATAATTGGTAATTTTCTACTCTTTCTACTATTCATATAAACACCTCAAGACTATTATATAATAAAAAAAGTAGTTTTTAAACTACTTATTTTTAATATCTACATCAACTGAATTTGTTGTGTTTTTTTCATCCATCATTGTTTTCATTTCACCTTGTTTTTTTAAAAGTGCGGCTCTTTTCTTTTCATGTTTTTTTCTGATGGCCTGCTTCTTTTGAACTATTCTATCTCCAAATATTGTTCTAATAGCAGCATCTACTTCTACATCATCACGTCTATCATAATTGTCTTCAACAAATGGATTGAAATATAATGTCTCATTATCTTTGGAAGTAATACTAGTAATTGCAGCCCCACATCCTACAAATGGCATCCTTATATTACCAACAACAACACCATCAAAATCATTTACTTCCTTTAATTCACCTTTTTCTTCTTCTAGACAACCATACCACCATCCTATATATTTTACTTCTTCACCAATATGTTTTTTTAATTTTTTAAACATATCTTTAGCAATTTTTTCTTGACCTTCAGAAGATAACAACGATCTTGTAAATTTTAAAAATGCTATATCAATTTTTTTTCTCCTACTATCATATAAATCACTCATATTCTTCCCACCCTAACATAAATATTTTATTATAATTACTATATCATAGAAATAAGGAAAAAACAAAAAAGCAATATTAATAATTGCTTTTTATATTTTGATTTACAAAGTATTTACGTTACTTTGTTTCTCTTACTTTTATATGAGTTTCTCTTAATTGCATTTCAGTTACATCACCAGGTGCATTCATCATTAAGTCTGCTCCACTTGCAGTAAGTGGGAATGCAACAGTTTCTCTTATCGAATCAGAATCTAATAATAGCATTAACATTCTATCAATTCCAGGAGCCATACCAGCGTGTGGTGGTGCACCATACTTGAATGCTTCATATAAAGCACTGAATCTCTTCTCTATTTCTTCTTCACCATATCCAGCAATTTCGAATGTTTTTCTCATGATATCTAAATCGTGATTACGAACTGCACCACTAGCCATTTCAATACCATTACATACAAAGTCAAATTGATATGCTAAAACTTCTTCAGGTTTCTTAGTTGTTAAAGCTTCCATTCCGCCTTGTGGCATACTGAATGGGTTATGTGTAAAGATATACATATCGTCTTCTTCACTCCATTCAAACATTGGGAAGTCTTTTACGATACAGAATTTAAATTCATTTTTATCAATTAAATCTAATCTTCTACCTAATTCATCACGAATTAATCCAGCATACTTATAAGCATTACTTCTATCAGCTATAAAGAAGATAACGTCTCCACCTTCAAGCTTACCAACTTTAATAAGATCTTCTCTTTCATCATCACTTAAGAACTTATCAATTGGTCCTACAAAAGTCATATCATCATTTACTTTAAAGTAACCAATACCAGCAGCCATACCAATACTTTTAGCATAGTCACCTAATTCATTAAACCAAGAATTTGATTTATCAGCTATTCCTTTAACAACAATACCTTTAACAGTAACACCCTTAAATGGACGGAATGTAGTCTCTTCAAATACATCACTTAAATCAATTAATTCAAGTGGATTTCTAAGATCTGGTTTATCAGTACCAAATCTCTCCATTGATTCTTTATAACTTAATCTAGTAAATGGCATATCACTTACTTTTTGTCCATCTTTCATAAATTCTTTAAAAGTATCATGGAATATTTTTTCACCTACAGCAATTACATCATCTTCTGTAGCAAAACTCATTTCTAAATCTAATAGATAAAACTCTCCATAAAGTCTATCACTTCTAGCATCTTCATCTCTAAAGCATGGCGCTATTTGGAAGTAATTATCAAATCCACTACACATTAATAATTGTTTAAATTGTTGTGGTGCTTGTGGAAGCGCATAGAATTTTCCATGGAATTTTCTACTAGGAACTATAAAGTCTCTAGCTCCTTCAGGAGAAGAAGCTGTAAGAATAGGAGTTTGAATTTCTAAGAATCCTTCATCCTTCATTAATTTTCTTAAATAATCATATACCCTAGTTCTAAAAATAACATTCTCTTTAACTTTAGGATTTCTTAAATCAAGATATCTATATTTAAGTCTTGTATCCTCAGCAACTTCATGAGAAGTCATTACTTCGAAAGGAAGAACGTTATTAGCTTTACCTAATACTTCTAAATCATCTACTAATAATTCAATAGTACCTGTAGCTATACGATTATTATAATCCTCTTCATTTCTCTTTCTAATAGTTCCTGATAAAGTAATACTAGATTCACGAGTTATTCCATCAAATATAGAGTCATCATTAGAAACAACTTGGATAACTCCAGACATATCTCTAATATCTACAAATATAACTCCACCATGGTCTCTTATATTTTCAACAAATCCAGCTACTCTTACTTTTTCACCAACTAATTTTTCATTTAATTCAGCACACTTATGTGTTCTATATTTATTAACCATTATTTTTTCTCCTCTCTAATTCTTTACTAATTAATTCTCTTGAAATATTTGGATTAGCCTGTCTATTACTTCTCTTCATAGTCTGTCCTACAAAGAAGTTAACTGCAGACATATTATTTTCTTCTACATATTGTCTAACCACTTCAAGATTCTCATCCATAATAGATTGAATTAGTTTCAATAAAGTATCTTCATCATTAATTTGACCCATTCCTTCAGCCTTAACTAATTCAATTGGATCAGTCTTTTTATCTATTGCTTCATAAAGTAATTTCTTAGCAGCATCCATACTTAATTTATTTTCACTAACTAATTTTATTACATCACTTAGCATCTTAGGAGTAATGAATAATTCATCAATTCCTATTTCTAATTTATTTAATGTACTTAAAATACTAGTAGTAACAAAGTTAACTGATAAAGCTAAATCTGTATCATAACTTAATACTTCTTCAAAATAATCTGATATACTTCTAGTTTTTGATAAAACTCCAGCATCATACTCACTCATATTGTATTCTTGTACATATTTTAAATATCTATCACCTTTTAATTCAGGTAATTCTTCTTTTAATTCATCTAATAACTCTTTAGTAACAGGTGTACTTGGTATATTAGGTTCAATGAAATATTTGTAATCAACTGCGTCTACTTTTTCTCTCATTGAATAAGTTTTACCATCTTCAGCAATTCTTCTTGTTTCTTGAATTACTTTTCCACCACTTTCAAGTACTTCAGTTTGTCTTTTGATTTCATATTCAATAGCAGCACGTACATTATTAAATGCATTTATATTTTTCATTTCAACTTTAGTACCAAGTTCTGTATCAGTATCTTTCATTAAAGATATATTAACATCACATCTCATTTGACCATAGTTACTTTTAGCTTCACTTACTCCTAAATATAAGAATACATCTCTTAAATCCTCTAAGTAAGCTACTGCCTCGTCTGCCGACTCAATACATGGATTAGTAACTATTTCAAGTAATGGTACACCACTACGGTTATAATCAATTAATGAATACTTTGGATAATGTTCAAGACTTGCTGTATCTTCTTCTAGGTGAATATCATGTAGAGTAACTCTTTTTACTTTACCATTTACTAATACATCTAAATATCCATTAACACCTACTGGTTTAGTATTTTGAGTAATTTGATAACCCTTAGGTAAATCTGCATAATAATAATTTTTTCTATCAAAAATTATTTCATCAGGTAAATCACAATGTAGTGCCATAGATGTTAATAAAGATTTTCTAACTGCTTCCTTATTAGCTATAGGAAGTATTCCAGGCAATCCTAAATCAACAGTAGCTACATTAATATTATGAGCTTCAGTAAATTCATTAGGTGCAGGTGAAAAGTTCTTTGACTTAGTTTCTAATTCACAGTGAACTTCAAGTCCAATAACAACTTTATACATCTATATCACCTACCTTACTATAGATATCTTTTAACCCAGTTACTTTTTCTAAATAATTTGCCATATTTAAAACTATATCATCTTCTCTAACTCTTCCTGTAATATTAACTCCTACTGGTAAATCATTAATCATAGCAAATGGTAATGTTATTGAAGGGAATCCTCCGAAGTTACCAATAGCTAAATGGTTTTCTAATATTAAATATCTATCAGATAATTTTTCACTAGTTGAATCAAACTTACTAGCAGGTCCTCCACTACATGGAGCAATCATACCATCAAATTCTTTAAAGAATTCGTTCATTTTATCAACAATCATTCTTCTTACTCTTTGTGCATTTAAGAATAATTTTTCTTGATTTTCTCTTTGAAGAATATAACTACCTAATATAAATCTTCTTTTAATTAATTCACTAAATCCTTTTGTTCTAGCATCAAACATAATCTCTTCAACACTATTTCCTTCTCCACGAGGTCCAAAAGGAATACCAGTAAGGTTTGAGTTATTACTTGTAGCTTCAGCACAACTTATACACATATAAGTTGGATATATTGCTTCAAGTAATGCTTTATCCATAGAAACTTCTTCTATGATAAATCCTTCTTTCCTTAACTTATCTAATAATTCATGGAACTTAGTAATTGTCTCAATAAGTTCTTTATCATCACTATCTTTATAAGTATCTTTTCCACATATTTCTTTTATATAGAATAATTTCTTACCCTTAATATCATTATCAATAGAATCTTCATAAACTTTTCCATCATTATTAAGAGTAGTCATGTCATTAATATCTTTTCCTTTTAATACATCAGTAACAATAGCCATATCTTTTACATTTCTAGTAAACATAGCTACATGATCTAAACTTGATGCAAAAGCAAATAATCCATATCTTGAAATTCTACCATATGTTGGTTTGAATCCCACAAGTCCACCATGACTAGCTGGTTTACGAACTGAGTCACCTGTATCAGATCCAATTGAGAAAGGAACAATTCCTAAAGCAACAGCACTTGCACTTCCTGCAGAACTTCCTCCAATCATTCTTTCCTTATCCCAAGGATTTCTAACTATTCCAGTATGACCTGTAGTTCCAGTTCCACCCATAGCTAATTCATCAAGAACTGTTTTACCAACTAATACTGCTCCAGCACTTTTTAATTTTTTATATACTGTAGCGTCATATACTGGTACATAATCTTTTAATATATTACTTGATGCTGTAGTTAAAATTCCACTAGTTGAGAAGTTATCTTTTAATGCATATGGAATACCATTTAATTTAGAATCTCTATCTTTATATTTACATTTATCAACTATAGTTACAAAAGAATTATAATCATCTTGAAAGTAATGTGCCAACTTATTTGCTTTATCAAATAATTCTTCAGGTGTAGTTTCTTTTTTATCTAATTCTTCACGTAATTCAGTTATACTTTTTCCACGATACATTCTATTCACCTTCTCCCACTACTTTTGGTACTTTAACTTGATCATTAACTTGATGATGAGAATTTTCTAATACTTCTGATACTGTTAAATAATCTCCTACTTCATCTTCTCTTAAACTAGCTTCTTCTAATTTAAAAGGAAAAGTCATAGGTTCAACACTACTAATGTTAGGAATATTACCTATTAAATCCATTTGTTTTAAGATAATATCAAACTCTTCTTGTAGCGTTTCATACTCTTCATCATTCATATCAAACATTAATTTATTTGCATAATCTTTTAATTTTTCTTTAGCTATCATATAAATCCTCCTTTATATAAAACAAAAAACACTAGAAAACATCCCAAAGGGACGAAGACTAGTGTTTCCGCGGTACCACCCTAATTATTGCATTACTGCAATCTCTTTAGCATAAATAACGGTATGCCACCGACTTATTCTACTTTGTTCTTTAAGTACTCTGAAGTGTTATTCAGAAAATTTCTTTATTAGGTTCCACCTTACCCTAACTCTCTATAAAAGAAGATTTTTCTTACTTCTCTCCATCAGCGATTTCATGTTAAATTATATTATAAATTTATTTATTTGTCAATGTTTTAGAACCTTTTTGTCCAATTAACAATATCCATTTCTTATAAGAACTAGTTTTTTATCAGGTGCTTGTACTAAATCAGCTCTTTTTAACTTTCCATTACATGTTCTATCAAGTTTCTTAAACACCACATATTTAGGACGACAATAATTAGGTAATTTAGTTTTAACGTATTGTTTAATCATTTCTTCACTTAATACATAACCATCTTTTAATTCAACATAAGCATATAATACATTTCCACTTATAGAATCACTTCTACTTTCAACTACACAATCATAAACACCAGTATGAGTCTTAATAACATTTTCAACCTCTGATTTATTAACTAGACAATCATTTACTTTAACAGTATTACCAAGTCTTCCATCACAATAAACATTTCCTCTTTCGTCTTTATAACCAGCATCCCCAGTATGCCAAATTATTCTGCCATCACAAACTGGTGGTCTATGATACAAAATGTAATGTTCTTTATCATTATTTAGTTTATCTAAATATCCCATTAATAAACCAATTTTTCCTCCTGTAACAACAATCTCACCATTCTCTAGTCCAGAAACATTTTCAACCATAACATCACTATATAATGGTGTTATTTTTCTCTTATAATCTTCTTCATATAAAGGAAGAACTATTTCTGTCATTCCATAACCTTCTCTAGGAAAAACACCAAAACGCATCATACATCTTTGTTTTGTTTCATCATCCACTTTTTCTCCAGCACTTGATATAGTCTCTAAATTACTTTTCAATGTACCAGGATTAGTATCTAAATAGTTTAATAATGGCACTAGTATTGCTCTAGGGGCACAAAGAGAATTAATATTTTCATCATCAATGCAATTAAGTACATACTTTGGATCAAATCTATCAAAATCATTCATATAAATAATTCCTTGATGCAAAAGTACAGCACACATATTCCATGTACCCATACCCCATCCACTATCAGCTATAGTATAATGTTTTTTACCATTTTTAACACCATACCAAAGTCCTGTAAAGAAATGAGCTAAACTAAATCCATAATTATGCATTACAAGTTTTGGTTCACCTGTTGTTCCTGAAGTAGAAAATAAATAACCTAAATCATAGATATTTGTATCTTCACTTTCAAAAACATCACTTTCTTTTTCAAACTCAGAAAAATGATCCCACTCTAATGAATAATCACTTTTTGGATAAGTACAAAGTTTAACTACTCCTTCACTACAAGATTTATTTAACTCATCTAATACAAAACTACTATTATCTTTACCATGAACAATCTCATAATCGTCAGCTATAACACATTTAGGATTACATCTATTAAAGACACTTTTATATTGCGTTTCTTTATTAGCATATTGAAGCGTTAAAGTTACTGCACCTAGTTTTTGTAATGCAAGTGATATAATATAAAACTCATAATTACTTCTAAGTACTAATGCAACAACATCACCTTTTTTTACTCCTTTCTTTCTTAAATAATTTGCTGCCTTATTAGATAATAAGCTTAAATCTTTATAAGAAAATTCTCTTCTTTTTCCATTCTTATCTACATGGCATAATGCTTGTTTGTTTCCATCTAAACTAGCTAAATAATCAACATATTTTGCAAGATTAAAATTATCATAATTATTCTTCAAATAATCAGCTAGTAAACTATCATTTTTGGAAACTTCCATAATTAGTTTTTCTTTCATATAAATACCTCCTTTTCAAGCAAAAGCCATAATATAAAAAGATGACTCCTCATAAATAGAAAAAGTCATCTTCAAAAAAAAGACCTTTTCTATAAATAGAAAAAGTCTTGAATTACTTTCTTATACCACTATTTACAACAATCCATCAATTGCGTTCCCTATAACGTAGGAATTACGTTAATCCTTACTATTAGTTCAGGATTACAACAATAGAGTGATATTCATATTATTACTACTCATACAGGTTTTCCACTATCTCCTGCTCACTAAAATTTTCATATATAATACTACTGTCTCTATTATAGTTTTTGCTTGTTGAAAAAATTCTAACACAAAACAATATCTTTGTCAATTATCTAATATGTTTAGATATATTTTCTTCAGTAAGTAATCCTTCGCTTGCTAATTTATCTAACAAACTATCTAACTCACTATCTATTTGAGCATCTAACGCTTTTACTCTTTTACTCTCATTCAATAACTTAAAATACTTTGCTACCAAGTCTTCTTCATGAGTTAAATCTTTAACACTATCTTTATCATAATTTAAAACTATTGATGACTTATAATAAATTTCATCTACCCTAGTTTTTCCCAGTTTTTTAACACTTAATAATTTTTCACGAGCTTCCATCTCACTACTATTTTTTATAATATTTATAAAAGATTCTGGTGTAAGAATAACAGCACTATGATTTCCATGTGTACTATCTACAAAGGCAGTTTTAGTAGCTGTACTAAAACCTAGTTTATCGCTAATAGTTTCCATACTATCTTCTTCTGTAATTTCTATTTCAGGATCAATACCTAAATACTTGCATTCCAATAACTTAACAGCAATACTAATATCTTTACGAATTCTTTTATCAGCCAAAAACTGACCAAAAACTCTTCTTTTATTATTCAATAAATCTCCAATAGTAGAAACACCAAAAGTATGTAAATACCAATAAGATCTAACACAAGAAAGCAAACCTTTTTCATCACATAATGATTTATTAAAATATATATTATTTATACTTTTGTCTTCTTCTAATCTAGAAAAATCATACCAACATCTAGCTTCTTCTAATTCTTTTCTTCTTTGTACTTCTAGATTTTTCCATTTACTTAAATCAGCATCTATTAAATCTTGAATATTTCTAATATTGTTTCTTTTTAGTATTTCAAGCATCTCACTATCAAATAAATGTAATTTTTCCATAAGTTCAATAGTTAATCTGCTATTCATATTATTCTTTTCCATAGTAACCCCCTAAAAAGTAGCAATATTATAACACAAAACCTATTTTTTTTCAAGTTAATCTCTAGTATAATAGTACTAGGATGTGAAAAATATGACAATAAATTTTGATTATAACTCACCAGTAATAATAAGTTACTTAATAGTTTCAATAATAGCTTGGTTATTAAACATTATTACTAATAAAAAATCTAATAAATTATTATTCACAAGTTATAGGTCTTCTCCATTTAATCCATTAACTTATATTAGATTATTTACTCATTCAATTGGTCACATAGATTTAAGTCATTTAATACATAATTTCTTATTTATATTATTAATAGGACCAATGATAGAAGAAAAATATGGAAGTATTAATTTATTAGTAATGTTATTAATAACTTCATTAGTAATAGGATTATTCAATACAATATTCTCTAATTATAGTATTACAGGAGCTAGTGGTAATGTATATATGTTAATAGTGCTTTCTTCTTTCTCAAATATATCCGAAGGAAAGATACCTATTACTTTAGTATTAATATTAATATTCTATGTAATTAGTGAGTTTAAAGATAGATTAATTGAAGGTAATAAAAAGACCTATCATACAGGCCATTTACTAGGAGCACTTTGTGGAATAGCCTTTGGATTTTACTTTTTATATTTTAAAACTTTTCCATTTATACAAAGTATGATAAAATAAAAAAGAAGGAGTGATTATTTATGAAAAAAGTTATTCTTACTGGTTTAAGACCTACAGGAAACTTACATTTAGGACATTATTTTGGAGCTGGTAAGACATGGCGTGATGTTCAAGATGATTACGACTTTTATCTAGAAATAGCTGATGTTCAAGCTTTAACAGATAATTTCAATGATCCAGAAAAAGTAAGACGTAATGTTTATGAAATAACTAAAGATTTATTAGCTATTGGATTAGATCCAAATAAAGTTAATTTCTTTATACAATCTAAAATTCCAGAAATAGCAGAATTAACAGTGTTCTATTCTAACCTAGTAACAGTATCTAGATTACAAAGAAATCCAACTGTTAAAACAGAAATAGCTCAAAAGAAAGAACTATTTGGTAATGATGGAGAATCTATTACTTATGGATTCTTAGGTTATCCAGTTTCTCAAGCTGCAGATATTACTGCTTTCCATGGTGAAGTAGTTCCTGTTGGAGAAGATCAATTACCTCTATTGGAACAATGCCGTGAAATAGTTAGAAAGTTTAATTCTATTTATGGTGAAACTCTAATAGAACCAGAACAATTACTTTCAACTACACCTCGTATTAAAGGTCTAGATGGTAATGATAAAATGGGTAAGAGTTTAGGAAATGCTATTTATGTTATTGATGATGATGAAACTATTTCTAAAAAAATTATGGGAGCTGTAACCGATCCAACTAAATTAAAGAAAGATGATCCAGCAAACCCTGATGTATGTATGGTTTACTACTATCATAAATTAGTTAATAATGAAGAAAATTTAAATAAAATATGTTCTGAATGTAAAAAAGGTGAAAGAGGATGTGTTCAATGTAAGAAAGAACTTATTGAAAAAATGAATGAATTCTTAAAACCAATAAGAGAAAAAAGAAAATATTACGATGAACATCCTGAAGAAGTAGACAAAATCCTAAACGAAGGAACAGCTAAAGCTAAACTTAAGGCTGAAGAAACTATTAAGAATGTTAAAAAAGCTATGAGAATTGATTATTAAATCTCATAGCTTTTCTTTAGCCATTTTCACCACTTCAAATAGCTTATCAATACATTTGTTACTATCAATTAATCTAACTAAGTCAATATACTTATTATGAATATTCTTAGTTTCACTAAATACTTCATAATATAAATAATTAATCTCATCGTATTTCTTATTATTATATAAATAATTTATTTCATCCAATAAATTATTTTTTTTATACTTTTCATTTCTAGTTAAAAAAAATTCATTATTATAAGAATCTAATAATTCGTAATTAAAAATATCTAAGTCCAATAAATCTGATTCCTCTATAACTACATCTTCTTCATCAATTAATAAATTACTTTTTTGGGTTAATAAGCCATCTTTAGAAAACTTTAACCCTACTACTCTATTCATATCAGTAACTAATAAAGCATAATCTATTATTTCCTTTTTAGTATATGTCTTATTATGAATATCATTTAATAAATCATTATTTATTTTTATTTGATGATTATTAATCTCATTCATACCAATATCCGTAATTCTATATATAGGAATTTTTTCTATATAGGTAAATGTATCACTACAATTCCATTCATAAAAATTAATGTTTAAATTATACTTATTAAAGCATAACACAATATCATATATATAATTCATATTACCTCCATAATAATCTTAATAACACCCCAAAACCAATAAAAAAAGCCAAACACTCTATATTAGTAAATATAAACTCTAAATATTCAAATATAGTATATCCAAAAGAAAATAAATTTATGTATAACAACATAAATACCATTCCCGTAATCATTAATATAAAACTAATAATATATAATACTATTCTCATATTAATTATTATGAATTTAAAATAAAAAAAGAACTACTGTTCTTTTTTATCTTCTAGTAAATTAGAATCTACTCTATTAATAGTTTCAAATTTCTTAGTAATTTTATCACTAGTAATATTAATATTTTCTACATCTTTATTAACAGCTTGAATACTTCTAGATAACTTATCCCAACGTTCTTTATATCTAGCAAATTCTAATCCTAATTTATTTAATTCTTCATGAATAATAGAAGTATATTTATCTCTTTCCATATTCTTAATAATCATTTCTATTACCGTTAAAGTAGATATTAATGTAGTTGGACTAGTAATCCATACATGTTTTCTATAAGCATACTCTATTACATCATTATGATATGCATTTACTTCAGCAAATATCGCTTCAGCTGGTAAGAATAAAATTGCTTGATCTGTTGTTTCACCTGGAATTATATATTTACTACTAATTGCATCAATATGTTTCTTCATATCTTGTTTAAACATCTTTTCTGCTGCTTCTCTTTCAGCTGGACTCAACTTCTTATCTACCATCATTTCATAATGCTCTAATGGGAACTTAGAATCTATACAAATAGTTCCTAATGGTTCAGGTGCAAATAATACACAGTCTGCAATAACTCCTGTACTTAGTGTATGTTGAAGTCTATAAATATTATCATTCTTTTCTCCAAACGCATTAACTAAAATATGTTTTAAATTAACTTCTCCAAAAATACCTCTAGTTTTCTTGTCAGTTAATATTCCTTGTAAACTAACAATATCAGTAGATAAATTTTCTATCTTCTTTTGAGCTTCATCTATCTTACTTAATCTTTCTATAACATTCATAAATGTTTTATTAGTTTTTTCAAAGTTTTGATCTAATCTTTCATTTACTTTTTCATTAATCATTAAAAGTCTTTTTTCAACATTCTCATTTAATTTAGAAAAGTCTTCATTCATTCCTTTATTAATATCTGATTTAAACTCTCCCATTTCTTTAATCATATTAACTTCTAACTTACCAAGTCTTTCTGTAATATGACTTTCATTAATATTCTTCATTAATGAAATAATAGTAAGAACAATTAAAATAACTAATAATACAATAATAACTATATCCATATATACACCTCTATTCTATATAACATTTATCTCTCTATAATTATAACATATTAATCTAATGAATTATATTCTTTATTTTATCTATTAATGAAATGCAAACATCACTATCATTTATTAAATTAATTGAAAATGTTTTATATCCAATTCTATTTATACTCGTTCCACAATGGTAAATACACTTTTCATCTATAATAAAATATCTATCATGAAAATCATTATTAAATATTACTTTTAAATTATTATACTGTTTATTATATTTTGAAATATCTTGATTTGTAAGAAGATTATTAGATTTAGTTATAATAATTACTTCTACATTTAATCTTTTAATAATATCAAGTAATGTATTATCTGCATAAGCATCAATTACTATCAACTGATTAGCCGCAGTTTTAAATATATTCTGTATTTTAGAATAAGCATCATAAATTTGCCCATTAAAATATATCTCATTAACTTTTCTTTTTTCTTCTAATCGTTTAAATATGTTTTCTAATAGTTTTATTTTGTCATGATCTTCTAATACTAAATTATTTATAAAATTTTGTTCTAAAGAAGTTGAAAATCCATATTTTCTCATATTGACAAAAGCACGCATTATTTTAACACTAACTTGTGAAGCTATTGATGTGCTTAGAACACTAGATAACATAGCTGCACCTTCTTCAGTAAATACATGTGGTAAATATTTCCTATGTGCCCCTCTTTTTCCTTTTAAGGTCACAAATTGTGACCTTAAAGAATGATACTCACTTTCATTCAGTTGAAAACAAAAATCTTCAGGAAACCTATCAAGATGTCTATTAACTGCCTGATTAATTTCTTTTGTACCATTCTTACATTCATAAAGTGTTGCTAAATCACTATCTAGCATAACTTGTTTTCCTCTAACTTCATAGATTAAGTTTTCTATTAAAAATTTATCTTTCACAATTTTATTATTCATATTATATTACCCCCATAATTTCAACATTAGATAATCTTAATTCATTATCACTTATATAATGTCTCATCGCTACAAAGGCATCCATAATTCTTATGCTTATCTGTGTAGCTACTGGTGTATGTAGTATTGTTGCAAGCATTGCTACGCCTTGTTCAGTAAAAACTGTATGCCCTTTTCTTGACCCACCATAAATACTCATACTTGAAGTCAAAATTTTTGACTTCAAGTTTTTACTTTCTTCTTCACTTATTCTAAATGCATATCTTTCTGGAAACTTCTCAATATATTTTTTACAGCCTGATTAATTTCTTTTGTACCATTCTTACATTCATAAAGTTTTGCTAAATCACTATCTAGCATAACTTGTTTTCCTCTAACTTCATAGATTAAATTTTCTATCATAACTTCATCTTTTACAATTATATTATTCATTTTATATTACCCCCACACCTTAAATATATAATACAATTGTTCGTATGTCAAGTGCCTATTTTAAAACAAAAAAATTCGGAAATTCCCGAATTTTTAATATATAAATATTTCTATTCTATGCCTAACTTTTTAGTAACAATCTTGCTTATTATATAAGCTACTACTAAAGTAATTCCTATATATATTAATGCTTTAACATCAGTTAAACTTTCTATTAAAGTTTTACCTATATAACCCCAGAATATTATAGTAAATATCTTACCCACTAATAATCCTAAAAAGAATTTTTCTTTTTTCATATGTGATAATCCCGCAAGTAAATTAATTAAAAAAGATGGAGTAAATGGTACTGTTATAACTAAAACCAATTTAGAAAAAGAAATATCTCTAAACATATCTATTTTATCTTTAATTTTCATATATGTCTTCTTACTTACAAACTTCTTAGTTAATTTATCTCCTAAAAAAACATATAAATAATAACAAGTAACACACCCTAAACAAGTAGATATCCAACTTATTAATACTCCTATAAAAAATCCAAATGCATTTACATTTAATGCTATAAAAACACTTAAAGGTAATACCGGTATTAAACATTCAAGATATACTATAAAAAATCCAAACAACACTCCACCGGATGAAATAAAATTGGTACTAAATTCAATTGCTTTTTCTACAAGTTCCACCCTAATCACCTTCATTAACTATTATACTATAATTCTATTTTCTTAACAAATAATTATTATATCCACCATCTATGTTTACAGTGTTATATCCAATATTATTTAATTTATTAACAACCATACTACTCGTATATCCACTATCACAATACAAATAATATATTTCATTTTTATTTAAATACTTACTAGGATTAGAAAGTAATTCTAAATATTCTATATTAATAGCACTTGGTATATGTCCCATAGAGTATTTATTTTTACTTCTAATATCAATTATATTTTTCATTAAACACCTCCAGTATATTTAATGAAAAAAAAAGAATCTATATCATAATAGATTCCTATCTTACTTTATATGGTTTAGTTTCAGTACCCTTACCACTCTTATATAATACATTACTATTCAAATGAATTACTGGTCTAACATGTGCATAACTAGAAGCATATGATTCAACAGCACTACCATTAGACTTAACAGAATATACAAATGAACTATTTTGTGTACTGGCAGTAACTAACCACCATTCCTTATTCATAACTAAATAGTTATAATTTCTACAAGATTTACTTTCAACAGATTTACAATTAGGATCAACACTTGCATATAAATAATCAGACAAAGTAAGTAATCCTACTTTTTGATCTTTTAATTTTTCCTTACATTCATCTATATTAGCCTTATCTTCACTCTTAGGAGATTTCTTACCAACACATACATCATATGAAACTAATTTTGTTTTATCTTTTTTAGATAAGAATAACTCACTTTTCTTTTCATTAGGATTAGTATAAATATCATCTAAATAATCTTTTATTCTACTAACACCATATTTATTTATACCAGAGTTATAATTAGTTTCTTGACTATATCTATTATCCCATAGTGACCCTAAGCCAACACCTTCTTCGTTGATTAAAACAATTTCATCATCTTTTGTGATTTTAACTATTCTCCATAGTCCTTCATCTAATTGTACATAGTTATTAACATTTTCACCTCGGAAAATATATTCTCCACCTTTAGAATATAATCCATCTCCAGTGGTTACAATTTCATTATCGCTTATGATTTTAGAATTAAATAAAACTGTACTATATTTATCTCCACAATCTAATACTGGACTATATGCATAATCATCACCAACAAGTTCAACTTTTACACTTCCTGTACAAACAACATCAGATTTTGTAGGATATTCTGATAAAGATTTCATCTTACCTGCTTCAGCTAAAGTAGAAGCATCAACTTCTATAACATCCCCTTCATCTACAGGTAAATAATCTGGATGATCTTTAAAATAAGATTTTCCGGCTTTTTCTAAAATATTTTCTACTTCAGAATATGCATAAGTAGATTTACCACCTTTACCTAATAAAGAAGAAACAAATAATATTATTAGGATTACAATCATAACTACTACAATTATACCCATAAATTTAATCATTTTCTTCTTAGGATCATATCCATTAGAACCAGATGAATTATTATCATCTTCTAATTCTAATTCTTCGCCATCATCCTCTTCAACTTTTGGTTTCTTCACAATATTAAAATTAATTCCCATACTTAACATCCTTTCTAATTATCAAAAAAGTCATCAAAGAAATCATCATCACTTTCATCTTCCAATTTAATTGGAGTAGTAGCAACTTCCTCTTTCTTTTCTTCAACCTTCTCTTCAACAGGTTTTGCTTCAACAGCCTCTTTTTTCTTTTCTTCTTGTTCACGTCTTTCCTCTGCTTCAAGTTCAGCAATTTTAGCATCAATCTTTTTAACTAGCTCATCTACATCAAAACCTAAATCATCATCATCATCATCTTTTAATGAAGATGGACTAGCTGCAGGAACAGGACGAGATGTTTGTTCTTCTTCAATTTTTCTTTTGAAAGTTTCAAAATCTGGAACTGCAGGTCTTTCTTCTTTTTCAACATTATTTTTTCTAGTTAAGAAATCAGGAATAGGTGCACCATTTCTTTCACCCATTGGAGGGAACCCAAATGGCATACCAGCTGGTCTAAATCCTTCTCCTCCGTCTTCATCACTAGCTGCATTCATCATTTCTAATAATTTCTTCTTCTTTTGATTTTTAACATATTCTTTTATATCAAAAGTATGTACTTCATTCTTTTTACGTATAGGGTATTTTGCTAATGGATATTTAGCTCCCCAATCTAACTTCCAATCTGGAGTAATCTTTGTTTTAAATGGTTGTTTTCTAAGACGTAATATAATTACCTCATATTGTTTCATTCTTTGTAAATCACTTACTGTAACAAGTGGAGTTGATGCTGTCTTATCATCTTTCTTAGATTTAACTTCACCACACATCTTAGAAATTTCTTCTAAGGCTTTTAACTCAGTAGTAATTAAATAAATTATATTACCACAGTTACCACGAATAGTTTCAGCTTCTTCTTTACCATAAACGTCATCTAACTGTGCAAAGTTTTGAATAATCATTGTAAAACGAATACGTCTTGAACGCGCTGCAGTAATCATTGTTGTAACATCTTTTAATGGTGGCATATTTGCAAACTCATCAAGTAAGAAGTTTGTTCTTACAGGAAGTTGACCACCATGTTTTTGAGCAACTCTAATTAATGTTTCATAAATTTGTTTTAATAAAATTGTAACAAGTGAATGGTAAGTTTTCTTTTCATCTTGAATAACTATAAATACTGCAGTTGGTTTTTCACCAATAGTTTCAAGATCTATATCAGAATAACTTAACATTTCTGATAAATTTTCACGAGATGCAAACAATTTAACTTTTTGTTTAAATACTGATAAAATAGAACCCTTTGTTTCACTAGGCGCCATTATAGTACTAGATGCATTGATTGCAGCAGCACTATTAGGATCTTTTGCATTAAAGTATTCTTTAATATAAGTAGATCCACCAAATTTTTCTTCACCTACTGTAGTAGCTACAGAAATACTATTAATATTTATCTCATTTTCTTGAGCATCTTCGAATAATCCTAATGCTACACCTGAAAAATAATCTGCAGATGTTTTTTCCCAGAATGGGTCAGCATTTTTATTAGAATCATCATACAAAATATTTAAAGCTAAGTCATCAAGTAACTCTATCGCCTTATCTTGATTACCACTCTTATACATTTGATATGGTAAACTCATTGGATTCCATGCATTACCATTTTGTGGATCACGGAAGTTTAAAAGTAAAATTTGGTATCCTCTAGCTCTAAGCATATTAGATGTTTTTTCATAAATTTCACCTTTAGGATCTGTTATAATCATAGATTCTTTAGCTTTTGCCAAACTATGAACAGTTGGTAAAATAACACCTTGAGTTTTACCTGAACCAGTAGCACCGATAACTAATGAGTGGTATTCTCCATCATCTACCCACATCTCATCTTCTTTTAAAATTATAGGTACACCTGCAGCTTTAGAATTAGCTGCTTTAATTGGAACACATTTTAATTCCTCTTTAATTTCTTTATCTTTAGCCCATCTTGAATAACCTTTATCTTTTTTCTCTGTAGTAAGTCCAAAACCTTTTTCTCTATCAAAGAACATTGAACTAACACTAGCAAATAAACCTAATAAAGCAACAAGGTATAAAACGATTGTTGAAAAGATATGATCAGGTGCAAACGCAGGTAATGGATTTAATCCTGATAATTGCCCTTCTGCTGCAAAACTACTTATATTAGCAACACTTATTGCTACTATATATAATAAGAAAACTGCAAAAATTACAAAAATTGTTAAATCTTCAGCATCTGCACGAAGTTTAAATTTCATATACCCCGACTCCTTCACTAACACATATTATAACTTAACTTATTTAAAAAGTCATTACTAATTATTAGAAATTAATATTTTAAACTTATTATTATCAAAATCATATAACATTCTACTAACACCAGAAACACTATATTCAGCACAACTTAGTATGAATTCATATTTATTATCCTTATCTACATCAATAAATCCACTGAAATATGGTCTACAACCATTAAATCCAGTATTATTAGATATATTAGTATAAATAGGATATACATTATCACCTTTAACCATAAAAACTAAAGAAAATATTTTTTTGGGATTAGATTCTATAGGAAAAGCATTACTAACTACATAAAACTCTTCTATCTCACCATCACCATCATAATCAAATTCTACTTTATGATTAACTGTATATTCAACATCAGTTGGTAATTTATTATCTTCTAATACTTTATTAACTTGATAATAATTATCTATTTCATTTTTTTGAAAATTATAAACAGGTACATCATAGTTAGCATTAATTGCAAGTAAATCACCATCTAACATAACAGCATTCTTTTTATCATCAAAAGCATACCATTTATCACTATACCATAAATAATAATTTCCAGCTTTTTCATTGTTCATATATACATCATATTTTTTCCAATTATATTCATTAAAAGAAGTTTGTCTAATCCAAGATCTTTCACTATAAGTCCAAACAGTATCTTTATCAACAATTATAGTTGCATCAAGACCTTCTTTCTTTAATTCATCTAAACCAAAAATTAAAAACATAATTAGGAAAAATATTACCATTAAAACTATTAAAACAATATAAACTTTTTTTGATTTCATAGTATCACCTAACTAACCTTATAATAAACTATTCTTGAAGTATTAGCCCAATTATATTGATCCCACATATTAGTAGCTGTACTACCAGGATCCATCATCTTAATTGTGTCACCACTAACTGATTCAATTGCAACCCAGTGTTGACCTGTATCGCCTTTAACTTCAGCCACAGCATATACCCCTTGTTGATTTACTACATTCTTAATAGCATTAAGTTTATTCTCTTTACTCTTTCCTTTTACATCTATATAACCTTGATATTTAAATGATGGTGCCACACTTGAAACAGAATCATAACTTAATAAAGCTCCTCCTGTACTAAATGCATTTTTACCATTTAAATATGTAACAAATGTACCTGGATTGAAATTACTTACATTAGTTTGAACACCACTTCTAGAAATTTGAATAGCCAAAGACGTTGCTAAACATCCAATTTGTTTAATAGTCTTTCCACTATTTCCAAGTTGTACACTAGTCCATTCACCCTCATATTGCTTCCATTTAGCAGCTTCTTTATTTTCAACACATTTACCACAATCTGCCTTATATATATCTAAAGAACCCGCACCAGGATATTTATTACTATATACTTGCATTAATATTTGTTTATAGTCATAACCATTTTTACTAAGAGATGCAAACTTTTGAGTTTCAACATTTGTATAATCAGTTAATACTACATAACCTTGATTATTAACTAAAACTTCTCCATTTACTTCCTTAGCATAGTCTCGATATGGTGAATCCTGAGATAATGGTCCTTTTATTGTTTTACCTGAACTAGTTCCACTATGAACTTGTTTCCATTGACCATCTCCACCAACAGATGAACAACCTTTGTCAGGATCACAATATACTTGATCTGCAGTACAAGAAGCAACTTGTATTACCCATTTACCATCAGATTCTTTTTCTATTTTACGCCATTTAGTAGCAGAACCCATTTGTGTTGGTCTAGCTAAAATATAACTACGAGCAGCAATCATTTGAGCTTTAAATGCTTCTTCTGAAACACCTGTACCTATTTCTTGATAAGCTACACCTAATATATATTTTTCAAAAGGAACCAATTCTTCACCCTCTAAAGGTTTTCCATATGTTCCTCCATAATTATGTCCATCTGAGGTACCACATTGCATTAATCTTACATACAAATCATTAACATTTAATTCTTTCTTAATATTACTACCTGTAATATAAAAACCTTTAATATTATATGTACAATTACCAGAAGAACATCCATAAGAATCTTTTCCAATTAAAGCATTATATCTTGAAACATATTCAAATACTTCAGCAGTTATACCTTTCTTATCCTCTTTAGTAGCAAATGGAAAATAACTAGGTATAATACTACTTTTTAATTTACTTTTAAATTGTTCTTCATTATACATATTATCTTCATCAAACATAGCATTAGCTATTTTGACAATTCTAGATTTCGACATATCCTTATATGTTAAATTTACATCATGTAAATTTAAAGCATGGTAAACAGAAACAACCATTAAAGGATCAACTGTTTTACCTTCTGCTTGAAATTCATTTTGTACTTCTATTACTCGATTATAAAAATCTCTTTGTTCAGGATCAGATGCACTTCCATCAACACCACCTGTATCTCCACCAGTTGCTTCACTGATACCAAATGCATCATCATAATCAGCAAATCCCATTACTACAGATACCATTGCCACAATAAAAATTATTGGCAAAATAGCAAGTATAATAGGAAAAACAACACCAACAGCAGCAATACCTACACCTTTAGTACTACTTTTTTTATCTCCTGTATCGCTAGAAGGAGAAGAACCACCACTTTCTCCTCCTCCGTTATCACTATTTTTTGAAGCTGATCGAGCCGCCTCTTCTTTAGCCTTTGCTGCCTTTTCAGCATTCTCTTTTGTCTTGGCAGCCTTGTCCGCTTGTTCCTTTGCCTTTTGTGCTTTTTCAGCGCCTTCTTTAGCCTTAGCTGCTTTATCAGCAACTTGTGCCCCGTTACCATTTTTAGCACTATAAGCATCATAAGCTTTATCTGCTAATTTACTATCAGCTAATTTGTTTGTTGCTTTTTGAACAGTTTTACCACCAGGTGCTATTTTATTTGCCTTAGTTAAGCCTTTACCTAACATTTCACTGGCTTTTCCACCACTTACTTTATCAGCAATTTGAACACCTTTACCAATGGCTGCTGCATATGCATTACCTGATTTAGATGCTGCTTCAGCGGCTACTTGTACGGCTTTCTGATTGGACGCATTAGATTTTGCATCTTCTGCTTCTTTTGAGTTGTCATCATTTCTTCTAGCTTCGTATGCCACCGAAATCACCACCTAACTTCTTACTAGAATCCTCCACCCATTCCGAAGGAATCTAATTCTTCTTGTGTAACAGCAATATTTATTCTCATACGTCTACTTCCGCATATAAATAATGCTTCACCCTGAGAATAATGCTTTATACTTTCTTTTTCACTTTCATTTAAATCTATTAATAATGATAAATCATCAACAGCTTGTTTCTTAAGACCCATAACTAAATAATATGATGAGTTATCAAAAATTGCTTTTCCTTGAGTAATAACAGCTGGATCACTGAAATCACTAGGTTGTTGTGTAATAATTATTGTTCCAGTGTTATATTTACGTGCACGTCTTTGAACTTGTGCTAAGAAATCAGCTCCAAGTGCATTATTATCACCTAATAATACATGTGCTTCATCTACCATTAATACAGTATCAACATTAAAGTCTAAACATAATCCCCAAGCATATTTTAATACATTGAAGAATAATGCATTCTTAACAGTACTATCACTATTCATTAACTCTTTAATATTAAATACCATGAAGTCACTACCTTTATGAATAGTAGTATGACCATCAAAGTAGAATTTTAATTCACCAACTATTGGTCTAACCTTCAATTCAAGACGTTCCATAACATCACGTTCTTGAGTTTGTTCTGTCATAGACATTAATCTACCTTTAATAGTAGCGTATACATCACTAAATGTTGGATAATCAGCTGATGTATATCTAGAAAAGTCTGCATTAAAATCTATACCAAATCTTTTATATGTATCTTGTACTATTTCAGAAAACATTGCTAAAACATCTTCTTCAATAGATGGATCATAATATTTCATAAATGCTTTTAAGAATTGTAAAGTTCTTGTTAAAACTGTATATCCAAGTCCTTGTCTAATCTCTTCTTCATCAGCATCTATAACTATTTCAAGTGGATTTATTAAACCAAATTCTCCACCTTTAGCAATATCAATTATATCTCCACCATAAGTTTGAGCTATTTCCCTAAACTCATCTTCAGGATCGATAATAACTATTTGACATCCATTTCTAATATGAGTTCTTAAAAGCAACTTAGCAGCAGTAGATTTACCACTACCAGAAGTACCTAAAATAATCATATTAGCATTATTTCTATTATTTTCTTTATGTGTCTTATATAAGAATTGATTAAATAATATAACTCCACCAGAGAAGTCTACACCAAGTAAACAACTAAGTCCCGAATCCTTTATACTATCAAATATAAATGGATACATAGCTGCTATTGTAACAGATGGAATTGGAGTACCAATTCTTTGTTCAATATCTTGACTAGGGAATACTGGTATTATAGATTTTAAAACTTTTTCTTGTTCAAATCTTAATGAAATAGCACGTAATTCCATAGCATCTAAATAATTCTTAACATTTAATTTCTTTAATTCTAATTCTTCTTTAGTATTAGCAGTAATCATAATATGCATTTGAAAGTCAAAGTTTCTAGCTTGACCACTAGCTATCATAGAAGTAAAGTATTCCAAACTCTCAGCATCTTGTCTAATTCTTTCTCTGACAGTTTGATCTCTTTCATTATTATATCTATCTCTTAATTCAGCTACTTGTTTATTTAACATCTTTTGCATTTCTTGAGCAGGTACTGGTATATGTTTAACTACTACCTTAATACCACTCATATTAGTTAAGCTTGATAAATAACCAGCTGAAATATATTTAGGATAAGAAACAACTGTTAAAATAGTTGCATATTTATCACTAATAGTAAACTCACTAGGAGAAAAATGTAATCCCTTAGGAGCTAATTGACTTCTTAAACTTGTACTCATACAGGCATCACCGTTCCAAACTCTGTAGTATTACCTCCATTTAGGAAGTTCTCTAAAATTAATCTTAAATCTTCATTACTAATTAAAGAAGCATTCAATCCACATGAAGCAAGTCCAGTAATCATTTGACGAACTCTCTTCATTAATAAATCAGGATCCTTACCCTTAAATAAGAAATAATATTCTGTATCACATACATTATTTCTTATGAAAGTTTCACCCTTTTCAATATCTTGCATAATTAGTTTTCTAACTGCAGGTGATGATGTCTCATTTAATAATAATTGCATTTGAGACATATAAACAGATATATCCACAGGTCTATCTGCAACTATTAACCAAAATTCATAATCAATTGTGTTATAAAAATTACGAAGTCCTATTAACATATTTTCTTGTGTTCCAGGGTCAAGAATAAATATATTTCTAGGAGTAATTTTTACACCAGTTACTTTATCATTGTTACTAGTAATAATCATATTATTTTGAATAGATTTTACTGGTAACCAATCTTCTGTAAAACCACTAGTATTACTTTTTGCCATCTCTCCAACACCAACCTTTCCATCTATATGTTTGTCTATTTGTTAAGTATTCATATAATTCCACTATTATATTTAGCATATTATGATAATAAGGAACCGGCATTACTAAAAATGCAGTAATTAAAGCCGGTGCTAATATCAAAATAACCATCCATGCACTATACATAGGAACGAACGCCAATAACACGAATGTTATTAGTATTCCACTCCCCAATAGTGCTAAATCAAATGGACGAAACCATCCAAATAATAATCTTCCTCTCTTTGTATTAGCAGGAATTAAGTATTCTTCTAGCACTTAATATCACACTCCTATTTTTATCCTTTTCTACCAAACTTAGAATCATGTAATGCCTTTTGTCCTTCATAACCTTGACGTTTTTGGTTAATAGCTTCACGTTGCTTACTAAGTTCTGCATTTTCACGATTAATACGACGGTTTTCTTCACCAAATCTAGCTTTGATACCAGTAGATCCACCCCATCCACTTTCGATAGTCTTTTTAGAAGCTTTTTCATAAGAGTCCTTGTTTTCCCATACTTCTGAATCGAATGTTGAATTTGTAGTAGATTGTACATAATATGATTCCTTTGCAGTATCTTGCATACTTATATCTATGTCCTTTATATCCTCACGCCTAATCGTAACTTTTTGCGTTGCTCCACTACTATCCACCCATTCGTAATCAAAAGTAGCAGCACCACTTTCTAATGCAGCAGATGACACAGAATTCCAATGACGATAACTTCCTCCAATTTTTAAATTATGGACATTACCGCTAGTATCTGTAAATTGATATGCACTACCCAATAAACTTCCAAGATCAACATCACATTTAACCTTATCACTTTCAAGAGCTTTCGAATTAACTCTATCCATAATAGATTTTTTGAATGCATTAATATCTGCATCTCTCTTAAGAACAAGTTCTTTATCCTTAATTTTTTGTTCCTCATTTTTCAACTTAGTATCCAACGTATCATAAGCATTACGCCCAGTAAATGTTTCTCTGACCAATGAACCAATTCCGCTTACAGCAGTACTTCCATTACGACCAGCAGCAGCAGTTTTCATATCGTTTTCGTGTTGTGCATTTCTTGCAGCTAAGTATTTTGCATAAGCATTACCTTTGCTCTCTGAAGCTGCAGCAGAACCAGCCATAAGACTTCTTCCTGCGCTAAGAACTCCAGACACATTATTCTTTGCTTTATTTGCTGCACCATGTCCAAACATTCTAGCATATCTTTCACCCCTTGCAGCGGCTTCCTCTTGAGACATACCTGGATGTTTTTTTAGGAATCTTTGTTTAGCACTTTCTGCTACTCTAGCTTGATCTGCATCCCAATTAGCTTTTCTGCCAGAATTAAATGAACCTATAGCACCTGCTGCAGATCCAGCAAGTCCAATTGCATCTCCAAATGCACTAAAGAATTTACCATCACCTTTAATACCTAACATTTGTTTAAAGAACTTAGGTGCATCTTTTGCAAATATAAATAATGCAATACACATAATTATAAATGTCCATTTAGTTAGTAAATGTCCAGCTAAGAAATCACCAGAATAACTAGTAACAGCTAATTCACCAACTTTTGAGAAGAATTTATCAATAAATCCATCAATTATAAATAACGTAAAGTAAATAACTGCAAGTCTTGTAAATAAATCTAAATAAGTTGTTCCTAATAGTTTTAACCATGAATTAAACGCACCATCTTTAGAACCCTTAGGATCCATATAAGAAATAATTGGTATTGGTGCTAATAATTGTAAAGCTGCTAATTGGAACACACGCTTTGCAACTTCAAAACACATCATAAACATTAAAACACATAATACAATACCTGCTATTGAAGATATTAAGAATGTCATTGTTAATACATATGGTTTGCCAGGCCAACTACTATTGTTACATCCAACCATACCCTTAGCAATTATAAGGAATGGTGAAGTATCAACTTTATTATATTCTTCGTCAAATCCATCATCACAGACATACTCACCTGTTGTTTCATCTACATTTAATTGATAGAATGTTTTTACTATTGCCCCAACAAATCTATCCGAAAATTTTGCTAATGGTCTACTTGTAGGTTTTGTAGAAGTAGGATTACCATACTCACTATCTCTACCCAAAATCAAATTACCCAGAGTATTATTTGCCAATATTCTATATTGTAATGAATAAAGTGTACCAAACAATAAACCACTATTATTAATTTGCTTCTCATATTCATTCTTTGGCGATGGTATGTTAATTGGTACCAACAAAGCCAATAGTGATAAAGAAACAATTATACGCATAATAAGATTTCCAGCTCCTGTTTTTGAATCTGTAAACGAATCTGGATTAACTATTCCTTTAATTATGATTAAAATAAGTTGGAACATCATATAAACTCCAACTACTAATTGAACTCTTGAGAATATATTAAAAACCATTTCACGGTCTACTATATTAAAAGTTGCAATATTAAAGAATAATTCATATATAAATCCTAATAACCAATATATACTTAAATCAGTAACAACGAAAATTGATCTGATTGCAGTCATAATTGGATTGACTGTATTTATCATCTAAATATCACCTCTTTCATCCTAACGTAAACCAGCTGTAGCATCGCCTGTTATACCAAACACATTTAAAATTACTTCTACAATTACTGGAACTATAAAAAGTAACAATGCTAAAATTAGTCTTGTTATTAATTTCTTTTGAGCCTTTTGGAAAGCCTCATTATCACTTTTAATAATGACCATAATAAAATCAATACTACTAAGTATGATTACTAAGATTGGTCCTATAATCTTGATAACATTTAATATCATTTGTACTAACCAAGCTACTGAATCTTCACAATCAGGATCTCCTAAAATTGCTTTAGTTTCAGCACAAGTAGAATCTGCTGCTATATTTATATTTTCAGTTAGCATATTAGCGCCATTTATTAAAACGATATTACTATTATTTTCTAATGCTTTTGTATTTATTGGTGAAACAAACGTTAAGCTTGCTACGACTAATAAAATTGTAATTATTAACTTTTTCATTTAACCACTCCACCAGTACATTATATCATATTAAGTATACCAAATAAAAAAAAAAATAGCAATTTATATTTGCTATTATTTTTCTATTTTTAATTACTCTGTTACAGCGTCCCAGCAAGTTTTCCAAGTAACTGTATCAGTACCAGTAGCACTGTCACCAACTAAGTTCATAACAGCTATTACTAAGATAGGTACAAAGAATACTAAAGCTGCATAAATAAATCTCTTAATTAATCTAGTTTGTGCTGCTTTTACTTCTTTTTCATCACTTGCAATAACTGCTTTACCTAAATCAATTGTACCAAAAACTATTAATGCAATTGGAATTAAAATCCAAAATATTTTTAGTATTGTATAGATAAGCTTAATTATTGATAGTAATCCATTACAACCATCTGCTGCTCCTATTAAAAATAAATCCATAAATTAATCACTCCTCTTGAATACATTATAATATTATATACATTATTTTGTCAATCAATTTAACACCAATGTGTAAACCTCTTAACGTCTAAATAATCCAAATATTCCACCAGAATTACTGTTATTAGAATTATTATTAAGTAATCCTAGTTTTACTAAAAAATCACTAATGATTTCATTTCTTTTTCTTTCATCAAGTGAAGGCATATTATAAAATACTCTAATACCCGCTTCACCTTCAAAATCAGTTACATCATTATTTAATAATGCACTTTTATTTAAAATAACTTTTTTACTAGCTAACTTACCAAAAATTATTCTATTTCTTTGAATTAACTTATTAAGTTTAATAGTTGTTGGTTCTATTAAATAAATAACATCACCACAATAACTATCATCAACTGCATTATTTAAATCAACTAATACTATTTTTGCACTAGCATTACTAGCTATAGTAGTTTTTACTTCATTTTCTTTTACAGAAAACAAATTTTTATCATTGAAATACATAAAATCATTTTTATTTAATTCAATACCAATTACCCCATCATTACCATATACATGAGATAATTCTTTTTTTAACATATATATAAGTGTAGTAGCTCCTGCATGTTCAGTAACATCTTTAAATCCTATTATCGTTACTCCATCCTCAATCTTTGCACTAGCCTTAACAATATTTTCAACATTATTACTACTAGAAGTACTATTATTATTTTGTACCACTTCATTATTAGTACTCTCATTTACCATTTTTTTAATATGTTCAACATCACTTAAGGTATTAGATTTCTTTAATAAATACTCTACACCTTTTAAATCAGTAGTAAAATTATATATACCTATATCAATTAAATGACTCAAAAAATTAGGTGTACATAATTTACTACCTTCTGGTAATAAAAATACAATTTTATCTGGAGCTAACCCTGATATTAATTCACTATAAGTCTCTAATGAATCATAATTCTTAATAGCTGTAACATCTAAAATCATTTTACTATAGAAAAAACTTTTAAACATTTCAACTAATTCAGAAGCTTCATATTCTCCATTTATACTTTTAATAATATCAATATCTAAATTGGCTAATTCACTTTGTTTCTTATTTGCAACAATAACATTCACTTATATCAACCTCTTTATTCTTCAAATGATTTAGTATCTCCTGTTATATAGAAAATTTTTAAATCTAACATATTATTTATAATTGGAATCTCTACATTTATTTTAGTAATAATCTTATAATAACTTTTTCTTTTTGCATCTTCAATAACACCATCTGTAGCTCTACCTGTAGCATCTACTTTTTTATAGCAATATAAATTATTACTATTACTATATCCAGTAGGACATTCCATTCCATTACCTATAGAGTAACCTAAAGTTTTTGCATAATTTTTAATTGCACTTTGACAATCTCCTAAGCAATTACCGTCATAATCTTCATAAACAGAAATAATTTTATTTTTCATACGAAAAGCTTTAGTATAATTGACATTAAATGCCATATATCCTAAAGCAATTACAATAAAAACAACGATAATTACTAAGGCAACAGTACCACCCATTGCATCTCTCATAATATCACCTACTAACTATTTTCTAATAGCTCTTGTATCACCATGTACTTGGAATATTGATAGTCCCATAATCCTATTAATAATTGGAATATCTATATCTACTTGTGTTACAACAGTAAAAATATATTTTTTCCCTGAATCTGAATCATGTTTATCATAACAAAATAAATTATATGCAGGCTTATATCCATTTCTTCGACATGAATCATCTAAGTTAGTCGGATGATAACCAAAAGTCTTAGATTTCTCAATTATTCTTTGAGCACATCCTCCACTTTCATCAAAACAACCACTAGCTCCTTCATATTGTTCAATAGTAGAAATAACTACATTCTTCATACGAAAAGCTTTAGTGTAGTTTACAACTAATCCTAATATTCCAGATATAATTACTAAAAATATAGCAACTAGTACTATATTTACGATTCCACCAAAAGCATCTTTCAACTTACATCAACTCCATTATTTAATAAGACTAACGATCATTCCAGTCCCTGGAGCATTTGATGAAATATTTGCCCATTGAGAACTAATTGCATTTTGAATTTGTGGCCACATTAACCAGAAAAATCCAATAACTGCTGCAATAGCGATAAGTGTAATAACTGTTAAGTTTAATTCACCTGTAGCTGCTTTCATTAATTATCCCATCCTTTCTTACCTTACATTTTTATTATAACAAAATTAATTATTTATAACAACATTACTTTACATATATTAGAACATCATCATCATAGAAATTAATATAACTAACATAACTCCAATACCTGTAACAACAAGCATTACCATAGTTTGACTCTCCATGTGATTTAGTCTTTCTTTATATTTTGTTTCTCTAGCTTTGTTTTGTAAAGTTGACACTGTTCTAGAAAACATCATAAGTCTTTCTTGTTTCTTTTCTTGAGAACCTATACCTAAACGATACAAAAGTCTCATCATTCTCATAGAGTCACGTACAGGATATGTATTAGCAAATTCCATATAAGGATCTACTGAAGCATCTCCTGAATTAATTCTCTCTACCATTCTTCTTAAACCAGGTTTAAATATATCTGGAGCATCATTAATACTCTTACCTATAGCTACTGGAACAGTATAATGTTGAATTAAAATCTCTAAACTCTTTAAATAGTATGGCAACATTACATCTATTTCATGCAAATGTTGCTTATAATAATTCTTTAATTGAGTATATGGAGCTTTAAATACAACAACTGCTACCACTGAAGCTAATACTAAATTTAAGAAAAATTGTGAATTTATAATTTCTGCTGAATTACTACCTGTAATAGTAAAAGCTAATACAACTAAAAATCCAACAAATGCAGACGTTATTCTTTTAGAATATAACTGATCCACATCAACATCTTCACCATATCTTGCATATACAAGGAATTGATAATCATCTTCCTTTAATGCTTCTAAATATTTTTGATTATCTGCAAAAAACTTATCTTTATCAATGGTATTATTATAAATTAATATAAAGATAATAATTGCACCTACTATTAGTATCTCCATTATTCTGCACCTACATTCTCATAATAATATTTTTCTCCCTTTAATAGGAAGTAAGAATTTACTATTAAAACTCCATGCATCAAAAATTGGATATACCAACGTCCAAGTAATACCAAGTAAGTTTCCCTACCTAATAAATATTGAACTAACATAACCAGTAGATACAGCATAATACCAAACTGTAAAAACGATTTATGGAAAGATGCTCTTTCAATTCTATCTCTATATACACTTTCAACAAGCATATCTATATCTAATTGCATATTTTCAAGTGAATCAGCCGAGTTTTGTGCACCTTCTTTAGTAATTTGTAAGAATAATTGATGCATATTCTTAACAATATAATAAGGATACAATTTACTCATATATTCAAGCGCCTCATCTATAGTACCATTGTCATAACTCATGTTAATCATTTGTCTAACATCACTAAGTACAGGATCCTCTAGTATTCCAGAATTAGCAACACCCTCTAATGATTTAACAAAAGATTGTGTCGTTGCAAATTCCATAATAGTATTTGAAGTATATACTTGTATTTGTTCAAACAAAAATTCTGAATATACTTTCTTACATCTTAAATATGATATATATGGTACAAATGCCACGGCTATTAATGCATATATAATACTAATAATTAAATTATAGAAATATAAATATGTAACAACAGCTGCAAAAGATGCAAATAATGTTACTTGAATCGCATATTGTCTAGGTGTATATTCTTGTCCTAATTGTTTTGTTTTTTCACGAACCACTTTAAAAGAATAAGGAGCAAACTTATCATACATACCCTGTAATTGATTTAATACGTATTTTCCAACATTTTCACCTTTATAATTTCTATATAAATATATAGCTAATACAAAGACAATTATTATAAATAACTCTTCTATATACATATTACCCCTCCTAACCTTCTAATTTACTAAGAGTAGGAGTAAGTGGTACAGGATTAATTGTAGGTTGACTACTTACAGTTTGTAATATAGGCTTTTCCACAGTTTTTGTGGAAAGCGGTACAATTACTGGTTCTTTATTAGCAACCTCTGTACTTTTCTTTTCTTCCATCTTCTTCTCTTCTTGTATTGATTCACGAATTGGTAACTCATCAGGTAAACCTGAAATAATACTTTGAACTTCTAGATTTTGATTTTCTATATATTCAATTAAATGTTTACTAGGTTTACACATCATAGGTTGACCAAATATTTTTTGATATATAATTCTACTTTTTGGTACATTATCATCATCAACATAGAATTCACATACTTCATCAACTTCACGATGAAACTTACCATATTCTTTACTATAAAATGCTTTAATATGTACTCCTAATTGAATATAACGGTACATTGTTGATAAAAATTGTTGTACATCCAAATCAGTTTCCATTAAAGAATATAAACGATATGGTATAGCTGATGCTTTATCCGCATGTATTGTGGATAAAATATTATGTCCAGAAGATATTGAGTTACGTACAGCACTAACTGCTTCAGCAGAACGTACTTCGGAAAGTAGAATCCATTTAGGATTCTGTCTCATACATGTAACTAATACATCTGTGTATGAAGCAACATTATTTGTCTTCATTGCAACTATATCCCTTTGTGGGAATATTTTATCTAAGTGAAGTTCCAATGTATCTTCAATAGTAATAATTTTCTCATTTGATTTTGTATGACTAGCTAGGTATTTAACAAACTCTGTTTTACCTGAACCAGTTTCTCCAGCAACCATTATATTACAATGACCTTCAACACATCTTATTAAAAAGTCATGTATAGCTGGAGTAAAATAATCTTCTTGAATTAATTTATCTTTTTCAAGTCTAATTTTAGCAGGAGTTTTACGAATAACCATCGCAATACCATTTGTAGCAATTGATTGATGTACAAAGTTCATACGTAATTCACTTGATTCAGCATCCAAAAATGGTTTAGCATTATTAAATGTTGTACCCATTACATTTGAACATTGAAAGGCCAATTTTTCTACAAATTCTGGTGTAGCTCCCTGAACCTCAACCCTCAAAGAACCTTGAGTCAAAGAACGAATCCAAATTTGACCACCATTATCATAAGAGATATCAGTGATATCATCATTATCAAGTAATGAACGGAAAGGTCCAAAGTCTAACTTATCAAATATATTCTCGTTCATTTAACTCAACTCCTTTTTTCTTTTTTTATTCTTTTTTAATCTGTCCAAGCAGTATTTCTATTAATCCACTCTTTTAAAGCTTCACTAGATAATTCCAAATCTCCAGGTTCATCTTTATTACCCTCATTAGTTGGAACTAAAGTAATCTCTGTACTATAACTTCTCATGTAACTTGCTTTACTAAGTAATACATAATATTCTTGAGGTAGTGCAAATACTACCATAGCAGGAGATCTATTTTCATCCATATTTTGGAAAACAGCTTGTCCACTAGCATCTTTAACTGCTAGTACTTTTACATTTGATATTAATCTACCATACATAATCTTATTAGCATCCGCATTACCAGCTATTTGATCATCAGGTATTATATTAACTGCTTTTAACCAAATATCAATATAATTACCAGGGAATACTGAATTACCATAAGTACTATTTGTATTAACAGGTAAATTATATAATACATAATTCTTAGGATAATCTAATATTATACTTCCAGGTAATTGTTCTTTTTCAACTACTGCTCTCTTATAGAATAAACTTCCTTTTGGAATTACTGTATCAGCAGCAGCATATTTATCAACAATTTCTCCTACATTAAGAATTACTTCACCATCTAGCATAGAAGGAGGTACTTCTCTTGTAGAAATTTGTGCTTCAGTTATTTGAGTTCCTGCTTTTATTTGCTCTGCAGCATACGGAACAGAAACAGGGTGTATTGCTGAATTAATTCTTATAGTATAAGCAAAATATAAGACAATAATAGCTAGTATCACACCAATAACTGTAACAGTATTTTTATTCTGTAAGAACTTCTTAAAATTTGTTACTAAGTTTCCCATTTTATTCTCCCTTCTATTTAATTAACTCCTTGAGTAATCTTTAATAATGACTTACATTGATCTAAACTCATATTATGTAATCCTTCTTCAACACTCATATCACCAAAATTTGTAGTTTCAAGAATTGCATCATAACTTGTAGTGATATCAGCAGCAGTTTTTTTATCTTGAGCATTAAATGCCAATGTAGTTAATGAATCTACCTTAATACTTACTTTAGGTGGAACTTCATTAATATCATAAAATTTAATATTATAATTTCTTGTATTATCTACGTTGGAAGCGAATCGATAAACGAAGTTTTCAACAAACTTCTCTTTATCGATTCTATATAATCCACACGTTCTTAAATATACTTGGTCAATGGAATCTTCCATTGCTGCATCAGCAGTTTCCTTTACTAAATAATAATCTAATTCACTTCCAGTAGAGAAGTTTGTTAATACATTGATTAATAGTAAAGCAATTAAACTTAATAGGATTATACCTACTGTTAACATACCTTTATTCATATATTATCTTACCTCCCCACTAAAATCTTCACATTCAGTTGATGCATAGTTTTTCATGTTATTACATGTAATTGCATCTCCTACTGGATATTTAGAATTCTTAGATAAAATTCCACCATTTCTGAACAATGGACTTTGATAATTAGTAACACTATTTATCTCTACATCACCTTGCCAGTTAGTATAATTCTTACCTAATCCAGTATTAACTTCTTTCTTAAGTTCTGTGATTATTTCTTTTGTTAAGTTAATTTCATAATCTAGATATCTATCTGAATATACACTAGTTCCCTTAGCTTGAATCCATTTAGCATAATTTGAAGGAAGTGATGTATAATCTGTATCCTTCTTAGTTTGATCTGCAAAACTTGTCCAGTTAAATCCTGGAGTTCTTCCTGTTGTATCAGAACTTGTTAATTGATTACCAGACTTATCTGGGAATAAATTATTCAAATCTACATTACGTATCATCTTTTGAACATTATCATCTGAACATTTAGCTTCACACTTATCTGTCTCTTTAACTTTAGGGAATACATCATTTACTGCATAGAAACATGAAATATTAATATCCCATTCATACATACCGAAACTTCTAGCTGTTGCGTTGATATTGTAATCAATCTTATCAGACTCAGTAATAGTAGTTTCTTTATAATTACATGGATTAGTTATCTTGCTACCATCTGGACAAGTAATATTATTCATATATTCTGTATTATTATATGAATATGTTGGATCATTTCCATTTACTTTAGCTTGATAGTAGTTATACCATTTTTCATTTACATTTGCGATATTTAATGGTAAACAGAATTTATTCTTTATATATCTCCAAGATGTATTATTAACTGAAGTAGGAACATAAGCAATATTACCATTCTTATTATGAATCCATGTTCCAGGGAAACTCCATTCTGTCATATACATTCTATTTTCGCTTACTTTACCGCATTTGTAGCATCCATCATAACTTAATAAGATAGATCCTTGATCTTCACCAGGTAAACAAGAAGCATTATTATTTTTACTTGTAATTGTATTCTTCTTATCATTTGAATAAGGGAATTCAATTGTTTGTTTTGTCTTATTTCCTTTTTCTGTATAATCTACTGAAATTGTAAATTCTGCAGTTGTTGTATTACATGAAGCATATGCAGAACATTTTTTCTTCAATTCTTCATATAATTCTTGATTTTCTTTCTTATCTTGTTCTTGTGCTGATACTCCAGGATACTTAGTTCCATATCTATCAGTATAAACAGATGGGTGATTTAAATATCTATAATTAGATTTATCTTTACATGCATCACTCTTATTTAATTCCCACCAACAATCTGTTGAAGAACAATGTTCTATTTTAGGAATACCAGTCTTATCATAGTAATAATAATAACTTGTAGGATATCCCCAACTATTATGTTTATGCCAATATGAATCTGTGATAACATCTCTTGAAGCATGGCTATGTTGTTTTGGACCACCAGGTCCAGCAGGATAAGATTTACTTCCATCAGAAGCTATTTCATATCTTCTAACTCTCTTACCTCCAACATCCCAAACTACTTCTCCACCTTGATATTTAAATTGATATAGTAGTTTACTTCTATCTACTGTCTTACCATCACCATATTCAATTAATGTTCCAGCAGTTTCTCTAACTAAGCTTTCACCATAAACTTGTTTATAACACTTGTTTGTACATCTATCACTATATATTCCACCATCACACTTTGATACACATTCATCAAATTCATCGTCTGGTCCACCTTGATGGTCTGGATAACCACCTGGGTGATTACACCATGGTGTTGGTGTACAAATATATTGTTTTGGAGGAGGAGTTGGTTCCTTCTTCATAGCACAATTTACACGACTTGTTACTTTTACCTTATATTCGAAACATAGACCAGCTTTAGAAGCAACTGGAGGTCCATATTCTACTTTTACTATTTCTTCACATTCTAATTCACAAGAAGCAGCTTTTTTAGTTGTATTACTATATTCACCTGTATATACATATTGTCCTTCTGTTATTGTGATTGTTCCTTTACCATGAATATAGTTTTTATTAACGTAATACTCTTCATCATTTTTTGAAATACCACTAATAGTATCTTTGTAATTACACTTAAATGCTAGAGGATCTTTAATTTCTTTAAGAGTTCCATTAATTTCCTCATATTTAATCATACTTGACTTGATACCAGCAGTATCTTTCTTATAATTCTTAATTGTGAAATTTCTTGTAGTACTTGATTTTTCAGCAGCTAATTTATCTTTACAGAAATTATAATTAAATTCTGTTTCTTTATATTTAGATGCATAATTAGTACAATCTATTTGTCCATATGAGAATGAACTATCAGAACTAGTTTCAATAATAATTTCTTCTGGTGGTTTTTCTTCTCCTGTTTCTACTGAAGTATAAACCATCATATAGAATGTAGCATTTGAATTACAAGCTGCTACTAACTCTGGATCATTAAAACCATCTGGTACAAGTTTTACAGCAACTCCTGAATGACTATCATCAGAATCACCAAGAATATCTCTTTTTATTGTAAACTCTCCTTTAGCTGTAATACTAAGGGAATCAATAATTCCTCTATTTTTATAATCATTAATTCTTCCAGAAGCATTAATAACACTAGAACTATGTTTACCTTCAACTTCGTTTTTCAAAATTTTCTTCTCATCAGCAGCATTTTCACTAGGTTCATAGAAATATAAACCATCTACCTTAAATTTTATTTTATTCTTTCTAAAATTCTTGTCGAACTTATGGAAAGTTTCAATAGTATCATTGCTAACATCAGATTTAACAACATATTTTTTACTCTCACGATCATAAGTCATTGATAAACCATATCGTTTAAGTTGCATATCATTATCATTTAATTTATTTACTACATCTTGACATGTTGCAGCAAATACAGATTTAGTATTGATTACTGTGATAATTAAAGCAAATATAAATAACCCTATTATTCTCTTAAAACTAACCTTATTCATTATTTTCATCACCTTTCAATTTTTTTTCAACTTTTTTATAATTTTTGCTTTTCGCAATTTTATAATGATTCGTGTTCTCATCTTTTCTTAGTAATCTACCAACTACGTAGAATTCTACATTTCCATCCACACCATAGAAACGAGTACACGTTGATAAAGAAATTATTTTATCATTTGCATTAACATCAACATTGTATTTATACAAACTATAATTATTAAATATACTTATCAAATCATCTATTTCACTTTTACTTGCATCACTTTTTATTGGAAAGAAAGAAGTAACTCCTTCATCTACAAAACCTACCGAAAATATCTTGTAGATGTAATCTTCATCGCCTATCGTTAATTGAATATATTCATTTTCTTTAGCAAAATCATAATATATAAATGCCATCAATTCTTCAAATCTATTAAACATATCAGATTTTATTTTAGGATGTGCTGATAAATTAAATATATTATGTCCTGTTATATCGTAATAAGTACTATCTTGATTAAACTTTTTTATTGTCCAAGCAAAACTTTCTAATTGTACAGGAAATTCTTCTCCTCTATTATCACTATACACTATTGGTAAATCAATATTAGTACCTTCTACTTTCAACCATCCTATTGGTTTATAACCCGAATCTTCAATTGGTTTTGTCTTTTTCAATTCCTCTACTCTAGATTCTACCTTATAAGATTTCCAACTAGTATTTATTATTTTAATAGTTAAAAAATATACTAGTCCAATAACGACAGCAAACATAAGGCAAATTATCAAGAGTGCCTTATGTTTTATTTTTCGGATTTCTTTTTTCTTCTTCCTCCAACTCATAATGTAACCTCACCTTTATTTTATAACATATGGATTGTTTGCTGTACCTTCTCCGCTACTTATCGTAGTGTCTTTCTTTGCAAATGCTACTATTCTAGATCCTAATTCTACATCATACCCTATCTTATCATTAATTGGGTATCCGTTAATACCTATTGCAGCACCTGTTCTTTCTTTTTGTGATGTATTTATCATCCAATATGCATTTGTAGCAATATTTTGTGGTTGTGCACTAAATATTTCATACATATCAGGAGCAGATAACTTAACACTATATTTTTCTTTCTTCGTCTCTTCCCCATATATAATTTTATTTTTATATATTGGAACACTTATTTCATGCTTTACAAAATGTTTAGTGTTTATAAATTCAGCAAGACGATTATTAATAATGTAACCTACACTAGTTTTATCAGTTGGATTATAAACTATTTTTTCAGATGAACTTGTAGGAGCTACTAAAATATCATCTATAGTAAAATCACTAATAACTTTTGTAGTTCCATCATTATTTGTCTTTATAATTCTATAAGTATCACCATCTATTGAAATATACTCACCAGTAAATCTTTCATTTAATAATGATCCACCTTTTGCTTTCTTCACATCACCAAATACATATGGATCTTCCTTAGTACCATCACCACTAGTTATTAAAGTTCCACCCTTTATAACCATCATAGGACGTACTCCATAATTATCATTAACATTATAAGCTACATATGCTTTTTTATTTTCATCAAGGAATAACCCTCTTGATGCATAAGCATTTTTCCTATCTTTTCCATTAGCTACCCAGCTTATAGAACTAGGTCTCATAAAGTTTTCTTCACCTTTACTAGCCTTATTAATATCTATTACTGAAGGTATATACACATTTCTTTCTTTTGTATATCCTGAACACTTAGTAGTATCTAATGTTGTATCAGTAAGAGTCATATTACAATATTTAGATTTAACTATTATCTTCTTAGCAAAATCATTTAAGTTATTGTAATAATAATCTAACCATTTATCCAACTTAGAATAATTAACATTAGCTATATCTTCATCACTAACTATAATTACATTATCATTATTATCGATTCCATACACTCTGAATACCATATTAGAAAGTCTTATATAATTATCTAAAGGCTCTCCAGTAAAGATTTTAGCTTCTTTTAAAGTTTTCTTAATAGTACTATTTAATTTTTGTACTACTTCAACTTCTCTTGTAACAATAGTTTTATTATTTAAACTATCAAGTACTGTATAAGTAATTTCATATGTACCAATTTTAGAAGTATCAACTTCACCTTTGATTTCTACTTTCTTAACATCAATCTTACCATCAGTATTATCAACTACACTCTTAACTCCAGCTTCTTTATATTTATCACCTTTACCAACTGAAATCTTTTCATCTCCGTTTAAAGTAATAACTGGTCCTTTATGATCTACTGTAGAAGATAAAACTCCACATTCTAGATATGTATAGTATTTATATTCTCCATTTACTCTTCTTACTTTTACCCAACTATTTTCAATTGAACAAGTCTTATTTGTATATGGAATATATAAATCATTCTTAATAAATGCTTTATGATATAAAGTCTTTAATGTAACTGTCTTAACATTCTCACCTGTTGGTAGTTGATTACTATTAAGTTCAAAATATCTTTTTGCAGCATCTTCTAAACTTTTTTCATTTCTATGAAAAGTAATCATAGGTGAAACAATTAAAAACCATACAAATACCAAAATAAGTGCAATAGTAATAATTAACTTAATTTTCTTCCACACCTCTTTATTCATAAATGCCTCCTAAAACAATTTATAAACATAATGCTTATCACGAACAATTAAATCAATGCTCATTTCTTTATACTCGACCCCGCCTGGTATTTTAATAAAAACAGTTTTTCCGTAGTAAGTTTTACTGATAGGATTTACTATATCTATCATACCTTCTACATCATTACTATCCTTATATATAAGTTTACCATATTGAGTCAAAAAGTCAATCATATTTTTAGATTCCCAAAGCTCAGAACCGAAATCTAATTTAAGTATTTTTTGGTCCCCTCCATATAGTGTATTTTTTTCATTACTACATCCACTAACAGTACACTCCCTAGTACTATATTCGAACCAATCTCCTATTGAATAATTATCAATAGAAATAATATCTCCTTTACTCATAAAATCAAGTTTTAAATCATCCTCTAAATTTAATTTAATAGGATCACTAATCTTACTCAAATCATTTATTTTTAATTTAATTTTTCTTAAATAACCATTTGATTCTTGATAATATAATACAAAGCTATTTTTATCTAAATAATTATCTACTTTATAAACAACAATACAATTTAAAACTTCATCTCTTTTTAATTCTCTAACAGTTTCATAAGTATTACCTAAATCTTGAAATTCTTTAGCAAATACCTTATTTGTAGTCGTATAATCTTTTGTCTTATTCTTAATATGGAAATAATCTAATTTAACCTTTCTAGGAACAGAATTATTCTTAATAGTTAAATCTAGTATTATATAATTACTCTTTTTACTAATAATATTTCCTGTATAATCTTTATCAGTAAAATAAGTATTATTTACTCTAAATGAATAACCATTTACATTATAGAACTGTCCCTCTTTATAAGATTTATGAGTTATAAAAACACTAGTATAAATTAACACTACAGTAATAAAAATAATTATTCCAAATACCCAATTACATATAAACTTATGTTCCTGATAAAAGTAATTTAAATATCTAGTAAATTTCTTAAAACCTCTCTTAAAACTATCTTTATCTAAAGAAATACCTATTTCTATTTCTTCCCTATCTTCTTCACTTAATTCTAAAAATTCTTGATCTGAATTAAAATTGAATTTCTTCATATCTAACCCAAATACTCTCATAACATATATTCCAATAACAGGTAATTGAATTATTAAAAACATCGTTAATAAGTCTTTAGCCATTCTCAAATCTGTAGTTTCAACATCAGTAGAATAAGAATTAAAGAAACTCTTGATTACTCCCAAAACTAAAAGTAATACAAAATATTGTATTATTGGCACTAAATATATTTTCCAAGGTTTTTTCTTATGATTTAATAAAAATAATATAGCTATACTTCCAACTATTAATAAAACTATTGAAAGAGTTAATAGCCAAGTAATGTGATTAGTTATAGGATCACTAAAAAAATCATATGTCCCTAACCTCATAAATTCATTAACGAAATTATTAACGTTAATTAATTGGTATAGGACATACAAACTAAGTATAAGTAAAAAGATATGAATTTTTTTAAAATTCTTAATTAGGAAAGCATATGGTTTTCTAATAATCATATCTATCCACCCCTATTCTCATCTTCTTTAAGTATACAATAAAATATTAAAAAATACTAGATTTTTCTAGCATTTCTTTTAAGCCTAATTTTTATATCATAATTACTATTATAATTAATAAAATCTTCTCTTTCTAAGTTAAGTACTATATCATTAGAATCATTACTAAAATTAATATTTCTAATAACTTTATTTTTATTATCAACAATATCAATAGTATCTATTTTATAATCCTCATCAACACTTAAATTAATAAAAAAACTATTAATATTACTAATATCCTTGTAATGATATATACTAGAAAGTATCTTAGAATAAACATCAATACTATTATCAATAACACTATTATCAACATTAATAGTATATTTCATTCCCTTTATCTCATCATAATCCCTAATAGGAATAGCTTCTTCATAAATTAAATACTTATAATCTTTTTTATTACTATAGAAAAACAATAATAAACAAATTAAAATAAAGAAATAGAATAAAATATACTTTTTCATAATTCCTCCAAAAAAAATAACTTACTCTTTAAGAATAAGTTATTAAATACAAATATTATGTCGAAAATTATTGAATAGAAATAATTTCTACTTCATAACTTCCGTTAGGACTTTCTACTGTTACGATATCTCCTACTTTATGATCAAATAAAGCTTGAGCAATTGGAGATTCATTAGATATTTTACTTGCGAATGGATCAGCTTCTTGTGAACCAACTATTTTATATGTATCTTCTTCATCATCATCAACATATTTAATAGAAACTGTATTACCAATACTTACTACATCAGTATTAGCTTCATCTATAATTGAAACGTTTTCTAACATTTTTTCAAGTTGTACAATTCTTGCTTCTATTTGAGCTTGCTCATTTCTAGCAGCATCATATTCAGCATTTTCAGATAAGTCTCCTAAAGAACGTGCTTCTTTTATAGCTTGTACGTTTGCAGGACGTCTTACATTTATTAAATCTTCTAATTCCTTCTTTAAATCATCTAAACCTTGTTGAGTTAAATATACAGTGTTTTTATTTGTCATTTTAATTTCACCTCTTATATGATTATACTTATTGTCAACATGCAAAAGTATAACATAGTATTTTTATAATTTCAAGTGTTTTTTATATACCTCTTTCAAGTAGAAAGCACGTATATTATATCATAAAACCCTTAAAAAATCAATCATTTTCTTCTATTTCATTAATAAATAAATCATCAGTCATACCAGCTATAAAATCTATTACTTTACGTTTATTATTAGTATTTTCTAAATATGATTTATCCATATCATTTAAAAACATAGTATAAATGATACTTTTTTTATTACCATTTTCTATATCATTTAAGTATCTATCATATATTTTATTCATACCAACCCTATAATATTCTATCTCATTAGAAGTCATTGCTTTACTATAAATATGTTTACCATTAAACTTCTTTAAAGCAAATAATGCTTTATATACATCATCACTTAATTTAATATATGGCTTATCCATACTATTTTCTATTATATCCAAAATAATAGTATTTACTATATCTCTATTAGTAGTACCTAAAACACTACTTATTTCAATAGGTATTTCTTCACGTTTAATCTTTCCTATCATTACAGCATCTTCAATATCTCTACCAATATATCCAATAATATCACTAATTCTAACTACACAACCTTCTAATGTCATAGGTCTATTCTTATTAGATGTTTTTAAATCAGTATAAGCTGAATTATATTCCCTTAAAAATTCATCTTTATCTTTCTTCATAGGAACATACTTACTATCTAACATTTCTCCATTATGACACATTATTCCATCGTATACTTGAACACTTAAATTAAGCCCAAGTCCCTTATTTTCTACAACCATTAAGTGTCTAACACTTTGAATATTATGAGCAAAAAACTCTCCTAATTCTCTTAATGATATTTCATTAAGTAATGCTTCTCCAGTATGTCCTAGTGGAGTATGTCCTATATCATGTCCTAAAGCAATAGCTTCACATAAATCTTCATTTAACTTTAAAGCCCTACCAATAGTTCTAGCAATCTTACTAACTAATTGAACATGTGTAATTCTCTTACTTAAATGATCATTCTCATACATTGTAAATACTTGAGTTTTATCCAAATACCTTGTATAAGAAAGACTATGTATTATTCTATCTATATCTCTAAAATAATTAGGACGTATATCTTCTTCATATTTTTCTATTCTAATCGCATCACTACTTTTAGTAGCAAATTCACCAAGACATTCTTCTTTTAATAAATTTTTCTTAGCTATATCTAAATTACTCATTACCATTACTCCTTTCAACTATCTTAATCATAGAATACTCTGGTATTGATATATTACTATCTAATTTTAAATAATATATATCATCAGGATGACGACATACATCTACTCTATTCATATCAATATCATATATTTCTTCAGCAACAAAACTAATATGTTCACCACTAGGAGTAAATAATTCTACTAAATCACCTTTTTCAAAATAATTTCTTTCATAGAACTTAACTAATCCATCTTTGTATTCTATTACTTGTCCTAAATAGTCTTGATTAGATACTTCACTTCTACCTGTGTAGTATTGATCAGTCCAGTCCGCCTCTTTCATAAAGTAATGTGTAGATGTCTCACGATTAGCTACTCTATCTAATCTTTCTTGTAAAACTTCCATAATTTCAGGTGTTAGTGTCTTATCATAATATCTATCAATAATCTCTCTATAAGTACCAATAACAGTAGCTAAGTAATATAAAGATCTCATTCTACCTTCTACTTTTAAACTAGTAACACCAATATCTATCAAGTCACCAATATACTCTGCCATATTCATATCTTTCAAAGCCATAGTAAATTCTTTACTTTCATTAGTATCAAAACTAAATCTACATACTTGAGCACATCCACCTCTATTAGCATCTCTATTTGTAACGTAATTTGATAAAGCACATCTACCACTAAAACAAGTACACATAGCTCCATGAATAAATACTTCTATGTCACAATTAACTTTATTTATTATTTCACTAATCTCAGATTTACCTAATTCCCTCGCAAGTACTACTCTATCAATGCCCTCTTTTTCAAAAAATTCTATTGCTTTATAATTACTTGTAGAATTTTGAGTACTTAAATGTACTTGTACATTAGGATAATTCTTCTTTATATGTGAAATGATAAATGGATCACTTACTATAAATGCATCTATTCCAGCATCTACTACATCTTTAATAAACTTCTCAACTTCTTCCATATCTTCATTATGGAAAACTATATTTAAAGTAAGATGTACTTTCTTACCTAGTTTATGTGCAAAACTACATCCCTCTCTAATCTCTTCAATACTAAAATTATTTGCATTAGCTCTTAAACTATAACTTTGTCCTCCAATATACACTGCATCTGCCCCATATAAAAGAGTAACTTTTAATCTCTCTAAGTCTCCTGCTGGAGATAATAATTCTATTCTTTTCATTTCTTCACCTTATAAATAGTCTTCTTAAAAAAGAAATTTGTACTATCCCCTAACTTTTTATATTTATTTACATAATTATCATCTATACAACCATTACTAATATAATTCTTAGTATCAGTAATTAACTCACTAAAACAATCAATACCAAATTCTCTCATAATTATATATTCACAATTATTCTCAAATAAACTCTTAATTACACTAGTACCATTAGTAATAATATCTAAATAGAAACTAGTACCATTATTATCTTCTACTAAATGATAATTAGAATCAGTAACCTTCTCATGAATAATTAATTCATCATTCTTTTCTTTACCTAAATCTTTATAGTAATTAGTAATTAACTTTCTCTTTGAAAAAGCTACACTAGGTTTACTTACTACCTCAACCATACTAGTAATCTTACTTTTATTAATTATTTCAATTATTTCATCAAGTGTTATTTCTTTACCAAGTAAAGCATATTTAACACCCTTACTATAATAATAATCACATGTCTTATAATTATTAACCATATGAGTTTGATTCCATACTAATTCTAAACTTAAATTCAATTCTCTTTTTAATTCTAAAACAGCTAAGTCATAAAAGAATACTCCATTAATTCCTATTTTATCTAATTCAATTAATATACTTTTAACCTTTTCAATATCCTCATTCATTAGATTCTTATTAATTTTGACAAATATCTCTTTATTAGACTTATTTTTAATATCTTTTATTTCATCAATACTAAAAGAAACTATAGATTCAACACTATAATTATCTAAGGCTAATATTAATCCATCTACATCACTAAGATATAAATTATTCTTTCCACTTACTTCAATTAATAACTTCATAGAGCACCTCGAACATATTATAAATCAATTCATAAAAAAAAGAAAGTTTTAACTTTCTTCTTTAGCTATTATAAATTTTAAATCTTCCTCTTTAAAATAATTCTCTTCTCCTATAATCGAATAGAATACAAATGGCTTATATGCAACTAATTTACCATTCTCTATATAATAAGACACATCATCCATGTAATCTTCTACACCTCTATTTTCTAAGAAGCATTCATATTCACATTCCTCTTCATCGAAATATTCTTGTTCTATAAGGTCTTTATAAAAATACTGAAACCTTTTTTCAATTATTTCTTTAACAGATTCATAATTAGTATTATAAATTCTTAATAAATAATCATCACTCAATAATACCAATGTATCTAAATTAACATTATAAGTCTTAAAATATATTTCAGGTACATCATCAGTATTATAATTAGCTACCTTGATAACCAATGATAAAACCTTTCCATTAATCTCATATTCATACGTTAATCTTACCATTTCTTCATTAATAAACTCTTCTACATATGAATTGATATCCTCATTAACACTCTTAATATAATCTCCCTTAATATTTATATAAGGAACATCTATAAAGAAATCCTTATTCTTCTTAGAATTAATAGTATAAACTAATTCTTTATCTTCATTTTCTTTTATATTTTTAAACCCAGAATTTTCATTTTTAAAATACACATATAAAATAATTCCTACAATTAATATTACCGCTAAAGAAACAACAATTAATATTTTCTTATTATTATCTAATTCATTAAACTTTTTAATCATTATTTTACCCCTTTAATTCTTAAAAATCCTATAGGTTTTCCCCATCTAGAAGCCTTATTATAATTCTTATCAATTAGTATTCCATAACCTGTTCCTTTGGCATGAATTATTTCTTTACCTTTACCTGTATATATACCTACATGTCTTTTATACATAATAACATCTCCAGGTTGAAGATTTTTTTCTGATACAGGATCCCATAAATCTTTTCTTCTATACAATTCATGAGTACCATGAGGTAAATTTACTCCAATAACATGTTTGAAAACACCTTTTACAAATCCACTACAATCTGTAGGCGTATATTTAGTAGAACCATCCCAATTACCTTTAAACTTATACTTTTTACCTAAAAACTTTTTAGCATATGACACAATTTCTTTTTGCTTATTTGTACTTGTCTTAGTTGTATCTTTTTGACTTTCAGCAATTCTTTTTTCATTACTCTTATAAGTATCTGAATTCATTACTTCATCATACTTTTCATTATTCAACAATAAAGAATTATCACTATCTTTAACATATTTAGTAGCCTTTGTCACTTTAGTTGAAGTAATAATTTTAGCCTGTTGCCAACAAGAAGCTATAGTAAAATTACCAGATGCCACATTTAAGAATACATCTACAATAGATGGTAATAAAAATATTATAATCACCGCAATAAGTTTATTTAGTATTTTTTTAAATCCATCTTTTAAATCTGGATTAATAGTCATTTGTATAAATTGAATGGTACCAGTAATGATTAATATAATAGGTACTACAAATTGAATTATATCTATGATTCGTTTAAGAATAGATAAAAAACCTACTAATGCCGTATTACTACAGCAAGTAGCTAAATCATTAGTACAACTCAATATTTGAAACATCTCCATGCTATCACCTACTATAAATAATTATATCATTTTTTAATAAAAAAAGAAGACTTATTTATCTTCCTTTGTTATTTCAAATTTAAAATCTTTTTCCTTAAAATACTCTTCTTCTCCAAATATAGAATAGAATACGAATGGTTTATAAGCAACTAAATTACCACGTTCTACATAGTAAACTACATCATCTAAATAATCTTCTACTTCACGATATTCTAGAAAACAAATATAATCGCATTCTTTCTCTTCAACATAACCTTGTTTAACAACGTCCTTATACCAGTATGTAAACTTTTTCTCAATAAAATTACTAACATCAGTAGTAGTAATATTATAAATAGATAATAATTCTTCATCACTTAATAACTTTTGATTTTCTAAATCAATATTATAAGTTCTAAAATATACTTTAGGAACATATTTAACATCATAATCAACACATTTAACAAGTAATGATAAAATTCTTCCATTAATATCATATTCATATGATAACATTATTTTTTCATTATTAGAAAACTCTGCAGCAAATGAATCTACATCTTCATTTACTTCTTTTGCTACAGCACCTTGTATATTTACATATGGTACATTCATAAAATATGTATCATTTTTTTCAGAATTAATAGTATATACAAAAGCCTTAGTACTGTCTTCTTTTAAATCACTATACCCTACATTTTTATTTTTAAAATAATAAAATAGAGTAACAAATACTATCAATACTATTGCCACACCTATAACTATAGGTATTTTTTTACTATTATCTAATTTATCAAATGCTTTTATCATATTTTAAACTCCCTTTATTCTTAAAAAACCTAATATTTTATGACTAGAACATTTTGTATAGTCAGAATCCTTTACTACTCCCCATTTTTTACCTTTAGCATGAATTATTTCTTTTCCTTTACCTGTATATATACCTACATGTTTATCATACATGATAACATCACCAGGCTGCATCTCACTTTCAGATACAACTGTATATAGTCTAGTATCATAACCAAACATAGTTCTACCTCTAGGTAAATTAATTCCAAAATGGCGATAAACACCTGTTACAAAACCACTACAATCTGTTGGAGTATATGGAACTTCTCCATTCCATGAACCTCCCCATAAATATTCTTTCCCTATGAATTGACTTGCATAAGCTACAATAGCTTTTTGTTTAGCAGAACCAGTTGTGCTTGAACCCATATTGGAAACTTTATTAAAACTAACAGGATCTTCCCATACTGAGTTTTCTTGATCTGGAGTAGCAACATAATTACCACTACTAAATACAGTTTCAGTTGAAACAGTTTTAGCCTGTTGCCAACAAGTAGCAATACTAAAGTTACTAGAAGAAACTCCTAAAACAAGATCTATCAATGAAGGTAATAAGAAAATAATTATAGTTGCAATTAACTTGTTTAATACTTTTTTTAATCCATCTTTTAATTCCGGATTAATAGTTAATTGAATAAACTGAATAGTTCCAGCAACTATTAAAACAATAGGTACTATAAATTGTATTAAATCAAGTATTCTCCTAGTAATGTTTAAAACACCAACTAGTCCATAATCAGTACAACAACTACCCAATGCATTATTGCAACTCAATATTTGAAAAAACTCCATACTATCACCTACGCTCTCTTACTAACAGCAATTCCGTCTCCTATATCATAGAACTCTGTAGAAAACTCTTTATTATTTTCTAAAAACTCTCTATATTCTTTTACTTTACGCACTAATTGACGCAAGTTTCTACTTTCTATACTTTCTAAATCTTTATTAACTAACCCATGAAAGTTCATGTTGTCTGTAATAATTGTACCATCTTTTGAAAGATTTTTTTCATATCTTTCAAAAAAATTTCTATTTTGAGCTTTAGCAGCATCAATAAATATTAAATCATATTCTTCATCTAGATTAACATCCAAAGCATCCTTATATATTAAATTAATACGATCTTCGTAGTTAGCCTTTTTTATATTCTTTAAAGCTTCTAAATATCTTTTTTCATCTCTTTCAATAGTAGTCACTGTAATTTCTTCATCCACACTACACATAAGTATAGAAGAATACCCTATTGCAGTACCTACTTCAAGAATTCTTTTAATATTATTTTTCCTAATATACTTCATTAAATAATTAATTCCACCTTCAGTCATAATAGGAACATTATTTTCTAAAGCATATTCTTTCATATTTCTAATGAGGTCATCAAGCATATTACCAAATCCAATCTCCATTTCTCTTAATTTCTGCAACCTTAGCATTGTGTTCACTAAGTGTCTTAGTAAAATAAACCTTACCATGTTTGTCTGCTACAAAGTAATAATAATCAGATACTTCATGATTAATACTAGCTTCTAGTGCTTCTTTACTAGGATTAGAAATAGGTCCTACAGGCATCTTTCCCATCATAGTAGTACTCCTAGTATTATATCCATTAACTGAAGCAAACTCATCAGTAGTTAGATCACTTGTCATAGCAACTTGTAATCCGTAATAAGTAGTAACATCACTTCCAAGACTCATTCTACTTTTTAATCTATTTTCAAATACAGATGCAATAGTCTTCATATTTTCACTATTAGTACCTTCTAATTCTACAATAGATGCCATAGTAACATAGTAATGAGGATCACTACTAATTTTATCTTTATACTTTTCTAATACTTTTTCCTCTTGATTTAACATAGTAGTAATAATTTCTTTAACACTTACTTCCTTATTTTCAAAGAAATAAGTTTCAGGAGCTAAATATCCTTCTAAAGGATAATATATATCACTATCAAGTATATTATCAGTTAAAAACCAATACTTAGAAATTAACTCATTTAAATACTTTTTATCACTAATAGTATTAATAACATCATCATAACTATTGTTAGTTTTCTTATCAATTAACTTCGCATAATCAGTAACTCTTTCACCTTCTTTAAAAGTAAGAACTACTCTATTAGGATTATATTTACTGCCCTTTTCTAATTCTTTAATAATAGTATTTACATCCATACTCTTGTTTAAAAGATATGTAGCCGCTTTTAAATTATCTGCTTTATTAATTTTAAGATATAATTTGAAAACAGTTTTACTTCTAATTAATCCCTTTTCTTTTAAAATATCCCCTATTTTTTCTCTACTAGTTCCACTAGGTATTTCTACCTCTATATCTTTCTTATCAAAAGAATTCACAGGTCCAGTTAAAAAGAAAAAACTACCAATAAGAATACTAATTACTAAAACTATTATAATTATAAAAAATAATGGTTTTATTCTTCTCTTTGTCATACTACCTCCATAAAAAATAAAGAGCTATTGCTCATTATTTTCTTGTTCTTTTTTCTTACGAACTTCTTCTTGTAAAGTTTCTAGTATTGTTTCAATTACTTTCCATTCTTTATCAGTAGTAATTGCTTCTAATTTACTATTAGGATTTTCAGGATCATATATAGAAGCATATACTTGTATATTTCCTGTTTCATCCCTTGAATTATCTGTATAAACTATATAATTCTTATGAGTTTCATCACTTTCAAAAGTAAATAAAACATCATATATTATTTCCTTACCATTTTCATCAATCATTGAAAAACTATTCTTTTTCATATTAATTTCTCCTATCTAAATAAGTTTGTAATATTATAGTAGCTGCCAAACTATCAACTACTTTTTTTCTATTTTTTCTAGATACATCTCCTTGTATTAATGTATCTAATGCACTTTTAGTAGACAATCTTTCATCTTGTAGATAAATTGGTATATCAATTATCTTCTCTAACTTTTCTTTAAATTCCAAACTAAGCTCTCCCTTAGGACCAATTGTATTGTTCATATTCTTAGGAAATCCTAATACAATAGCATCTATCTCTAATTCACTAACAAGATTTTTTACATCCTCAACTAATCTGTCATATTCTTCAACATGCCTAATAACTTTTAAACTAGACGCAATTAACCCTGTCTTATCACTTATAGCTACACCTAAAGTACGACTACCTAAATCAAGACCTAAATATCTCATTTATTATTATTTTGAAATTCAGTTAATAGAATCTCTACTATCTTAGCACGATCAATCTCTTGAATCTTATTTCTAGCATCTTGATAACTAGAAATATATCCTGGATCACCACTAATTAAGTAACCAACTATTTGATTAGTTGGATTATAACCTCTTTCTTCTAGAGACTTATAAACACTACTAATTGTTTCTCTAACAACTTCAGCATCTAATTTCTCTATATCAAATAAACTAGTTTGTTCAGAAGACATAATATCACCTCTACTATTTATAATATTATTTTATCATTTCAATTTATTATTTACAATATATTTATTTTTTTCTATTGCCTACTATAGAATCAACTTTTCTAAGAACTTTATCCCTAAATACAATACCCCTAATTTTTTTAATAGGCATTACCATAACATCTTGCATATTTGGAATAGATTCAGAAATTTTCATCTTAGCATCATCACTAAGTTCAACTATTTCCTCATCACTAAGTATTCTAAATATTTCTTCTCTTATAAAAGATTTTGGACAATTAAAATTAGGATTCATACTCAATATATTTTTAATTCTATCTAATAAATTATTCTTAATAGCAGCCTTATATAATATTGAATCTTTCTTACTCATTAAATCTATTTCTTCAACACTAAAATTATTTAACAACTCACTACTTAATTTAACAATACCCCTATAATCAGGATATCTAATAAGTAATTCCTTAATTTTCAAAGCATCTTCTTCACTTATATTAAAATCAATACCATTTATAATATTTCTTCTATTACTATCCATTCTTAATAAAAAATCTTTTCCAAAAAACTCAATATTCTTTCTAGTTAAATAATTATAATGATTATCATCTCCATAACCATCATTACATACCTTCAAAGTAGTCTGATCAGTACGAACTATATCACTAAAATCTTTAGCATATTTCTCTTTTTCCTCAATGTCTATTCCCTTCAATGTAAAATAAAATCTTGAAATAGGCTCTTCATATCTAATTAACAAATTCTTATACTCATTTTTTTTAAAATTACCAGTCATAATTCTATCCAAAGCATAAAACTTAATAACATGATTTTCATAAAATATATAACCATCATTTGATAATTCTTCATATAAACCCATATTATCTTCTATATATGCAAAATACCTAATAAATAAAGGAATTATTCTCCTATCATAAGAAAGTTTAGGAGCTCCCGCAGTTATAAATCTAAATTCTTTTTCATCTATATCAAGATCACCTACAAATGGAATAATATATTCATCAGCTTTTGATAGTTGTTTATCTGTAAACTTAAATTCATTATGTTCTAAAATATAATGGATTGCCTCTAATACATTTTTCTCTACTACATTCATATATTAACCTCTAACACTATAGATAAATGCTATATATAAAATTACTGCTGTAAATATAATAGTAAGTATCCATCCATTTACTATATCAAAAGTAGTTGATTTATCCTTTACCCCAACTGCTTTAGCAATTAATACTCCACCTATTAATCCACCAATATGTGCAAAATTATCTACACCATTTAAAATAAATCCTAAAAATAAGTTAAATATAATTAATGGAATTAATTGAGTCTTTAATACATTACCTAAATAAACTCTATAATGATATCCAAAATAAAGTAAAGCTCCCATTAATCCAAATATAGCCCCACTAGCTCCAATAGATGCAATATTACCACCAAATATCATAGAAAATATTGCTCCCATTAATCCAGAAAATAAATATATAATTAAATATTTAATTCTTCCAAAATAATTTTCTATTTGTGAACCAATTACATATAAAGCATATGCATTAAAGAATAAATGAATAAGACTACCATGTAAAAATATACCTGTTATTAATCTATAATATTCACCAGCTCTAATACTAGGCCCATGTACACAAAATGCATTAATTATATATTCATATTTATCTAATAATATCGGTATCAAATATAATAAAACATTAATTGCTATTAATGCATAAGTAATATAAGGACCTTTATCTTTAAATACCTTCTCTATCTTAGAAGCATCCTTCATATTATGTTCATTAATATCATTAGTTATCTTAGCAAATAATTCCATACCATCTTCAGTATATTTCATTTTCTTACCCATATCAGGAAATAACTTTTTAACAAACTCATTTTTATCTATATCTGTTTCATCAGTAACTTTAATACCCATTAATTTAGAATCAGTATTAATATCTTGAGTAACATTATCACCCATATCTAAAAAGAAACTCATAACATTAACATTAAATGAAAATGTCTTTTTCTTTATTTTCTTAAGAATTCTTTTAGTCTTAAACACATCAAAATCGTATTGTTCATCATTATGAATATAACCAGATACAATACGAATAACTTTACAATCAGCATCTAAGTTTTCTAACCAAATTTCATTATCTACACCCTGTAAGATAATAGGATTATAATTCTTTTCAGTTATAAAATAATGAAGCAATTTCATTGTAAGTACATTTTTCTCATCTTGCATTATATCATTTTCCATAAAATCCCTCCAAAAACACTAATAATATTATACAACACTACATACAATAATAAAAGAGGAGATGACTAAATGATAAAAAAGATTTCACTATTTGCAGTATCACTTTTACCATGGTTTCTAAGTAGTATCATTCCATTAAATTATAAATACTACGATACTATAAATAAACCATTCTTTGCACCACCAAAAATATTTTACCCAATAGCTTGGACTATTATGTATATATTAATAGCTATAACTATTTACACAATACTAAGAAATTATAAATTTAAAGAAATAAAAACTTCATATAAAATAACTCTATTAATAAATTATATCTTTAATCAGAGCTTTACTTTATTATTTTTTGGATTAAATAATCCATTCCTAGGATTTGTAGCGTGTCTCGGAACATTCCTATCAGCGTTATTTCTATATGAAGAAACTTCCCTATTAAATAGTAAAATATCTAAATTACTTTACCCATATATATTGCTATTAGTATTTGCTACAGTATTATCGTTATCAATTTATTTATTAAATTTATAAGCACAAACGTGCTTTTTTTAGTTGCAAAGATAAATTTTTTTCGAATAATATTATAGGGAGTATAATTGAGTGCTTCCTCTGAAAGGAGGTGATGATATGACTAAGAAAGATTTTTTAATCATTTCTTTAATCATTATCATATACATACTCCAAGTTATTCTATTATTAAAATGATAATGAAAACAACAAAAAAGCACTCAATCATCTAGATTAAGTGCAACACCCAAACGGTAAGCACTTATAACATATAAGTACTCCCTATAAATATTATATTATAATAATAAACTATTATCAAGATTATCCTTCTACTTTGTTATGTTCTACATAGTTTCTAGCAATTTCTAACACTTTTTTATATTCTGTTTCTAAAGGTTCAAAATTACTAAATACAAATTCTGTATCATTTTCTTTACTTTTTAATTCGTGTTGGTAAGCAATATCTGCAAGTTTCATAAATCCTAAGTATTTACAATCACTCTTTAATGAATGAACTTCAATCGCATAATCAGGCATATTATTATTATTCTTATATTCAACTATCTTAGCCCATTTACCTTCAACATCATTCATAAAATCAGATATAGTCATATTATACATATCCATATCACCAAGTAATTCTAAAGCATGATCTACATCTACACCATTATCTTCTAGATATTTTCTATCATATAAATTAGGCATATTAGGAACTTCAGGTATTGGTGGAACATCTACTACAGGAATTGTTTGAACATTTTGTACAGGTGATATTACCGGTTCAACAACAGGTACTACAGGTATAACAGTTGGTACTGTAGGCACCTCAGTAGGATTTTCTTCTAATATCTCTATTTCATCTACATGAACAGGCTTAAATCCAGTAGAAGTCTTTTCTAAATAATTCATATCTAATTGATCCCCTAATATTTCTTCAATATTTTCTTCAACAGGAATAATTTCAGGATCAGTCTTCTTTTCTCTTTCAGCCTCAGCTTTTTCTTGATCTGCTACATTAGGTATTTCTTCACTTCTAATATTATCATTTTCTTTAATAACTTCTTTAACATCAATATCTTCAGTAGCACTTCTACCAAGTATTTGATTAAATACTTGAATTAATTGGCTTTGCTCAATTGGCTTAGCCAAATAGTCATCAAAACCATCAGCTAAGTATTTTTCTCTCATACCAGTAATTGCATTAGCAGTTAATGCCACAGTAGGTATTTTGAAATTTGGATTCTCTTTTAGTTTTTTTAATGTCTCAACACCACTCATCTTAGGCATCATATCATCAAGTAAAATGGCATCATAAACTTCACCACGATTAATTCTATCCAAACACTCAAATCCACTAGCACATGTAGCAATATCAGTAGCTCCATATTTACTTAATATTTTACATCCTACCTTTAAATTCAAAGGAGTATCATCAACCATTAATATCTTAATACCAGTTAAATCCAAAGTAGTTTTAACTTTTTTAGTTTCAACATCTGCAGTAGTTATCTTTTGATTCAAAACAACAGTAAACTTAGAACCTTGTCCATATATAGTATGAACTATAATTCTACCACCCATCATTTCAATTAATTGTTTTGTAATAGCAAGTCCTAATCCAGTACCCTCAATAGTTGTATTCCTATCTTCATCAAGTCTTTGGAATTTAGTAAACATTTTATCAATACTTTCTTTTCTAATTCCACGACCAGAATCTTCTACTGAAATAATTAACTTAGATACATCTTTTGTATTAATACAATTAACTTCATAATGTACAAATCCTTTATCAGTATACTTACAAGCATTACTTAAAAGGTTAGTAACAATCTTCTTTAAATTAGCATGATCTCCAAATAAATTTGTAGGTAAATCAGGGGCTATACTATATGAAAAATCTAATCCCTTTTCATTCATTCTAGGAGTTATTAACTTAGCTAAATCCTCAAATGTTTCAGGAGCATTATACTTAGTATTAATAATCTCTAACTTACCAGCTTCAATTTTACTAATATCTAATATACCATTAACTATCTCAAGTAATGTTTGAGAAGCATTAACTATATCCTTAGCATTCTCTTGTGCTTCCCCTAAATTTTGAGCATCAGCGATACAATCACTAAAACCAACTATTGCATTCAAAGGAGTTCTAATTTCATGAGACATACTAGAAAGGAAGTCTGTCTTAGCTCTATTAGCTTTGTCAGCCTGTTCACGAGCTATTTCTAACTCTCTTACCATCTTCATATCAGGATTTTCAATAGTATGATACATTAATAAACAAATCAATGTTTGTGAATAAGTCAAAAGCAAAAACTGTGGATAATTTTTTTGTATAGCAATTGCAAATGTACCTATTATAAAGAACATAAATACTGGTAAATATTTCTTTGTTCTAATATTTTTAATATTTATAATTAACATAGCAATTATTGTTAAGACATAAATAAAACTAACTGAATAAGCAAAATTTACAGATAAACCGGTAGTATAAAAAACTTGATAATTATTTTCTACTACTATATCGATCGGCAATACATATATTGCCGCAACTACTAGTGAAACAATTACAGCATGAACTATTTGCACTGCTTTTTTCTTTTCTTTAAAAGATATTCTATAGATGTATGAAGTAAATAGAGACGTCCAAATAATAAGGTATACCAAATACGATTTCAATATAGCTACACTTAGTAAATAATAATTTTCATATATTCTACATGCAACCGCACACAATATTTCAATAATCAACCCAACAAAATTAGATATAATCAATAAATTGTATATTCTTGTCTCCTGATTTTTTACATGCCCTTTTACATTAAATAATACTAATACTATAATTATTATTGGCAACGCACTAATAGGAAAAAATACACCACTACCCATAAATCACACACCCTTATGATAAAAATTATATCACACATAAACAAAAAAAAGAACCGTATTTAACGATTCTTTTATCTTTTTATTGATTTATTATCTTCTGACTCTTCTAATAGTCTTTTTTCTAAAACTTGATAATCGATTTTTTCAGTTCCTTCTTTTCTAGGTAACTCATCAACAAATATAATATCTTTCGGAAGTTCATACTCCTTAAGTTGCATTGTTTTATCAGCTGTAACAACCGGTAATAATAATCTATCAAGCATTTCTCTTTTTAATTCTTCTGATGGTTCAACACCTGGTTCTAACACTACAAATGCCTTATTTATAAACAATTCATTTTCATCTGGTTGTTTAACAGCAGCACAGTCAGCTATTCTAGCATCTGACGCATTTATTATATTTTGAACATTGTCTAAATAAACCTTATGTCCTGTACTTCTAATATAGAATCTCGATTTTCTATCAGTAGGTGTAAAATAACCATCTGTATCTATAAAACCTAATGTTCCAGTTCTAAAGAATGTCTTTCCATTTTTAACAAACTTAGCACATTGTGTTTTTTCTGGTTCTCCAAAATATTCTTTGAATACATGTTCACCTGCTATACACAATTCTCCAACTTCATAATATTTCTTTTCATCACTTAAATCTATTTTTTCAATTGGCTTATCGTCTGGAATGTCTTTATCAATAATCATAGCAGTTGATCCAACCAAAATTTTTCCAGCAGTAGATTGTTTTAATGGCACACCTACTGGTGTAGAACCAATACTAACAGTCTCCGCATTACCACATCCATTACCAATAATAATAGAATCATTATCACGACTTCTAAAGAATTTATAACCTCTATCTGCATGTTGAACAGTTAAGAAATCACCACCTGAAATAAAGTGTGAAATAAATGGAACCATCATTTCCTCTGGTAAAAATTTCATTGTAAGATCTAATACGGCTGGACTACCAAATATAATATTAGGTTTTTTCATATAATAATATCCAACACTACCAACACTACCCCAACCAGGTGTCATAATAGCTTCTTTACCCCATAATAATGATGTCAACAATGATGTAACCATTCCATATGGATATCTCAAAGGAACACAAGTCATTGTTTTTGTTCCTGTAATATTTTCAGTATGACTTGTATTACCAGCATACATTTGAGCAGCTAATACATTTTTATTAGTAAGAACAACAGCTTTTGGTTGTCCTGTTGATCCACTTGTATATAGTATTAATGAATCATCACTACCCTTATTTGGAAGAATAATAGAACCTTTTTTATGTTCTGCAATACTTCCTAATGAATTAAAATCTATAAAATCATCACTACAAGTAAAATGATAATCATTATCAAAATCTCTTGAATTTGTCATTTCATTACTTAAAGTAATTATATAAGAAACTTTTGTTTTATCTTTTATTTCCTTATTCTCTTCAGGCGATTTATTAAAATTAATAAATATTGGTGATTCATAATTATTCAAATATGATATAACTTCTTCTTTATTAGAGAAATTATCAATAAATGTAGTAATAGCCCCTAATTTATTTAGAGCTAAAAAACATACAATAGCTTGATAGTTACTTGGCAATGAAATAGTAACTATATCATGTTTTTTTACGCCTAATTCCTTAAATGCTAAACACAATTTATCAGCATCATCTAACAATTGTTGATATGTAGCACGTAACATATCTGAATCAATCGCAGGAAAATCTCTATGATTTTTACTTAACAATTTTAAAATTGTATATGTATCAATTCCTGGTATTATTGGATGCTTTTCAGAAAAACTAGCATTTTTACTTTGTGGATTGTCTATTGAAGGATAACCTGTAATATTACTCTTCTTTATCATTCAACATTCCCCCTTATTTGACTGCATATTATAACATATTTTCCTATTTTTTGCAAGTTCATCAACTCCTAACTATATTTTAAACCAATTTTAAATACTTTAAAATATTTTTACAAACATTTTACAAAACACATTGTCAAATGTTTACATAATAAAAAGAGGTTAAACCTCTAATAATAAATAGTTATTGTATGATGAGAATTACTTTTTCTAGGTATTTTATGTCCCATATCCCATATAATACTATCTAATTCAATGGAATTGATATTTACTTTTTCTTTTATTAATTCTATTAAATAAAGCATATTAGCTCTTATTTCTATTTCCATTTCACTATCATGTTCAATCAACTCTTCATTATCTATTAAATTACTTAATTCATCATTATAAACTAATAATCCATAATCTCTAAATATTCTAGGTATTGCATAATCAGCACATCCTGTAAGATTATCTACATTACCTATATTATTTTTAATAGTATTAGATACTCTATATAAATCATTAACAAGTAATGTAGCTCTTTTATTAAAATGAATCTCTTTATCTTTATAAATAGACTTATCATTAAAATGACTAAAATTATTCACAATATAACTTCTTAATTCAATATCACTTTTAATAGAAAATAATTCATTATAAAAATCATGATTCTTAATATAACTAATTGTCTCTTTAAAATTATTATATCTTTCTTCTAATAAGGGACAAACTTCTTCTCCTTCAAATATATCTTTAAAAGAATTAAAATCTAAATTATTTAAATAATCTATATTAAGGAAATTCTTATCTTTTTCTACACACTTAATCACACTATAAAATAATGCATTACTTCCACTCATTAATTCATTATTATATTCGATTTTCCATTTAGGTTTTTTCCAAAAACAAAAATTCATTGATTCAATAATAAATGATAAAAGAATCCATTCTTTTTCGTTTAAATCTACATTAACTTCTTCGCTCCAATGAACATATTTAATATCACCTAAACTATTAATAAAATTATCTATTTTACTCATATCTATATGTACATATTTACTATTATCTAAAACATATTTAAATTCTTCTATCATAATGTCATCTATTCCTTGTATCTTTTTCCACATCTTCAAATACTCTTAATTCTCTTTCATGTTCAAAAATTTTGTCTAAAGCAATATTCTTTTCATATCCATTAGCTTCTTCACTTATTTTCTTTTGTCTATTAATATCTTTTTGCAACTCTTCCATTACTCCACTAGCGCCTTTATTATCATAAAAAAATTCTCCAACGTCTCTTCTTTCTGTTTTTTTCTTATTTACTACATTTTCATACATCTTTTTAACTATTTCAAAAGCAATCATTCTAGGTGGAATTTTACTAAAATAATTATCTAACAAATGATAATACTTAGTTTTTTCTAAGAATCTACAATCTATATATGTAATACCATATTTCTTACACAGTTCTTCTAATGCCTCATTATACATAAGAATTGCTTCTTTAAATTTTTGTTCATAATCTTCTTTCATTTCTGTATAAAAATATGCACTTAAAGGATAAATCTCAGCATCTTTATTTAATCCCAAAATCTTTTCAAAATTTTTTTCATGACCCTCAATTACTTTACCTATAGTTTCTTTATTAACTCTTTCACAAGCATAATCATATTTAGGATTAGTACTTCTTTCCATATATGATTTTTTTAAATTAAATGGATCTATATGTAATTCATACATAATATCATTTAATCCACTAGCATAAACTATAAGAGGCAATTCAGCTTCTTTAATACTATCAGATATTCTTATATCTTTTCTTTCTCCACTAATTGGTGTCTTTGTTAACATCAATTTATTAAATGTCTTAGATATCCCACTCATAAATGGAATATTAAATCCTACGGCATGATTTAATTCATCAGTAGTTCCATATTCTTGCATTAATCTTACTTCTTCCATGCTCAAATTATGTTGTAGATAATAATCAATATGTCTAGTTTTGTTAAAAAATAATGAACATAAATCTAGTAATTCAACATTATAATTATCGGAATCTAATAAATCTTTTAAATTCATCAATACATTTTTATGTACATTAAAACCCCTATCATCATTCATACCAATTATTGTAATATTTTCTTTATCTTTATAATAATCTTTTAAATAACTTACATAATAATTAAACTCTGCCTCTATACTCATAATATCTCCTATTTTTCTAATTCAAACTCTATCGCAACAACACCATATTCCTTTACTTCTTCATCACTATAAAATCTTTTCATAAGATTAATATACTCTTCTTTAGAAGTATTATCTAAATATATTTTTTTCATATCATAAGCATCAACTACTTCTTCAAAACTATTAAAATAAACTAAATTAGTTACTTTAGCATATAACTTTTCAATCTCTTCAGGTCTTTTTAAAAATACTAAAGTATCACCTACATGTAATCTTCTTCTTTTTTCATCATTTACTCTTACTTCTACATCCTTAACACCATTTGCTACTATTTCAAATACTTCTGGATGTAAGTGTACCAACATTTCCATAAACTACTCCTTTTCTATAATTCCATGTATACTATAATCATCTTTTATTATTTCTTGTTTTATTTCTTCAGGAATTAATTTAATGTCCTTTAAATCTTTCAAATCAACCCATTTATAATTATGTTTAACCTCATTACCATGGTCAATTTCTACTCTATTTAAATCAACACTACCAATATCACTTTCATTTTTAAATTTCATTTTATAATAGAAATTTATATGATGATTTTTTAATCCATTAACTTTACTAATATAAAATTCTTCTTTTATTGATACTAATTTATCTATTACAAAATCTTTATCTAATTCTTCTTTTAATTCTCTTACTATAGCATCTTCACTAGTTTCATATAAATTAATTGTTCCTCCAGGTAAGAAATAAACTTTATCATCATATTTTTCAATTAATATTTTATTATCATGAATAATAATACCTGTAGTTCTTAATTTTAATCTATATTCATCAATTACAATTCTTGCATCCATATTATTCTCCTTTTATAGATTCTAACCTAGATTTAAACTCTTCTGGAATATCTACTGTATAAAATAATTCTTTACCTGTTCTTGGATGTTTTAATTTAATTGAATATGAATGAAGTAATTGACCATATAGATCAGCCTTACCTCTTCCATATAATGGATCATTACTAACAGGATATCCAATATATGCCATATGAACTCTAATTTGATGAGTTCTACCAGTATCTAGAATACATTCAATTAAAGTATGATTATTAAATCTATCTAATACTTTAAAATGAGTAATAGCATTCTTACTATTAACATCAGTTACAGCCATCTTTTGTCTATTATTTCTATCTCTTCCAATAGGTGCATCAATTTCTCCACTATCCTCTTTAATAATTCCATCTACTAAAGCAATATACTTTCTTTCAACTTCTTTTTTAGAAATCATTTCAGATAGTTTTTCTAAAGTAAAAAGATTTTTAGCTACTAACATTAATCCACTAGTATCTTTATCTAATCTATGAACAATCCCAGGTCTAAACTTATCTCCCGCAAGATCTTTATATCTAAATAATAAAGCATTAACTAAAGTACCAGTATAATGCCCTGGAGCAGGATGTACTACCATACCACTTTCTTTATTTATAATTAATAAATCATCATCTTCATAAATAATATTTAAAGGTATATCTTCAGGATCTACTTTAATTTCATAATCTAATTCATCATCAACAATAATTTCATCATCAATTTTTACAGAATAAGAGCTATTAACTACTTTACCATTTACTAATACTTTCTCATCTTTTATAAGTTTTTGAATCTTACTACGAGAAAGTTCTAATTTCTCTGATAAATAACTATCTAATCTCATTCCTTCATTATCTTCTACTATCATGAAATCACCTCAATCGCTTAAATTATAACATAAAATATCCTATATTGACATAGAACATATATTTGATATAATGAACTTAGGAATACTTAATAAGTTGGGTGGAGCCAAACTTCTAAAAGAAGGGAGGCGATAAAATGAAAAAGAAAGATATATTAATATCTTCCCTAATCATAATTATCTTCCTTTTATTATTTTTACTATTTATAGTATTAATATAAAAGCAAACCACCTAATTCATCACTGATTTAGGTGGAACCAATAACGGCAACACCCAACACTGTGACGTTAAGTATTCCCTTTTTTTATTTTATGAAGTTTCCTTCAACGTATTCATTATAACATAAAAAGAGTCTTTTAACAAGACTCTTTACATTACTCACTTATTTCGATGTATTTTTTGTCTTTCTTTTGATCTTCTAGACTTAATTTAGGTACTTCCAAAGTTAAAATTCCATTTTTAAAATTAGCTTTAACTTCGTCTTCTTTGATATCTTCTCCTACATAGAATGATCTAGTTACTTCACCAGTAAATCTTTCACGTCTTACATAGTTTTTATTTTCATCATTATCTTCTTTTTCTACTTTAGCATTAATAGTAAGATATCCATCAGTAATATCAATCTTAATATCATCTTTACTATAACCTGGTAGATCAACTTCTAATAGATAAGAATTTTCATCTTCTCTAATATCAGTCTTCATTAGATTATAATTCATTCTATCCTTTCTATCAAAGAAATCATCCCTAAAGAAATCATCATCGAATATTTTTGGCATTAACATCATAATATCAACTTCCTTTCATATAAGTGTCGTTAATAGCACTTTCAATTAATACCTGTAGTTTTCTTACTACATCTTAATAGTACCACTAAAATTAGCACTTGTCAAGTGTAAGTGCTAATTTATATTATTATATGCAAAATAAAACAATATATACTAATCAAGCACATATTGTTTTATTGTTTCTAATTCCCTTGAAACAACATAATCTAAATCACTATTATATATGTCTAACATATTTAATAAATCTAAAGTACTTATTTCTCCATTTAATACTCTAGATATTAATCTAAGAACCAATATCTTATCTTTTTTATATCTTGTGTATAATGCAAGAGCATAATAATAACTATTAAATTCTTTCAATTGATCTGTACAATCATCATTGTCTAATTCTCTTATATCCTCTAATAATATTAATCTTCTTTTTAATATTTCTTTAGAAACTTTTTCTTCTTTTTCTTCAAAAGCACAAACCCTTTCGTAAAACATTGGTATAACATCAACCAATCTATCTTTAACTATTCTTTCTTTTATATTTAAGTCCTTAAGTGCATGATGAAATTCATGTCCTAAAAAAGCATATGATGTTTTATCAAATACTTCTGGACATATAATTACAGGAATCATAGTTCCACTTTCCCCAGGCTGCATTGTAGTACCAAACACAAATGATGCATCACCAATAGACATAAATTGTATAGTCCTATTTTCTATACCTTTATCTAATTTATTAAATAATTTAATATCTTGATATGATTTAAAAGTAGATATTGATTTTCTAATCGATTCTTCAATTGATACTTCTGGAATATAATCTTCTTCATACCCATTATATCCTAATAACTCATGCATAAATAATCCGTTTCTCTTATCAATATCACTCTGATCATCAATTTTTACTGCATAATATTCAATCATATCCATACTATCACTTCCAGGTAAAGTGTAGTATAGCATACAGCCTTATAAGTGTAAAGTATCAATTATCTTTGTTGATTATAATAAAAACTTATGATAATTTATATATAAAGTAAGGTGTTTTATATGAGTAAAAATTATATAGAAATAGATGAGAATATAGTTAAAATTCATAAAGATGGAAAAGTATGTACATTAACTAATCCAAATAGTATAAAAGTATTACTAAACATTTGTCATAAAAATAATTTTTATTTTAAAAGCAAAAAAGCAACCCTACGTAATGCTGATAAAATTATAAGAGAATTTGATGCATATCGTGCAAATAAAAATACTAAAAAGAAAAAACTTAATATCAATCCTGATAATATTAAAAAAGTAATACAAAATTCAAAATTAGTTAGAATAAACCCAATAGGCAAAGCTGTGATAATTACAGGGTTAGCCTATGTCATAGGATTTACCTCATTAGGATTAAATAATAGTAGCAAAAAAGATAAAAATTACATAGCATTTGAATCACAAAATATAGTTGAAGAATTACCAGAATATATTGATGAAACAGAAACAAGCGAAACAATTTCACCTACTATAAACATCCAAGATGATTTATATAAATATAATACAGGTGGTGAAGATGGAATTATCTTTGAAGAAAGCAAGGTAATTGAATCTAGATATGAAATGAATGAGATGTTAGAAGAAAAAAATGCTTTTCATTTTGAATATACCGATAGAACAAACGAAGCAAGTTTAACTAACGCCAAAAAATATGAAGATTTATTTATAAAATATGGTAATATGTACGGAGTAGATCCTAACCTATTAATGGCTATGGCTGCTCAAGAAAGTGCTGGAAATCACTACGATAATTTAAAAGGTAATTATGGAATTGGTATTATGCAAATAGAAAAAAGTGCACATCTAGGCTCAACACTTAAAGCATATAATTTTGAAACTGGTGAAATAGATTCAATAAAAGTAACTCAAGACGCCATCGAAGATTTAGAAACTAATATCCAATTAGGAACTATAATTCTTAGAAACAACATAGAAGCAAATAACTATAATATTGCCCTAGCTCTTCAAAGCTATAACTTTGGTCCCGGTAATATGTCTAAAGTACTTAACAACTGCTGCGAAAGTGAAGGTCTAACAAAAGGAGACTTAAAAAGTAATTTTACCAATCCAGAATGGATGAGATATAGAAATACTATTAATGTAGGAGATTCAAAATACGTTGAACATGTATTTAGTTATATTCCAAGTAATACTATAATAACTATGAAAGATAGAGATGGCAATAATCATTCATTAAAAATAGTAAATGATAACGTCAATACTTTTCAATATAATTAGAAAATAAAAACTATTGCCTAAGCAATAGTTTTTTATTCGTATTAATTACTTAACTAAATCTTTTTCAACAGCAAAAATTCCGTTTTTATCAGTATTAGCTTTAACATCATATTTAGCACTACCAAATCCTAAGATTGGAAGACCAATAAATGGTAAAAATGTACATAATACTGCAAATCCGTTTGATTTACCAAACTTCTTAGCTAAATTATAGTTATAGTTGAATGAAATAAGGATTACCCCTATTCCAGCAATTGGAGCAATTCCTTTGAAATCACTTAATGCTGAAACCCCAATAAAGATTGGGAACCACCACCAAGCAAGACCAGTGATTTTTGTTTGAATCCAACTATTATATAGAGGAATAAACATCTTCCACCATTTTTCTCCTGCCTTTGTGAATATTTTACATTCTGCAATAATCATGATGATAGCAATTGCTAATGCAATAAGTGCAATAAATCCAATAAGAATAATTACGCCTAATGCCATTCCTCCAAATAACGCATCAAAATCTGGTGTATTGTTTGGAGTAATCAAACTGTTATTATAACTATACATTCTTTCTCCTCCTTTGTCATAATTATATCATATATTTACAAAATACAATTATTTTTTTATACATAAAAAAAGTGATAGGCCTTGCGGCCTATCCAGGGGGTTCGGTTGAATATACTCTAACACTTAGATAGTTAGAGAATATCAGGCGTGATATGTACCACGCATCTTAATCATATATGAAAAGACTCAAAAAGTCAATTGCTTTATACAAATTAATTTTAGTTTACAGTAGTAATAGAATTAATTAAAACTTTCTTTAATTCATCACTATCAGTATCCTTATTTTCTAAGTATTCCTTAGAATCTTTTTTTGCTTGAAGAAGTATTTTATAATCATTTCTAATAGAAGCAATCTTAAATGCCATATCACCGCTTTGTTTAGTACCAAACAAATCTCCATGACCTCTTAATTTAAAATCTTCTTCTGAAATAACGAATCCATCATCTTCTCTTTCCATAATTTTAAGTCTTTCTGTATCACTATCACTTATAAGTATACATTGACTCTTAGATGTACCTCTTCCAACACGTCCTCTTAATTGATGAAGTGTAGAAAGTCCAAATCTATCAGCATCAAATATTACCATAGTAGTAGCATTAGGAACATCCACTCCAACCTCTACTACTGTTGTAGATATAAGTATTTGTACTTCATTCTTTTTAAATTGATCCATAATTAAGTCTTTAGCACCACTTGCCATCTTACCATGAACTATATCAATCTTATATTTATCTTTGAAAGCTAATTTCATCTTATCTTTAAGCTCATTAACAGTAGTTAAATCACTATTTTCACTTTCTTCAATTAATGGTGCAATTACATAGATTTGATGTTTATTTTTTAATTCTTCATACATCATTTCAAGTACTTCTTTAATTTCACTAGTCTTTTTAACAACTGTATCTATCTTTTGACGACCTTTAGGTTTCTCTTTAATAGTAGATACATCCATATCACCAAATATAGTTAATGCATAAGTTCTAGGAATTGGTGTAGCACTCATATAAAGTACGTCAGGTTTTACACCTTTATTTTGAAGATTAGCCCTTTGATGAACTCCAAAACGATGTTGTTCATCTGTAATAACTAAACCTAAATTATTATATTCTACTTCATCTTGGATTAATGCATGTGTACCTATTACCATATTTATAGTACCATCACTTAACCCTTTATATATTTCATTTTTATCTTTCTTAGAAGTACTTCCTGTAAGTAAAGCTACTTTAACTTTAGTTCCTTTTAAAAATTGAACTAAGTTATTATAATGTTGTGTAGCAAGTATTTCAGTAGGTGCCATTAAAGCGCTTTGATATCCACATAAGAAATTTGCATACATTCCTATAAAAGAAACAATTGTCTTACCACTACCTACATCACCTTGTAATAATCTATTCATTCTAGTAGGACTTTCTAAATCATTTAATATTTCCTCTATTGCTATATTTTGATCATTAGTAAGTTTAAAAGGAATCTTTTCAATAAACTTATTTAACTTATCTCTATCAATTACTCTAACAAGTCCATTCTTTTCTTTTTTATTTTGTTGTTTTAAGTAATTAATCTTAAACATAAATTCAAATAACTCTTCATATTTTAATCTAATAGTAACTTCTTTTAATTTTTCTGCAGTACTAGGATTATGAATAATATTTAAAGCTGTCTTTTTATTAACAAAATTATACTTTTCTTGATATTCAGTAGGAATATAATCTCTAACTTCTTTACCATACATTAATAAAGCCATATTAATATAAGTAGACATATTCTTATTAGTTAATCCACTAGTACAATGATATACTGGTTCTATTTTAACTTTATTAGATAATTGGTCTAATTTGATATCACTAGCTGTAATTATATTTTTACCTTTATCAAGTTTACCTATTACTATAACATCAGTACCAACAAGTAATTTACTCTTTAAGAAAGCTCTATTAAATATAGATACTCCTACTACTCCACTTTGAGTAACAAGTCTAAAATTCATTTTATTTAAACCTGCTTTAAATCTCATTAAAATAGGCATACTTTCAATTTTACCATCTATAATTATTTTCTCTCCATCATCTATACTAGATAATTCATCACGTTTTAATACATCATATCTAAATGGATAATGAGTAACTAAATCTTCTATGGTATTTATATTTATTTTATTTAATAAAGAAAGGGATTTTGGTCCAATACCTTTAACGTCTTTTAACTCTGCCATGATATCACTCCTTTTCTTTCGTCTCCATGGCATATTATACCATATTTCATTAAAACTTCAAAGAAAAAAAAACTCTTTATTTAATGTTTTTTAAAAAAGTTAAATTTTTTTCATTTTTTTGTTGACAAATTAAAATTAATCGATTAGTATAAGAACTACCAATTCGGAATTAGGCGAATTGGTCGCTAGTATCACACTAGCCAACCCCTTTTTATTCTTTTTGGAAGCGGGCCTCAGGGGGTCCTGCTTCTTAGATAAAAAACGAAAGAGAACATGGCCGATGTTCTCTTTTTGTGTATATAAAAAAATAAGTAGTAAAAACTACTTATTTTCATTTAATTTATCTAAACAGAACATAAAGAAATATCCAAAGAAATAAGATATTATTAATCCAACTATAAATAATAATAAATTAACTATTTGTAGTTTTACTAAATAATATATTCCTACTATTACCGCAAAAACTATTCCTAAGCGAATAAACCACTTAGCTATAGTTCCTAATATAGATAAAGTAGTAGATTTATTATCTTCATAATCTTCATCATCAAAATCTTGATATCTTGCATTATAACTCATAATAATCCCCCATTTGTAGGACATATTATATCATAAAGCACTTATAAAGTCAAAAAAGAAGCTATTCTGCTTCTTTTTCTTTTTCTTCTAATGATTTATAAAATTCATAAGTTGCTTCCGCATCTTCCTTATTACGAGCTAATAATTGATCTCCTTCTTTATTAAGTTTCTTCAAAGATCTATATCTATCTTCACCTAAAGTAAAATCTTCATATTTAGAGAAATCTGCATTACTATCTACTTTAAATTCTTTAGTTACTGGATTATAGTGGAATAATGGGAAATATCCTGAAGAAGTTGCTTCTTTTTCTTCATTAATAGAATTCTTCATTCCCTTAATAATTCCTTGAGCAATACATGGAGCATAAGCAATTATAATACTTGGTCCATCATAAGCTTCTGCTTCTTTCATAACTTTAATAGTTTGCATTGGATTAGCTCCTAGAGATATTGTTCCTACGTATACATGAGGGTAACTAAGTGCCATCTTAGCAAGATTCTTTTTAGCAGTTTCTTTACCACTAGCAGCAAACTTAGCCACAGCACCAGGTCGCGTTGATTTAGAAGCCTGACCTCCAGTATTAGAATATACCTCAGTATCAAGTACTAATATATTAACATTTTCTCTATTAGATAATACATGGTCTATTCCATTATATCCAATATCATAAGCCCAACCATCTCCACCAATCATCCATACTGATTTAGGCATTATAAAGTCTTTTAATTTCTTTAATCTATCTATCTTAGTATCATCCACTACTTCAAGTAATGCTTTAGCATTATCTTCATTTATTTCAGTAGTATAGTTTTTATAAATACTTTTTTCACTCTTCTTAACTTTATCCATGTTATTTTTAATTAGAGTAACTATTTGATTCTTAATAGTAGAGTCAGCTATTCTCATACCAAATCCAAATTCAGCATTATCTTCAAATAAGGAATTAGCCCATGGAACAGAATAAGGCATAGATGGCATACTAGCTCCATATATTGAAGAACAACCTGTAGCATTAGCAATAATCATTCTATCTCCAAATAATTGAGTTAAAAGTTTAAGATAAGGTGTTTCTCCACAACCAGCACAAGCTCCAGGGAATTCAAATTTAGGTTTAACAAATTGACTACCTTTAACTGTATTAGTTGGCATTACATCTTTCTTTTCTTTTACTTCATTAAATAAATATTTATACTCTTCATCACGTTTATCCTTTAATAATTCTTCCTTCATTTTCATTACTAGAGCCTTAGCTCCATTCTTACCTGGACAAACTTCACTACATAAACTACATCCTGTACAGTCTGGTAAACTAACTCCAACTGTAAATTTAAGATTTTGATCCTTTATCTTTGCATCAACTAAATGTCTAGTAACACTTTCAGGTGCATCCATTTCTTCTTTTTCATCTAATAAGAATGGTCTAATAACACCATGAGGACATACTAAACTACATAAGTTACAATTAATACAATTTTCACTATTATAACAAGGTGCTACATCACTACTATCTCTCTTATCTAATTTAGAAGTACCTGCTTCCATTTCTCCATTAGCCATTTTTATAAAGCTACTAACAGGTAAACTATCTCCTTCCATAGAATCTATTACTTCAAATAAACTCTTCTTTGGAGTAATCTCATTATCATAATCTACAAATGGTACTTTTACAGGAATTAAACACTCTAAAGATGAATCAATAGCTTTAATATTCTTTTCTATTACATTTCCACCTTTATTAGCAAACTTAGTATTTAAGTTTTCTTTAATCTTAGCAACTGCAAAAGTAAAGTCTACTATTTTACCAAGTTTAAATACAATAGTTTCCATAATAGTACTAATTTTTCCAGGAAGTCCCGCTTCATTAGCAATCTTATTAGCATCTACTATAAACATCTTAACATGCTTATTTTGAAGTATCTTTTTATCATGACTACTCATCATAGCAAGTACTTCATCTGGATTTTTACTAGTATTTAAAATAAATACTCCCTTATCCACAATCTTCTCAAGCATTTTAAGTCTTTTTAAGTAACTATCTTTTGTACAAACAACAATGTTAGCTTTTTCTACATAATATGTACTAGTAATAGGTTTCTTACCAAATCTTAAATTAGATAAAGTAATTCCCCCACTCTTCTTAGAATCGTATTGGAAATATCCTTGTACATAAGCATTAGTATAAGTACCTGTAATTTTCATTATATCTTTAGAAGCAGATACCATACCATCACTACCATAACCATATATTAAGAATTCAGCATTATCACTAGGTATCATAAACTTAGGATCATATGAAATACTTAAATTAGTAATATCATCTAGAATACCAACAGTAAAGTTAGTATGATTTTCTCTTGTATCTAGAAAATCAAATACCCCTTTAATCATAGCTGGAGTTGTATTTTTACTAGATAATCCATATCTACCACCAATTACATTAACACGTGCATCAGCATTCTTTATAGTTTGAACTACATCTAAGTATAATGGTTCACCACTACTACCAGGTTCTTTAGTACGATCAAGTACTGCAATCTTCTTAATAGTTTTAGGTAATTCTTTTAAGAAATATTTAGCACTAAATGGCCTATATAAGTGTACTTCCATTAAACCAACATTTTCTTTTTTTACTTTCCATAAGTACTCTACAGTTTCTCTTATAGTCTCACAAACTGACCCCATAGCAACTATTACTTTAGTAGCATTTGGACTACCATAATAATTAAATGGTTTATAGTCTTTACCAGTTAATTTATTAATTTCAATCATATAATTATTAACTATATCAGGAAGTTTATCATAGTATTCATTTCTTACTTCTGTAGCTTGGAAATAAATATCTTCATTTTGTGCTGTACCTCTAATACTAGGTTTATTAGGATTCATTGCTCTAGATCTAAACTCATTTAAACTCTTTTCATCAATTAATTTCTTTAATTTATCTGTATCAATTAATTCTACTTTTTGAAGTTCATGACTTGTTCTAAATCCATCAAAGAAATTAACAAATGGAACTTTTCCTTTAATAGTAGAAAGATGTGCTACTCCAGTTAAATCCATTACTTGTTGAACTGAACTAGATGCAAGCATTGCAAAACCAGTTTGTCTAACTGCATATATATCTTGATGATCTCCAAATATTGATAAAGCATGTGTTGCTAAACTTCTTGCTGCTACATTAATTACACAAGGTAATTGTTCTCCCGCTATTTTATACATATTAGGAATCATTAAAAGTAATCCTTGACTGGCTGTATAAGTAGTTGTTAAAGCTCCTGCTTGAAGAGAACCATGTACCATACCTGCTGCACCTGCTTCGCTTTCCATTTCTACTACTTTTACTGGTGTATCAAAATAGTTAAGTTTTCCTTCACTACTCCATTTATCAGTTAATTCAGCCATTGGACTTGCTGGTGTAATTGGATATATTCCAGCTACTTCAGTAAAGTTATAAGACACATAGGCTGCTGCTTCATTACCATCCATTATTTTCATCATAAACATCAATCCTTCCATTATATAAATTATATAACAAAATAAAAAAAATTAAAAGAGCAATGCTCTTTTAATTATAATTACTTTTTACTGGAGCCTTAGCTGGTTTATTTTGTTTATTAGTAACTATCCATGCATTAGAAACAGTTCTACCACCATACTCTCCACCAGCACTAGGTCTATTCCAAAGTTTTCCTTCAATAGACATTGTTGATGAAGCACCACCATCTAAGTTAGCTGCATTATAAGCTTTATATCTTAATAATACATCAATTACATCATTCATAGATGCACCTGTACTATATCCTGGAAGTCTACCTTCAATAATTAATATTAATACAACTCCATCTTTTCTTTGAGCAATGATACTTCTTGGAGCAATACCCCATCCACCATCACCATGAATTTTACTTGTTTTACCATTAACTATTAAGAAAGGTCCAAAGTCTACAGCATCTACCATACCTTCAGCAATAGCTTCTTGAGGTGATTTATAAGTTAACCACATCTTATGATCTTTAGTAAATCCTATTAATCCACCAGAACCACCTGAATGTTGCCAAATAAGTTCTCCATCTTTAATAATAGCCCCATAAGGAATAGATCCATTTCCCCAACCATCTAAGTCTTCGAAACCTCCACCATTAATTCCTACAAGTCCTCCATTATTTTTAACCAATGTATTAACATTTTGTCCCATTCTACCAAGTTTAGAACTAACCGCAAGATCAATATCACTAGGATCATAAACTCCTATCAACCAACCTTTATAATTAGGTTCTATAATTCTTATAGTTTTATAAACATCATTTCCCTCATCTTTAGTAAATAATTCTTTTTCATATTTATTAGAATAATGTTTCTTTTCACTTATTTGTCCGATAACTATATCATCTAGATTAGCTTCTTCATCTACTTTTTCAATATAGTTTTCACTCATTATTTTCCATACAAGATCCTCATCATATAAAGTATACGCTAAATATTTATGAGATTTAGTAGTCATAGCAGTAGGTATCCAAAAAGATTTAAATTTATTAGTATTAATAACTACTAATCCAGCTATAACTAAAAGATCCATTAAGAAAATAATAATTGTGATAAAACCAACTTTTCTAAACTTAGGTTTTTTAATTCTTAACTTCTTTTTAACTTTCATCTATATCACTCCACTTTATAAGGATTATTAAGAGTTCCTTCCCCATTCTTAATACTATCTTTTTTAATACATACAACAGGTACTATATGTTTAGAATCTCTAACATCAGCTTCTTCAAGTAAACCATTTGAATATATATTATATTCCATACTACCTACTTCACTAGTTAAATTAATATGGAAATAATCACTTAATTCATTATTAGATACATAATCAAATATATTTAATAATCCTACTTTAGCATTTACATTTCTATTATATATATTAGTAAAATTATATCCAGCATCATCACTAATTTCACCAGTATAGAAATTACAATTAACTAATGTGTCTTTATAAGGTAAACTATTAAGATAACCATTATTTAAATAATTACCAATATTACCCCATTCATTAATATTATAAATACTATTATAACTACTATAATTACGATACACTTCTTGTCCATTAGATTTTAAATATCCATTCAAATAAAGTCTTAATGTATCTCCTTCAATAGAAGAAACTTTCCAAGTATCCTCCCCTAATTTAACATAAGAATCAACATAATTCTTTTTACTACTCTTAACTACATATGGATCTTCCTTAGTACCAGAACCCTTAGTTACTTCTACATTTTTCTTTAATGTAATAACTGGTCTAATACCATATCCTGATAATGAATCAGTACTTTGAATACTTCCATCTTCTTCTACATAAAGATTTTCATTATCTTCATTTAAACCTAGTAAGAAGAACATTTTACCATTATTTAAATAACTACTCTTACCATTAGCTAATGTATAATCTTTTACTGTTAGAATAGTTACATAATCACTTTCTTTTTTATTTTCTTTCTTCTCTGTCTTCTTATCTGATTCTTTATTTTTTTCTTTAACCTCTTCAGATGTCTCTTCACTAGATTCTTCTTTTACTTCTTCTTTTGTTTCTTCTTTAGATGATTCTAATTTCTTTTCTTCCTTTTCTTTTTCTTCATTAAATTCTTCTAAAGAAATAATCTTACCATCTTTTAAAACATCTTCTTCATAATTAGTTTTTACTAATAGTTTTGAATTTTCAAAAGTATTATAATAAACTCCTGAATGTTCCAAATCTTTCTTATTCAACCAATTTTGAACATTAGAATCTTTATAACTAGAATTTTCTCCCCACATAAATGAAGTAGCAAAATCCTCACTAATTAATTTAACCGTATCATCATTATTAACTCTCATAACTCTAAATAATCTATTTTCAATCATTACATAGTTATTATCAACATTACCCTTAAAATAATAACCCTCGCTATCTTGATGAAGTCCATCAGTATTTTCTTTAGCAAGATTATTATTTTGTACAATAAGTCCATTTACAGTCATAGCTTCTTCTTTTATTTTAACATTTTGTTTACTATAGTAATATAAACTACGACCACCAAAATACAATGCTACTCCTAGCATAAATACTAAACTCACAAAATTAAAAATGAACTCTATTGGTCCCATTATATGTTTCTTTTTTGTTTTCTTTGTTTTAGGTAATTCTTCCCTCTTCTTTTTCTTTAACATATGATACTTCACCTTTACAAATTATATCAAAATTAAAAAGAAAGGACAACCCTTTCTTAGTATTTATTCTATTAAAGTTTATTCTGTAGTTTCATCTGGAATATATGAACCACCGCTCCATATACTTTCTGCGCTACCGGCATTATTCCAGCAAGTACTAAACTCTGTTTTTTCTCCAACTAATCCCATAACAACATTTATAAGTATTGGAATAATAAAAACAATGATTGCCGCAATTAACTTATTTAAAATTTTCCTAAATCCATCTTTTTGTTCCGGATTAATAGTCATTTGTACAAATTGAATAGTAAACGCAATAAGTAAAGCAACCGGTACAAGTATTTGAATTACAAGCATAATATTTTTTACTATTGGTAAAATTGTTGAAAGTGTTGCACTATTACAAGTATCCATTACATCTAATATATACATAAAGGCCTCCTATACATATATTTTAACATAAAATAGTTATTTTACTACCCAAAAAGTAGACATATTCCTTAATCCATTACTTCCACCAGCAACTGGAGTATTAATAATTTTACCATTTATTACTAATTCTGAAGAACTTCCCCCATCTAGATTAGCTGCATTATATGCACCATAATTTTCCATGATATCACATAAGTCAATCATATCTGCGCCTATGCTATTAGCAAGTCTACCATTTATTACTAAAAATAATACTATTCCATCTTTTCTTTGTCCAATAGCAGTTCTAGGGGCTATTCCCCATCCTCCATTTCCTCTAACAAAACTTCTCTTTCCATTTATTATTAAGAATGGTCCAAATTGAACTGCATCTCTCATCCCCATCGCTTGAGCTTCATATTTACTCATACTACCTAAGACAAATTTATCTTCTTTTGTAAAACCAATAAATCCTCCGCCAACATTAGCCTCTACATATTCACTAACTATCTCACCATTAGAGAATACCACACCATGAGGAAGAGCGCCATTACCATTCCAATCAGGATCATAAAATCCCCCTGCATTCATCGCAATAATTGCTTTTTCCCTTTCACTAACTGTAAGAATAGATTCACCTGTTACACCTAAATACGCTGTAGTAGCTATATGTATTCTAGAAGGATCATATATCGCAACTAAAAAGCCTTGATATCCCTTACCACTAACATTTATTACTTTATATAAATCATTACCTTCATCTTTTTGTAATATTGCTTTTTCATACTGATTTCTATAGATAGTTGTTGTATATTTACGAAACTGTATTTCATCAGGATTAGTAATCTCATCAACTTCAATAATGCTATTATCCTCAAGAACTTTTTGAATATATTCTTCACTATATATTGAAGTAGCCAAATATTTATGAGACATAGTAGTCATTGCACTAGTTATCCAGAATTCTTTAAAACTATCAAACGGTCCATAAAAAAGCAATAAAAAAGAAGAAAAACAAAAAATATAAACTAAACATATCGCTCTAACTATCTTTCTCTTAAGTGGCATTTTATATTTAATCTTTTGTCTTCTCTTAAACATCTTTACTCCTCTTTACCATCAAATTCTTTGTCACCATTATAATCTATATACTTTTTACTAGTTTTATACTTATCAACTCTTAATATAGAATTACTATTTTTCTGATATTCATTATATTTATTTACATTATTATTATAAACATTAATATCATTAACAAAATAATTAACTACTTGTTCATAAATACTTTTATAGTTATTACACTTAGTATTAACTTTACTATCAGGATAATATACATCAGTACATAACTTATCTAATTTTTTAGTATTCTTAGTAAGTTCATCAACTAAATTTTCATAATTAGACAACTTATTTTTAACAGACTTATCTTCATCATACATAGTATCATAATAAACATTACTTAATACAACATTATATAATTCATCTCTAAAATTCTCAAATACACTAGTATTAGTACTAAAAACCTCAAATTCATCATTAACATCATTAATACGATTATATATTTCTTCTTTATCTCTTTGTAATCCTAAAACAAAAGAAGATACTCCTCCAGAAATAATTAATATAAAGCTTAATGTCATCATAGCCATTGCTATTTTTTTCATACTACCACCTATTATAATTTTAACAAAAATAAGTCAAAAAGAAAAGAAGAAAACTCTTCTTTTACTTTATAATTGATTTTATTTCTTCCTTAGTTAATTTTTCTAATTTATAATCATTTTTATCAGTTATTTCCATCCCCATATATTGTGAAGAACTTTTTACAGTTCGCTTAGGAAATAAATCTTTATAAACTATAACTAAAGATTGATCATTAAAAACCATCTTCATATAACCACTAACTGTTTTATCAGAATTATTAGTAATAGTATACTCTACTCTACCAACTTCATTATTATAATAGAAAGTAGCATCTTCTATACAAACATCATTTAAACAATGTTTAGAAGATAACTTCTCATTCTTATAACTAACAGTATTAGGTAATTCTATTTCTTCACTATTAAATTTATAAGAATTCCCTATATTAGCTAATTTTGGTTTACTATTTAAATATAATATTACTCCTACTATTATTAATATAACTATCAATACTATTATTATTGCAATTAAATGTTTTCTAATAAATTTCATATTCTTCACCATCCTTAATCAGCTATCCTAATATATGGATCAGAATCATTTATATTAAAGTTATATTCACCATTATCTAAAGCAACATTACATATCTTAGTATTAGTTTGAGTTAAAGTAATATTTTCATTACCTTCATTAAAACTACTTAAATATAAATTATAATGTCCTGTACAACTATAAATATGTTGATTTATAGTTGCTATCCAAGGAGTTTCATCTACATATAATCTTAAACCAATAGCTTTTCTATTATAATTTTCATTTTTATAGAAACAATCTTTAAAATCACATGTAGCTTCATAAACAATTTCTTCAGGTTCATCTTTATTACAAACAACAGCTGAATTAAATTTATCAGTATATGTAATTGTAGTATTATACTTTGCAAATATATTATTTATTGTATCTGTATATGGATTATAGTAATAACACTTTCCTGCACACTTACTCATACTTATCGGTTCAGTATGACCATAACTAGAATTTGTTAATTCAGAATTAAATTCATATACATAATTTGCTTCTTCTTCATTTCGATAAAGACATTCAGTATATTCCTCATCATATAAAGCTTCTGAGGTAATATTACCATATGAATCTTTAACAAATAAATATAAATGAACATCATCACCATCTTTTATAAATCCAGTTTTATCATAATATACAATGTACTCTTTTCTTTGCTTACTGCAATTTGCTCCACTACAATTATTTCCTTCATATGATCCTTGATATGTAGGACAAGTAGAAGCATTTTCAGAAACACATACTGAATATTTATCTAATGGATCATCAACAGAAAATCTAATTTTCAATTTTGTATATTCATTATAAACATTAGGATTTTCTACTCCTTCTAATGAATTAACTATCTCACCATTACCATTTTTATAATATCTAGTTCCACTAATTATATTCTTTAAATATATTGATGGATTAGTATCACTATATAATTTATATGTTAATTCTTTAGATTTTGTTTCTTTACCATAAGTATCAATAATTTTAGAGTAAATAACATAAGTTTCTCCACTAGGACGACTCGTACTAAAGAAATTATTATCTAAAACTCTAGATTCTTGGAAATCCTTAGCACCTGTACAAATATCCATAGCTCCATCTTTTTTATAACAATACTTAATCTTAAGACCATCATCTAAATCATCCGTAGCTCTTATAGAATAAGTTATATTTGGAATATTAATACTAGGATCATTAGAATTATTAACAATCACTGGATCATCTATAATAACTGGAGCCTTATTCTTATATAACTTATATGTCATAGGTTTTGTTACTACATTACCATCTCTATCTTTTACAAATAAATATAAAGTTCTCGTTGAACCATCATATGGTCTAGTAGGATCAGTAACATTAAAAGTATAATCCATAGGTTTTGGAGTTTCTCCATCTAAATAATTGTCATATGATAAATAATTATGACATGTTGTACTATCCTCAGAAACACAAATATAAATAAAATTATTTTCATCAATATCATCGCTTGCTTTTGCTAAATATTTAACATGATAATTACCACTATCTTCAATAGGACAATATACTTCATCTTTACAAGCAATACCATTACTATAGACATTAAACAAATTAATTGTTGGAGGTAATCCTTGATATACATCATACGTCATTGTTTTAGAATCAGTAGCGCCATCAGTATCTATAACTTTTACTTGGATGTTACGTACTTTTCCATCATGCCCACCAAATAATCTATAGTCATTATCACTACCCATAAAATCACTAAGTTTAGCATTATTTAATCTTATAACCCCATCTTCAATAACTTGGAATCTTAATGTTTCAGGTGTATCAACATCATCTCTAGCACTTATATTAAATATTGTATCCAAACTACCAGTTACCGGTTTACCATCAGTTCTAGAATTAAATACCGCAAAATCCAAAACTGGTGGAATATTAGTATATAGTTTATATGGAAGTGATACCTTCTTATCAATCAATCCATAACTATCTCTTATGAAAACATATACCTTTTGTGTACTACCATCATATTCATGAGGCATTGTATAAGTAGGTGTCTTATTATCATAATTTCTATAAGAAGTATATCCCCTACAACTATTTTCATCTAACGATAAACAAACCATTAAACCATCATAATCAATATCATCTTCTGCTTCTAATGAAACTTTAATAGTTTTATTACCACCTTCTTCAGGAGGACATAATTCATGATTAAGACAAGCTGGTCCAGAAGAAGAGATTGAATATGATTTGATTTTTGGCGCTTTATTTAAATATAATTTGTAAGATTTAGAATCACTATCAGATCCATCTTCAGAATCTATAACATTTACTGTGATAGTTCTAGTTTTTCCATCATAATTACCATTAATCATATAAGATAAAGGTTGATATGCATAATTATAAAATTGTCCACCAATACCATCACTTACTTTTACACTCATTTGATCATCTTCATCAACATCATCAGTAGCTTCAACATTAACTATTATAGATTTACTTCCCCCTGATTCAAGCGGACATAATTCAGGATTCAAACACGCTACTCCAGCAGAAGCTATTGTTAATGATTTAATCTCAGGATTTTTATTTACAGAGAATGTATAACTAAATTGTTTTTTACTTATACCACCTAAACTATCCTTTACAAAAGCCGTTAAATAATGAGTACTTCCATCTCTTCTACATCTACCACCATCACAATTAGTAAATGTATATTCCATTGTATTTTCACTACTGAAATAATCATAATAATTACGATAATTATCACAAGATTTAAAATCTTCATCTGTAGAACTTTCTCTAAAGCATACAGAAAGATTATTATTATCATCAATATCATCTGTTACAACAAGAGTTACTTTAGCAGTAAGCATATTTAAAGGAACCCCATGATATACATCTCTATCTCGTCTTGTGACAGAAGAAGAATCATCTATTTCCGGAGGTACATTATCATGAATTTTATATGTTAATGTTTTCTTTGTCTCATTACCTTCAGGATCTTTAACAATTATATATATACGTACACCAGCACCATCATAAGTCTTACCATAATTAGCAAAATTAATATTATAACTAAATGTATCATTGTCACCATATGGCATTGGCGTAGTAGCATCCTCATAACTACTATTTATTGCTAGATATACTTCTAAAGCAGATCTTGGAGTATCCTTATCTTCAACTCTTATTTGTAATGTCGCATCTAGTGAGTTATAGTCTCTACTAGAAGATGATAATAATGAAGCTAACACAATCTTAGGAGCTCCAGGTATATCTGTAGATGCACCTTGTTCATCTAAATCTGGATAATTATAAATAGCTGATATCTTATTATCTCTACTAATATAACCTTCACCTAAAAAATCATTAAGGTATCCTCTATTAACATCAGTTTCAACATTAAGAATATCATCATCTTTAAAAACTACTACATATTTTATTGAATCATTAGATATAAGAGATGCTTTCTTAACTAATTTTACTCCCTTATATCCACCTTTTTTTACTTTTTCAACTATAGTAACAGAATACTCTAAATTTCCTCCATCATTCTTAACAACAACATAAGAACTTTCTTTTAAGTATCTTCCCTCTCCCGGAGGATTATCAAAATCCGAACTATCTAAATAAAGCATACTAATAAGAATACAATCACCCTCATCAGGCTTTTCTATTTCTGAACTAGCAGCTTTCATTTTATATTCTGCAAGGGAAACTAACTTTTTAGCATCACTTACATACATTTTACTTTTACTAGTATCAAACAAGTTCATAATAACAGGTATACTAACGCCTACTAAAATCGCTAATATTACGACAGCAGCTAAAAGTTCAATTAAAGTAAACCCTTTATTGTTATTCCCCTTCATAATATTCCTCCTATCTTTTTTTAAAGATAAAAACTTTACTAAATATGTAATTTATAATAATTACAAATACATTAGAAACAATTTTTGATAATAGATCATTAACATTAAATACATCAACTAATAAATACATAAATCCCATATCAAACACTAATGATAATAATCTAAAAGCAAAAAACGATATTCCCTCTTTTATTGCATTACCTTTACTTTCAAATACAAATAATTTATTTGTTATAAAAGCAAATAATACAGATATTATCCAAGCAATAACATTACTTGTATAAACACCTATTTTTAATAATCTTAATACCCAAAAAGTAACTATATTAACTAAAGTTGTACATCCCCCAAAAAATAAATATGATAGTACTTCATAATATTTATTAAACCATGATGTATGATTAGTATCTTCTATATAATCTTCTATTAATTTTATCATATTATTAGTATTACTTTCAAATTTTTTAGGTTTAAAACTCTTAATTTTTTCTAGCATCTTACCTAGTTTATTAAAATCTCTTAATTCAAGTATATAACCTTGATCAGCAAATTCTTTAATAATTTGTCTTTGATGATCATTATGATGTTCCTTATATTTTGCAAGACGAGCAGCAGCTATTATCTTTTTACCTTTTTTAATAGCACTTAATATACTACCAGCCCCACCATGTGTAATAACAAGATCAGCTTTATCTAATAATTTATCAAACTCAGGTGCTGGTATTAAATCAAATATTTCCATATTCTTTGATTCATACTTAGTTTGTCCCGCTTGAACTACTACTTTATCTTTTATATTTCCTTTTTCAATTTCTTTATCAACAGCCTCTAGTAATCTAGGAAATTCTTTATCTTGAGTCCCCAATACAACAAGTATCATTAGAAAATCCACCCCCCAAAGTCAGCCTTAGGATAAACTTTCTTCATACTTTCCCATTGAACTATAAATTTATCACTAATTGGATATAACAATTTACCTGTAGATGTCTTAGTAACCATATTAGCAAAAGTCTCAATATAAATAATCTTACTTCCAAATATTTTACCTAGGCAACACATTGGTCCAGCTGTATGGACTCCAGTGGTAATAATATAATTTGGTCTATACATCAAATAGTAACGTAAACTTATAAAGCAATTAGCCAATAATTTAAAAGGATATGTTAAAAAATGATGTTTAGTTCCATATATTAAATAATGCACTTTATCTTTATAAATATCTTTTAAATACATATTAGATTTAGTCTTTTCAGTAATTAAACTATAATCATAATCTTCAAACATTTTTTTTAATTGAAGTAATTCTTCTAAATGTCCACCAGTTGATGCAATGAACATTACTTTGTTTTTAGTCATAAATATCACTCTCTTCTATTAATGTAATCCATTCTTCAGATACAACATCACTAGTAAACTTTTTAACACTTTCTCGAGCTTGTGCCCCTATTTTTATTCTTTCTTCTTTGTCTTTTATTAAATCTTCAATTTTCTTAACCATAGCATCCAAATTTCTATGTTTAATTAAATAACCATTTTCTCCACTATTTATTATTTCACGAGCACCTTCTGCCGAATCATATGCTATACAAGGAACGCCATGACTCATTGCCTCTATTAAAACAATTCCAAATGATTCAGTATATGAAGTCATTAAATAAATTGAAGATTGATTTAATAATTTATCAATATACTCTTTTCCTTGAAAACCATGTAATGTAACCTTTCCATCTAAATCATTCTTCTTAATAAAGTCTTCAATATTTTCTCTTTCAGCACCATCGCCAACTATATCAAGAGTCCACTCTGGATAATCACTAACTACTTTCTTATACACTTTTAATAAATCAATATAACCTTTTTCTGGAGCCAGCCTACCAACAGAAATAAATTTTTTATTTTCTAATGCCGCTTTTTTATTAGGTAGACTTTCTATAGAATTAGGTATATATATACACATACAATCACTGTTTCTTAATTCTTTTGCATAAAACTTTTGTAATTCAGAAGATACTAATACTAAATAATCTAATCTCTTAGCACTTCTTGAAACATTATTAGCATACTTATAATTTTCATGGAAGTGATTATGTTCCCAACCAATTTTTAAAGTTCCATCTTTTCCATATCCACTTAACCAATAATTAAATATATCTCTTGTAGAAATAATAACATCACTATCACTATTAATAATATATTTAACCATTGTGTTCTTTCTACGATATAAAACCTTCAAACCGAAAACTACTTCTTTAATAATCCTAAAAGGGTTTTTACTTTTAAAAGCATTCCTTAAAGCATCATGATTAGGCTTTAAGTCTTTATTTAAATATTTTATTTTTACTCTATCATCAATATAAAATGCCGGTTTATCATAAAGTTTATAACAAACCGCAATTTCTACGTCATATTTAGAGCATAGTGCATTAGCTAGTGTAACAACACATTTTTCAATACCACCATACCCTAAATGTAATGATAATATGGATACTTTCTTCATCATACCACCCTATTTCAATTATAACATTTTATAGCATAAAAAAAAAGCATATTTAATGCTTTCTTATTGTTGATTTGTATTAATAGGAGCAACTGGTGCCACTGGCTCAATTTGTGGGATAGCCACTGGTGCCACTGGAGCTACTTCTACTGGAGCAACAGGTGCAACTACTGGAACTACTGGTTTTACTTCAGTTGGTTGAACCATAACTGGTTCAGTAACCGTTGGAACTACTTCAGTAGGTTGTCCTGCAAGTGTTGGAATTGGTTGAGTATTTTCTAATGGATCTGCCCCACCATAAATTTGATGATTTTGAGGTTGTTCAAAATTAACTTCTACAGTTGGACTAACTCCTCCGTAAATTACTGGAGCAGTTTCTACTGGAGCTACTGGTGTAACTTCGATTGGTGCAACTGGTGCAACTTCAACAGGAGCAACTTCAACAGGTGTTACTGGAACTGGTTCTACAGCAACTGGTGCTACCTCTACTGGAGCTACTTCGATTGGTGCAACTGGTGCAACTTCAACAGGAGCAACTTCAACAGGTGCTACAGGTGCAACTTCAACAGGTGTTACTGGAACTGGTTCTACAGCAACTGGTGCTACCTCTACTGGATTAACAGCAACAGGTTCTACATTAACTGGAGCAACAGCTACTTCTGGAGCAACTGGAGCTACTGAAACTGGTTCAGGTTGAACCATTGTAGGTTGTGCTGCAAATGGATTTGGTTGTACTGCTTCTTGACTAGCAGCTGCCATTTGTTTTTCCTTTTCCTTCTTAGATTTTTTACCTGTAATAACTAAAATTATTAAAGCAATAAGTAATAATACAACTCCTCCTGTAATGAACATTCCTGGAACAGTTGTGAACCACGTAAAATCGTAAAATTCTTCCATAAATCATACTCCCTTTATTCTATAATATATATAATCTATTACAATAATAACAAAAAAAGTTTGCAAATGCAAACATTTTATTTTCTGTACATTTTATTTACAGTGTAAATATTGTCCAATAATCTTTTTTATCAGGCATTCTCCTAAATTCCAACACTTCTTTTGTAACTGGATGAGTAAATGATAAATAATATGAAAACAAACTAATTTGCTTATTATCAAGCACCCCATATCTTTGATCCCCTAATAAGTAATGACCACGACTTGCAAATTGAACTCTTATTTGATGATGTCTTCCTGTCTTCAAAACAATACTTACTAAACTGCAATCTTTTTCTTTATTATATTCTAATACTTCATAATCAAGAATTGCCTCTTTACCATTCTCACTGATAATACTATTCCCATCAGATGTTTTTTCAATTTTATCAACTAAAGTATCTTTTTCTTTTTCCATCTTACCATGAACAATAGCCAAATATTTTTTAGTTATTTTATGTTCATTAAACGCTTTAGTAAGTCTAGCTGCCGCTTTACTACTACGAGCAAATACCATTATTCCTCCAACAGGTCTATCAAGTCTATGAACAAGTCCTAAATAAACATTGCCTGGCTTATGATATTTTACTTTAATATATTCCTTAACCATATCCATAATAGAAGTATCACCAGTACTATCACCTTGACTAAGTACATTATAAGGTTTAACTACTACTATAATATGATTATCTTCATATAATACTTCTAACTTATTCATTTTCTTCCCATCTTCCATAAATACCACAAGGTAATACTAAATTATTATCAGTAATAGGAATACCTACTTCTCCACAAGAAACTATTCCCTTATGTTTTTTATCCACAAATATTGTTAATAAGTTTTGAAGTACTTGAGGACTTAATCCAGTAGTATAAGAATTTATTAAAAAGAATAATGGCTTATCACTTAATATTTCACTACATATACTAACTAAGTAATTTAAATTCTTTTCTATATCCCAAACTTCTCCATTAGCACCACGTCCATAACTAGGAGGATCCATTATAATAGCATCATACTTATTTCCACGTCTTATCTCTCTTTGAACAAACTTAATAACATCATCTACTATATACCTTATGTTTTCCCCTTGATATCCAGAATCTCCTACATTTTCCTTGCACCAATCCACCATACCACGACTAGAATCAACATGCGTAACATGAGCCCCAGCAGAAAGACACGCAACAGTAGCTCCACCAGTATATGCAAATAAATTTAATACTTTTATCTTTCTTCCACTATTTTTAATTTTATTAATCATAAAATTCCAATTAATAGCTTGTTCTGGAAATAAACCAGTATGTTTAAATCCCATTTGTTTAATATTAAAAGTTAAATCTTTATAATTAATTTTCCAACTAGCTGGTACATTCTTTAAATTTTCCCAACTACCTCCACCTTTATTACTTCTATGATAAACTGCGTCTATTTTACCATTATATTTTTCTATTAAATTACCATTATCCCATATTACCTGAGGATCTGGTCTTAACAAATAAATATTTCCCCATCTTTCATATTTTTCTCCATTAGATGCATCTATAAGCTCATAGTCTTTAAAATCTTCTAGTAATAACATATAATCACTCCGTTTCGCATATTATAACACAGAATTAATATTTTTTTAATTATTATTATATACAATATAATCTTATCATAATAAATATAAATAAAAAAATAAGAAAGTAAACTTTCTTATTGGTTAACAGTAAATACCTGTTTATAATCTGTTATTAAAGTATTACCATTAAAAGCAATTATTTTATTATCATATTTTTCTAATACTTCATCTTTTAACATACTATATCTACATTCAACATCTGCATATTTCTTACACTCTTCATTTGTTATTGTCATTCTATATAAACTGTTTTCTGTTTTAATATATGTAGAAATATCTTCACCCACATAATTAAAATCAATAATTCTAGCTTTATAATCATATCTATCATAAACAACATTTCTACTAACTACTCTTAATGGCGAATTATGTTCTGCTCTAGTAATAGTATAACTATATACATTACCATCATTCTTTAATACATAATAAATCCCTTTATTACTATCAACAGTCATAACTTTAATAATAGAATCTTCTTTTAATATTAAATTATATAATTCCATTGATTTATCTGTATCAGGTATTAATCCATATCTAGGAATATTATTTTCCCCAATTAAATGATAATATTTATTATCTGTACCCTTAACTACTTTATTATCGAAAATAGCTTTAACTGTAATATCAGTATTAGCCTTCTTACAATTTTCTTTATTAGAATAAATTTGATCTAAAGACACTTCATATAGATGACCTTCTGTATCAATTATATTACTATCTGTTAAATACTTAACTTTCTTATATCCTGTATCTCTATTATTTTTAGGATAAAAATCTTCACATATAAACTTTTTTGCAACATTAAATCCATCATGTCTAAGATCTCTAGTAACATTTCCATTACATGCAGTACATAATAATAAAACTATAGATAATAAACTAAATTTAACTATTCTGTTTTTCATAACTATCTCCTATATTTCTTTAATCTTTCTTTTATCAAAAATACTAAATCCATTGGTCCCTTAATTATATTCAATACCAATAAAGCATCTTGTAATTTTACTCTTTCACTAACAGTCTCTTTTACTTTAATATGTTCTTCATAATAATTAAAATTATCAATAGGATTCTGTTTTACATAATCTTTAATATAATTTTCTATATCTTTAAGAATATATTCTTTTAATGGATATTCGTCCATTAAATTAACTCCATAATATCCACCAACTAAATATCTAAATTGATCTTCTAATTCCATTAAATCACCTATAATATTTCAGTTTCTTCTTTTATATCCTTTTTATTTTCTTTTTTAATATCTTTAATAGTTCTTATTATTTGTATTATAATAACTACCATTAATGGTAAAAATATTACTATAAAGAATCCTATATAATTCTTTAATATATGATGTAGAAAACTAATTACTGGTAATATTCCTACTACTTTACCTATTACTTGTTTATATTTTATTTCAGGATCTTCAATACTAGAATTAAGACATTTAGTAACAATCTTATTTGCTTCTTTATCTATTCTAACTATTCTATGATGAATAAGCATTCCACCTTGTCCACAACAATCACCTAAATATGTTATATCATTACCTACTTTTAACTTATCTGGATTATAATCTTTAACTACTACTATATCGTTAACTTTATATTTAGGATACATTTCATTATTATTTATAGTAAATACTCTATACCCTAAAATACTAGTATCAACACTCAATCTATGAATACAAATAAATATTAAATAAATAACCAATATAAATAGATATAAGTACTTAGCAATATCAAAAATAATCTTAAGAAATTTCTTCATATAATCACAAACCCATTCTTTTATTCTTTATTATACCTTTAATAAATATATATGTCCTGTATCCAAATACTAATAATACTGGAACTGATACAAACAATAGAAAAAAGAAACTATTTTTTAATCTATTTAGTATAAATCCAACTACTGGTACTTTTTTACTAGTCTTACCAATTAATTTAGAAGCAGGTATTTTATCCCCATTACTAAATATATATGATTTACCTTTCTCTACTACTTTACTAGAAAATATTCTGTATTTTTCATTTCTTACAGAATAATAATATACAGTATCTCCCACTTTAAATTTAGTACTTTTCTTAATAACAGATAACTGATCTTTATCAACATTTAATACATAATTACTTGTTTCACTAAAACCATATCTATTAGAAATAGACATATATGAAACTATTAATATAACGTATATAATTATAATAATTTGTATAATATTCCATATTACTTTAAATGCCTTTTTCATTACATCACCTATTCTAAAAAAATTATAACAAATAATAAAAAAATAGACAACAAAGATTGTTTCATATTAATATTTTATGATACAATTTTAAATATAAAGGAGATAAAAAATGAAAGCAGAAGATAAAGCTAAACAATTTTTGAAAACATCCCTAAGATATTATGATAAAGAAATTGCAATACCTTCAAACCGAGTTTTCAGTATTACAGAATTATTAAATGAAAGAGATGCACACAATCATAAAACAGCTTTTATAATACAGTATGGTTTCCCACAATCAGGAGCAGTTTGCCTTTCTTTTATATTAGATACTTCAAGTGAAAAACCTCATGCTACTATAACAGATTTTTCTATTTATACACAACCAGCTGATAAAAATTTAGTAGTAGCAAACTTTTCAACTAAAAATCAAAATAGTATACTTGATGAGCTTAATATAGACAATAGTTTTGGATTAGATACTAAAACTGTAAAATTTTCGAGTTATGAAGAAATAGATAATAACCCTAATGCACTACATATGATAGACATGGCTATAGATGACTTGAATAATGCCTTAGTATTAGGAGACTGTAGAGAATGCAGTTCCATTGGATCAGATCGTATTCCATATTGTAATACCGTGCCTTATCCAGAAAAAGAAGAAGAAAATAACCACAAAAAATAAAAAGATGAGTAATCATCTTTTTTATTTTAAATAAATGGTGCTCCCATCCGGACTTGAACCGGAACTCTATTGCTAGAAGCAGATTTTGAGTCTGCCGCGTCTACCAATTCCGCCATGGGAGCAGCTATAAAAGATTATAGCATAAATTTTATTCTTCTACTACATCTTTTTCAGTATATTTAGAAGTATATAAATCATTACTTTCGTCAACATCATCCACTTCTTCTGATACAAACTCTGAAATATCAGGTAAATCTTCTGTAGAAGAAAGCCCAAAGTAATCTAAAAACTCATTTGTTGTTTCATATAAAATAGGACGTCCTGGCAAATCACTTCTACCACTTTCTTTAATAAATCCTTTAGCAACAAGCTTTCTTATTATATTAACAGATCCTACACCTCTAATTGCATCAACTTGAACTCTTGTAATTGGTTCATTATACGCAATAATCGCAAGTGTCTCAAGCGCTGCCTGACTTAAAGTATTAGTTTCTGGATTTTCTATTAATTTTTGATAATACTCTTTATGTTCAAACTTAGTAGTTAATTTAAATCTATTTCCAAGAAAATCTATTCTTAAACCACGACTTTCATCTTCATAATCTTTTTTCAATTCCATAATTAAACTCTTAGAAGCTTCTTCATCTATTTCTAAAACATCTTCTATTTGTTCAAGAGTTAATCCTTCTTCACCAACTACGAATAATAACCCTTCTAATACAGCTTTATGCATCTTTATACACCTCACAAATTATATCATCAAAATTCTCTTCTTGTATAATTCTTATTTCTCTATTCTTAGCCATTTCAAGTATAGCTAAAAATGTAGCTACAACATATTCTTTTGTCATAACAGGAAACAACTCAAAGAAACTCATTCTGCTTTTCTTCTTCAATAAATGCTTAATTTCACTTCTTCTTGATGATACACTTATTTCATTTATAGTTACCTTTGTCTTTAAAGGTTTATTGTCTAGTTTTCTTTGATAATATTTTTGAAAAGCACTAAGTAAATCATCTAATGTAACATCACTATGTATTTCATGAACTTCTTCCATATAATTATTTATATTTTCTGGAAGCTTAGTAAATATATCACGTCTTAATAATTCTTTTTCTTGTAATACTTTAGTAATATCTTTATATGCTTGATATTCTAATAATCTATTAACTAAATCAGTACGAGGATCAACTTCTTCTTCCTCATCCATCTTATTATTTGGAAGTAACATTTTAGATTTAATCTCAATTAACTCAGAAGCAAGTACTAAATACTCACTAGATACTTCTAAATTCATCTTCTCTTGAGCATTTAAAAAATCAACATATTGTTTAGTAATTGATTCAATCTCTATATTCATAATATCCATCTTAGATTCTTTTATTAAATGTAATAATAAATCTAATGGACCTTCAAAGTCATTAATTCTAAATTCCATTTCCATCTTATCACTTCCGAACTATTAAGATTATATCATAAAACATTAAAATAATAAAACAACTATTTTATGTTATAATTGACTTAGGTGAAATTATGAAAAGATTTAATGAGTTAGATGAAGGATTCATCTGTGAAAATTGTGGAAAAGAAGTTTCCCCACTAGGATATACTTCTAGAGACCATTGTCCCTATTGTTTATATTCAAAACATGTAGATATTAATCCTGGTGATAGAGAAAATACATGTTTAGGTTTATTAAAACCAATAGAAATAGAAAAATTTAAAGATACATACAAAATAGTCTATAAGTGTACAAAATGTAATCAATTACATAAAAACATCATTGCTAAAGATGATGACATGAATGAAATTATAAAAATATCTAATATAAATTAAAAAACTTTCCAATCGGAAAGTTTTATTTTTTTATTAATTTAGCATGTACTACATTTCTATTTTGATTATCACTAGTACATGTTGATAAAGTAATTATCTTATCATTCTTCCATAAATCTACTTTAAAATCATATATACTTCTAGATTTTAATGTATTTAAGAAAGTAAGATATCCTTCTTTATCTCCAAAATTATTTTGTAGATAGTATACTTCAGGATCTATTGTATAAACAGAGAATACCTCATATACAAATTTACCTTTTTCAGATAAAACAACTATATAGTGATTAGAATTCTTTACCCATTCTTCTGTAAATAAATTATCTAAACTACCAAAAGCAGTTTTATTAGCTAAATTATGACCATAGAAAATAGTATTATCATCTGATAAGTCGATAGCATTACGATAATCCATGAAAGTCCATCCACTAAATTTTAAATTTCTATTAATATCGTGATTTAGATAAAAACTATTATCATTTCCCTTAACAATAGGATAATTAATATTAGTTCCATCTACAGTTAACCATGAAACTATAGATTCATTAGTTTTTCTTAATTTCTTTATAGATATAGAATTTATATCTAACTTAGCATATCTTTTATATAAATTTAATTCTGTTTCATCTAATTCAGCAACTTCAGTCTCTACTAATTTATTATTCATTGTATTTGAAGAAACATGAGTAAGACTATTATTACCTGAATAAAAACGAATATATACATTAACTCCTAATAAAAAAACTACTACTATAAACAAGAATGCCGCAGCATCATCTTGTTTTCTATGAAAGTATTCTTTTAGATTTTTAAATGCTGATAGAGGAAATATTTTGTGAAGTAGACTTGCAAATAAAGAAAGATAAAAGAAGAATCCTTTTGAAAAGATAACAAATATTTTATATAAGAACTCTTCTATAGCATTTATAACTCTAACTATCGTTTTCATTATATTATTTCCTCATCAAAAATAATACTTTCTTTATGTCTCTTTACGTTACGTTTATGTTCTACAACTAATACAATATTTCCAGTAACAAAAGACATAGCTAGTATAATAGCAAATATAATATACACTGTATACATAAACTCACCTCTTATCTAACCCAATTATACATCACAAAAGTAAATCTGTGTAAATAATTATGTAAATATTTTGTTAATTTACGTAAATTAGTCTCTAGGTTTACATATAAGAGTAAAGAAAAAAGATATTACTATTACCGCAGCTATACCGGTTGCCGTTAAATCAAACATTCCCATAAATAAACCAATAACTCCATGTTCAGATGTATGGGAAATAGCCCCATGTACTAACGAATGTCCAAAAGAAGTAATAGGAAGTTGAGCTCCTCCTCCTACTACTTTTATTATCATATCGTATATATGAAAAATATCTAAAAAAGCACCTATTATCACAAACATAGAAGTAATATGTCCAGGAGTTAATTTTGTATTATCCAAAATTATTTGTCCAATTAAACAAATCACTCCACAAAACAAAAATGAATATATAAGTTTCATTAAACCACCTCCAAACTAATCGCATGACAAATAGAATTAATATTTTCTTTTTGATATAGAAGAAGTGGTGAAAATAAAGCTCCTGTAGCTAAAAACAAAACTCTCTTAAATTTCTTTTTTTTCATCATTTCATAAATATATGAATAAACTACTAAAGCACTACATACAGGTCCACTACCTCCTGCATGTACTTCTTTTTGTTTTTCTAAATCATAAAGCATAACCCCGCAATCATTATAATTAGAAAGATCTATATTATGCTCACAACACATATAATCTTTTACTATTTCTAAACCATATTTACCTAAATCACCTGTAAGAATTAAATCATAATAATTAGGGTTTCTCCCAGTATCCTCAAAGTGTCTAAGCAAAGTATCTATGGCACTAGGCGCCATTACACGCCCCATATCATTAGGATCATTTTGACTATAATCTATTATTCTGCCTAAAGTAGCACAATCTATTTTTATCTTACTTTTTTCATTACTAAGTAAACAACTAGCTGCACCTGTCGCTGTAAAAGTAGAACTATTAGGTCTAGGTGCACCATATTCCGTAGGATACCTAAATTGTTTTTCACTTGTCATATTATGTGATGATACCAAAGAAATACCATTCTTAATAAAACCAGCTTCTATAAAATTAGAAATAATAATCATCCCTAAAACACTACTACTACAAGCCCCATATACACCTATAAAATTTCCTACTCCTAAAGCTCCATAAGTAGAAGCAGTTATTTGATTTAGTAAATCTCCTCCTACTACTAAATCTATATTCTCTTTAGATATATTACTTTTCTTCAACACTGTATTTAATGAATCCTTAACTAATTTTATTTCACCCTTCTCAAAAGATTTTTCACCAATATATAAATCTTTATAGCTTTTATCAAAATATTTTCCAATTGGTCCCTTTTTCTCATATGGACCAGTTATACAAGATGTTTCTTTAAGATAAACATTATTATAATAAAAAGTCATTATATTCCCCCAATCAAATATCTAATGAGTCCAAACACAAAAGCACTTACTATCCCATAGACAATAACACTACCTGCTAGTTTAAACATATTAGAACCAATCCCATATATAGGTCCCTCATTCTTAGAATCCAAAGTACTACTCATAATAGAATGTGCAAAACCAGTAATAGGTATTATTAATCCACACTTAAATTTAGTAACCAATTTATCAAAAAAGCCTAAAGAGGTACATAAACAAGCAACAAATATAAATATCACAATCATATATATAGAACTAATTTGTCTACTCATCTTAAACCAATTCATTAAACACTCTATTATTAATTCAGCTAACATTCCCATAAATCCACCACAAAGAAAAGAAATAATCGCATTCCCTAACCTGTTTTCTTTAGGTTTATGAAAATCAGCTATTTTATCATACTTAGTATTTTTCATATAATCACCTATAATTATTTTTTCCAAAAAAAAGAAAACTATAACCTAGTTTTCAATTTATTAAGTATTTTAGCCTCATTCCTAGATACCTGTACTTGACTAATTCCAAGAACATCACTAGTTTCACTTTGAGTTAATTCTTCAAAGTATCTTGCATATATTAATTGTTTCTCCTTTTCAGGTAACTTTTCTAATTCATTCTTTAAGTCAAGAACTTCTGCACTAGTATTATCATAACTCATAGGATCCAAATAACTATCTTCTAAAGAAGCTACTTCATCTGTGGAAATCAATGCTTCATCAACTAAATTTTCATCTACCTCTAAGTATAAAGATATTTCTAAATTAGTAGCCTCTCGTCCTAATCTTTGAGAAATTTCTTCTTTAGCCTTTAATACTTTTTTCTTTAATTCAACTAAATTTCTACTTACCTTTATACAACTATTTTCTCTTATATATTTATTGACCTCTCCTACAATATAGTAATAAGCAAAAGAAGAAAACTTAGTATTATAATCATTTTTATAATGTTTTAAGGCATCTATTAATCCTATCATAGCCACTTGATATAAGTCTTCTTTATCATATCTTTTATACCTATTTATAATACTATATATTAACCCATCATATTCTAAGAGCTCGTCCATTATCCTCCTTTCACTAACAATATAAATCAAGGAAGAAAATGTTTCTATATATTCGACAAAACAAGATAAAAAAAGAATTCGACATATATGTAGAATCCTTTTCTAGATAAAATTTATTTGTATTATAAAACTCCTAAAATAAAAATAATTGTAGAAAACAAATTGCAAATGCAATGAAATCCAATAGATATTCTTATGTCTTTATATTTATATGCTAATAATGATGGTAATATAAACACTGCTATCCTAAACAAATTATCAAATGGTAACCAAAAATGATATAGCGAGAAAACAACTGTTACAAATATTGGAGCTAAATATCCATAACGCTCTAGTTTATTTGTTAACACTCCCCTAAAAAAGAATTCTTCTATAACTGGATAAACTATAACATTAAGCAAAAAGTAAAATAAACAAGTAATTATTACCATTACATTTGAATAATTTATTAAATTACTAGAATCCCAACTAAAGTAAGCAGGAATTATTTTATTTAATTTATCTATTTGATTAGAAAATAAACTATGTTCTAATGGAGTTACTATAACCATCATTAATCCAGCAAAGCTAAATAATAGTCCTACAATTAGAACTAGCTGCCACCATTTTAAATCACTTTTATTAAATAACTTCTTATCATTTTTACGAATAACATATATTTCAAAAGGAAATAATACTCCACCAACACATATTAGAAACAATAATAAAGATGGAATACTATTTTGCATTTTTCCTAAGAATGCATATAATAGCATTGCTATAAAAGATGGTACAAAAGCCAATAATGCCACTTTTAAAAATATACTTTTTTCTTTCATATTAAACCTCTTTCACCAATTATTCATCTAATTCAATTATAACATACACTATATCATCATAATAGTATTAAAAACTCGAAACTATACGTAAAATTCTTGTTTGTTCGATTGTATTTTATTAGTATACATGTTAGTATAGTGTGTTAAGGGAATACAAAGTTGTTGGGTGCTTGCCTCCGGAAAGGAGGTGGTGTTAATGGCAAAGAAAGATTTTTTAATCTCATCTTTAATCATTATCATCTTCTTACTTATCCTATTACTTATGAAATGGTAATGATAATAAAAAGAAAAAGCACTCAAGCATAGCTTAAGTGCATAACCCAATTGAGGTGAGTACTCAACTTGCAATAACTGAGTATTCCCTTTTTCTTATGTATTAATATTAACACATTTTTATATTTTATGCAAATTATTTATCTGTAGAACCAAATCCACCAGTTCTGTCTCCACCTGCTACATCATTATCAGTAACTAGGTATTTAGAGAAAACCCCTTGTCCTATAGCATCACCTTTTTTAATAGTAATATCTTCATCCTTTATATTAAAGAATGCAAACATGATATGACCATCATTCTCAGGATTACCATAATAATCTTTATCTATTACTCCTACACTATTTGCAAGGATTAATCCTTTTTTCTTTGGATTAGAACTTCTATTATATAAATATAATACTTCATCATCTTCCATATATGCTTTAACACCAGTTGGTATCAAAGTAGGAGCCATACCTTTTTTAAAACTAGGCACAACTATATCTTCAGCTGCTTCTATATCATATCCTGCAGCAAATTTAGTTTTTCTTACTGGTAAATTAATACACTTGTCTTCAAATCCTTTTGCGATTTCAAATCCTCTTCCCATACTTCCTCCTCATTTGAATATAAAACAACTTCTTCTCTTTTTAAAGATTCTTGTACATCAATAACTCTTTGATTAGATGAACCTCTCCATTTTAAACTAGGATTTCTTAACTCATCAACAAATTGTCCATCTACTAATACATCTAAGTATTTACATACCTCTTTATTCTTCACATAAGTATCAAACAAAAATCCTGACCAAGCCCATATAGTTTTATTTGGATATACCTCTTTAAACTTCTTAGCTAACTTTGTAGTACCAGATATATTATTAGGATGCATTGGCTCACCACCTAAGATTGATAATCCACTAACATAGTCAGCCTTACAAAGTTCAATGATTTCATCTATTTCTTTATCAGTAAACTCTTGTCCACCATCAAAATCCCATGTATCAGGATTAAAACAGTTCTTACAATGAAATTCACATCCTTGAAAGAATACGGATACTCTTATACCCTCTCCGTTAGCAATGTCCATTTTTCTTATCTTATTATATCTCATATTACAAATCCTTATTATCTAAGTGAATAACTCTTTCCTTAATTTCTTGAGTTCTTCCCTTATTCCAGAAGTTAGCTCCAATATATCCACATGTACGTCTAGCAACATTTAAAGTATTATGATCCCTATTTCCACAGTTTGGGCAATACCATTCTAGATTGTCATCTATTAGTATTTCTCCATCAAATCCACATTTTTGACAATAATCAGATTTAGTATTAAGTTCAGCATACATAATATTATCATATATAAACTTAATAACTTCCATTACTGAATCAAGATTATTAGTCAAATTAGCAGTTTCAATATAACTAATAGCTCCACCTGGACTTAATCTTTGGAATTCACTTTCTAATTTTAACTTAGTAAATGCATCTATTTCTTCAAATACAGGCACGTGATATGAATTAGTAATATAATCTCTATCAGTAATACCTTTAATTACACCAAATCTTTCTCTTAAAGCTTTAGCAAATTTATAAGTAGTAGATTCAATTGGAGTACCATATACTGAGTAATCAATATCCTCTTCTTCTTTCCATTTCTTACATGCATCATTTAAATGTTGCATAACTTTAAGACCAAATTCTTTACCTTCACCATTATCAGTATGAGAATGACCTGTCATATATTTAACACATTCATAAAGTCCTGCATATCCTAAAGATATTGTAGAATATCCGTGATGTAATAAATCGTGAATTGATTCACCCTTATCAAGACGAGCTAAAGCTCCATATTGCCATAATATAGGTGCAACATCACTTGTAACCTTAGATAAACGTTTATGACGAATTTGTAATGCTCTATGACATAACTCTAATCTTTCATCCATAATATGCCAAAAATTATCCATATCTTTATCACTAGATAAAGCAACATCAACAAGATTTAATGTAACAACACCTTGATTAAATCTACCATAATATTTTCCTTTACCAGGAACATAATTCTTAGCCTTAGCAATATTACCTAAAGAAATACTTCTATCAGGAGTAAGGAATGAACGACACCCCATACAAGGATAACAGTCCCCTTCTCCATACTCATTTTTCTTTAATTCTAACATTACTTTTTCAGATATATAATCTGGTACCATTCTCTTAGCAGTACATTTAGCTGCTAATTTAGTTAAATAATAATATTTAGATTTAGGCTTAATATTATCTTCTTCAAGAACGTATAAAAGTTTAGGAAATGCCGGAGTAATATAAGCTCCTTGCTCATTTTTAATACCTTGAATTCTTTGTTTTAAGAATTCCTCTATAATCATAGCTAATTCATCTTTATACTCTTCTGTTTCTCCCAAATACATACAAACGCTTAAAAAAGGTGCTTGTCCATTAGTATTAGTCATCGAATTTATTTGATATTGGAATGTTTGAACTCCATCATTAATTTCTTTTCTTAAATCTTCATCAACAAATTGTTCAATTTGTTCTTTAGTAAGCTTTCTAGCCTTATATTTCTTTTCTAATCTCTCTTTACTAGATCTAACAAAAGGAGCAAGATGTGTAAGTGTAATAGTAGCTCCACCATATTGACTAGATGTAACTGCCGTAATTAATTGAGTAGCAATAGTCATAGCTGTTAAGAATCTATGAGGTTTCTCAATCATAACTCCATTCATATTAGTTCCATTTTGTAACATATCATCTAAGTTAATTAAATCACAGTTATGTAATGCATTTTGTGCAAAATAATCAGCATCATGGAAATGAATTATACCTTCATCATGTGCTTTTACTATATCCTCAGGTAATAAGAAACGTCTAGTAATATCTGTACTAGTAATACCTGCTAAATAATCTCTTTGTGTAGTAACGACTTGTGCATTCTTATTAGAATTTTCTGTATTCCAATACTCATTTTCACCGTCTATTAATTCCTTAATTGATTGGTCAGTTGTATTAGCCTTTCTTACCATCTCTCTAGTATAACGATAAGTAATATACTTCTTAGCTAATTCATACTTACCAATACTCATAAGCTTCATCTCTATGATATCTTGAATGTCTTCGACCAACATTCTTTTCTTACCAAGAGACTCAATATACTTAATTATATTTTTGATTTGTATTGGTGATGCTTGCTCTTCTTCACAAACATCCCTGTTTGCCTTAGTAATTGCTTGTTCAATCTTTTCTGGACAATAATCGACCATATGTCCATCTCTCTTAATGATTTTCATAATTTCCTCCCTTTGACCTTTTCTCTATTTTCGACATTTTAATTATATAATTTTTTATATAATAATAAATGTTGCATTTGCAACATTTTACATAATTTGATAAAATAATTTATAAGAGGTGTAAACATGACTAATTTATTTGAAAATATAAATGAACAAAATATAAAGAAAATCAAACGTTTCCTAAGAGCTACAACTGTAACATATCCTAAAAATGTAAACATATTGTCTAATGTAAACCAAGATGATTTTATTGCGATAGTTGACCTCGGCAGTATTCAATTCGAATCAACAGACTACGATGGCAATAAATCAATAATAGAGACAATAAACACCGGAGGTACATTTGGTAGTTTAACATTTCCAATAAAAAACGAAGAAGTTAGTTGCATCACTAAAGAAGTAACTCAAATTACATATATTGAATATGACAGTATCACTAATGATGAAATAAGCAAAACAGATTCATATATTATATTCATCAAAAACTTAATAAAAATGCTTAGTGATCAAGTAAGTGAAAAGAATAATAGAATTGAAATACTTACTAAAAAGACGACAAGAGACAAACTCCTAGAATATTTCAAACAACAAGCAAGCGAAAAAGGAACAAAAGCATTCACTATACCTATGTCATTTACAGAACTAGCTAATTACTTATCTGTAGATAGAAGTGCCATGACAAGAGAAATATCATATCTAAGAGATGATGGATTTATTAAAACCAATGGTAGACGAATAACTTTATTGTATTAAAAAAAGAGAATTATTATTCTCTTTTTTAATCCATTCTTACTATATAAGGATTAGTCATACTTCCATCTCCCTTAGTATACTCAGTACCCGCTATCAAAGAAATTACAGGGCGATAATCAGAAAAAGTGTTAGTTTTAACATTAGAAGTAGAAAAACTACCATCTCCTTTAACTTCACTAATATAAGAACCAGTGTGATCCATAGAAGATGGTGATAGAAGTATATATCCATACTGAGATGCTGTAACTCTCGCACTTGCCTGATTTAACAAATTTGCTTCCGGTGCAGTTAACAATCCTATTTTATACGTCAATTTTGCTTCGTTATTCGAGACACTAAATCGATCCGTAATATTTTTACAACTTAAATTTTTTGATACACTACCCTCATTGAAATATAATATGGTGTCAATTTTTCCACCATTTGGATTCCACCCACTTTTTTCAAATGTATATTCTCCAGTTTTAGCAAAACTTCTATCATTACAGTATATTGTATCATCAATTTTTGCTTCATATACCGTATCTTTTAAATTTCTCTCATACCATTCATCAATTTTTTTCTTTGCATTCGAATTTTTTGTATTTTTTGCAAGCATATTATCTATAGCAGTATTTATATCCGTTACATTTGGGTCGTCAATTTTTATATAATTCATAGTGCTTAAGCCTGTGGAAAATAGATATACATATGCAACAAATGCACATTCACTTTCGCCCGAATCAATGCATGTATAATGATGTGTTGATAACGTATTCATATTTTCAATTGCTTCTAACCCCTCCACATTTTGCAACTTGTATTTACCATCCTCATAAATAACACTTGCACCAAAATTATAATTTTTAGCATACTTATATCCTGATGAATCCTTTGATAAAATATACCTTAAATTTGATTTAGTACATGTAGTATCATTATTACCACATGTATAAACATAATCATTATAAGTGGTATTATATCCGCGGAAAAAATCACCTAAACTAATAGTAATATAATCAATAAGTTCTAATCCATTTCGCGCTTTTGCTAATGTTATTTCTTGAGATTCATCAATATATTTATAATAATTGGACGCTGTTTGTGTTATACGTCTAGGCAAAACGCATGTTGTTGCCGAATTACCACATGTATATTTTCCTAAATATTGGCTTGAGTTATCATACCATGTTTTTAACTCAACAGTAGTTACTTGGTTGCTTAATGAATAAGTTCCATCCCCATTATCTATGATATCATCACTTAAAGATATACTAACATCACTATCCCCGCCAGATAATTTCTTAACATATGCACCACTACCAAATCCAGCCCAATAAATTGAACCACCCACATACATAATACTAGATCCTGATGTGGCACCAACTATCACATATTTTCCTTTTAATTTTTCGTGTTCTGATAAACTTTTTAGTTTCGTAGGATTTATCAAAGTATACGTACCAGGAGTTGTTTCTCCATAATCATATGAGTCTGCATAATAATAATTTGTACTCAATGGAGAGACTAATTCTAATACGCTATCTTCTGATGGTGAAAAATCCTCATTCTCCATTACTCTAAAGGTATCTTTTACATATTCATCACCATGCATGTATCCTACTAATAACATAGGATTAGTTGAATTATAAAACTTGTCACCGCCTATCAAATCCCTAAGAGTTGACTTATAACCCTTAGCATAAGTAGACGAAGCATAACTATCGATCCTATAAAAATCACCACTATCATACCTGTCATATGCACACGTACCACTAGTATTTCTACATGTATATGGATAATTTTCTATTATATCTTCTATAACAGATTGTGCATTAGATTCATTTACTGTTATAGTTTTACAATCATTTGGATCATTAGGATCATCCACAAGTGTAAATGTTGTTTTAGCACCACTTGTTGTTGCTGTATAGTTTTTAGCATATTTATATGTTCCACTTAGATTTAATTCTTTTAAAATTCCACCAATATGATGAAGAGTTCTAGTATCTCCACAATTATACTGAGTTTCACCATTAACTGTAGATGTTTCAGGTTCTCCATTATAAAGTAGTTTTACTCCACCTGTATCAGTAGTTCTTATCATTTGCCAACATTTATCTGCAAATAATACATTATTTTTATTTAATATTTCTGTTCCTTTAGCAGCAGTAGATCCATAAAAATGATATATGTCTTCTGTTGATTTAGATGGATCCATTGAATCTTGATGAGCCCCTGTATATTTTAAAGCATATCCTTTACTTACTTCTTTCTTTAATGCAGTATAAAGTGTTCTATCATATTTACTTACTTCTAAAGTCCCAAATATCTCTAAATTAGATTCTAATATAGCATAGCCTAATCCGACAAACAAAGAAACTCCTAGTATAACTAATACTAAGATTTTTTTTCTAAGATTGATTCTATATTTCCATTTATGTTTCTTTATTTTTTTCATAGACTCTCCCTATTATTTATTATACCACTAAAAAAAAGTATATTACTATACTTTTTTATTAATCTCTTGGTAATAAGCTTAAACTTACCTTATTTTTTTGTAAATTTATGTCATCTACATAGCAATCTACTATATCTCCTACACTAAATAAATCACTAGGATGTTTAATATATTGATTAGAAAGTTTAGAGATATGTGCAAGACCATCATCATGTAATCCAATATCTATAAATAATCCAAAATCAACTACATTTCTTACTGTTCCTTGTAACTTCATCCCAACACTTAAATCTTTAATATCTAAAATATCACTTTTAAGTATTGGTTGTGGATACTCATCTCTTGGATCTAAATTAGGTTTTTTTAATGATTTAATAACGTCTTCTAAAGTATAAATATCTGTATTTAATTCTTTTGATGTTTCTTCTATATTAATTTTATCTAACTTATCTATTAATTCTTTAGTACCAATATCCTTAATAGTACTATTTAATTTATTTAATAAATTCTTAGCTATTTCATAACTTTCAGGATGTATTCCAGTAGAATCTAATATATTATCCCCTTCAGTAATACGAAGAAATCCTATTGCTTGTTCATAAGCTTTATCAGAAAGTAATTTTTTCTTCTTTATTTCTTCACGAGACATAATTTTACCAACACTATCTCTATAATCAATTATCTTTTTAATAACACTCTTAGTAATACCTGATACATATGATAATAGTGATGGTGATGCAGTATTTATATTTACTCCTACATTATTAACACATTTTTCTACTACAAAGTCTAATGAACTAGATAATTTAGATTCAGAAACATCATGTTGATAAAGTCCTACTCCAATACCTTCAGGTGGTATTTTAACAAGTTCCGCAAGTGGATCTTGTAACCTTCTACCAATTGATACTGCACTTCTTTTTTCAACAGCTAAATCTGGGAATTCTTCAATTGCTTGTTTTGATGCCGAATAAATTGAAGCCCCTGCTTCACTTACAATAACATACTTACAATTTAAATTATATTCATGTATCATTTCACTACATAATTTTTCTGATTCACGTGATGCCGTACCATTACCTATAGCTATAATATCTACATTATATTTCTTTATTAACTGAGATACTACTTCTTTAGAAATTTTAATATTCTTTTCCTCTTGTCCTTTTAAGAAAGGTTTAACCACAGTACTATCCAAGTATTTTCCAGTCTTATCAATAACTGCTAACTTACATCCATTAACATATCCAGGATCAAATGCAAGTACTACTTTTTCCTTCATTGGAGGAGTTAAAAGTAATGCTTCTAAGTTCTTCCCAAAATTCTCAATAGCAGCATCTTCACCTTTTTCAGTTAATTCACTTCTAATTTCTCTTTCTATAGATGGTTCAATTAATCTTTTATAAGAATCTTCTATTGCATCTTTAACATACTTAGTAACAAAACTCTTATCATTTTTAATCATTTTATTTTGTAAGTAACTAATTACTTCATTCTTTTCAACATCTATTGATACTGTTAATACTTTTTCATTTTCACCTCTATTTAAAGCTAATATTCTATGAGGTTTAATATACTTAACTGTCTCACTATAATCATAATACATTTCATATGTTTTATTTTCATCTTCTGCATTTTTCTTTATTTTAGAAACAACAGTCCCATTCTTAAAAAAATAACTTCTAATCCATTTTCTGTAACTTGCATTATCACTAACCCATTCAGCTATAATATAACAAGCTCCTGTTACTGCTTCATCAGTATTTTTTACTTTATCGTTTATAAACTTACTACATAAACTATCTATATCTCCAGTCATTGGAAAAGATAAAATCATTTTTGCAAGTGGTTCTAATCCTAAAGCAATAGCCTCTGTTGCTTTACTCTTTTTCTTTTCTTTATATGGTCTATATATATCTTCTACTTCTACTAGTTTAGAACAATTCATTATATTATTCTTAATCTCATCAGTTAACATACCTTTTTCATCTATTAATCTAATAACATCTTCTTTTCTTTTTAATAGATTTACTTGATAAAGATATACTTCATTAATACTTCTTATTGTTTCTTCATCTAATGCTCCTGTTGCTTCTTTTCTATATCTTGCAATAAAAGGAATAGTGTTATCCTCTTGTAGTAAAGTTAATACTGTATTAACTTGTTTTTCTGTAATATTAAGATTTGTTGCAATCTCTTTTATAATCATCTCATTCATCTTAAACACCTCCATATTATCATATCAAAAAGAAACATTTATTTCAAAAAAAAATACGTAATTTTACGTATTTTAATAACCATATCTTAATATTTCAAATGTCGTATTTCTAGATAAACCAAAATCATATGATTCTTTTTCAGTCCAGAATAATAAATCAAATAAATATCTTCTTCCTATTCCTATATCTCCACCACGATCTAATACTATAGCATTGAATGTACCTATTTTACTATTCTTTACTCTTACAATAGTTCCATATGGATATTTTCTATCTCCTGCAACTATTCTACATTCACCATATATTGGATCATAATATCTCAAATTATTACCCTTAGCATCATATCTAGCACCAACTACTCCAGAACATCCCTTACAATCAAGTCCATATCCTGACATAGTACCATATATTGTTTCTAATACATCAGTAATTAATTTAGCATCTGCAATATTACTACTAACTGTAGATGTGAAATTAGAAACAACTTCATCCATACTAGAATCATCTAATACTATTTCTTTTTCAGTAGCATTTATAAGACTAGTAGTTAAACTCTTAGAAAGTATTGAATTTGTAGTTTTTGTATTATGACTTTCTGGTACTATTAGTACTAATCCTACTATTATTATTACTAAAATTGAATTTAAAATTAAATCAAATCTTTTCATAATAAAAACTCCTTGTATTAAATATTTTATCATTTAAACAAGGAGTTTTCAATATCTAATTTTGTCTTTCACAACTATAACTAGAAGCCTTCATATTCTTTTCAATTTCATCAATATCTTGGTCTAATTTATATGATGGTAATATACCACCAGCTTCAGTAAATGCAGCATTTAATTCTTCTGGATCAACTGTTTCTAACTCAAAACTCTGAGTTTCAGTAAGTCTTCCATCTGTATAATTACATTTTATAGAAACACCTTCTAATTCAGCAGTGTTTTCTTTAAGACTATTACATTTTTCTGCTAATATATCTAAACTATTTTCCGTTGTAGAATCTCCTCTTGTATTAGATATATATTTAGTACTTTTTAACTTATTATCAGTAAATCTAAAAGTAAATTCATACTCTTTATCTAAGTCTTTAGTATTTGTACTCATACTGCATATTAATCTACCTGTAGTAATAACTTCAGTAACTGGAGTTTGTTGTCCTTGACCACTCATATATACTCTAACCATACTAGAAATTTGTGGTAAGAATATAATAAACGCAATTAATAATCCAAAGAATATTAATAATCCCGCAACCTTTAATTTGCTTGGTGGTGTATAATCTTTAATTTCAACCTTCTTCAAATTTTCATTTACCATTGCATTAGGATCCGTTTGTTCTTGTGGTTGAACTACTACAGGAGTAGTTACTGGTTCAGTAGGCATTTGCATATTTGGAACTTCAACAACAGGTGTTTGTGTTTGAACCGGTTGTGGAGTTATAACTGGTTGTGTTGGTTGAAGTATCTCAACAGCAGGTGCTACATTTTGTTGAACAATTTGTGGTTCAGAAGGCACAACTGTTTCTGTGCTTGGAACCATTACAGGTTCTGATGCTTGATTAATATTAGTTACAGGTACAGTACTAGGTACAGGTGTAACTGTATTATTATTTATATTATTATTTTCATTATTCACACTATCAACTCCTATTTTCAAGAATATTATAACATAACAAATTATCTTAGACTAGTTATTTTTTCTTGATAATTATCGCCACTTATAATATAACTTCCTGCAGTTAAAATATCTGCATCTTCTACTTTATCTAAAACAGTATCACAGATACCTCCATCTACATCAATCAATATATCTAAGTTATATGAATTAATTAATTCCCTTATTTCTTTTATTCTATTTTCACTTTCTTTGATAAACTCTTGTCCGCCCTCTCCAGGATAAACACTCATCACAAGTATTTGATTTAAATAAGGCAAATATGGTATAAGTTCATTTACTTTAGTATCAGGATTAATTGCTAATCCACATTTAATAGCAAAGCTCTTAATAAGTTCTAAGTTCTTAATGATATCTTCACTACTCTCTATATGAAACATAATACACTCTGTATTAAGTTCAGCATATTGTGGAATATATTTAGAAGGATTTTTTACCATTAAATGAACCTCTAATCTCTTAGACGTATATTTATATATATTTTTCATTTCACTAAATGGCATAGTCTTATTTTTTACAAATTTACCATCCATTATATCAACATGAATAAAATCAACATCTGTATCATTTAATTTAGTTAAATCCACGGGAATATTCTTACTACTTAAAAATGAAGCACTAATTTTTTTCATTACTATCAACTCCTATAAAATTTAAATAATTTAAATATCTACTCTCTAATATATTATTCGCAAGAACTTCTTTCTTTACAACACATTCTTTTTCATTTGTATGATTACAATCTTTAAAAGGACAAGGATATTTACTAAATTCTATAAATGAATTTTTTATATCTTCTTTAGTAAATTGTTTAAATTCCAATGAAGAAAAACCTGGAGTATCCATTACTTTTCCATTAGCTATCTCGAATAATTCAACTACTCTAGTAGTATGTTTACCTCTTCCTAAAGCCAATGATACTTCTCCTGTTTCTAAATTCCAATTAGGATTCAATTTATTAAGTAATGTACTTTTACCGGCACCTGTTTGTCCTGTAAATACACTTGTTTTATTACTTAATAATCCTTTTATTTTATCTATTTCTGTATTAGAAATTACAGTGTATCCAATACTTTCATAATACTTTAATATTTCTTTTATTTTATTCAATTCATTATCATCTACTAAATCTTCTTTAGTAATACAAATAATTGGTTTCACATGATTCATTTCCATAAGTGAAATAAATTTATCTAAAAGATTTGTTGAAAAGTCAGGCAATTTCAAACTAGTAATTAAAAAAGCTTGGTCTATATTACTTACTTTTGGCCTTTCAAATACATTTTTACGAGGAAGCACCTCTTCTATCAAACTTTTTTCTTTACTGAAAAGAACATAATCCCCAACCACTGGAGTAATATGTTCTTTTCTAAATATACCACGACATTTACAAGGATAAACTTTATCTTCACAACTTATAAAATGTAAATCACTACTAATTTTTATAATTTGTCCTTTCATAAATCTCCTTTATTCTGTCTTTTCTTCCTCTTTATTCTCTTCTTGATTAGTTTCTGTTTGTGTTTCAGGTTTAGTTTCTGGTTGTGTCTCAGGTTTAGTTTCTTCTGGTTTAGTTTGTGGTTTTACTACTGGTTTTTTAGCTATTGTTACTCTTAATGTAGTTCCTCTAACTATCTTAGTACCTGCAGTTCTAGATTGAGAAATAACTCTTCCCTCTGTATATCCTGTAGTTTCTTGTTCACTCTTCTCTAAAACTAATCCATATTCACTACAGAAACTTTCAACATCACTTAAACTCCATCCTTCACCAGCCATATCTGGGAATTTATCATATATATCTGGAGTATAAAGAATTAATTGATCACCTTTTTTAACTTTACTTCCTGCTTCTAATGATTGCCCAATAATTGTATTTTCATCTTTTTTCTTATCCTTATCTTTATCATCATCACCAGGATCTTTTTTCTCTATTGTTACTTTTAAACCATATTTAGTCTCTAATAATGTTTTAATTTCAATTGCATTCTTATCTTTATAATCTTCTAATTCATAAGTCTTAGGACCACTAGATTTATAAATAGTAACTTTACTTCCTTTTTTAACACTTCTACCACTAGCCGGTTCAGTCTTAACTACTCTATTTATATCTATATCATCATCTGCGATTAATTCTACCTTATTCTTTACTACAAATCCTAACTTTTGAAGTTTCTTTTCACATGAACTTACTTTTAAATTTTCACATTTAGGAATTGTAATAGATGATTTATTTTGATGAATACCAGGTAATGCCCCAGACCATGCAAGTAAGAATCCAGCTACTACTAATAGTATGACACCAAAAATAATTCCAAGAATAATTATTAATCTATTACTCTTCTTATCTTCTATATCCTCTAAATCTTTAGATATATCTTTACTAGTAGTATCTTCTCCAATACTTTCAAGTTTTATATCTTCTTCCTTATCAGCATCTTTTTCACTCTTTTTAGTCTTCTTACTCTCTCCATCACTTTCAGGATATTTATATTCATATGGAGCTTCATCCATTCTTTCATCATTTAAAGCTGTTAATAAATCTTCATGCATACTTCTTGCACTATCATATCTGTTTTTAGGATTCTTAGCTGTTGCTTTTTTAATAATATTTTCAATACTTTGAGGAATAGATGGATTATCTTCTCTTAAACTTGGTAGAGGTTCTCTCATATGTTTAAGAGCTATTTCTACTGCATTATCTCCTCTAAATGGTAAACTTCCAGAAAGTAATTCATAGAAAATAATACCCATAGAATAAATATCACTCTTTATAGTACATCCTTTACCACTAGCTTGTTCAGGAGGTAAATAATGTACACTGCCCATAACACTATTAGTTTGTGTTAATTGAGTAGAATTCAAAGCCATTGCAATACCAAAGTCAGTAATCTTAATTTGGCCATCATCTTTAATCATAATATTCTGAGGTTTTAAATCTCTATGTATTATATAAGAATCATGGGCATGAGCCATACCATCAGTTAACTGACTCATTATATCAATAGCTTCACTTAAAGTAAGAGTTCCTCGTTTCTTTAACAATTGTTTTAAAGTCTTACCTTCTACATATTCCATTACAATGTAATATGTACCATCATCTTCTCCTACATCATACATCTCAACAATATTAGGATGTGCTAATGAAGAAGCAGAAAGTGCCTCTCTTTGAAATCTTCTTACAAACTTCTCATCATTTGCAAGATCCCCTCTTAATATCTTAATAGCAACATTTCTATCTAGGATATTATCATGTCCTAAATAAACATTTGCCATACCACCTTCGCCAATCGATTTAATTATTTCGTAACGATCATTTATCTTTTGACCTTTTGTTATCACTTATCTTCACCTTCTTCACGAACTAAATAAGCAACCGAAATATTGTCTGTTCCACCCCTGTTATTAGCTTTTTGAATAAGCTTATTAACTTTATCTTCACAAGATCCTTCACCTAATAGAACTTTTTCTATTGATTCTCGATCTAACATACCAGTTAATCCATCACTTGAAAGTAATACTTCTCTAACATCCATATCACAATCAAATATATCAACATCTACTTCTAATGTAGCTCCCAATGCCTTCATTAATACATTTTTCTTAGGATGTACACTAGCTTCTTCCTTAGTAAGTTCTCCAGCACTTACAAGTAAATTAACCAAAGTATGATCATATGTAACTTTATGAAGTTTTTTATCCTTCATAACAAAACCACTAGAATCTCCTACATTACCAAATAATAAATAATCTTTAGTAATAACTGACATTACAAGAGTTGTCCCCATACCTTTACTTTCAGGATGAGTTTTCTCATGTTGGAATATTAATAGATTTATTTCATCAACTGAATCTCTTATCCAATTAACTGCATCTACCTTCCCCATATTTCTAAATGATTCTTTAAAGTGTTTTCCTAAATAACTAATCGCAATAGATGAAGCAACTTCACCAGCAGAATGTCCTCCCATTCCATCAGCTATTGCCATTAGGTAACTTCCTTCATCATTTTTAACAATAATAACACTATCTTCATTATGATCTCTTACCATTCCAGGATCTGTTAAATAAAACGATTTCATAACTCCTCCTTCTTACTTCTAAGTTGTCCACAAGCAGCACTAATCTTAGTACCAAACTCACGTCTTATTGTTACACCTATATTATTCTTTTTAAGTATATCATAAAATCTTTCTATTTGAATAGTATTTGAGCGAAGAAAACCTAAATTATTTGTTTCATTATAAGGAATTAAATTAATATAACAATTAATACCTCTTACTAAATCACAAAGTTCTTTAGCACATTCTTCACTATCATTAATATCTTTAAGCATTATATACTCAAAAGTAACTCTTCTATTAGTCTTAGATAAATATTCCTTTATAGCTGGAATTAATACCTCTAATGGATATGCTTTATTGATAGGCATAATCTGATCTCTTAAACTATTATTAGGAGCATGTAAACTTATTGCTAAATTTATTTGTAATGGAAAATCAGCAAACTCTAATATCTTAGGAACAAGTCCACAAGTAGATACAGTAATATGTCTAGCACCAATAGCTAATCCTTTAGGATCATTAATTATTCTAAAGAACTTAATTAAATTATCATAATTATCAAATGGTTCACCTATACCCATAACTACAACATGACTAATTCTTTCACCAAGTAATTTCTCTATCATAAGTATTTGTAAAACCATTTCATATGTTTCAAGGTTTCTTACCTTTTTTCGTCTACCAGATTCACAGAACTTACACCCCATGTTGCACCCAACTTGTGAGGATATACATATACTATTTCCATAATCATGTCTCATTAAAACAGCTTCTATATGTTCATTATCACTAAGCTCAAATAAATACTTAGAAACATCTACATCATCTTGTACATCTACTATTTTTAATCTATCTATAGAATAATCATTCTTTAACTTTTCAATTACTTCTTTTTTAATATCAGTAACTTCATCGTATGACTCTATTCTTTTTTCATATAACCATGAAAATAATTGTTTAGCATGAAATTTCTTAGAACCTATGCTTAAAAAATATTCTTCTATATCTTCTATAGTTAATCCATATATATTTTTCATATGATCACATCCAATATAATTATACAAAAAAAAGCTAATACCGACAAGTATTAGCTATTAATCATTCACTATAATCAATAATTATATTTAAGCCTTTTTTACATAAATTATTTAACTTACAATAACTATCTAAATTATAATTAATTTCTTTTACTTTCTTACTACTTATAGTCATTTTAATCTTATTAGGTATTTCTTCAAAATCAGTATCTTTATCATCTAATATTTTATTTAATGTATTACTAGATATTAATAAATTATAAACTTCATCACCACTATCATATGTAGTTTTAGATTCCCTATATGAATCATCTAATATCTTTAATAATTTATCTTCATTAAATAAAATATTAAATTTAATAGGATTTTCTATCTCATTTTCATCAACATAAGTCTTATTATTTATTGTAGTATACTCTTTATTATCATAAATAAAACTATATTCATTATATTTCTTATTAACACTATATACATAGTTCTCTCCATCTAATAAAACTTTATAAGTAAAATTATATTTACCATTAAAGTAAGATTTATAAGAAGATATCTTAGTCATATCATTAGCTTTTGATGCTGAATCTCCAAATAAAAGTATTAATCCTATTACTATAAAGAATATTAAATAAAATCCAAAAAACATAACAGGTTTACCATATGGTTTTTTTCTTAATTCTTTTATAAATTCAATTGCATTTTTCATTCAAACACCTCACCAATTAATTTATCTTTACCAATACCATTAACATAACTATTAGCATCCATTAATTTCTTACCAAATGGTTTTATTTTTGTAAGAACAACACATCCATCACTAGTCTTAACAACAATACCTTCTTTTGAAATATCTACTATTTCACCACATTTACCATTATAATTACCATTTCCTATTTTGCTTTCAAGAATTTTCATTTCTTCTCCAAAAAGAATAGCATTACTACTAGGTACAGGAGATAATCCCCTTATTAAATTAAATATTTCTCTACTAGTCTTATTAAAATCTATATGTTCTTCTTCACGCTTAATATTATAAGCAAAAGTAACTTCTTCTTCATTTTGTTTTAATCTATCATTAGTACCATCTATTATACTAGGTAAAGTACTAAGCAATAATTTAGCACCTAATGCACTTAATTTATCGTGAACGCTTTCTAAATTATCACTATCTAATATTTCAACTTCTTCTTGTGAAATAATATCACCAGTATCCATACCAACATCCATATACATTATAGTAATACCTGTCTTCTTATCACCATTAATAATAGACCAATGTATTGGTGCCCCTCCCCTATATTTAGGAAGAAGTGAGGCATGTACATTAATACATCCATATTTAGGACAATCAAGTATTTCTTTAGGAATAATTTGTCCATATGCACAAGTAATAATAATATCAGGTTCTAAAGCAAGAATATCATCATATTCTACTCTTATTTTTTCTGGTTGAAATACTGGAATATTATATTTTAAAGCCAACTCTTTAACAGGAGTATATCTTAACTCTTGATGTCTTCCAACCCTTTTATCAGGTTGACTAACTACTAAAACAACCTCATAATTATCAATCAAACTTTGAAGCACAGGAACAGAAAAATCCGGTGTACCCATGAAAATAACTTTCATCTAATCATCCTCTCAAAATATTAATAATCATTATAATAACCCCTAAACTAATAAATAATGCTCCCAATAATAAGAATAATGAAACATTACCATATCTATTAGAAAAATCATCATTAACTTCCTTTTGTTTCTTAATTAGCATTTCTTCTTCTTTTTGTATTTTCTTCTTCTCTTCTTCTATATCATAATAACAATCTAATTCTAATATATTAAATTCATCTTTAGATATAAACTCATCATACTCTAAATTATTATATTTAGGACTTAACATTCTATCAATAACTTCATATAAATCATTCTTATCATTTAAGAAATCTATCTCTTTAGCATCTTTACTAAATACTTTATCTCTTCTTACAAGTAACAAACTAATCTTATTATTACTTCTATGTATCAACTTATATTCATCATAAACTAAATCTAATATATATTTCTTATCAGATTCACTAAAATTATTATTATTCATAAACCTTTTCAAGTGTCTATTAAGTACATCTATATCACTTATCAAACAATTATCTTTTCTAATTCTATTTCCAAAGCATTCTTCATTGAATAAAAATTTATAATAGAAAAGTGGCGCATAATTAGAATAATAACATCCCAATACTACATCATCAGTAAAATAAATATCTTTCGAATTAAAATCTTTATTAATTATATTAGAGCAATTATATTTACTAAAAATATCATTTACTTTATTAAATCTATCATAATAATTTTCATAAATTTCAGGAGCAAATCCATCTTTATTTATATCTTCCACATATATAGAATTAAATCCATGAATAAAATATCCATTTCTAATGTATTTATCATATACATGCTTAACAACTTTTTCTTTTTCTTCTTGATTACTAATATCTTTAATACCTAATTTAGTAATCAAAGTACTACAAATTAATTTATTAATTCCATATTTAATACTTTCAAAACTATCTAATTTACGATAAAGTTTTTCTACTTGATCTAAATAGTCATCAAATAAAAACTCATCATCAATTATAATTTTATACTTATATAATGCATCATAGAAAATATAAAGTGCTACTTCGTTGCCTATTAAAATAAAAGAATCAGTAGAAAAATCATTCTTCTTTTTAAAATATCTTTCATTACTTTTTAGTTCTTTTACCATTCTTATAACACTGGTTCTAATGAAATATTCATCTAACACTTTATCACCTCCTATGAATAACGAATAAACTAACGATTTATAAATTTAAATATAAAATATGCTGAACCTACAATTATAATAGTACCAATAATTAATAGAACTATTCTAACAGCAGGATTATTACTATCCCAATAAGCATCCCTTTTTGATGAAGATTCTTGCATTAAATTTTCAAAATCTTCTCTATTCTTTTTATTAACTTCTAATTCGTCTTTTTCTTCGTCCATAGCATATACCTCTATTCTATATATAAGAATATCATATTTTAAATCATTTGACTAGGATTAAAATCTATATCTACCTTTATCCTATTATTAGAAAGATAGTGTTCTAAAACTTTAGAAAGTATTGGATATAAATTATCTTCTTTCTTATATTTTAAAATTACATTATATCTATAAATATTATTCATTTTAAATAGACTAGATGTACTAGGTCCAAGTATTATAGTTGATTTTAAATTTCTTTCTAAACTATTTTTTATTTTTAAAGCTTCTCCTAATATATAATTAGAATCTTTTCCACTTATTCTTATATTACAAATATAATAATATGGTGGATATTTTAAACTTCTTCTAATCATCATTTCTTGTTTATAGAAAGATATATAATCATGATCCTTGCATAGATTTATTGCATAGTGTTCTGGATTAAATGTTTGAATAACAACAGTACCTTCTTTATTACTTCTACCACTTCTACCAGCTACTTGACTAAGTAATGAGAAAGTATTTTCACTACTTCTAAAATCCGGAATATTTAAAGATGTATCTGCATTAATCACACCAACTAGTGTTACATTAGAAAAATCAAGTCCCTTCGCAACCATTTGTGTACCAAGTAAAATATCATATTCATGATTTCTAAATGACTCAATCATTTTCTCATGCATACCTTTTTTACTAGTAGTATCAAAATCCATTCTTAGTACTCGACTATCAGGGAATAATTTATTTAATTCCTCTTCTATTTTCTGAGTTCCAACACCTAAATTATTTAATGATTTTTCTTTGCAACTAGGACATGTATCAAATACTTTTTCACCATGTCCACAATAATGACATCTAAGAGTGTTGCTACTCTTATGATAAGTTAATGTAATATCACAATTAGGACATTTAAATGTATATCCACAATTTTTACAAGTTACAAAAGATGAATATCCTCGACGATTTAATAAAAGAATTACCTGTTCCTGTCTATCTAAACGAGTTTTTATTTCATTAATTAACTCATTAGAAAAATGTCCTTTAACTTTTCTAATTTCTTTATTCATATCAATTATATTTACTTTAGGTAATTCTTTACCATTTACTCTATGAGGTAAACTAAGTAATTTATAAACACCTTTTTCTGCTCTAGCCATAGATTCAAGAGATGGAGTAGCACTTCCTAATAAAACACTACAATTATGATATTTACTACGAAGAATAGCAATATCTCTAGCATGATATCTAGGACTAGGATCACTTTGTTTATAAGAATCACTATGTTCCTCATCAATAATAATTATTCCTATATTTTCAAGAGGTGCAAACACAGCACTTCTTGCCCCAATTACAATACTTGCTTCTCCCCTAGCAATTCTTCTGTATTCATCATACTTTTCACCATCACTAAGTCCTGAATGAATTGCTGCTATTTTCTTACCAAATCTTTTTTCAAATCTGTCTATCATTTGTGGAGTTAAACTAATCTCAGGAACCAATACAATACTAGTTTTACCTAAGGATAAAAAATGTTCAATAATTTCCATATATACTTCAGTTTTACCACTTCCAGTAACACCATGTAATAAATAAGTGTTGTTACTAGAAATAACTTCATCAACTACTTTTTGTTGTTCTAAAGTTAATTTTGGTTTAACTAATTTTTCATCAAAATAATCAACGCGATAATGTTCCTTTTTCTCCTCTACAAGAATACCTTTCTTTACTAATGTATTCAAACTACTAAGAGAAATATCAACTAATTCTTTTCTAAGAATAGGACCATTCTTAACTAATTCAATTATTCTTTCTTGTTTATCATTAAACTTAATATCATCATATTTATCATTTAACTTATAATAAGTATCATATTTAATATTACCCGTGCTTCCTGCTTTTAATGCTTTAGGTAACATCACTTGATAACAGCTTATTAAAGTAGATAAGGTCTTATCTCTCATTACTTTACCTAATTCTAATAATTCTTTATTTAAAACAATATCACTATCTATTACATCAATAATATCTTTTAAATCTTTAGAAGTAGTCTTCGAATCCTTTATCTCTAGTACAAATCCTTCTAAAGTCATTCTACCAAAAGGAACTGATACTCTGATTCCTACTTTTATCTTTTCTTCTAATTCACAAGGTACGTTATACTCAAAAACTTTATCAACAGCTTTTGCGGATAATTCTACTAAAACACCTACTATCAAAGTATCACCTCCATATAAATCTATTATATCAAAAAAAAGAAAGTAATAATACTTTCTTAAAATAATCTCATAATATCATTAAATGTTATTATTACCATTAAAATTAATAATAATATTAAGAATATACTATGTATCTTATTTTCAAGTTCTGGTTTTACTGGAGATCCTTTAATCTTTTCTATAATTATAAATAAAATATGTCCTCCATCAAACGCTGGTATAGGAAGTAAATTAATTACCCCAACATTAATACTTAAAAACGCAGTTAAATAAATTAAACTAGCAAGTCCAGCACTTCTTTGTTGACCAACTACTGAATATATTCCAACAGGTCCTGATAATTGGCTTAAACTAATTCTTCCTGTGAAAAGATAAACTAATGTAATATACATTTGTTTAAATATAGATACAGTTTTTCTAAATGTATAAACTATCGCATTAACAAATCCTTTAGTTTTCTTATTCTTTATACTTAAACCATATCTATAAGTTTCTTTTCCATCTTCTTTTACTTTTTTTGGTTTAACTTTAATAGTTACTTTCTTATTATCTCTTTCTACTACAATCTTACTAGTCTTTTTAGGAGAAGCAACTGCTAAATATAAAGAAATATCATCACTTGTATCTATTCTCTGATTATTAATAGATATAACTTTATCATTTGATTTTAATCCAGCTTTCTCACAAGCAGAATTCTTTTCCACTTCATAAATAACTGGATCCATTGTAGCTCCACCCCAAATAAGAGCCATTAAAAATATAAGTAACACAGCTAATATAAAGTTATTCATTGGACCAAATAACATTATTAAAAATCTTTGCCATGCCTTCTTATTTTGTAATCTTTTTTCTTTAGGTATTTTTTTATCATCATCAGTATCTAAATCTTCTCCTGCTAACTGACAAAAACCACCTATTGGAATAGCTCTTAAATTATACTCTGTTTCACCTTTTTTAAATCCACAAAGTTTAGGCCCCATTCCCAATGCAAATTCATATACATAAACTCCATTCATTTTAGCTAATATAAAATGACCAAATTCATGTACAAATACTATTATTCCTAAAATTAATACAAATAACAGTATATTAATAATAACTGACATAAATCCCTCCTATAATATTTCAATTAAAATAGTAAATGCCAATACAACAAATATTAAACTATCAAATCTATCTAATATTCCACCATGTCCAGGAATTAAATTTGAAAAATCTTTAACATCATAGTATCTCTTAATAGATGAAAATACTAAGTCACCTAATTGACCTACTAAACATAATACAAATGTTAACATTATTACTGTTACTAAAGGAACTGTACTACTAATTATTGTATTATAAAATATAGTAGCAACAAAAGTACCCATTATTGTTCCACCAATTAATCCCTCTATTGTTTTCTTAGGACTAATTTTAGGACATAATTTATGTTTACCTATTAACATACCAGTAAATAATGCAAATGTATCAGTAATAGTAGTTATCAATAATAAGTATATGATATATGTAATATCATAATTACGAGTAATAATAATTAAATTAAAACTTAATCCTATAAATAATACTGATCCTATCAAAAATAAAGCATCATTTATATTATATTCTTCATTATTATTTATAAATACAATTGGGCTTATAAATAAGAATATAATTCCTGCCATTACCCTATAATCAAATTTATTAATAAATTCAATTGAATTAGTATTATATAAACAAAAATAACATGTTAATAAATAAGCGAATATTTTTAATACTAATGGAAACTTCTTTTTAGTTTCACGTACTTTCAACAACTCATATAAACCAAATATACTAAGTACAGACATTAATATAGTAAAAGGAAGTTCACCTATTATTAAAAATGGTACAAATATAGCAATTAATATTATTGCTCCTAAAATTTTCTTTGTCATTTTGTTCCTCCAAATCTTCTATTTCTTTTATTAAATTCTAAAATAGCTTTATCAAATTCTTCACTATTAAAATCAGGAAAATAAGTTTTTGGAAAATAAAATTCTGCATAGCTTGCCTGCCACATCATAAAATTACTAAGTCTTAATTCCCCACTAGTTCTAATAACAAAGTCTAATGGTGGTAAATCACAATATAAATTAGATTCAAATAATTTTTCATCTATATCATCCAACTCTATTTTACCAGATTTATACATCTCACATAATTTCTTAGTAGCATCTATTATTTCAGCATGACTACCATAATTTAAACATATATTAAGTACTAATTTATCATTATCTTTAGTATCTTCAACTATCTTATCCATTACTTCTAATACTTTATCAGGAAGAGGTTTTCTTCTACCAGAAAATACTACTCTAACCTTCATTTTTTTTAAGAATTCCATTTCTTTTTGAAATGCTATTATAAACAAATTCATTAAGAATTCTACTTCACTAGCATCTCTTTTAAAATTCTCAGTAGAAAAAGCATATAATGAGCAATACTTAACTCCAACTTCAGCCATATGTACACATAGCTCTCTTAAAGTTTCAATTGCCTTCTTATGGCCCATAGTACGAATCATACCCTTTTCTTGAGCCCATCTACCATTACCATCCATAATTATTCCAATATGATTGGGTATTATTAAATCATTATTCATATTATATACCTCATAGATAATTATATACTAAGAGTAAAAAAAAAGAAAGTCTAAGACTTTCTAAAATTTATCTATATCGATTTTAACATATTTATTATCAGATAAAGCTGAACTTGCTTGTACTAGAGTTCTAATAGCATTAGCAGTACGTCCTTCTTTTCCAATAACTCTTCCCATATCAGAATCATCAACCATTACTTGAATTAACATAACGTTTTCCTCTTCTGTAGGAAATTCTTTTACACTTACGCTATCTTTATTAACAACTAAAGATTTAACTATTTCTTCTGTTAATTTTACTAAATCCATGATTACTTACCTTTCTTTTTAGAATCAGCAAATTTCTTCATGATTCCTGCTTCACTAAATAAGTTTCTAACTGTATCAGATAAAACTGCACCGTTATTTAACCATTTTAAAGCGATTTCTTCATTGATTTTTGTTTCTGAATCAAGTGGTGCATAAGTACCAATTAGTTCTAGATATTGTCCATCTCTAGGTCTTCTACTATCAGTAGCAACAATTCTATAAGTTGGTCTTTTTTTAGCTCCCATTCTTGTTAATCTTAATTTAACTGCCATTAATATCCCTCCATTTCTAAATGCATACATATCATATCAAATAATAATATATCTGTCAACCTTTTTTTGTTAACATCACTTTAACTTATATCCAAAATCAACTTTCTCATAATCACTATACTCTGTATTCTCAATTATATTATATAAGATACTAATATCATCAGTTTTAATTATAGTATTATCATCAATAATACTATAATTATTAAACTCCATATTAGTATAATAAACTTTATTATATTTAATTAAATATTGTGAATCAGTAATAGTATTATAATCATTACTAATTATATACACTACATTAATATTATTATTCTTTAGATTACTCTTACCTATCCATGATGGAGAATAATTTATTTTAGATATAATAGACAATACTAAAAGTATTAAAACTATACTATATTTAATATATTTATTCTTAATAGATTTATCTACTAAATAATAAATAATTAAAATAATGACCGGATATATTGAGTAAAAATATCTAGTAGATAATATAGGTATTATCTTTAATGTTAATAAGAAATATAATAATGTACTACAAATTATAATATTCATATAAAAATTACTCTTCTTATCTTTTATTAATTTAATTATAAGAATAACTACTAATACAATTATTCCTATCATAATACCATAAAAAATATCTTGATTTAATCTTTCATATATACTATTAAAATTATCTATAAAACTAGATCTAACTAAATTCTCAGTAGTTTCATTCCCCCTATATCCTTTAAATATATGCATATAGGCAAAAGGAAAAGTTATAAATCCTAATATAATAGGAATAAACATACTCTTACAATAATTAAATATTTTCTTTTTCTTAATTAACAAATATACTACATATATTGCACTTATAAAGAAAGCATATATTAAAAAGAAATAATGTGTCATAAAACCAAAATATGTACAAATACTTAATTTTATTAAATCTCTTTTATTTTCTTTTTTACTTATCTTAATAAAATAATAAGTAAATGCTACACAAAAAGCTGTAAGTAACATATACATTCTTAAAAACATCGCAGTACTAATCATTCCTACACTTAATGTATAAAGTATACATGGAATAATACTATATTTTAATTCTAATTCTTCACCAAGTTTATATAAATATATACATACTATTACATAACTAATTATATTTAATATTATTCCCGGTAATATACTAAATGTATTTAAAAAGAATATTGAAATTACATGAAATAATAAATAATAAAATGGTGGATGTACATCACTAGCCTGATTTTTATATATTGGAATTATACTAAGTATTTCATTATTATTTAATTCAAATACTTTTCTTATATCTTCACTACTATTCCATTCATTTAATTTTATATTATCAACCATCATTCCCCTACTAGCATTAGATAATGTATATGAATATAATTCGTCTCCATCAAATACTTGTTTAGAGAAAGATGTAATTATTATTAAAATAATACCTACTAATACTGTTATAAAAAATATAGCCTTCTTCATATAATCACCAACTTTATTATAACACAATAAAAAAGATTATATAATTTCTTCATTTATATAATCTTCTTTAACATTATTATCAATTTCTTCTTCTACTTTTTCTTCCTCTACTATTTCATCCCAATTATCATCTTCTTCATTAGTCTCTATTTTTACTTTAACATCTCCTACTAATTCAATACCTAATTCTTTTTCAATCACATATTTAATACTATTACCTTCTATTTCTACTTTCAACGGATTAGGTTGTTTTAAACTTCTAACTATTATTTCTTCACCTTCTACATCATTTACACTTCTCATATGTACTACTTCATGATAAGTATTTGTTTCCTTAACTACATCAGTCTTAGTATCATTATCATAAGAGTACCAAATATTAACATCATAACTTCCATCTATAACTATATTATTAGAATTTTTAATACCCTTAAAATTATGATTAATAACCCAACAACCTAATACAGTAGAAGGATTACTTACTGTTACACTATGATTAGTAGTAAATAATTTTTTCCCTTTAGAAACAACTGCCTTAGTAACAATCTCTTTATAATTAGACATAATATCCTCCTAACATAATATATGTAAAAGCAAAATAAAAAGTACAAAAAATCTTTATCTAATAAAAAATAATGTTATAATATTTATAGAATAAGGAGGAGTTTTATGGCATCAGTAATTATTCATTTAGCCATAGCTAAAGAACTAAAAGACAAATTAGATATTGATAATTATAAAGATTATTATTTAGGATCAATTGCTCCTGATATCGCAAAACAAATAGGATTAGATAGGAATATATCACACTTCTCAAATACTACAAGAAATGGAACTCCTAATATAGATTTATTTGTGAAAAGATATCCAACATTCAAATATAATTCATTTGATTTAGGATACTTTGTTCACTTATATACAGATAAAATATGGGATGAAACATTCATACCTAAATTAACTACTAATAATATGATAAAACTTCTAGATGGTACTGAATTAAATGTAGATGAAGAAGAAATACTTAAACTAATATATTCAGATTATACAAATTTAAATATTCAAGTTATAGAAGAATTCGATTTAGATTTATCAATGTTCTATGAAAACTTCAAAGAACCCGATACTCCAATAAGTGAAATACCTGTTAATAAATTAGATATACTATTAAATAAAATGGGTATAATTATAGAAAATTCAAAAACAGAAAAAAACTATTCATTTGATATATATTCAATAAAAGAATTTGCCAAAGAAGCTACAAATAAAATATTAGAAGAAATAAAAAAATACTAGATATCTAGTATTTTTTATTTAATAATTTATCAAAATAATCATTTAATTCATCTTTAACGTAATTAATATAATCATTAACCTTTTCAAGATTCTTAGTATATACATGATATATTGGTATGCAATTAAGTCTCTCTTCTAATTCATTTAATTCCCTAAGTATATTAGAATCATTACTTCTAATATATTTTTTTTGTTTTAATTTAATTTCTTTTACTAAAGAATTAATTTCATCATTAGATTTCATTTTTTCTTTTAGTTCAATACATTTTTTATATTCTTTAGAATTTTTTATTGTATTAACTACTTCGTCTAAACTCTTATTTAACTTTTCCATCTAAACTCCATGTTTTAGCATCAACTATTTCTACATCTACTAAGTCCCCAGAAGATAATTCTCTATCACTAGTAAAGTTTATTAACTTATTAGTCTCGCTATATCCATAATACATATCTTTCTTTTCTGATACACCCTCAACTAATACTTTTAATACTTTACCTACAAGTTTTTCATTATTCTCTAAGAAATATTTATTAACTACTTCATTTAATCTTTGAAGTCTCTCCTCTTTTTCAGATAATGGAGTATCATCCTTTAACTTTTCTGCAGGTGTTCCTACTCTAGCAGAGAATATGAACGTAAATGCATTATCATACTTACATTCTTCTACTAAACTCATAGTCTCAAGGAAATCCTCTTCTGTTTCTCCAGGAAATCCTACAATAATATCAGTACTAATAGCTACACCAGGTACTGTATCTTTAATCTTATGGAATAATTCTAAATAACTTTCTCTAGTATAACGTCTACCCATAAGTTTTAATATTTTAGAAGATCCACTTTGTACTGGTAAATGAACACTAGGCATAATGTTTTTATACTTTCCAATAACTTCTATCATTTTATCTGTGAAATCCCATGGATGGCTTGTCATAAATCTAACTCTAGGTATATCTTTAAGAGCTATCTCTTCAAGTAAATCACCTAGATTATAATCTTCATATAAATCTTTACCATAGGCATTAACATTTTGTCCTAATAAAGTTATTTCTTTATAACCATCTTTTATTAATTCATCTACTTCAGCTAATATATCTTCTTTAGCTCTGCTTCTTTCTCTTCCCCTAGTATAAGGTACTACACAATAAGTACAAAATTTATCACAACCATAAATTATATTAACATAAGCTTTATAATTATTAGTTCTAACTACAGGTAATCCTTCATATAGATCACCTTCTCTTGAATATACTTCTATTTGTTGTTTATTTGATTCTATAGATTTATCTATTATTTTAGGTAATTCATTTAAGTTATGTGTTCCACATACAAAATTAACAAATTTATAATCTCTAAGTATTTCTTCAACTACACTAGCTTCTTGTGCCATACATCCAGTTAAACCAATTATTAGATCTTTCTTTTCTAGTTTTAAATGTTTTAATCTTCCTAACATACCAAATGCTTTATTATGAGCATTTTCTCTAATACTACAAGTATTTAATAAAACTAAATCTGCATCTAAATAATTATCTACTCTTTCAAATCCTAACTTTTCAAGTAAAGCAGCTATATTTTCACTATCATGTTCATTCATCTGACAACCATAAGTTTTAATAAAATACTTTTTGCCACTATATTTACCTAAAACAGATTCATCTAAAGAAAACTCTAATCTTTTATATTCTCTCTTATCTCTAGTTCTAGCTTCATTATAATCAGGTATACGCATAGTATCCCTCCATTTCATTCTCATATATTTTAACAAATAATAAAAAATAATACAATAAAAAAAGAGCCTAAGCTCTATGCAAAATTACTAATAATAGCTTCCATTGTATAATTTCTATTATTCATAATATCTATTTTTATTTTTTCAAGATTCTCTACTATACAATTAATTAAATCTCTCATAACATCACTTAAATCTTTTTTCTCTAAGCTTTCTACTATTATTTCAAGATTATTAATCTTAGAATATTTACCATAATATTTATTATTTATGCTAGCAGTAAATAAATTCATAAATGATGAAAAATCTATTTCATTAAATCTTTTATCTTCTAATAATTTAAAAGCTGTACATAAATAATTATTATTAAGAGCTATATCCATAGCTGTTTCATGGCGTTTATTTTTTAAATTAGGAATATAATTACTTTTCTTAGTTAATTCTTCTACTACTTTAACTGCCATTGGTGAATTATCCATAGCCAGAATATGACCGAAAGTATTACCTTCATCATTTTGATTATTAACATTCCAATTTTTCTTTTTCATTAATTGAATAACATATTCATATTGTCTAGCCTTTAATAATTTAGTAACTACATCATTTCCAACAGAATCAACTGTATTTATATTTACAATATTTTTATTAACTAAATCAAAAGCCAATTCATAATTACCTCTTCTAATATAAGTAAATATCAGGGTCGGGTCCTCTTTACTCTTTTCGTATACTTCATTATTCATAAATTACACCTCTTTACACGGGACAATTCACTATTCTACCATAAAAAAAATATCTGTCAAATTACCGATTTAACAGATATAAAAAATACTTATCACTCGAAATTTGTTGAAAAATAAAGAAAAAATAAGAAAGTCAATATTAAAACAAAATAGGTATTTCAACTAGTAATAAATAAATTGTATAAAGAAAAAAGAACTTTTAAAAGTTCTTTTTATTTATTATTATTCTCCTGCTTTAGTTCCACATTTAGAACAGAATGGTCCAGTAAGTGGTGCTCCACATTTAGAGCAATATCCATTTGCAGCAGCAGCTTGATTATTTCCATCTTGGAATGCACCCATAGCAGCTCCACCTAAAACTCCACCTGATGCCATATTCATCATACCAACACCGAATAAACCATTTGCAGCTCCATTAGGATTGTTTGCAGCGTCAACAACAGCTGTTCCATAAGAACCAACAAGTTTTCCACGTTGCATTGCAGTATTTCCAGCAAGTTCGTAATCATCAATTTTCTTATTAGATTCATCATCTAATGTTACTGATTCAACAACGAAACCTTTGATACTCATACCACGATCTTTAATTTGTTGATCGAATGTTTTTTCATCCATCATTGCTTTGATTTCATCAGTAGCACTAGGTAATTCAAGTACTGGAGTTTTATGTTCACTATTTCCTAATTCATTTAATACATTTTGGAATACTCCAATAACTTCACTTCTCATTTGTTCAGTAATATCATCTTTTGTATATACATCAGCTGTACCAGCAATCTTACTCATGAATATAGCAGGATCACTAATAGTGAATGTATATTTACCAAAACATTTAACTTCTACTCTTAATGGAGTAATACTTCCAGTCATTTGATTTGGAATTGGATGTGACCAATCTTGGAATGGAATTGGTGCAGGTGTTCCAAACTTATTATCAATGATTTCTTTAGCATTGATATAGAATACAGCTTGTTCCTTACTAACTCCACCATTGTATACGAAACGAGTCCACATTTCTTTAAATACTTCACCAAATTGTCCAGCAAAGAAAGTTGGTGAACTTGATTGATCAAATGTATAAATTCCTTCCTCAGCAGTAGCATCTAAAATTTGTCCACTTTGGAATATTACAGCAATTTGTCCAGGTGCAACTTGAATTGCACTATCTTTTGAAATAATACCATTTGGAGTAGTTACCTTCTTCATTAAAATATTATTTCCTAGATCATCACATTTAATATAATCTTTCCATTGATCGTGTAGAGTACTTTTTACAGAATCTACAGCAGCTTTAATTAATCCCATAATACATCTCCTATCTAAAATTAATTTATACTTATATTATACAATATATTACAATTTTTGTATATATTTTTAATACCTTTTAATATCATTACATGCAAATACTCTGCCAAGTACTAACACAACAGCAGTACCACAATAACTACATTTATGATTGCCTAAATTAGTAATAGGACTATTACAATTAGGACAATGTATATCAATAACATTTTGTTTATCAGAAAGTTCTGCTTCATCTAAAACATAAATAAATTCAACTTTTGCTCTATCTTGTACTTTCTTTTCTTTGCCATCTACTCTTAAAACATATTCATAAGCAGAAGCAAAAAATATACTTGCAGTTTTTCCATCTTTTTTATAATTAGAAAGTACTGTGTTATGAATTTTAAAATCTTCAAACTTAACATTCTTACCTTCATACTCACTAATCATCTTATCAACAAAGCTTTGAATTTTACCTTTTAACTTACTACTATCATTCTTTTCTACACAACTATAGCAGTCTAATATAACTTGTTCAGCTTGACGTTTAATTTCACTTATATTTATACCTGGAAAATCTTCTTTAATCTGGCTCAAATAGATTCTATCCATACTAGCTAAACTTTTAGGCTCTACTTCATCTTGTAATCTTGCTTCACGTATAATATCTCCTATATTTTGTCCTTGATAACCAGCGTCATCTAAAATTCTTCTCAATTTAATTTTAAAATACAAGAATACACTTACTGCAGCAATAACCCCAACAAGTAAAACAATTCCCCCTATTAACATTAATAATCCAAACATTTTAACCTCTATTTCTTAGGCACAATTCTTTCTTTTCCACCCATATATGGTTGAAGTGCTTTTGGTATCTTAATAGATCCATCTTCTTGATAATTATTTTCAATTAATGCAATCAATCCACGAGGAGTAGCAACAACTGTATTATTTAATGTATGTAAAAAGTAAGTACCATTTTCTCCTTTAGCGCGAATACCTAAACGTCTTGCTTGAGCATCACCTAATGTACTACAACTTCCTACTTCAAAATATTTTTGTTGACGAGGGCTCCAAGCCTCTATATCACATGATTTAACCTTTAAATCAGCTAAATCACCACTACAACATTCTAATTGTCTTACTGGTATATCAAAATTTCTAAATAAATCTACAGTAAGTTTCCACATTTTTTCATACCATTCCATAGATTGTTCTGGCTCACATATAACTATCATCTCTTGTTTTTCAAATTGATGAACTCTATATAAACCTCTTTCTTCTAATCCATGGCTTCCTCCTTCTTTTCTAAAACAAGGAGAATAACTTGTCATATTAATTGGCAATTCATTCTTTTGAATTATTTGATCTTTAAATTTACCAATCATAGAGTGTTCACTAGTACCAATTAAGTATAAGTCTTCACCTTCAATTTTATACATCATTGCTTCCATTTCAGGGAAACTCATAACTCCTGTTACTACATCACTATGAATCATAAATGGTGGAATTGCATAAGTAAATCCAGCATCTATCATAAAGTCTCTTGCATAAGCAATCATTGCCTCATGTAAACGAGCTATATCACCTAATAAATAATAGAATCCTTGACCACTAGTTCTTCCTGCAGCATCTTTATCCATACCACCAACTCTTTCAATAATATCAGCGTGATATGGAATTTCATAACTAGGTACTACTGGTTCCCCAAATCTTTGTACTTCAACATTTTCAGTGTCATCACGTCCAATAGGAACACTTGCATCTATTATTTGTGGAATAACCATCATCTTATCTTTTATTTCACTAGAAAGTTTTGCTTGTTCTTCTTCTAAAGCTTTAATTTCTTCTCCGTAGTTAGCAACTTTCTTCTTCACTTCGTCAGCTTCATCTCTTAATCCTTGTTGCATTAATTTACCAATTTCTCCACTAACTCTATTTTTCTCAGCCTTAAGGTTATCTGCTTTTACTTGTACTTCACGTACTTTTTTATCTAATTCATATACCTCATCTACTAAAGGTAATTTTTCATCTTGAAATTTCTTTTTAATATTTTCTTTTACTAAATCTCTATTTTCTCTTATTAATTTTATATCTATCATAACTATCTCTCCTATTTATTTAATGATTCTATTTCAGTTTCTTCAAATCTATATTTTTGTTTAACATTAGGATATTTTTCATGATCAACTTCCGAGTTAAACATATCATATGGTCTTGCATATAATCCACATTCACCATATAAAGCTCTATATATAACAAGTTTTTCTCTAGTTTCAGAATGAGTTGCTATATCAACAACTAAATATAAATCTCCTTTAAAATGTTTATAAATTGTATTTGTTTTTATTTCTCTCATAATTTCCTCCTATAAACAAAAAAAAGAATAGTACAAGGAGTGCATATGCACGGTACCATCCTTTTATTTAACTTAATTAGATAACGGTATTACCCGGGATAAATCCATCTATAGAGTAGATAAATAAGTATTTAATAGTGTTTTCACCAACCACACATTCTCTAATATTAAATAATCTTATTATTAGTTCTAATTATCGACCTGTATTAATTATATTAAATATTTATAATTATTTCAAGTATTAAATTAATCCACCTACAGTAGCCTTTTGCTTTGTATTTTTACAAGTATTAAGATCTGTTCTTTCTTTTACTTTTTCAAATGGAATTATTGTTTCTAATTTTACATTATCAGATAATGTCTCTGGATATCCAAAAGTACCATCACTTATACTAACATAATACTTACTAACACCACTAGTATTATCTATTATTACATATCCACTAATTATTTCTCTATAAGCATGGAATGGTAGATATGCCACTTCTCCTAAATCAGTATACCAAATATAGTATTTACCTTTATGTGGATCATATCTATATTCTTCACACTCTAAATAATTTTCTCTAGCTAATTGTTTAGTCTTATCAACTATTTGATTAGTTGCAAATACATAATAATAATTAGTTAATTTAGTTGCTTTACCCTTTATCTCAATAATATTATTCCAGAACACTAAAATACCACTTAATACTAATAATATCATTAAGGTTACAAAGAATACTTTCTTTCTCTTATAATCTTTTTCTAAAGTTCTATCTTCAGATATATAACTAACTCCTTCATATAATCTAGTACCAAATCCCATTAATGGTACAAATATAATTGGAAATAATATCGCAAGTAATCCACTATATTTAAATTTCATAGCCATCTTATATAAAATAACTAATAAAAAGATTTGCCCTATTACTGGTATTAATAATATTATTCCTAACCATTTTTTTCTAAAAACAATATCACATAATACAAATAAATTATAAAAAGGTATTAATGCATACCACCATTTTTGATTACATTTTACAAATATCAACTGTATAGAGTATATATATATAAATGCAATAGAAGTAGCTAACACCACATCAGGAAATAAAGAATTCTTAATAGAATTTAAATCAACTACCTTATTACCTACAAGTAATATAAAACTTACTATTACAATTCCAATATAAATCAAATAATTAAGTAAAAAGCACACTAATCTATTACCTGTATTACTAGCTATACTAATAGTTACTTGATTATTATCATTATTTTGTACAATAGTTTGTCCAGAACCAATTTGATATATTTCTTGTTTTTCTTTAGCCATGAATTTATTCATTCCTTGATTTGCAGGATCTGTAGGATTAAGATAACCACATTTCATACAATATCTAGAATTACTATTCATTTCACTTCCACATCTAGGACAATATGTTTTAAAACCGTTATCTTGATTCATATTAACACCTCTATTATTATTATTCTACCATAATAAATAAAAAAATAATAGAAGTTATTTAGCTTCTACTATTAGTTTTATTGCAGTTTTTTCCTCTCCTTCAATAGTTATATCAGAAAAAGCTGGTATACATATTAAATTCTTACCACTAGGTGCTACAAACCCTCTTGCGATAGCTATTGCTTTAATTGCTTGATTAAGTGCTCCAGCCCCTACTGCCTGTATTTCTACCCTGCCTTTTTCTCTAAAGACATTTGCTAAAGCACCTGCTACACTATTAGGATTAGATTTACTGCTAACTTTTAATATTTCCATAATTCCTCGCTTTCAGTTAATACTATGAAAAAAAGATTAAAATATTCATATTTTAATCTTCTATATACCAAGTAGTATCTATTAAAGAAACATCTACTTCTTCTCCGTCTTTCCATTTATGTAAATATGATCTATAACCACGTTGTCCTATTTGAACAGAAGAAGTACTATATTCATATCCTTCCTTAGCATCATGATTACTCCAAAACTCTACATAAGCTACACCATCATATGACCAAGCTTTTATATATATAGGATATTTATAAGTATTTCTAAATTGCATATCAACACACCAACCACTAGAATAACTAGCAACTGTTGCATCAAGTCCTCCAGCTACATATAAACTCTTCTTAGCATGAGGATAACGTTTAACAATTTCAAGTCCACCTAATAATGCAGCATTATATGTAGTAGTTGCAATTTGACAAACTCCATTACCGACAAACTCATAATAGAATACATAACCATATCTAGTAAATGGACCTGCAGTATCACAATAACTAAATACTTCTCCAGGCTCTACTACAGTACCATTTATTAAACTTAGAGCATAATTTAAATTAATATTTCGCATATAAGTATAAGGCATAAATACAGTAGAAAACTCTGAAGTTTTAGTATCAATAGTCTTATAACTTTCATTATTATAAGCCTCTATTACATCACCACTTAATTTTATATTAGTCTTTTTATTTATTCCCTTAGATATAGCCTCTTTAATATTATTTATACTATTATCTACATTAAGTGCAAATCCATTAGTTCCATCTTTATAACTAACACCTTCACTAGTATCAAAATAACCATTTACTGCATTATAATCAACATTACCTTTTAAAGCATTTAAAGTCTCTCTTAATTTATTATCATCTATATTATAAGTAAAAGTATATTTATCTTTTTTAGTACCATTAATCATCATTAACTTAGTACTATAATTTAATTTCTTTTGATTCTTTTTAATACTATTTAATGTTTCATCTGTATTAATACTAAGTCCTAAATCCCTCAAACTATAATCATATTCTTTAGAATCAATATTTACTTTTATTTTTGTATCTAATACATAATCTTTAACATAATTAATCTTTTCTTCTGCATTCTTATAAGTATAATAACTCATATCAAAATCATCTATATAAGTACTAGGAAGTAATTTACTATCATATTCTTTTAAAGATCTATTATTATATATAGCTAATCCCATATAAGATATAATAAGTAAGAATAATAATGAGAATAATACGATTAATCTTTCTTTACTATTCTTAATCTCTTTCATCTTCTATATACCTATTTATTACTTTAAATACTTTCTTATAACCATCACTATTTAATTTAACACCATCATCTGTATAATCTTCTTTTAATAAATCATCTTCACTTAATTCTTTATACATATCTATATATGTAACATCTAAACTCTTACACATAGATTCTATTTCTTTATTAACCTTCTTTATATACTCAATACTAAGATTACTATTAAATCCATCTTTAGTATCATTTATTGGATATAAAGATTCTACATATATAGTAGCTAAACTTCTATTATTTTGAATACCTCTAATTATCTTCTTCAAATTATTAACTACTTCACTAATAGAATTTTCATCAGTTAAATCATTAGACCCCAATTCTATAAATACATCTGTTGGATTATATACATATATATGTTCTCTTAAATCATCTAAAATATCACTAGTAGTATAACCTTCATTACTAATCTTTACATATGGCTTATAAAAATTATCAAACTCTAATCCATCTGTATGATAATCACCTATAAATAAATAATTATAATCCATAGTTTTAACTTCTTTTTCTTTTACCTGTACTCTAACTTGAGGTTTAATATGAAAAATATTCTCTAACAAATTATTATCTCTAGCATACATAAATGCAAATACAAATAATACAGCTACTATTAGAAATAATACTAAAGTTTTTACAATACCATATAAAAATGAATGATCTTTCTTTTCTTTTAATATTTTCTCTTTATTAGCTTTATTTTGATTACCCTCAATAAAACTAACATCTAAAGAATTAGCATCATTTATTCTATCTTCAGTTACTCTAATTTTTGTAGTAGGTTCATCTACTTTTTTATCTTTAATCTTTTTTATTGCCATACTACCAACCTCACTTCAAATATACAAGTATTATAACAAAAAAATAGAAAGTATTCTATACTTTCTATATATTTCCAGTAATTATCCCAACAATATTATTCCTAAATAAATCTATCAAACTAAGTTTTCCTACATCTCTATCACTAATAAGATCCATACTACTAACTTTTTTATTTTTTAAATAAACAAAAATAGTACCTAAAACATCCCCTTTTTTAATAGGAAGTTTTATTTCATTAACATTAACTTCATAATTATATTTATTTTTAGAATCAATATCTTCTATTACATTTAAATTATCTTTTAATATAAGATTTATACTTTTCTTATCAGATTTATCTAAATTAATACTCCTTATAACACTATTCTTTTTCTTTAAAGTCTTTAGTTTAGTATTATTAAATCCATAATCAAGTAGATCTATAGTTTCCTTATTTCTCACTTTACTATCTTTTTCACCTAAAGTAATACCTATTAATCTTAAATCTCCACGTTTTACAGTAGCAGATAAGCAATATCCGGCATCATCAGTATGACCTGTCTTTAATCCATCAGTTCCTTCATATTGACTAATTAATTTATTAGTATTAACTAACCAAAACTTATTAGAAGTATCTTCTCTTAAATAATCCTCATATATAGATGAAAATCTAAGTATCTCTGAATGATTAATAATTAATTCACGAGCAATCATAGCCATATCATAAGCACTAGAAAAATGACCCTTTTCATCTAAACCAGTACAATTAACAAAATTAGTATGTTTAAGACCTAATTCTTTAACCTTTTTATTCATTTTCTTAACAAATTTTTCTTCACTACCGCTAATATATTCAGCCATAGCCACTGTCGCATCATTACCACTAGCTACACTAATACCTTTCATTAAATCTTCTACTGTCATCTTTTCTCCATCACTTAAATATATTTGACTTCCACCCATATCAGCAGCATTCTTACTAACAGTAACTACATCATTCCATTTAATATTACCATTTTCAACCTCTTCAAGTACTATTATTTGAGCAACCATCTTAGTTAATGATGCTACACTAACTTTCTTGTCTTTTTCCTTTTCAAATATTATCTTTCCACTATAAGGCTCAATCAATATACCACTTACTGCATTAGGTATTAATTCCTCAGCATAAACACTAAAAGGTATACATAATAATATAAGTAAAAACACTATTTTTTTCATTTTACCCTCCTATCATTTTCTATGTAAAATAATAATATTTTATTCATAATTTAAAAAAAATTTGCTATTATATAATTAGGTGATTATATGACTACTGTTATGAAACGAAGGATAAAAATCAAATGGAAAAACTTAATTGCTTTTTCTGTATTTGTATTTTTATTAATATTTGGGATTATCCAATTGATAGTATGCATAGTAAAAGTAGTAAATCCACCTAAAAAAGTAAAAGAAAAACAAGTAGTCGCAAAAAAAATAAATACTAATAAAGATATAAAACTAAAAAAACTAGATAACATAGATAAAGAAATAGACTATTTTAATATGAATTATTTAGATCGATATGTATTATATAAAGAAAAGCATTCAGAAATGCCTACTAAACAAGTAATAAAAGATGTTAATATGAATCTTGATAGAGATTTCTATAAAGATCCAGTAAAAGCAAGAAATCTAAATACAGAAAAAATTCTAGTAAATAAATACTATTATTTAGATAATAACTATGTACCAAACAATTTAGAAACAATAAGCACAAGATACGCTCTAAGTAATATGAAACTAGTAAAAGAAGCAAAAGAAGCTTTTGAAAATCTAGCTAGTACTGCTAAAAAAGAAAATCTAAATATTATAGCGATGTCCACTTATAGAAGCTATGATTATCAAGTTAATCTATATAATAAATATGTAAGAAGTGATGGAAAAGAAGCTGCTGATACTTATTCAGGTAGACCAGGTCACTCTGAACATCAAACCGGTCTAGCAGTTGATGTATATAATGGTAAAATAAGCTATACAAGTTTTGAAAAAACAAAAGAATTCAATTGGATGCAAGAACATGCTCATGAATATGGATTTATATTAAGATTTCCTAAAGATAAAGTAAATGAAACAGGTTATACTTATGAATCATGGCATTATAGATATGTAGGAATAGAAGAAGCAAAATACATAAAAGAACATAATATATCTTTCGAAGAATATTATGCAACTATAATAAAAGATTGGTAAAAAAAAGATAGCAATTAAGCTATCTTTTATTTTGCAACAATCTTATTATTACTTATCATATAAGAATTATTATTAGAATCTATATTAACAACTACACCACTAGTTATTAATTTATTTAATGTAGTTAATTGATTTGCTTCTATTGTAGTCACGCTACTCACCTACTATAATAATTATATAATATAGTAATACTATAATCAACAAAAAAACTAATTGAATAAACCCCAATTAGTTTTTAATCATATTTCTTTTTAAAATGTTTATACAAGTGATAAAAACCTGTATATATTAACCAAATAAGTAATAAGAAATTACTTATTTGTATTATAGATAATATTGTATTATTTTGATATAAAACAGTAGTATCAACCAAATCTATTCCATGGTATGCCCCTAAAGCTATAAAAGACATAAACAAGAAATATAAAATACTAAAGAACAAATAATTAATAACCTTCTTAAACATAGTTAATTTCTTACTAAACAAAGTCATTAATATCATAACAGTTACAAAAACTATTATAAAGAAATAAACTATTGGAGAAGGAAAATATATATAATTCATAATACCCTTTGTAAATGAATCAATACATGTCTTAACATAAGTAGTATAACTAACAAATATTCCTATAATAAAACCTATATAAACACCTATAGCTATCATTTGAACTAAAGTGTTTTTTCTTTTTAAATTAACAACTAAAATTATAAATAAAAGGATAGACATAATGAACATTTCAATAGAAAGAAAAGATGAAAATATATATTTAAATATAGTTTCAATCTTATCAATTAAAGATAAATTCATTTTATCACCCTCTTAGCCAACCAGTTCTAAAATATAAATTGTTTGAGAAAAATCATTATCTTTAGTACAAGTAATTAATGTAAGTGTAGTTCTTTCTTTATTTCTACGAATAACTGCCACACCATTCTTTTGTACATTATATATATTAACTACTTGATAATCATATTTTCTTCCATTATAAGTAACATAGGCATGATCCCCTACTCCTAGCATCCATAAATATGCAAAGTATGAAATATACGCATCTCCTGAATGAGCCATTAATATTAAATTACCTTTATCAACATCAGGAAGATTTGAACCACCTATCATTGTCACATTATATTGTATATTATTATATTTAGAATCTGTATTATAGAACCCTCTTTTTAATCCAATTCTTGGTATTTCTAGTACACCCAAATATTTACTATAATCAATTACATAACTATTATTATCTTCTTTTTTAGAAACTTCTTCTACTATAGGTACATCCTCTATAACCTTTTCTTCTTTTTCGACTACAGATTCCTCCATCATAGCAATTCTCATATCTTCATATATATCTCTTTTAATCGTAGATAGATAATTCCATGATAAAGATATAATACCTACAAAAATAAAGAAAGAGCCAATTAGTAAGATATGGCTCTTCTTAATTTTATTGTTTAACTTGAACAGGTTTAGCATTCGCATAAACAATACCTACACCACATAATAATACTATTAAACCGATAAAGTAAATTGTTTGAACTGTATTCATACCTGTATCATCTGTACCTACAAATTCAACTTCAGTACCTCTAGAAATTGCTTTTTCACCAGTTTTTACTGATACAACTTTTTGGAAGTCACCAGCAGCATTATAGTATTTTCCTTCTAATGTAGTGAAATTACCAGCAACTGATACTACTACTTTTTGAACTTCTTTAGTTACTTTTTCTGCAGGAATTCTAACATAGAACTTAGTTCCAGGAGTAACTGTAGGTCCTAATTCTGTACCTTCTTCGTCAACTGCTTTAGCACCTTCAATTCCATTTAATGAAACTGTATAATTTTTTAATGAACTTGATGGATCACCAGTTACTGTAATTAATGCTGAGAAATAGAATTTCTTATCTTCAGACATACTAATTTCATCACTAGCTTTTGAAACATTTAATACTGCAACATCACTAGCAGCTTTTGCTTTATCTACTAATGGTTTAATAAATGCAGTATATAGATTTTGTCCTTTATATACTTCTACAGATTCAGAACGATCTGCATTAAATTTTATTAACTTAACTGCATTTTTAATTACTTGTACATCATCTGGTACTATATAATTCTTTGAAGTTGATTGTGTAGCAGTAGGATCTGTTTCATATAAATACATCCAAATTGCTACTTGAGTAATCCATCCTTCAACATATTTAGCATTTTCTCCACTAAGATTAGTTATTTTAATACCATTTGCATAACTATTATTTAATAAATATAAAAGTCCATAATCTTCTATTACATCACCACTTGTATAACTTTCTCCATTATGAACATCTGTATTGTGTTCTACACAGAATACTGGATTATTAGCATCATTATTTGCTACATACATTGGAGCACTGAAATTATTAGTTCCATCACTACCTACTATATCAGTACCACCTTCTAATAAATTAAATGTAAAGTTATCTGGTAAATCAGTAGGAGCAGCATAACTAACACCTGAACCTTGATTCATTGAAATGCCAGCTACCGCAATTGAAAATATTGCAAAAATTGCTACTACGAATGATAAAACTACAGATGAATTTACAACACTTTTTTTACCTTTCTTGTTATTATTCTCTTCCATGTATATTTTTTCCACGAATAAATCACCTTACCTTTATACTTGTATTATACCATAAAAACAACATTTTCAAACATTTTTTTATATAATTGTAAAAATCTTATCTATATCGATATTAGGAACTTTACCATTTATGTAAAGAGTAGCCAAAACATCTCCCTTTTTAACTTTTTCACCAATTAATTTATTAAGTCTTACCCCTACTCCATAATCTATCTTATCTTTTATACTTTTCTTCCCAGCACCAAGTTCTAAAGCTAATTTTCCTATTTCTATAGCACTTATCTTAGTAATCTCACCATTTTTATTAGACTTAATAACGCATTTCTTATTACTTATGCTTATATTATTAATATCTCCACCTTGATATTTTACTAATTCTAAAAACTTATTATAAGCGCTCTTATCTTCTATACTTTTTATAACTAATTTATTAGCTTCCTCATTAGAAATATTAAGCCCCATACTAACCATTTCACTTGCTAATTCAAAACATAAATCTACAAAAGAATTATTAGTTTCCTTTCCTTTTAATACATCAATAGCTTCTAATACTTCTAAACCATTACCTATAGAATATCCAAGTGGTGTATTCATATCGCTAATCACATATCGTACTTCTCGATCATAAATTTTACCAATTCTGACCATTAAATTACCTAATTCTTTAGCTTCTTCCTTATTACTTAAAAAAGCCCCATTACCAACTTTAATATCAATTAATATTTTATCAGCACCACTAGCTATTTTTTTACTCATAATACTTGATGCAATTAAAGGTATAGATTTAACAGTAGCAGTAACATCTCTTAAAGCATAAATAACTTTATCCATAGGAACTAAATCACGTGATTGTCCTGTTAAAACAAAATTAATATCTTTTACTTGTTTCATTATTTCCTTTTCTGTCAAACTTACATTATACCCTTTTATACTTTCTAACTTATCAATAGTACCGCCAGTATATCCTAAACCTCTACCACTCATTTTAATAACAGGAATACCTAAAGAAGCAACAATAGATGCTACTACAAAAGTAGTCTTATCTCCTATTCCACCAGTAGAATGTTTATCTACTTTTATTCCAGGAACACTAGAAAAATCTAAACAATCACCACTATCAATAAATATTTTAGTCAAAGCAAAAACTTCTTCATCTGTCATACCATTAATACAAACTGCCATCAAAAAACTGGACATCTGATAATCACAAACATCCCCATTTAAATAACCATTAAAGAAATAATATAATTCTTTATAGCTTAATTCTTTGCCAACCCTTTTTTTATCAATTATATCTAGTATCATACAAGTTCCTTCCTAAATATATCAGATTCACGCTTAACAAACCCACATTTTTCATATAATTTATGAGCTTCAATTCTAGTCCATCTACAAGTAAGTTGTAAATACATTCCTCCACAATGTCTAGCATATTCTTCAGCATAATCCAACATTTTTTCACCAACGCCATAACCCCTAAAATCTCTAACTACACATACATAATCTATTATATAGTAATGTCTATTTCTAATAGGATTTAATACCTTTGTAAGTAGTAAATAACCAACTACTCTTCCATTGCATTCTGCAACTACTTCATGGAAATTTTCATCTTCAGAAATATCTGTCTTCTTTAATCTACGGAATGCTTCATAAAGCATAATATTAACACCATCAAAATCTTTCTTATCATATTCTCTTACTTTAATTTCCATATTAACACCTACTTTTATTTTATTATATCAAAATACCAGGAAATTACAATTAAAAAAGAAGATAATAATTTATCTTCTTTTAAATTGTGAACCAATAACTTCTATTAATTTTTTAAATTTAGTTTTTTCTTTATTTTCAGTACTATGTCCTATAGAAACTAAATGCTTTTCTTTTTTCTTTTCTACTATATTTATTTGAACATTTATACCTTGATTATTATAAGATTTCTCATCTTTCAAATCTATATCAACATCCCATATATTAGAATATTCACTATTCATATAAGCTTTATATTCATCTATAGTCGCAGATTTATTTGGACGTGTTGAACGAGAAATATAACATCCATACACATCAGTTGAAAGATCCTTTTCTTTTACATCTCCTGTTAAAGTAACCCCACTTAAATTACAAAAACATAATTTAGTTCTTATATTTTCATTTTCCCAACTATCATTTAGTATACCTTTTTCTTGATATACTAAATCATCTAAATTAATAATAATTTTATTTTTAGTATCACTAAAATCACAATCATCTATTATACAACCTTTGAAATTTGGTTCAACATATACACCATTTAAAATTAATCCCTTTAATCTTTTTTCAGGTAACGTTTGTGGATTAATTACAATATTACCTGTTGCATGAGTAAAATTACATTCATCTATTTTTACTCCATCAAAACTTCCAACTATCTCTATATCTGCTAAATCAGTACACATCATTGATTTATATTTTATCTTTTGAGGATCTAATTTTAATTCATTTTCACTTCCACTAAATCTTGTATAATATAGCTTACAATCATCTAGGCTTCCTTTTAAAGTAACCCCATTAAAATTAGTATTAATTAAATCTTTCTCCATAACTTTATCTAAATCAATAGTCAAATTTCTTAATCCCCTAAAATCAAAACCATGAATATAAGTATTTGATATATCTACACCTGTCATATCAGCATGTAAATCACATAATGCATAAAACACTTTCTTATTTAAAGTATGATTTTTTCTATTAACTAATATAGTTTCTATTTGACTACTACTCAACTCAATTTTATCTTCATTGTCAATCTGATTAAGTAATATTTTAGCTAATTCCAAACACATTTTATTATCAGTTACATAATCATACTCAGGTAATTCTACTTTTTCATCATATAATTCTTCAGGTATCTTAAAATCATCTTCAGATAACTTATATGAAAAAGAAAAACCACTATGTACTCTTATTCTTTTACTAACATAATCAGCACTCTTACTACTTGACTCATCCAATAAATTTTTTATTATTTCTTTTAAACTTTTTCCTGTACTTAAAACATAAGTTTCCATGAATTCATCTCCGTTGTCTATTTATTTTACACAAATAAATATAACTTTGCAAGAAAAAAAGAAGATTACTCTTCTTCTTTAGGTTTACTAGATAAAAATGTTATTTTTTCACATATTATTTCTAATTTATTTTCTTTCTTTCCATCTTTTTCTACTACATTAGATTGAATTCTACCCTTTATACCTACAATATCTCCTTTAGCACAATATTCACTAGTATTCTCAGCAATTACATCAAAAGCAACACAATCAATAAAATCTGTATCATATACACCTTCTACATTTTTAAAACTTCTAGGAACAGCAATAGAAATAGTAGCAACCTTAACCCCACTATCAGATTTATTAACAGTAATATCTCTAGTTAACCTTCCAACTAAAACTATTTGATTAAGCATAGATCACCTCCTTTCGAGAGGTATATTAATAAATAAAAAAATATTATGCAAACGCCCATTTTTTATTTTTTATAAGAAAAAATCACATAAAAAAAGAAAATCCTAAAACGAATTTTCATTTTTACAATTATAAACATTCTCCAAAAAACAAGTTTACTTATTTAATTCTTTTAACATTTTTTCTACTGCTTGCATTGGAAGTAATGCACAATTTTTTCTATTAGGTTGTTTACTTATTTCATCATAAACATTTAATTCTCCTAATAAACTACTATCATATTCTTTTTCTTCAATCATAGAAACATAATTTTCTAAAATAGATTTTACTTCTTCTACACTCTTACCTATAAAACTTTTAATCATAATAGAAGCACAAGAAGTACTAATAGCACAAGCTTCTCCATCAAAACGTATATCTTTAACAATTCCATCTTCTATTTTCATCATGAAATCTAAATTATCTATACAACTATCACTCTTAGTATTAGCTCTTAAATAACTATTATCTTCTACTAATCCTCTATTTGTAGGTTCTTTATAATTATCAAATATTATTTCTCTTTTTAATTCACTATCCATATATCCTCCTACAAAACTATTTTAAATATATCATGACTATTTTTTAATACTTCAATTAACTTATCTATTTCTTCATAACTATTATAGAAATACATACTAATTCTAACAGTATTCTTAATATCCATTTCATCTTTAAGCATCTTAGCACAATGATTACCTGCACGCACTGCTATACCATAATGATTTAAATACATTGAAGTATCTTGTGCAAAAACACCATCTATATTAAATGCAATAATACCACTATTAATATTCTTATTATAAATAATTATATTATCTATATCTTTAACCTTTTCAAGAAAATATGTCTTAAGATTAATTTCAGTTTTGTGAATATTCTCCATACCAATACCCATTAGGTATTTAATAGCTTCACCAAGTCCAATAACTTCAGCTATAGCTGGAGTTCCTGCTTCAAATCTTGTTGGAATAGATTTTAATTCATATGAATTATCTTCTTCAAAGAAAGAATTCATTCCTCCACCATACTTAAGTGGTTCCATTTTTTCTAATAATTCATATTTTCCTACTAATATACCAACACCAGTAGGTCCACACATCTTATGCCCTGAAAAACTTAAAAAATCAACATTAGAATTCTTGAAATCAAATTTCATATGAGGTATACCTTGTGCACCATCTACATTAAATATAATATTATTTTGATGACAATAATCACCAATACCTTTAATATCTCTTAAATCCCCAATAACATTACTAATCATCGCAAGGCTAACTACCTTTGTCTTATCAGTAACACATTTCTTTATATTTTCCAAAGAAAGTGAATATTCCTCATCCAATGGAACATATTTAATAGTAAATCCTACTTCTTCACTTAACTTAATCCATGGAAGTATATTAGAAGCATGTTCTCCTTTATTTAAAAGAACTTCATCACCCGGTTTTAAATAATTCTTCATAAATCCAAAAACAACCATATTTAAAGATTCTGTAGCACCACTAGTATATATAACAGTATTAGGATCGCAATTAATAAATTCCCCAACTATATTTCTAACATTATCATACATACTATTAGTTTTTATTGCTGAATCATAGTCACCTCTATGTATATTAGATGTATATTCTAAATAATATTTATTCATCTCATCAATAACACATTTAGGTTTTAAAGTAGTAGCTGCATTATCGAAATATATTTTTCCATTACTTAATATAGGAAAATCTTCTCTATTCATAACTTCACCTCCATTTATATAACTTATTCAAAATAATTTAATATAACCATTAAATTAAACTAGTTAATCCGAAATCACCATTATTTTATCACAAAAAATAGTATTTATAAATAAAAAAATCAACTAATGTTGATTTTTTATCTACTATGCTACTCTTCTATAAGAATAATTGTCATCACCATAATAATTATTCTCATTAACTAGTGCTCTAGCATCTCTAACTAATTGATCTAATTCATCTCTATCAGCATCTTTGCTAGCTAATTTCATACGTAATTTTTGATTTTCTAATTTTTCTTTTTCTAATTCACGTTTTTGTAAATCACTAACTCTTCTTAAATCATGATATTTTCCTTCAAATGAATCACGTTCTGCTTCAACTTTACTAACTGTTGCTTTTAAATCACGAATTTCATCATTTGCAGCATCCATTGCACGAGTTTGAGATTTATATTTTTCAGATAGAGCTTTTCTTGAAGCTTTAACTTTATCTAACTCTTCTTGAGTCGTAGCTAATTCTTCTTTTGCTCTATTTAATTCTTCTTTTTGTTCAGAATTATTTTGCATTAAACTTCTAATAACATTAGCTGCATCTGAATAAGTAGTATTCTCTTCTAATGCTGTATTATCATCAATATCATTATACTCAGTACCATATTCATCATCTTCTGTATATTTATCAATACTATCTATTTGAACTTCTGAATCACTAAATCTATCTTCAGGTCTAACAACAGTATTTTCAATTTCACTATACAATGAATTTAAATTATCTTCTTTTTCACTCATAGATTTTAAAGCTCTATCAGTTTCAGCTTCTTGTAAGTAATCTTCTTGATCACTAACTATTTCTAATCCTTCACCACTATCTACTTCTTCAGTATTAGTTTCATTTTCTACATCAAATGAAATTCCTTCAATAGGCATATCTGAAACAACTTCATCAGTTGGAATAGTTATTTCTTCTCCTAAATCTGTTTCTGATGGTTGAACTCCTTCTTGAACAGGAGTAACTTCTGTACTTGGAACACTATCAGTATTAAATACACTACTTAATTCTGTAGGAGCTACATCTACTGGAGCAAATCCCTCATTAATGTTTTCAACAACAGGTTCTGTTTCAGGAACTGATGTTATTACATTTTCTTCTACTGGTTGAACCCCTTCTTGAACAGGAGCAGCTTGTTCTACTGCTACACTGTTAGGAACTATTTCTACTTCTTCCTTAACTATTTTTTGTTCAGGTATAGAAAACTCTAAAACTTCAGTATCTGCATTATTTTTTGTTATATATAATTTATCTTTATCTTTAGCAATAAAACTATAATACTCATTATTTACTAAATTATTTCCATTTGCATCACAGATAGTAATATCTGAAAATTGATCATTATATAAATATCTACCTTCAGGACTCATCTTAGCATTTATTTTATCTTTAATTTGTGCAGATGTGGAAACTAATTTATTTGTTGATAGAGGATCCATTCTTGATTTATTTGCTTCGATAACACTCTCTGAAACTGGTTCAGCTGGTTCTACTAATAATATTTCTGCCATACTATACCTCCTCAACTACTTTAATTGACTTATTAACACAAGGTATAAGTAAATTACCTTGACTATCAATTAATCCTATATTTTGTGCTTTTGTCATTGGATCTACTGCTTCCAATAATGAAGTAGTAACAATATGATTTCCATTAGAAAGATCTTGTTTAATATAGTATCTAGATCCATCTTCCATATCAACATATGAACATGGAATATCATTTCTACCATTCCATTGAACTAATCCACTTTTAATTTCCATACTATGCACCTACTATCTATTATAATCTACTATTAATTATATCACAAAAAAATAGCAAAACAACCATTTTTATTAAAAATATATAAATTGCATTCTTTTTATTTATAAGTTAAAATTAAATTGGTGATTTTATGAATAAACAAAAAAAACTATTACTAGAAAGAAGTATATTCATACTTATAGTATTTGTAGCCCTAGGAGTAATAGTAATTACTGAAAAATTTGGTAATATAATGATTCCTAAAGCTTCTAAAAAAATTAATACTTATGTTGATGAAAAATATAAAGATTTAAATTTAAAAACAAATGACGTAACATTTAAAAATACTACATATACTATGAAAGTAGAATCTAAAGAAAATAAACATCATTACTTTTATATAAACTACTATAATAGAAAAATAACTGATACTTATAAAAAAGACTATGTAGAAGGAAAAAACTTATTAAATTATCTTAAAAAGAAATTAAAGAAAGAAATAAATAATAAAACTAATACAAATTGTGATATAGAAATAACTTCTACTCTAGATAAATATACTGAGTTAGTTCAAGAAAAAATAATAAAAGAAGATAACCTACTAGAATTAAAATTCTATATAATAAAAAAAGAATTAGTAATAGATAAATGGGATGAAGAAACAATTACTAATAAAATAAATAACTTCTTAGAAAAATTTGAAAATATAACTCCAAAAAGTTACACAATCACAATAACTAATAAAGAAGATATAACTGAGTCTATTGAAATAAAAAATATAACTAATGAAGTAACTAAAGAAATAATCAGTGATATAATAAATAATAAGAAAAGTGATTTATTAAAAGAAAATAAAATTACTTATAAATATTTAAATTAGGAGGATTTATGGAAGATTGTATTTTTTGTAAAATTATAAAAGGGGAATTACCTTCAAAGACTATTTATGAAGATAACTTAATTAAAATAATAATGAATATTAATCCAGCTACTAATGGACATTTATTAGTACTACCTAAAGAACATATGACTAATATAATGGATACTACTGATGAAGTAATAATGCATTCATTAAAAGTTATTAGAGAATTATATCCTACATTAAAAGATAAACTTAATTGTGAAGGATTAACTATATCTCAAAATAATGAATTAGGCCAAGAAATAAAACATTTTCATATTCATCTAACACCTAGATATAATAATGATTTATTAGAATTTAACTACAATAAAGACATGTTATCAAGTCTAGATGAAATATATGATAAATTAAACAAATAAAAAATACCGAAAGGTATTTTTATTTTTAATAAGTTAGTGTATTAGTAAATAGAATAGCTAATAATATATAAAGTACTATAACTATTAAACCTCCGTTAAAATTAGTTTTTTCCATTTAATTCACCTCCTTAAATACGTGCGCCTAGAATAATGATTAAAAGTATAAATAAAACAAGTACGATTGCTCCACCAGTTGTATTTGATCCACAATTAGTCATGAATATTCCTCCTTCTCTATTGTCTTCAAAGTATTCTATGGCAAAATAAAAAATATGTTCATATTATTTGCAAGAAAAAGAAATATTTGTTATCATTGATTATGTACAGGAGGATTAATTATGAAAAAAAATAAAATAATTATGGGGATTAGTGCATTACTAGTAGTAACATTAATAGCTACAGGATGTGGAAAACAAATACCAGTAAAAAATGGTTCTAAAGTAGCAGTATCAATCAAAGGAGATAAATTTACCGCAACAGAGTACTATCAAGAAATAAAAAAATCTAATATTAGTAGATTAGTAGAAATGATTGATCATGGTATATTAGATAAAAAATATAAAAGTGATGAAGAAGAAAAGAATTATATAGACGACCAAATCAAACAAATTAAATCATATTATGGCGAAGACGATGAAACATATAAAAAAGTAATTAAGCAATATTTTGGTGTTGATGATGAAGATGACTTAAAAGAAATGATTGCTCTAGAATATAAAAGAGAAAAAGCAATTAATGAATACATAGAGAAAAATATCAAAGATGATGAAATAAAAAAATACTATGATGAAAATATTTTTGGAGAAATAAAAGCATCTCATATCTTAATTTCTACAAATACAAAAGCTGATGCATCAGATGAAGAAAAACAAGAAGCAGAAAAGAAAGCTTTAGAAAAAGCTAAAAAAGTAATTAAGGAATTAAAGAGTGGTAAAAAATTCAAAGATCTTGCTAAAAAGTATTCAGATGATAAGGCAACTTCATCAAATGGTGGAGATTTAGGATATTTCCAATTAGGAGATATGGTTGTAGACTTTAGTAATGCTGTTAAAGAATTAAAGAAAGGTGAATATACTAAAGAACCAGTAAAAACACAATATGGATATCACATAATTTTAAGAACTGGAGAAAAAGATAGAGCTAAGCTAGAAGATGTTAAAGATACCATTAAAGAAAAAATAAGAGAAAATAAACTAAATGAAGATAAAACACTATATTATGAAACATTAAAAGCAATCAGAGAAGAAAATAAAATCAAATGGAATGATGATGAATTAAAGAAAGCATATAATGAATATATGCAAGAATTAATAGAAAAAGTAAAAGAAAACAGTTAATTAATTAACTGTTTTTTTATATAAAATTAAATTATTATTTTCGTATAAAGTACTATATTCATCTTCATATCTTAAATAATTATAAATACTAGCTTTCTTATTAATTAATAAATAATCAAAATCATATTTATCAATAAGCTTCTTATAATCATTATTTAAATTAGCTATATCCAAATAATCTTTAAAATTATATTTACCATATAAATCAGCTCTACCATCTATAAATACAGGTATATCATTATATATTAATTCTCCCCCATACTCATACATATTAAATAATCTATTGGGCTTTTCTTTTTTTATTATCCTAATTACTTCATCATTAAGATTTAACTTATTTGTAAGATTAACATATCTAAAATTATATATACTAACACCCAATATAAATATTATTAAAACACTTAATACACATATAGGTATCATAGATACTTTAATTTCCTTAACATAATCAAATATAATAAAACTCATTACTATAGGAGAATATAACCAAAAACGTACACTTTTTATTCCTAAATAAGATACAAATAATAGTAATACAAAATCAATAAATTTAATCTTCTTAACACTAATCAACATAGTCATCACAATAAATAATAAATATATATAATAAACATAATGATACATAACACTTAATGTCGTAGGTTGCCACTCATTAATATTATTAATCATTGTAGTATCCAATATATTTTCATATGGATATATAAACATCTTAAATCCATGAATATTTATACATATTCCAATCATACATAATATGGATACTAATAAATATCTATATATTTGTTTTTTACTTATTTTATCTGATTCAATCTTTTTAAATTTAAAACTAACTAATCCACATATTAAAAATATAATACAAAATATATAGCTTAAATTACTACTACCACCATGCATATTAGACCATAATATAGAAATAAGTGGTAAAAAATAAATCTTTTTAGAATCCCTATTGTTATATAAATCTAAACAAAGATAAACGGTCAAAGCTATAAATGAATAACTAATCATATGAGGCCTAGCTTGTATAAAAGCTAATCCCATAGTCGCAAATAATACAAAGAAAAATAATGTATAAAATATGTTTTTAGAAAAACTATCTTTATTAAAAATAAATAATATAAATACTAATAAAAATATACTAGTTCCCACATACGCAATAGTATGGTAATTACCAAATATTATTTTATAAATATATAAGTATATTTCAAATAGCCATTCATGACTCATCCAATACTTGCCTGAAACAAACCAAGAAAATATATCATGAGTAAGAACTCCATTCTTAAACATCTCACATCCTGCTTTTATATGCCAAAAATAATCTGTATCTAATACAAACCTAGATACTAAAAATATAGAAATACTGATAAGTAATAATATTATAAAAATCCTAGTCTTCTTCATAAACTAATCCCTTCAAATACATTTTCTCACGTATTTTATATTTTAATTCATCTCCACTATACTTTCTACTATACTTTTTATATAACTTATCATATTCCTTTTTAGCAATATTTGAATCATTCTCAAACTCATAAGAACTAATCACACTATTTATTAAAGATATATCATATCCTAAATTTTTTAAATCATTATATATTTTTTGTTTTAAGACAATTCCACCTCTAGAATGATTTGACTTAATACCTTTATCAATAAGTTTCTTAATTCTAACAGATTGTTCTTCCTCATCAAATACTAATATCTCTTCATCTATTATATTAGAATCAACTTTCTTTTCATTTAATTCCCTAATTATTTTATAAGGGCCATTATTAGTAGTAATCATTTGATTATTAATAAAACTCTTACAATAACTTCTATCATTCAAATATCCTTGTTCTAACAATTTAGAAATAGCTTTATCTATTAAATCTATAGGATATTCTTTCTTTATAAGAATACCTCTAAGTTCATATACACTTCTAAATCTATTCTTAATACTATTAAGAGCTACATAGTATACATCAATCTCTTGATTATATTTATCCATCTCTATTATTAATTTTTCATCTATATCTTTTCTAATTAATAAATTATATTTTAAAATAACATCTTCATATAGTAATAATTCATGAGAATCATCTAAATATACTTTATATCTACTATTAGCAAGTTTTTTATATTTAATAACTTTCATAATTATCACCTCTATAAAAATTATACCATAAAAAAAGAAGCAATTAGCCTCTTTTTTTAACCTCGATTAAGCCTTCAGCGACCTCTTCAAGGGCCCTTCCTATATTCTTTTTAGAAGTATACTCAGATTCAGGCATTTGTAAAAATCCGTCTCTAGCAATCTCTTTACTTCTTCTTGCTGCAATATGAACAAGTTCATATTTTGAGTCTACGACGTTAAGTAATTTATCAATAGATGGATAGATCATTAATATCACACTCCCTATTATTAGAATACTAGGACTTAATGTAAATATCAAGTCAATAGACATAACTTGACAAAAATATTTACAAATATATTGACAACTATCTAAAATTACAGCAAGAACCACATTCTACATTACTACAAACATTCTCTTCAGAACATGTATATACTGGTCTGTAAGTATGTTTATAAATATGGTGATTAATTATTCTAGTATGAATTGGGCATGTATGAGGAACCTCATGGACAAAAGTTCTATTAATAACTCTTTCTTGTACCCCATTGTTATTCATGGGCATAGTAGAATTATTATTCATCATATTAATATCTACATCCATATCTTGATTAACATAGTTATTATCCCCATTAATACTAGATTCCATATTTATATTTTGAAAAAAATCTTGATTATACATAAATACCTCCTAAAGTATTTTATGTAATAAGAATAAATATGAAACAAAAAACAGTCTATGACTGTTTTAAAAATAAAATAGTTCCTCAAATTTCATATCTAATGCAACACAAAGTACATAAGCTAACTTTGCAGTAGGCTCATATTGACCAGTTTCTAAAGAACTTATCGTATTACGAGATACCCCTACCATATCAGCCAATTCTTGTTGTGAAATATTTTTTTCTTTTCTTACTTCTTTTAGTTTGTTTTTTAATATTAATTCAGTTTTCATATTAGATTACCTTAAAATAACTTAATACTAGCATTATTGTTAATAATCCCCAAACAACTGAAGTTGTGATGCTTAATCCTCTTTTATCTTTAATTTTAATTGCCTTATATCCATAAAGAATAGCATTATACACTGTAATTACTGAATATAGTGCCGGATTAGATCCTTTTCCTGTAAATATTTCATAAGTGTAATAAATGAATGCAAGTATTAACATTGTTATTCCTGCATAGTTAGCTCCTTTTGTTTCAACTTGTAAAGCATATATATCTTTATTTTTATTTTCTTTTTTACTAGCTTCTAAAATTTCTTCTTTTTTCATAATTCTCTCCTTGCCAAGTTCACTTGGTAAATATAATATATCACTTGCAAAGCATACTTGTCAATACATAAAATAAAAAAAGAAGATTAACTCTTCTTTAAAATGGTAATTTCATATTTCCATTACTCATTTGTTTCATCATTTTCTTCATTTGTTCAAACTGAGTTAATAATTTATTTACTTCTTGTACTGAAGTTCCAGATCCTTGAGCTATACGAGTCTTTCTACTAGCCTTTATAATATCTGGATTTCTTCTTTCTTTAGGTGTCATTGATAAAACAATTGCTTCTATATGAGCCATTTGTTTAGGATCAATTTTTATATTATTAAGTCCCATCTTACTAGCACCAGGTACTAATTTTAATAAATTTTCAAGTGGTCCTAGTTTCTTCATTTGTTTCATAGTAGATAAGAAATCTTCTAAATCAAACTTACCTTCTTGCATTCTTTTAGCAGTCTTTTCAGCCTCTTTTTCATCTATACTTTCAGTAGCCTTTTCAACAAGAGAAATAATATCTCCCATTCCTAAAATTCTTCCAGCCATTCTTTCAGGATCAAATGAATCTAATCCATCAAGTTTTTCACTAACACCAATAAATTTAATAGGTACATTAGTTAAGTGACGAACTGATAAAGCTACACCACCTCTAGTATCTCCATCTAACTTAGTTAAGATAACACCAGTAAGATTTAATTGATCATTAAATCCAGTAATTACATTAATTGCATCTTGACCCATCATAGAATCTATTACTAAAAGTGTTTCTTGTGGTTTTACTTCTTCAGTTATATTTTGTAACTCTTTCATTAATTCTTCATCTATATGTAGACGTCCTGCAGTATCTATTAATACATAGTCATATTTATTTTCTTTAGCATAATTAATTGCATTCTTAGCTATTTCAACTGGATCTTTCTTTCCTTCTTCATATACTTCTATATTTAATTGCTTACCCAAAGTAATTAATTGGTCTATTGCAGCTGGACGATATACATCGCATGCAACAAGTAATGGTTTTTTAGCATGTTTCTTTCTTAAGAAATTAGCTAGTTTTCCAATAGTAGTAGTTTTACCTGAACCTTGAAGACCTACTAACATAAGTATTGCAGGACTACCACTCATATTTAAAGGAGCAGCTTCTCCTCCTAATAACTCTGTTAATTCATCTTTAACAATTTTAACAAATAAATCTCCAGGATTGATAGAAGAAGCAACTTCTTCACCTAAAGCTTTTTCTTTAACTGTATTAGTAAACTCTTTAACAACAGTATAGTTAACATCTGCCTCTAAAAGAGCTAATCTAATCTCTCTCATCATATCTGAGATATTATCTTCTGTTATTTTTCCATAACCTTTAATTTTATGTATAGCATTTTGTAATCTATCACCTAATGTTTCAAACATACATATCACCTAACACTTATTATAACAAAAAACTATATTTAATCAAAGAAAAAATAGTGTTTCCACTATTTTATTCATCATCAAAATTAGGTTCATCATCGTCATCATCTTCTATAACTAGTATAGGTGATGTATCAATACTTTGAGTTGGTACAGTTATTTCTCCTATACCGTCATTTTCTTTAGGTACATCTTTAACAATAAATGAATCATCAAATTTTTCCGGAGTTTCTGCCTTTATTTGTGATGGTTCTATAACTGGCACCTCAGGTAATTCAACAACTGTATTATCAACTGGCTTCATAACTGGTTCACTTGTATGTGTACCAGTACCAGCACTACTATTAGTATCATTCCAAATCTTAGCAACATCACAGTTACCAGAAAGTGGTGCTGGATCAGGCATTTCCATCTTAATTATCAATGGTATCTTAAATCCCAAACCAAAGCCTAAACAAGTTCCAGATTGAAGTGCTTTTTGTTTTTCAACAATTTCATCTGTTATATTTGGAACCATCTTACGAATATATTCAACATCAATAGGATGGTTAATCTTAAATATTAAGAAGTTAGTACATTGAGAAATAACATTATCACTTAACTCTACTGGTCTTTGAGTAATTATTCCTAAAATAACTCCATACTTTCTTCCCTCTTTAGCAATTCTTTCAAATATATTATATCCAAACAAGAATCTATCATTATCACTTTGAATATACCTATGAGCTTCTTCAAGAACTATATGAAAAGGAATACTAGCACGTGTTTTTAATCCCTTAGAAAAATCAAATATTAATCTAGAATAAATCTTAGTTAATACTTTAGCAAACTCATCATCAATATCATTTAAATTAATATTAACAATTTGATATTTTCTTCCATCTTTAATTAATAATGAAGATAAATATTTTTCAAGAGACATATACTCTTTAACATCAAAATACTTAGCATTTTCACCAGTAATTAAAGCATGTAATCTGACTCTTAAAGTAACTGAGTCACCATAAGTTTGTTCATTCCTTAACCAACCTTCACTTATCAAAGTAAAGTTTAATGCTTTCTCCAACGTATCTAATGTATAATATACACCTGTTTTAGGTTCATAATTTTCAAACTCTTCTTTTATAAATGAATTAACATATTCCGTTAATAAAACACTTTCAGTAAAGTTTCCTGAATTATCTATTAAGAAACATTCTCTAAATTTTCGAACATATCCAATTCCTTGAACAGGAGCTTCTAAATTAAATTCTTTTGTAGAACAACTAGCTAATATACTAAATATTTCATTTCTCTTATTAGGAGCTGTTTCATTAGTATATAAAATAGTCATAATAGCTTTAGCTATTAAATAATTTTTATAATCTTCTGACTTAATATCATTTTGACTAAATACTAAAGCAAGTTTCAACATTCTTTCAATTATAGGTAATTGTGAATGACTAGTACATTGTAATAATAAAGCTAAATCATCTTTATTTAATAAATATACTGGTAATCTTAATTTTTCACCTAATCCATCAGTCTCATTAGTACTAATATATCTATAATTATACTTAGGATTAATACTATTTAAATTACTAAATGCATTATAGTATTCACCTGATGAATCAAATATAAAAATATTAGCTTTATATGGATTTAGTTTTTCATCATGAAACATATTTTGAAATAATCTAGTAGTACCACAAGATTTACCACTACCAGTATTACCAAAAATAGCAAAGTGATTACTAAAAAAACTATTAACATCTAAATATACTGGAAATCCATCATAGAAAGGACTTACCCCTAGATTCATATATCCATCTGTATTACTACCTGTAATTAGAGGTATCTCACTCTTATCAATAATTCTTATTTTAGCATCCATGGAAGGTTTTCTAATAGTACCACCTATTAATTTATCTCCAACAATCTCGCCTAAAAATCTCGCCTTTAAAAGTTTTCCATCTAAATCATCTACTTCAGCTAAAATCTTCTTAGTACCATCTTCAAATACTAAATGTAGATTCATTAAATTAACAGTAATTTCTTGATCTTCTTTTAACTTAACAGTACAAGAATCATCACTTATATATGTAATTCGATCAAACATACTATCCCCTCTTCACACTTTCCTATTCTATATAGAATTATACTAATAAATAAAGTATTTATCAAGAAAAAAAGAACTAAATTAAGTTCTCTATTCTTTCTTTTAATTTTTCATCTTCTATATGAGAAGATATCTTTAATAATTCATTTCTTTTTTCATATAATTTTAACTTAGATTCATATTCATCTAATTTCTCACAAACTATATGAACTTGTTTAAATGTAGCATTACGACTAATATCATAATCTTCTGCCATTTCAGAAAAACTCATATTATTAAAATAATAATCTTCAAAGTATTTTCTTTGTTTATCAGTTAACAAATTACCATATAAATCATATAACTCATTATAGTAAACATAATCTTCCATTAAATATGCACACCTACCATTTTTAATATAACACCGATAAGCATTATTCCACCTACTACAAAATATATAAGTGCATATCTCTTATTTTTTACTAATAATAAATTATTAAGACCTAATACTACTAAATCAATAGCTAAAACTAGCATAATAATATCAAGTAATCCTTTATTACCTAAAAAGTATAAAACTACTCCTGTCAAACATACTATTACTAATAAACTTTGAATTATAAATAAAATTAAACTAATTGTCTTTTTCATATTACATCATATCCTTAAATAAACCATATATATATTTTTCAATATCGAATGCTTGAAGATCATCTTTAGTTTCTCCAAGTCCAATATATTTAACCGGTATTTTAACTTCTTCTTTAATAGCAAGTACTATACCACCTTTAGCAGTACCATCTAATTTAGTTAATACTATACCAGTTATATTAGTAATTTCTTTAAAAGCCTTAGCTTGACTAATACCATTTTGACCTGTAGTAGCATCTATTACAAGTAATGTTTCAGAACATCCTCCATCTACTAAACTATCAATTACTTTATTAATCTTTTCTAATTCTTTCATTAAATTTACTTTATTTTGAAGTCTTCCTGCAGTATCTACAAGTACTACATCATAACCATCTTTTTTAGCCTTCTCTATACCATCATACACTACACTAGCTGGATCACTTTCTTCTTTACCAAAGAAACCTACTCCAATTCTATCTGCCCACTCATCTAGTTGAGCAACAGCTCCAGCTCTAAATGTGTCAGCACCAACTAATAATACTTTCTTACCAGAATCCTTAAGCTTATTCGCAATCTTACCAATAGTAGTAGTCTTACCTACTCCATTAACTCCAATAAATAATATTACTGAAATATCTTTATCATTAAAATTAATCTTAGTACTTAATACTTCATCATCTACATAAATAATAAATAACTCATCTACTATTATTTCTTTTAATTCACTAGGATCTTCTATATGTTCACTTCTAACTCTATCTCTTAATCTATCCATAAAACTCATAACAGTATTAACACCAATATCTGCCATTATTAAGATTTCTTCTAATTCATCAAAATATTCATCAGTTACTTTTTTATATTTATTTGTTAAATCAGCTAGTTTAGATACAAAACCTTGTCTTGATTTAGTTAATCCCTTTTCATATATCTTAACTGATTCTTTTTCTTTTTTCTTTTTCTCCACAACTTTCTCTTCATTTTTTTCTTTTTCAACAACTTCTGTGGATACTTCTTCTTTAACCTCTTCTTTAGGTTTAAACATATTCTTTATCTTGTCAAATAATCCCATTTGTATCACCAATTAAATTATATCATAAACCATCTATTTTTAATACTTTTTTTAATTGACACCATATACTTATTTTGTTATTATAAAAAACTAAAGCAAGGAGATTTATATGGTAACAGAAGAACAAAAAAAGATATTTAATGACTTTTTAAACAATATATTTAATGAGACAATAAATAAAAACAACGAAACTTATCAAAAAACTAATCAATGGTTAAAGAATATGTATTATAGATATATAAATAATACATTACCAGGAGAACATAAACTTGCATTAGAAACAAGACTACGTAGACGTAATATTAGTGTTAATGAATTCCTAGAAACACAAGGAAAAATAGAATTATTACAAGAACTTTCTAAAAAGAAAAAAGCTGATAAGAAAAAAGCAAAAGAATTAGAAAATCAAAACAAAATCATTAAAGAAACTCCAGTCGAAACAAAACCCGAAGTAATCGAAGAGTCTCCAATTGAAGCAAAGTCTGATGAAAACAAAGTAACAGAAACTAAAACAGATACTATAGAAGACCTAAAAAAACTAAGAGATGAATTAGATAAACGCATCACCTGTCTAAAAAGTAAAATTACTAAAAGAAACAGAGCTCTATATCGTTTAACTGATGAAGCATGTGAAGAAATAGAAAAACAAATTGATGAAGCTGAACAAAAAATTAAAGAAATAAATAAAAAAATTGCTGAACTAACTCCAAAAAATGAAACAGAAACAATAAATGATGCCACTCAAAAGAAAATAGAAAAATTAGTAAATGAAAATAGAGAAAAAAATGATGAAATTCTTACTTTAAAAAAAGAAATAGCACAGTTTCGTGAAGAAAGAGCTAGCTATAGCACAAGATATAGAGAAGAAGCAGAAAGAACTATAGCAATATATAAAAAAGAAACAGATGAACAATTTGCCACAAAACTAGAAGAAGAAGTTCAAAGACAAATTAGTAGAGCCAATCAAAAAAATTCCCAGACCAAAGGATTACAAGTTGCCCATATAAAAAGATTATTGCTAAGGCATGAATCTATTAGTCTAAATGATATAAAATATAGTCTTGAAAAATCAAAAGTTTCTACAGCCAATTTAGATGTTGCCATCAATGAATTAAGAACTAAAATACCAGGAATTGTAAAAAGCATAGATGTAGTAGAAAGAACTCCAATTTTTTCTATAAGTGGTACTGCTATGGATAGATGGGATGTCTTAAAAAACAATACTAATTCCGTAAGAATAAGCAATGTTTTTGATGGAACAGTAAGTTTCATTGAACGTTCTGATGTACACGCAAGCTTAAGAAATACAGAAGATGATTTAAAGAAGATGTTTGATCCTATTCTAAATTTCTCAAGTGCAAATGGCAACTTACCTATAGTAGATTTTGGTGATTTTATGGACACATTAAAAGAAATAGAATATAGCAAATGGGTAAATCACGATAAAGAAGCCATTGAATTAGCATGTAAGTTTTTGAAAAATCTTGCAAAAACATTAGCTACAGTTCCAACTACAAAATTCTATTTCTTAAATGGAAATCACGAGAAACATTTATATTTAGCTGGTATAGATCCTTTAGAAATAATGTATGAGTATTGTAATAACTTAATCCCATTAGGAGCAGAAAAAGGATCATTTATGATAGGAAATGATAAAATTGGTGCCCTTCATGGCATAGATAATATTCCATACCTTGTAAAAAGTGATTCTTTATGTAAAGAAATAGAAGAGAAATTGCCAAAAATAGTAACTGATGAAATATACTCATTTATAGCTCATTTTCACATTGGAGCACACTATCCACTTCAAAAATATTCATTAGTATCACGTGAACCATTAGTAATAACTGCAGAAGTTGAAGATGGAACCGTCACAAAAATGGATGCCCAAAAACTTAAAATGACAAAAAAAGCAGGATTTGATTTTGATTCATTCCCAACAGAAATATATAATTCAAATTATCAATATAAAAAAATAAAGTCACACTAGTGACTTTTTTTATTACTCCATAGACAAAAATTAAAAAATATAGTATAATTTATTAGTCAGTTCTTTATAAATATTTAGAAAGGAGATTTTATGGAAACACAAAAGATGAATGATACAAGAATCATTGTCTTAGGTGGTTTAGGAGAAGTCGGAAAAAATATGTATTGTGTAATGCATAACGACGCGATTGTGATTATTGATGCCGGTGTAAGTTTTCCTGAAGGTGAATTAATGGGAGTTGATTATGTACTTCCTGATTTCACTTTCTTAAAAGAAAACGAAGATAAAATTCAAGCTCTTTTAATAACTCATGGTCACGAAGATCATATTGGAGGAGTTCCATTTTTACTACAAAGCGTAAATATACCCGCAATTTATGCGCCAAACCACGCTAAGGAATTGATTTCTGTCAAATTACAAGACAAGAATATAAGATATGATAATTTATATGGATATGATGATAAAACTAAACTAAAATTTAAAGACATTGAGGTAGAATTCTTTAGAATAACTCACTCTGTACCAGATTCACATGGTATTAGTTTAACTACACCAGACGGAAGAATCGTAACTACAGGAGATTATAAATTTGACTTAACTCCTATTGGTCCTATGGCCGACTTATATAAAATGGCTAAATTAGGTGAAGAAGGAGTAGACGTTTTAATTGGTGATTCCACTAATGCTTTAAATGAAGGATTCTCAAATAGTGAATCAGTTGTAGATGAAACATTAAATGAAATGTTTGGTAAATGGAAAAACAATCGTATAATTATTGCGACATTTGCCTCAAATATTTATCGTGTTAAACACATCTTTGAAACATGCTTTAAATATAATAGAAAAATATGTGTATTTGGTAGAAGTATGGAAAACAACATAAACATATCCCTAAATGGAGGATATATTGATCATAAAGAACTACTTGTTTCTCCAGAAGAAGCTAATAGCTTAAAACCTAATGAAGTATGTATATTATGTACAGGTTCTCAAGGAGAACCACTTGCTGCATTATCTAGAATATCTAATGGTACACATAAATATATTAAATTAAGACCTGATGATGTAGTTTTATTCTCATCAAGTGCTATTCCTGGAAATGCCTTAAGTATATCTAAAACAATAAATAAATTATACTTAAGAGGAGTAAAGGTATACACAAATAATGTCTTAGAAGATCTACATACTTCAGGACATGCTAATGAAGAAGAAATTAAATTAATGATTAGATTAATTAAACCAAAATACTTAATGCCATTCCATGGAGATTATCGTATGCTTAAGAAACAAGCTAATATTGGTATTAGTTGTGGAATACCTAAAGAAAATACATTTATATTAAAAAATGGTGATGAATTAATCTTAAAGAATCATACATTAACAAGAGGAAGAAGCTATTCAGGCCAAGATATATATGTAGATGGTAATAGAATTGGTGAAATCGGTGGAGCAGTTATTAAAGATAGACAAATAATGGCAAAAGATGGAATATTAGTTGTAATAATAAATGTTGATATGAAACGTCGTGAATTATTAATTACTCCTAATATTACTACAAGAGGATTTATCTTAGTAAATGAAAATGAAGAATTAATTCATAAGATAGAAAATAAAGCAGAAGAAACAATAAAGACAGCTTTACAAAATCCTAAATCAACTTTTGCTACACTAAAATCTGATATAACTGAAACACTATATCCATATATAAACAGTTTAACAGGAAGAAAACCAATTATTCTTCCAGTAATATTAGACATAAAAAGAGAGAAATAATTCTCTCTTTTTTATATTCTAATATAATAATTATTATTAATAAAATTATTAGTATCTTCAAAATTGCTATTAAAGAATAATGATATATAAAAATAAAATAGTCTTTCTTTTCTATCATTTATATTAAATAATAACTTATATTGATCCCAAGATATATTATTAAGTTTCTTATAAAATATAGGAAAACATATATAAAATACTTTCATAAGTCTTATATTTTCTCTATTAAATAAATAACTATTACCATAATAATATGAATAATAATTAGAATACTTCTCTACCGCATTACTACTAGTATCATAATATACTTTTTTACCTATATTCCAAAATAGTAAAAGATTATACATAAACACCTCCTACTATATTATTAGAAAAAAAAAGAGTTTTAAAACTCTTTTTTATTATTTAGCTTCTTCTATAGCTCTTGTTTCACGAACTACAGTAATCTTAATAGTACCAGGGTACTTTAAGTTAGCCTCAATTTTTTCTTTAACTTCTCGAGCTATTTGATGTGCTTCTAAGTCATCTACTTCTTCAGGTTTAACAATTACACGTAATTCACGACCTGCTTGAACAGCATATGTCTTATCAACACCCTTAACTTCATTACCAATTTCCTCTAATTGAGATAGACGATTAATGTAGTTTTCTAATGAATCATTTCTAGCTCCAGGACGAGATGCAGACAATGCATCAGCAATAGCTACTATTACTGAGATAACTGATGTAGCAGCTGTATCACCATGGTGAGATGCAATTGCATTAATTACAACTTCATTTTCATGATACTTCTTAGCTATATCAACACCGATATCTACATGGCTTCCTTCTACTTCATGGTCAATTGCTTTACCAATATCATGAAGTAAACCAGCACGTTTAGCTAAATTAACATTTTCTCCTAACTCACCAGCAAGTAATCCAGAAAGTTCAGCAACTTCTTTAGAATGTTGTAGAGCATTTTGTCCATAACTAGTTCTAAAATGCAATTTACCAATTGTCTCTATTAATTCAGGATCAAACTTTGCAAGACCTAATTCCATTGTAGTATTATTACCATACTCAATGATTTGTTTTTTCATATCCTTACAGACTTTATCATATAACTCTTCAATACGAGTTGGATGAATTCTTCCATCTTTAATTAAACTTTCAAGTGTTACCCTAGCAATTTCTCTTCTTAATGGATCAAAACTAGATACAACTACAGCTTCAGGAGTATCATCAATAATTAAATCTACTCCAGTAATAGCTTCAATAGTACGAATATTTCTACCCTCTCTACCAATGATTCTACCTTTCATTTCATCGTTAGGTAAATCAACTACTGTAACTGTCTGTTCACTAGCAATATCAGCTGCATATCTTTGCATTGATGTTACTATTAATTCTCTAGCTTGTTTATCAGCCTTTAGCTTAGCTTCATCTTCAGCTTCTTTAATATACTCTGATATTTCTTTAGCCATACTTTCACGAACTTTAGTCATTACAAGTTCTTTTGCTTTTTCTTTACTAAATCCTGAGATTTTTTCAAGTAAATCTAGTTGTTCTTTTTTGATTTCCTCCACTTTACTTTTTTCATTTTGGATTTCTTCTTGTTTTTCAGATAGTTTATTTTCACGTTCTTCTAATGCAGATTCACGTTTTTGATACATTTCATCACGTTTATCGATGTTAGCTTCACGTTGTAATAATCTATTTTCACTTTCTTTTAATTCTTCTTTTTTCTCACGAATTTCTTTATCTAAATCCATCTTTGCTTTATGAGCTTCTTCTTTTTGCTCAATAGCAGCATCTCTTTTTAATCTTTCTATTTCTTTCTTGGCATTAGCTATCATAGAATCAGCCTTTTTACTAGCCATAGAACCTTTCAAAGAATTAATAATTAAAGAGATGACAAACCCTACTACAAGGCCTATCACAACAAGTAAAATGGAGAATAATGTCTTATCCATATACTTCCTCCATCTAGATTGAATCTCTCAATCTACTTCTATTTTAGTAATTATTTTATCTATTGTCAAGGAAAAGAAAAATAGGATAAAATCCTATTTTTTAAAGTATTTTTCAATCACATCATAATCACAATATTTAACCTTTTTATCACCTATTGCCATATAGTTATCACGTCCTTTTCCAAGAACTAAAACCACATCACCCTTACTCGCAATACTGAGTGCATAATGAATTGCCTCTTCCCTATCAATTATTCTAATATAATCAGTATTATCTCCTACCATTTCATCTATTATTGAATCAACACTCTCATTTCTAGGATCATCCATAGTAAATATAGATATATCACTCTTAGACATAACTATATCCCCAATAATAGACCTTTTAGAATGATCTCTTCCTCCAGCAGCTCCAGTTACCGTGATTATTCTAGAATAATTACTAAAAGCATCTAAAATACTTTCAATACCATTAATAGTATGCGCATAATCTAATACAATATCAAAGTCTTGTCCAAAATCTAATAATTCGCATCTACCACTAATAGGACTAAGTTTACTAATATTATCTATTAATTCATTAGAATCTACCCCATATAATAAACATATTATAAAAGCCATAACTACATTATATACATTATATTCTCCCTTCAAAGGGCTAGTAATAGAGTATTCCATATCCCTACATTTAAGTTCTATTAATACATTTTTATTAACATAACTAATGTTTTTCATTGTAAAATTTACATTTTTCTTACCAAAAGAATACAAATTTTGACATTTAATTTTTTGTAAATTAACATCATCTCCATTTATCACAACACTTCCTGTATCCTTTACTAAATCCAATAATTTTAATTTACATTTCAAATAATTTTCAAAACTACCATGTACATTTAAATGATCTCCAGTTATATTAGTAAAACCTATAATATCAAATAATATATTATCTACTCTATTATGCAGTAATGCTTCACTAGACACTTCCATCACAACTGTCTTTATACCAGCATCCTTAACTTTCCTTAAATCTCTATATAACTCACTAATACAAGGAGTAGTATTACTAGTACTAATAGTCTTATTGTTTATTGTAAGGCCATTTGTACCAATATAAGCACTATTCTTTATCAATCTACTAACTATCGTAGCAGTAGTAGTCTTACCATCTGTACCAGTTATACCTATAAAAGAAAAGTCTTCTAAATTAATATCATAAAACTTTAAACAAATATCTTTATAATAATCATCTATATTATCCACAACAATATGTGGAAAAGAAAAATCTATTTCTCTGTCAACTACTAGAAATACACACCCATTATCTATAGCATCCCCTATATGATCAAAATGATCTACATTAAATCCCTTAGTAGCTACAAATATATAACCCTTCTTTACTAATCTAGAATCATCAACAATCCCTTTAATTTCAATATCTAAATTTGTATCAATTAACTTATTTAATTTCATATTATCCCTCTATTTATCATATGTTAAAAAACATTTTTTGAGAAAATTAGTTATATTCTTACTATTATTCGATTCATAATAATCAACTAAAAGTTTTTTATATTCTTCAATACTATCAGTAGGTATAACTATCATTCCTACACCATTAGATATTAAATAATGATTAGCAAATATAACAGAGGTTCTTTTATTACCATCTAAAAAAACTTGAGAACGCACAATATAAAGTAATAATTCAATAGCTATATCAATTTTACTTTTCTTTTTAGCTATTATTGTATTAATTGATTCGATAACATCTATCTCTATAGGAATATTAGGAGTCCATTTAGTACCACCTATCTTTACAGGTATACTTCTTATAATACCTGCATTATAAAAAAAACCTTCTTCTACTAATTTATTAATTGTACACAAAATTGAATAATTAGTTTTTGTAGTAATAACACTCTTATTTAATATAAATTCCCAAGCATGTTTTAAATTAACTATCTTCATAATATCATCAGCACTCATATTATTAACTACTCCACCTTCTATAATACTTTCCGTATCTAAAAGTGTTGTAGCAACACCCTCAAGCATTGCCTGTGTGTAAATAGTATCAGCCATATGTTTCTTAGCAAAATCAATGTTTAAAGAAACATCTTTTTCAATATTAGAATCAGAATACCCTAGCAAAACTAATTCCTTTTGAAATTTTCTTAATTTCTTCTTCAATTCTTTTGCAACTAAATTATTTTCATTAATAACATTAAATAAAACATCAGTATATTCGCCTATATACTTAGTAGTTTGAACTCCATTTTCCCTAGAATGACAATAAATATACTTATTATCACGAGAATCGCGCACTTCAATAGATCCATAAATCAAATTATCTAATTCAAATTCTAATATTTTAATTTGCTCTAATAAATTAAGTATTCTATCACCCATAATATCACCTGTAACTATTATATAATAAAAAAATTATTATGTGAAACATTTTTAACATTTTTTATCAATTTTGTTTCACATAATTGTTTCACATAAAAAGGAGCTATACTCCTTTTCTATATTCCTTAATTTTTTGAGCAACTTCCATAATATCGCCATCATACTTATAATCAGCAAAATAATCATAATCAGTTGCACCTTTATTAACTATAAATAATTTTTTATGTCTTCCCATATAAGTTTTCTTTTCCCCTATAAAATCACGAACTAGATTAGCAGCAGGATCAACATCTAATTCTGTGCCTAAAACCAATACACTATTACTATATCTAATCATATTTCTAGAAATGTTCAATAAATAAGGATCTAGTTCTTCTCCATATAATATTATATCTGGACGTATTAATCCCCCACAACTACATTTTGGAACAATATCCATTCCAATAATATCATTTAACGAATAATTTCTATTACAACTCATACAATGAAATTTGCGGGCATTTCCATGTAATTCTATTACTTCTTTTGATCCAGCAGCAGTATCTAATCCATCAATATTTTGCGTCAATATAGATCTAACTACACCCTCTTTTTGAAGCTCTGCAATTACCTCATGCATCAAATTAGGTTTGACATTTTCATTAATTAAATATTTTCTAAAAAATTTATAAAACTTTAATGGATTTTCTTCCAAATATTTATGTGAAAGAATCTCTCTACCGTCTACTTTTTCTTTGTATAAACCATTTTCTCCATTAAAATCTCTTATTCCACTGGCTGTAGAAAGACCAGCTCCAGTAAAAAATGTCATACCTTTTTTGTCTATACACTCAATAAGTGCTTTCACAAATTCATCAATATTCACAGTATCAGCTCCTATATGAAGCATTATAACATAAAAAGGAGATTACTCTCCTTTTTTATCATTTTTTTCTGATATATCATAGAATTCTCTAACTTTCTTCTCTAATTCATTAGTTAATTCTTGATTATCTTTTAATAATAGCTTAACGTTTTCTTTACCTTGTCCTAGTTTTTCTCCATTATATGAGTACCAAGCACCAGTTTTTTCTAAGATACCAGCTTCGCTAGCCATATCTATGATTTCGCCTTCTCTTGATACACCTTCCCCATACATGATATCTACCATACAAGATTTAAATGGAGGAGCTACTTTATTCTTAACAACCTTAACACTTGTTTTATTTCCAACTACACCTTCGCCCATTTTTAATTGTTCACATCTTCTGATTTCAAGTCTTACACTTGCATAGAATTTTAATGCTCTACCACCAGTAGTAGTTTCTGGATTTCCAAACATAACTCCTACTTTTTCTCTTAATTGGTTAATAAATATTACTGTTGTATTAGTCTTACTAATAGTACCATTTAATTTTCTCAATGCTTGTGACATAAGCCTTGCTTGAAGGCCAACATGAGAATCTCCCATCTCACCATCAATTTCAGCTTGAGGTACAAGTGCAGCAACTGAGTCAATTACTATAATACTAATAGCCTCACTTCTAACTAAAGCATCACATATTTCAAGTGCTTGTTCTCCTGTATCTGGTTGTGATAATAATAATTCATCTATATTAACTCCTAATCTTTCAGCATATACTGGATCTAATGCATGTTCTGCATCAATAAAAGCAGCTCTTCCACCTAATTTTTGATGTTCAGCAATTGCTTGTAATGCAAAAGTAGTTTTACCACTAGATTCAGGTCCATATATTTCAATTATTCTTCCCTTTGGATAACCTCCAACTCCTAATGCAACATCAAGAGATAAAATACCACTTGATACTACATCTACTTTCATATGTTTATTTTCACCAAGCTTCATAATTGAACCTTTACCGAATTGTTTTTCAATATCATTTAATACTTGCTCTAAAGCTTTATCTTTATCTTTATTTGTATCTTTACTTACAGCCATTTCATATCCTCCTCGTAAATAACTTACAATAACATTGTATAATCTAATTTTATAAATGTCAATACTTTTTTCGAACATTTGTTTTTATATTTTACACATTGTTTTTTCCTTGAAAAATAAAGATTCCCTAGCAATTAGGGAATCATTTTTTAATTTTTTTATTCTTTTTTTATAACATTTCTATTTTTTCAAATAATAACTTTTTATTTAATACAAAGTATTCTACTGCACTAACTACTGCCATAATACATGCAAAATATAATAAGAATAGATCTACTCTAATATTAATAAATTCAAATGGCATATTATAGAAGAATACTAATGTAGTACCAATCATCATTGTAGCAGTCTTCCATTTACCACTTTTTATAGCTGCTACTACTTTGCCTTTACTAGCAGCTTGCATTTTAATTGCATCTACTACAATATCACGAGTTATATAAATAACTGGAATAATAACTGGAATATATCCATTACATGCAAGTAATATTAATATTGGACTAACTAACACTTTATCAGCAATTGCATCCAAGATTTTTCCTGTATCAGTAACTAAATTATATTTTCTAGCTATATAACCATCTAAGAAATCTGTTAAACTAGCTATTACAAATATAACTCCAGCAATTAAATAATTTAATTCTACTACTACTCCATTAACATCATACTTAGGAAAATTAAATCCAAAGAAATCAAATGGTATTGCAAGTAATGCAATAATCACAACTGTTAAGAATAATCTTGCTACTGTAATCTTATTAGGCAAGTTCATATATTTCATCTCCTTTAACCTTTAACTCTTCTGTTCTCTCAGGAACTTTATTTATACTATTAAGTATTATATATATAACTAATATTATTATCAAAATACCTGTTATAAACCATACGATTGGCATAAAATTAAATTTTTCTTTATATTCCTTAGTATATGGAGATTTTACTTTTCTACTTTGCTCTTCACTCTCTTTTTTCTTTTGAGCAGCTAATATATCATCTAAAGATATTTTTGATGTGTGTTGAAATAAAAAATTATTAAACTCATCTAATACTTTATCTGGATTTAATCCTAAGTACTTAGCATATAGTTTAATATAATCTCTTAATTCATAAATATCTTTGAAAGCTTTAACGTTACCACTCTCAATATTTTCAAGTTGTGATGTTGAAAGTTCTAAATCTTCACAAGCTTCAGTAATGCTAACTCCATTACCAACCCTTGTTTCCTTTAAATACTCCCCTAATTCTTTCATACGACACCTCTATTAAACAATAATAATATAAATAAGCCATGTTCTGTACCCTTACGGGCGACAAACATTTATCTACCTTTCGGTCCCTAACTCCATTCAGTTCTTTCGTTAGGACTCTCCTACCAATTTTGGATTTCTCACTCGCGGAGTTTACCACGTTTCATTCTCTTCTTTCGAAAAGATTCGTCACTGCGGCACTTTATGGGATATTCCATATCCATTGGACTTAGGACATCTCCCGTCGTTAGTAAAACTACCCTAGGTTATTTATTCCCTAGGCACGAACACTACTACCATCACAGGATAGTGTGAGCATGGACTTTCCTCAAGGGTCTCAAGAACCCCAGCGTTTGTCTATATATTATTTGTCTTCTTCTTCCTCGTTATTTTTTTGACTATAAACCATCTTCTCAAGTTGAGAAAGTCTACGCATAATATCTACATTCGTAATTTCTCCGCCATTAGAGTTAGCAGCTACTTCCATATTTAACTTAGTATTACGTAGTTCTTGTTTTAAACTCATAATTTCACTAAGCAAATCTGTTTTCTCCTTCTCTAAACCATTAATGATTTCTAAGAATTGCTCATAGTCTCCAATAATATCATCTAGAAATTGATCAACTTCTTTTAAACGATAACCTCTTGTATCAATTTTAAAACTTTTCTCTAAGATATCCTTAGGCATGAATTTAATTCTATTTTGATACATAATATCACCAATCCCTTACAATGATATTATGTCATTTCTTCGTATTTTTGTCAATTATTAACCCATTCTTTAATACCCTAATTTTAGCTTCCCTCGTATTATTAATCATTTTGCTCAAAATTCTATTAATCATAATATTATTCATTTTTCCTCACCAAAATCATAATAATATAATATTTAAAAAAAATCATAAAAACGACAAAACTAGATATAAAAATACATATAAAAATATATGGAAAAATTATTTACTTTATAGTATAATTAATGGTAGGTGAAAAAGATGAATTATCCTAATGGTATAAAAAAAGATAATAGTATAAGTTTATCTACACTAAAGAACTCTAAAAACAGAGGAATGACTCTAGAAAATGATCTAAATGAAACTAATGAATATTATAGAGAAGCAGATATTGCTATTATTTATAAAAAACCAACACCTATAAAAATAGTAAAAGTAGATTACCCATCAAGAAGTGAAGCAAAAATTAAAGAAGCGTTTTTTACAGTACCATCAACTACTGATTATAATGGAATATATAAAGGATACTATATTGATTATGAAGCTAAAGAAACTAGAAGTAAAACTTCTTTCTCTTTAGAAAATATTCACCCTCATCAAATTAAACATCTAGAAAGAATATATAATCATAAAGGAATAGCTTTTTTAATTATAAGATTTACTACTTTAAATGAAACTTATTTATTAACAATACAAGATTTTTTAAGTTTTATTAATAATAATGATAGAAAATCAATACCAATTGATTATTTTAAAGAAAAAGGATATTTAATAAAGGATGGTTATAGACCAAGAGTTGATTACTTAAAAGTAATTGACAACATATTGGAGGTATACGAATGCGAAAATTAAAGAAAAGAAAAAAAACTACTCATACCAGTAATGGTACAAAAGTAAGAAGAAGAAAATTAAAACTTAATATTAAATTAGCAATTATATTAGCTGTAATTGCAATGCTATTAATATGTTATGTAGCACTAGGAGTAAAATATACTGCCTTAGTAGCTATGTTACTATTTATAGTATTTGGAATATGGTTTGTATTTACTAGAAAAGGAAGAAAAAGAAGAAAATTAATAAGTATTATCTTAATTCTATTCTTTTCATTAGGAATTCTTGCTTTAGTAGGTTTCTCAGTATTTGTTATTTATATTAAGGGTGAAGCAGATCCTAAATATCAAAAGAATAATTTAAATACCATAGAGATGTCGAGAATATATGATAAAGATGGTAATGAAATTGCTAAACTAGGTTCCGAAAAACGTGAAAAAGTAACTTACGATGAATTACCTGAAGTATTAGTAGATGCAATTATTGCCACTGAGGATTCAAGATTCTTCCAACATAATGGATTTGATGCACCTCGTTTTATAAAGGCAACATTTGGTCAATTAACTCATGGTTCTGAAGCTGGTGGTGCTTCTACATTATCAATGCAAGTTACTAAGAATAGTTTTACAGATCCACTTGGGCAAGCATCTAGTGGTATTAAAGGAATTATTCGTAAATTTGAAGATATTTATATAACAGTATTTATGCTAGAAAAAGATTATTCAAAAGAACAAATCGTTGAGTTCTATGTTAATAATCACTTCTTAGGTGGAAACATATATGGTGTTGAAGAAGCATCTAATGCTTACTTTGGTAAATCAGTTAGTGATCTTAACTTGAGTGAAGCAGCAATCTTAGCTGGTATGTTTAAATCTCCTAACTACTATAGACCAACAACAAATCCAAAAAATGCTGCAGCAAGACGTAAGACTGTTCTTTACTTAATGAGAAAACACGGATATATCACAAAAGAAGAAGAAGAAGCTGCTAATGCTATTCCAGTTGAATCACTAACTGCTGACGTCGCTAATTCAAATGTTAATCCATATCAAGGATTCATTGATACAGTAGCTGAAGAATTAGAAGAAAAATATGGAGTAAGTCCTTATACTACACCATTACTTGTATTTACTACTTTAGATAAGAGTAGACAAGCAGGCGTTGATAGAGTATTAAGTGGTGAAACATATAGTTGGATAGATGATAGAGTTCAAACAGGTGTAGCTGTACTTGAATCTGAAACTGGTAAAATTCTAGCTATAGGTAATGGTCGTAATGTTAATTCAAGAAGTCAAGGACAAGCACGACAATATAACTATGCTACTCAAATCAAAAGACAACCTGGTTCTTCCGCAAAACCATTATTTGATTACGGACCTGGTATAGAATATAATAACTGGTCTACATATGAAATGTTTGATGATGCACCATATACATATTCAAATGGTAGATCCATAAGAAACTGGGATGGTGGATATTTTGGAAATATCACTATGCGTAGAGCATTATCCACATCACGTAACATTCCAGCACTTAAAGCATTCCAAAGAGTAGATAATGAAAAGATTAAAGAATTTGTATTAAACTTAGGATTAACACCTGAAGTATGTGCAAGTGGATATAAATATGACAGAGCAAACAATAACTGTGTTAATAAAGAAGATAAAAATGATGTTCAAGGAACAATCGGATTACATGAAGCTCATTCAATTGGAGCCTTCACTGGAGTTTCTCCACTAGAAATGGCTGCTGCATATGCTGCATTCTCAAATGGTGGATACTATAACGAACCATACTCAGTTAACAAATTTATATATCGTCAAACTGGTGTAACAGTAGAACATCAAGGTGAAAAGAAACAAGTAATGTCTGAAGCTACAGCATTTATGATTTCTAGTATGCTTCAAGATGTTGCATTAGTTGGTGGTACTCCTTCTAATGTTGCTTGTAAAACAGGTACTACAAACTATGACGAATCAACACACTATAACTTAAACTTACCATATGATGCCATTCGTGATTCATGGGTTGTTGGTTATTCAACAAAAACAGCAATTGGTATGTGGTATGGATATGATAACTTAACAATAGAGTCTGTTGCCCAAGGTTATGTATTACACCAAACACCAGCAGCAATTCAAAAAGATAGATTATTCCTAGCTTTAGTAAATTCTGGAGCCATGGATTGGGATAGAAGTCCATTTGTTCAACCTGCAAGTGTAACAAAGGTTGCAGTATCTCCTAACTCAAATCCACCTAAACTAGCAATTCCGGGTCAACCATCAGTACAAGAATACTTTAAAAAAGGTACAGAACCTACTGAATATGATTTCTCAAATTACAAATTACCTGCACCTTCTAATCTAAAGATAACTGATGATGGAACTAAAGTAACACTAACTTGGGGAGCTGTTTCTCCAGGAAGTCTAGCTACTGGAGATCACGGAGCATTCGGTTATAATATTTATAAAGATGGAGTCTTAGTAACATGGACAGATAAAACAACTTATACATTTACACCAACTAGTGGATTATATGGTACTTATAAAATTGTTGGTACATACAAATCATATAATGATATTCAAACTAACGCAGCAGAAAAGAAATATACAAAAGAACCTACAATCACATGTCCTGCTGATGCCAAAGTAGAAAATAACAAATGCGTATGTACAGATGCTTCAAAAGTATATGATGATAAAACTAAGACATGTAAGGCTAAAGAAGAACCAAAAGAAAGCAATGAAAAAGAGTAAGATTTAACTTACTCTTTTATTTTTTTCTATACACATATCTTTTAACTTGCAATTCATACATTCCGGCTTTATTGCTTTACAATAATACCTTCCAAACAAGACTAATTGTAAATGTCTTCTTGCCCATGTATCCTTTGAAAAATATCTCTCAAGCTTTTTCTCTACCTGTAATACATTATCTCTCTTAGAAGCTAATTTAAGTCGCTTAGAGACTCTCTCTACATGAGTATCAACTGCTATAGCTGGAATATTATAAAACTCACTTAAAAATACATTAGCTGTCTTTCTTCCAACCCCAGGTAATTCAATTAATTTTTCCCTATCGCAAGGAACTATTCCATTATATTTATCATCTAATATAGTAGCTATATCCTTAATATAAGAAGCTTTTCTTCTAAATGACCCAACTGGTCTAATAATATTCTCTAAGTCCTTTAAAGAGGCTTTTTTTAATGTCTTAAGACTATCATACTTATTAAATATAATAGGAGTAACACTATTTACCCTCTTATCAGTACTTTGTGCACTTAAAACAATAGCAATTAATAACTCATAATCATTATTATAATTAAGTTCACATTTAGGATTAGGAAATAACTCATCTAGATATAAATCTATACTACTCTTCTTCATCTAACCAATTCCAATCAAAGATTTCAGTATCTATATCTACATCACCATCATCTTTTTCTACTGGTTTATTCTTTTTATTTAAATCATCTACACTATTAATGCCTTTCTTATTCCATTCATATAATATCTTATCAATATATCTTATACTACTAACATTATTACGTGTAGCTTCACCTAAAGCTTCTTTAATTAATTCTTCATTATAGTTATTCTCTAACCAAGCTTTAATAATCTCATATTCAGTAGCATTCAAAGTTCTTCCAAACTCTTTCTCTATAAGTTCAAATACATTAGAATCAACAACATCACTATCTTTACTAATATCACCTATAGTCAAACATGTTAATTTATTATAAAAATCATCTAATGAAATAATTTCTTCCATTACATTCTTATCATTCTTTAATACTTCTACTTTAATTAATTTCTTATCAGTTAATACACTAATATAATTCATAATATTAGTTGTATCAATACCTAAATCATTAGAATACTTATTAGGATCAAATAAAAATCTATCTCCTAAATTATATAAATACATTAAAAATATAAATTCATCCATTTCAAGATTTAACTCTTTATAATTTTTAAGTAAATACAAAGGTACAACAATATTTCCATTCTTAAAAATATCTATTAATTTGGAATTTTTCATATTATCATCTCCTTAACTTAATATAATAACATAATTTAAAAAAAAAGAGAATTAGTTAAAAAAACTTGTTAAGTCTGAACCATCCTCTTCTTCATCATTTACAACTTCTTTTTCTAATGGATCTTCTATTTTTTCTAAAGGAACATTTACATCATCTTCTAATGTATTTTCATCACCCATAGAAACAGAAGAATCACTCTCTATATTAGTACTATCTACTTCTCCATAACTTAAATCGACCGTCTCTTCAATAGGAGTAGTATCCACTTCTTTTACTTTAGTATATCTAGCATTCTTAGTCTTCTTGACAACAACACTAATAATCATAATAATTATTACAAATACAGCAATACTAACTAATACTAATATAACTAAAGGCATTAAACCCTTTTCTTGTAATTCAGTAATTAATCTAGTAATACCATTAACATCTTTCTTAATAGTAGCACCATTTACTATCTCATCTAATGTTAAATCTTTATATTTATCATACCCACCTATTTGGCAATACTTATTATCATCATATACAGATATATATTTAACATCTTTAGCAGTTTTTCCATCTATAAAATACTTAGATACAACTTTAATAGAAAAAGGAGCACTACTATTACCATTTAACTTATAACCAGAATAATTACTATCTAAATCCCTATCAGTACAATAAGTTACAAAACCAATATTCTTTTGATCTTCTCCAAATAATAATACATTAATACTTATAGGTTTCTTAGTAACACCATTATTCTTAATAGATTCAAAAGTAATTAAACCATTCCCTTTATCATCTACACTTGTATTATAAACAAAATTACTATAATCAAAATTCTCAGTTTTAACACTAGCCTTAGTACCTACAGGAATAAGTGTTTGAACATCTTCTGCATATACCATTATTGGCAATAATAATAAAACTAATAAAAACATATATTTCTTCATATTATCACCTCTATGAATACTTATCTTTAATATATTTAGATATACTAGTCTTTACATTCTCTAATCTATTATATAATATTTCTTCTTCTAAATCATCATAAATATCTTTTAAATATTCTCCAGGCTCTCTATTTAATATAGCCATTATCTCTTCTGCAGTAATATTTATCTCTTTTCTACTCTTAATAATAAGATTATTATATGTTTCAGTTATTCTTTTAATATCATCTTTCTTAATCTTTCCAGCAACACTATTAACATATAATCCATATTTATATAATACACTAGGATTTAAATTATCAAGTTCTATTACTTTATTAACATTATCTATTAAATCCATTTCATTCTTATTAAAAGGATATTTATCCCCTACATTTAATATACTCCATATCCCAATAGAACTAGTAACATCACTATCTAAAACTTTATATAAATTAGGTATTTCTAATTCTTTATCAAGCTCTAAATCAAGTAATAATCTAATACCTTTTCTAAAATTAGGACTAGTAAATATTTTATCCAATTCATCTTTTTTTCTATTATAAGATAAATTAGCTAATAAACCCTTAGTTTTCTTTATAGCATCAAAAGTATCTTCATCTAAATTAAAATCTAAAATAGTCGCAAACCTAATAGCTCTTAAAATACGTAAAGAATCTTCTCTAAACTTTTCTAAACTATCTCCTACAGCTCTAATTATCTTAGAATCCAAATCCTTTTTACCACCTAAATGGTCTATTATATAACCATCTTTATCCATACATATAGTATTAATAGTAAAATCTCTTCTTAATAAATCTTCTTCCAAACTATCTATATACTTAATTTCATTAGGATGTCTATTATCACTATAACCTATATCTTTTCTAAAAGTAGTAATTTCATAATTAATATTCTTAATTACTACTGTAATAGATCCATAATCATCCCCGGGTAAACATTTATCCTTAAAGATTTCTTTTATATCTTTAGGAGTAGCATTAGTACAAATATCTATATCGTTAGATTCTATTCCAAGTAAATAATCTCTAACGAATCCTCCTACAACATAAGATTGAAAACCTTTATTATCAATTTCTTTAAGTAGTTTTAATGCATTATTAAGCAAAACTTATCACCTACCTACTAATAGTATAACATAAAAATAAAAGAACCCAACGGTTCTTTTTTAATAACTAAAATTAGTTTACAGCGTCTTTTAATGCGCTTCCTGCTTTGAAAGTAACAGCTTTTCTAGCAGCGATTTTAACTGTAGCACCAGTTCTTGGGTTACGTCCTTCTCTAGCAGCTCTTTTTGAAACACCGAATGTTCCGAAACCAACTAGTGGAACTTTATCTCCTTTTACTAATGCTTTTGTGATAGCACCGAATGTTGCATCGATTGCTCTAGTAGAGTCAGCTTTAGTTAATCCTGTTTCTTTAGCAACAGCTTCTACTAATTCAACTTTTTTCATTTTATTTACCTCCCTATGTAAATTAAGCATATGTATCATGCTTACAATTTAAAATTACCATATTTTAAAACCAAAAGCAACAATTATATGCTATTTTTTTCAAGTTTTTCGTTAATTTGACTTAAAATAGCTATAATATGTCCAATTGCAAATATAAAAACACAAACTAGTAAACTAACAAACCAAATTACAAACATAATCGAAAAATTAAATTCTGTTACTACACAAGTATCATTTGAGAAATATGAAGTAGTTGCACAAGTAGAAAATAAGTTACCAAATACTATTCCTAAGAAAAAACATACAACAAATACTCCTATCGCAAACATTTGATAAATATTTAATTTATAACTACCTACTTTAGTCTTTACACTATTGGCTTTAGGGAAATCCTTCTTACTTTTATTTACCTCATCAAATAAATCCATAACTACTTATCTCCCTTCTTAGTAGTATTCTTTTTCTTATCTGTAGCTGCAAAACTTTCTTTAATATCAGTAGCTGCTTCCTTTACTCCTTCTCCTATTTGTTTTCCTACATCTTTTGCAGTCTTTACTACTGTATCTTTAGCTTTATCTATCTTTTTATCAATTTCCTTTTCTTTTACATAATTATCGATATCTTTTCCAAATTCATCTAATCTATTAGATACCTTCTTATCTACTTCATTAATTTTTTTCTTTATATCATCTAAATTCATTGTATCACCTACATCTATTTTCTTTTTATCTAAAAATACTCTATATAAATATACATATCTTGCTACCAATATAATATATATAGTATCCAAAACTGAAATAAACACACCACTAATCGCAATAGTACTAATTAAATTAACTGCTAATAATATAATTGAAACTACCACTATACTATAAAACATAAATTCATTAGGCAACTCATTAAATGGAGATTTACTAAGATAAAACTCTCTCCATATTCTTGTATCTCTCATCAACGTATGAACTAAATATATTAGTAATAGCATATTTATTAAAAAATCTAATGATGTAATAAGAGAAAAAGCTTGAATTACTGTAAGAAAAGATGTTGTTGTCGTAATAAAATAAATAAATATTATCAATACACTTAAATAATTAAAATATCTCTTCCCAATATAAAACTTAAGTAATGAAAAATAAATAAGTATAAATAAATAAACACTGTTATGATTAATAATACTTGTAAATAACTCTACCGAACCATTTCTTCCTAATGCAAATGACTGTGTAAATATAATTATCAATAATATAGTCACAATAATCAAAGTAGTAATCATATTTGCATTATCATACCATTTAGTTTTTTTCTCCATCAATTGTCACCATCCTAATTAATTATATCACATTTAATTGAAAATAAAATAATATTTATGTTATAATAAATGCGAATTGGAGGGGATATTATGAATCTACCTACTGTTGCATTAGTAGGACGTCCTAATGTTGGTAAATCTACTTTATTTAATAAAATAGTTGGTAAACAAGTATCAATCATCGAAGATTTACCTGGAGTTACTAGAGACAGAATCTATCATGAAGCAACATATAATAAAAAGAGATTCTATCTAATTGATACCGGTGGAATAGATGCTACTAAAATGGATTTTAATGACGAAATCAAAATGCAAGCAGAAATAGCCATTAATGAAGCAGATGTCGTAGTATTCATAGTAGATGGCAAAGATGGAATAAACTCAAATGATTTAATCGTAAGAGATATCCTAAGAAAAACAGATAAAAAAGTAATAGTAGCTATTAATAAAATAGATGTTAAAGAAGCTAAAGATAATATATATGATTTCTATGAATTGGGATTTGATACATATATTCCTATAAGTAGTATCCACAATACGGGTTTCATTGAATTAATGGATAATATCACAATGAATTTTCATGAAAAAGAAGAACGTATTGATGATAGAATAAAATTTTCAATAATAGGAAGACCTAATGTAGGTAAAAGTTCTTTAATGAATGCCCTATTAAATGAAGAACGAGTTGTAGTATCAGATATTGCTGGAACTACCCGTGATTCAATAGACTCAGTATTAACCTATCATAATGAAGAATTTGTAGTAATAGACACTGCTGGGATGAGAAAAAAAGGAAAAGTATTTGAATCAGTAGAAAAATATAGTTTATTTAGATCGTTAAAGTCAATCGATAGAAGCGATTTATGTCTAGTAGTAATAAATGCTGAAGAAGGTATTACTGAACATGATAAACATATCGCAGGATATGCCATTGAAAGAGGAAAAGGATTAATATTTGTAGTTAATAAATGGGATACAGTAGAAAACACTACTATAAATGAATTTTAAAAACTAATGAGAGCTGAATTTCAATTTGCTACATATGCTCCAATTGTATTCTTATCTGCAAAAACTAAAAAAAGAATACATACTTTAATGCCCGAAGTATTAAAAGTAAAAGAAAATATAAAAAGAGAAGTAAAGACATCTCTATTAAATGATATGATACTAGAAGCATATAACCTAAATTTACCTCCATCATATAAAGGTAAAAGATTAAAAATATATTTCACTAGTCAAACAGGTATTAATCCACCTAAATTTACATTTAGAGTAAATAATAAAGGTTTAGTACACTTCTCATATGAAAGATATTTAGAAAATAAAATAAGAGAAAACTTTGATTTTGAAGGTACTCCTATAGTACTACAATTTAAAAACAGGAATGGTGATGAATAATGATAATAGGAAATAATAATTATAATCCTAATGCCAATAATTTTAAAAATAAGATGACAGCCATTAAAAACAATTCACTTCTAGGACATCACACTTCAAAAGAAATACAAACTAATGCCTATAAAGATATTAATGACAGTAATGAAATGCTACAAGAATCATTAGAAATGTTACAAGAAAGATTTAACAAAGGATTAATTTCATATGATGATTTTATGAAACAAGTTAATAAACTAAATAAATTAAGAAAATAAATAAATCTCCTACATATAATTATATAGGAGGTTTTTTATGTTTAAAGATAGCCTATTTAATAAAATAGAAAAGAAAACTAGTATAAATAAAGAAACAATCATGAATTTAGCCAATAAAATACAAAAAAATAATATGAAAGATGAAAAAACACTTAGAGAAGTAATTCAAGACTTAAGTAATTTAACTGGTAAAGAAGTATCAAAAGAAAAAGAAGATAAAATTATTAATGCGATTATTAATGACCAAGTACCAAATAACGTTGATAAATTATTCTAAAAGACTAGTTATTTAGTCTTTTTTATTATATAATTAAAAAGATAGGAGGTATATATGAAGAAAATAGTTTATATTCAATTCCCAGATAATACAATACATGATGTAGAAGTATATAAATTCTGTAAAACAGAAAATAATATGTATTATATAGAATATTTTGATCTTATTAAGCAAATAGACATGTATACCGTATTATCAAATATTAATAATACATTAATAAATATCCCAGATAATGAAATACCATTTGATACTCTATCACAAAATGCTATTAAATTGGATTTAAATATTCTTCCAGGATATATACCATGTATTACATTAATTAACAAAAAGGAAATACAAACAATAGAACCTCCTAAAGCACAAACTCAAAATCAGTTTATAGTATATGTAGATCAAAATAATAATAAATATATAACTAAAAATATCACAAATAAATATGGTATTACTAATAAAGATGAAACAATTACTGTAGATGGAATCACTTATGTTAAGGTATATCAAAGTAATATAGATGATATAATTAAAAAATCAGGAAACACTGAAACTCCTATATATAAAGACTATTATAATAACCAAGTTTCTAATTACGATGCTCCAGAACTAACAAAAGAACAAGGTAAACCAATAGATCCACCATATGTTCATGTTCATCATATAATGTCATATTATTATGATATGCAAGATAATAAATATTATCTTGATAGAGAGGGACTAGATATAGCTCGTAAATACAATGTAGAAATTGAAGGTACCCCAACAATAGCTTTAGATAAAAATTGCTACTCTATCACAAAAGAACAAATAGAGAATTTAAAAGAAAAAACAATAGAAATGTATAGTTGGATAGAAAAAGCAGTTCTAATAAATAAAGATAAACCTACAATCAAAAGTGTATTAGCTGTACATATATGTAATATTGATAATAATAATTTTATTCCATTAGATATATTTAAAAAATATAAATTAATGCAAGCACAGAAATTAATAAAAGTAGATGGAATAATATATATAAACGTAACTGAAGATGATCTCGCAGAAATAAAAATGTCTTATTCCAAAGATCATACAGAAATAGTACTAATAAATAAAAAAATAAGAAGAAAAACCAACGAACTAGAGAATATGTTAGATATAAGTACTAGAGAAGACAGAGAAAAACCAACTCAAAAATAAAGAACTTTTTAGTTCTTTTTTTTATGCATAAACATAAATATTTAATAAATGAGGAGAATGTTATGGAAAAATATGAAATTATTAAAAATATCGCCAAACGTAGTGGCGGAGACATTTATCTAGGAGTAGTTGGTGCTGTTAGAACTGGTAAATCCACTTTTATTAAAAGAATGATTGAAACACTAGTAGTTCCAAATATAGAAGACGAATATGAAAGAAAAAGAGCATTAGATGAAATACCTCAAACAGCTGCAGGTAAAACTATTATGACTACAGAACCTAAATTTGTCCCTAATAATACAGCAAAAATAAAAATAGATGATGTTACTTGTAATATTAAATTAATTGATTGTGTAGGATACATGATTAATAATGCAATTGGTGCTACCGATGAGAATGGCCCAAGAATGGTTAAAACACCATGGTACAATGATGAAATACCATTCACAGAAGCTGCGGAAATAGGAACTGAAAAAGTCATTAAAGAACACTCAACAATAGGTATTGTAGTAACTCAAGATGGTTCCATTGGAGATTTTCAAAGAAGTGATTATGTTGAAGTAGAAAAACGAGTAGTAAACGAACTACAAAGCATAGGAAAACCATATATAGTAATATTAAATACTACCCATCCTACCCTACCTGATACAGAGAGACTATCAAAAGAATTAAAAGATGAATACAATGTACCTGTACTTCCAATAAATATTGAAGCTATGAATGAAAAAGATATGTATAATATTCTAAGAGAAGCACTATATGAATTTCCAGTACTAGAAGTAAGAATAAATATGCCAGAATGGATTTCTATATTAAATCCTGATAATAAGATTAAAAAAAGTTATATTGATTCAATAAGAGAAAGTGTCATAGAAATAGATAAAATAAAAGATGTAGATAAGATTTGTAATAAATTATTAGAAAATGAATATATTGAAAAAGCATACCTTTCAGATGTAGATACCTCTACAGGTATAATTACAGTAAACTTAACTGCCCCTAATACATTGTTTAATGAAACATTAAAAGAATTAATTGATATAGATGTAAAATCCAAGGCAGATCTTCTATCTCTATTTCAAGAATTTAATGTGGCAAAAAAAGAATATGATCAATACAAATACGCTTTAAAAATGGTAAAACAAACTGGTTATGGTATAGCTACCCCTACTATCAATGATATGAAATTAGATAAACCTGAAATTATTAAACAAGGAACACGTTTTGGAGTAAAACTAAAAGCAGTTGCACCATCTATTCACATGATAAGAGTAGATGTTGAATCAACATTTGAGCCTATTATTGGTAGCGAAGTTCAATCAAAAGAATTAATTGACTATCTTACAAAAAATGATAATGATATATGGAAAAGTGAAATCTTCGGTAGAAGTTTAGATTCAATTGTCCAAGAAGGTATTCAATCTAAAATAAACTTAATGCCTGATAATATTAGATATAAACTACAAAATACACTTTCTAAAGTAGTTAATAAAGGAAGCAATAATGTAATTACGATAGTAATCTAAGAAGAGAAATCTTCTTTTTTTTTGTTATAATAAATATAGGTGGTAATATGATTCTAAATATTAGTGGTAGAACAGATATAGTTGCTTTTTATTCAGACTGGTTAATGAATAGATTAAATGAAGGATTCTTTGATGTTAGAAATCCATTTAATCCAAAACTAGTAAATAGAATAATGTTAGAAGATGTAGACTTATTATTCTTCTGTACTAAAAACCCAATCCCAATATTAGATAAAATAAAAAAAATAAATAAGAAAATATATTTTCATATTACTCTAACACCATATAAAAAAGATATAGAACCAAATGTCCCAGATAAAAAAGATATTATTGAAGCTATAAAAAAATTATCTAATATAATTGGTAAAGATAATATAGTAATTAGATATGACCCTATATTTATAAATGATAAATATACTTTAGACTATCATATAAAAGCATTTGATAAACTATGTAATCTATTAGATGGATATGTAAATAAAATATTAATATCTTTTATAGATGATTATAAAAATGTAAGAAATAATTATAAGTTATTAAAATATAAAAAACTAAATGAATCAGATTATAAAGTAATAGGAATAAACTTTTCCGAAAGTGCTAAAAAACATAATATTTTAGTTCATACATGTGCTGAAGAAAAAAACTTAGTAGAATACGGTTTTATACAAGATGAATGTATGTCTAAAGAATTAGCTTTTAAATTAACCGGTAAGATATATAAGAAATGGAATGCCAGAAAAAATGTACCATGTAAATGTATAGAAATGGCTGATATTGGTGTATATAACTCTTGTAAACATTTTTGTAAGTATTGCTATGCAAATTTTGATGAAAAGAAAGTAATAGAAAACTATAATAAACACGATCCTAATTCATCTTTATTAATAGGAAAATTAGAAGATGATGATATAATAAAAATAAGAAAATAGTATATGCAAAGATACTTTGCTAGACATTTTATTATCCTAAATATATGATATTTACGAAAGGAGGAAGAATATGGAAGTTGGTAAAAACATTATTAAAATAAGAAAAGATAATAATTTAACTCAAGATGATTTAGCTAATAAATACTTTGTCACAAGACAAACTATATCCAATTGGGAAAATGGAAAAACCTACCCAGATTTAGAAACCTTAGTAAAAATAAGTGATGATTTTAATGTATCTCTAGATATATTATTAAAGGAGGATAATAAAATGATTAAAGATATTTCAAAGAAACAAAAACGATATAAATTAATAATACTTCCAATAGTTTTATATGCTATCTTAGTAATCGGTATATTAGGTATAATAATATATGCTTATAATACTCAATATAACTTAAGAGGTATAAGTAATATTTTATCTGTATATATAGATAAAAATAGAGAAAAAGAATATGTTGGAAAACTAAATGGATATAAAATATATGTAGAAAATCTAAGAGTAGAAGAATTAAACTATAGGACTTATAATGAAAAAAGTATATCACTAAAAGATGCTATAAATAATAAATTAGTATCTATAAAAGACTGGAGAAGAGGCGCTTGGTATATCTTCAAAGATAATGATACTGAAATACTAAGATATGAATCTTATGAAATAGCCATTACTAAAGACGAATGTATCATAAGACCTGTTTCAAACTACAAAAGTGTAGATATTACTTGTCATACTGATAATCCATATCGTATAACTCTAAAAAAAGGAAATATATTTGATTGTAGATTATTAGATAAAGATTATACTTTCCAAATTAAAGATATTAAAGAAAATTATATAGTTATAAAAGCATCTGATTATGGATTAACAAAAGTAAAAGATGATAAAACATTTAGTTTAATATCTAAAAAGAAAGAATTTAAAATAGATAAAAATAAAAAAGTAGAATTAACAACTCAATCAACTGATTACACTAACTCAATTGTAATAGAATGGTATTAAAAGCAGACTAAAATCTGCTTTTTATATGATATAATTAATAAGAGGTGTATTATGGGAATTATCACATTAATATTAAATTCAATTATCTTATTTATAGTATCTAATACTTATATAATTAATAATACCTATAATATTACAATACCTATTGTTATCACAATACTATTTGTAATATTACTAAGTATATTTCCATCATTACTTAATAAAAAATTACAAGATAAAAAGCTATATATAATACGAGATGGATATAGATTATTAATTATATTTTTAACTAATATAATTCTAGACATAATATTATATTTAAATATCATATTAAAATATGTTATAAATACAAAAGCATTACTGATAAATACAGGAATACTTACACTAGCATTAGGCATTATATTTTGGGCTGGTATTATTAGAGTATATTTATTCTCAAGACAATTAGGTGTTAGATATAGACTAGGTGGTCTCATACTAGGATTAATACCTATAGCTCATTTAATAATGCTAGTTATAATAATAAAAATATGCAAAGATGAAGTAGAATTTGAGAATAATAAGATTATACTAAATAAATCAAGAGAAAAAGATAAAATATGTAAAACAAAATATCCAATACTTTTAGTACATGGAATATTCTTTAGAGATTTCGAAAAACTAAACTATTGGGGAAGAATACCAGAGGAATTAGAAAAAAATGGTGCAACTATTTATTATGGAAATCATTCTTCCTCTCTAGCCATAAAAGATTCTGCTGAAGAACTTGCCAACCGCATTAAACAAATAATAAAAGAAACGGGATGTAAAAAATTAAATGTAATTGCTCACTCTAAAGGTGGATTAGACACTAGATTTGCTATAGCTAATCTAGGAATGGATAAATATATAGCTACTCTTACCATGATCAATACACCTAACCATGGATGCTTATTCGCAGATTACTTAATGAATAAAGCTCCTGAAAAATTAAAGAAAAGAGTTGCTAGTGGATATAATTTCACATTAAAAAAACTAGGTGACAAAGATCCAGATTTCATTGCTGGAGTTACTGATTTAACAAATCCTAAGACAGAAAAAATAAATAAACAAATGCCTATGTCAGATAAAGTATACTACCAAGCATATGGTTCGATACTTCATCGTGCATCAGGAAGTACCCTACCATTTAATCTAGCTGGTGCATTTATTAAAAACTTCGATGGTCCAAACGATGGAATGGTTGGAGTAGAATCTTTCCCTATAAACAAAGACTTCACGCTAATAGAAACAACAAATCCAAGAGGCTTATCTCATGGAGATGTAATAGATCTAAATAGAGAAAACATCAAAGGTTTCGATGTTAGAGAATTCTATGTTCAATTAGTAAAAAATTTAAAAGATAAAGGATATTAAAAAAAGAAGATTTAATCTTCTTTTATTTTATTTATTAATTCATTATATTTATCAAATACTGGTTTAGATTTAAATTTAATTTGTCCCTCTTCTAATACACAATCATCCTTGTTATTTTTTAATAAATTTAATACCTCAGTACTTATATCTATTATCTTATTAACTTTAGACTTTATCTCTTCTAAAGTCTTTTTTGTTTCTTCTAATGATTTAATTCTTTCTTCAGTAACCATTAATTCAGTACATAGATTATTATAATATTTATCTTTTATCTTTTTATCTATATACTTTTCCATACTCTTCTTATTAGATTTTTCTATTAAATTATCAATTTCTTTATTAAAAGATTCTTTTTCACTACTTAAGTATTTAAATGATTCTACAAATTCAAATCCATCACTAGTATAATTATCAAAAGATAGTATCTTAGTAAGCTTAGAATCACTCATAGTACTCTTAACTTCTTGTACTCCTTTAGAATAATCATTTAAATAATTCTTAATAGTCTTCTCAACTAAAGCATAATCACCACTAGTTTTAATTCTTCTATCAAAATTATCTTTAGTAATATCTAACTTATTTATTTCTTTTACTTCTTTCTCTAAATCAGCTAAATTAGTCTTATCTCTAATAACTAAATATCCAACAAGTAAGAAAGCATCTAATAATATAAATAAAAATATTATAAAAAACTTCTTCTTATTACTCATATTTTCACCTACTTTATAGTATCATAACCAAATATAAATTCCCCAAATTCTACCTTTTCAAATATCTCATCAAAAGAATCATCTACTATACAATAATACATCCCATCTTTATATTTAATATTAGAAACATTCCTAATTACAAAATAATCAGATGTTTTATAATAAACATTATCTTCTTTAATTTCTATTTTTAAATCTAATGTATTTTTATAAAATGCATCTTCTAACCTTTTTAATTCTATAAACAAACCTACTTTTTTATTTATAGCTATTACTTTATAAAAACCATTTAACTTTAGTCGTTTTTGAATTTTTTTAATTAATTCTTTTATATCATTATATAAAAACTTATCATCTATTATATTTCTATAATAGTATATCTTATAATCTGTATCATTTATTTTTTCAATCTTCATAATATAATATATGAATTAGAATTTAAAGAGTTTCACCATTTACTAAAGTATCTATTTTATTTAAAACTTCCTTAACTCCTAGTTTAGTAACACTAGAGAATACTACCAAATCATCCCCTACTACTAAATCTAATGTATCTAAAATTACTTTTAAATTCTTTTCTTTTTTGCTTCCACCAATTTTGTCTGCTTTAGTAGCAACTACTGTGACAGGTAAATTATAATACTTCAAAAAATTATACATTAATAAATCGTCTTCACTTGGTTTATGTCTAAAATCTATTAACATAAATACTCTTTTTAATTGGTCCCTTTTTTCTAAATATTCTTCTATCATCATTCCAAATTTAGCTTGAGTTTTCTTATCTGTTGCTGCATAACCATATCCAGGAACATCTATCAAATAAAATTGATCATTAACACCATAGAAGTTTAATGTTTGTGTTTTTCCAGGAGTAGCTGAAGTATGAGCTAAATTTTTACGTGAAAGAATTGAATTAATAAAGCTACTTTTACCTACATTACTCTTTCCTACAAGTAGGAATTCTGGTCTATTATCGTCAGGATATTGACTTCTTCTAGTCGCAATAATATCTAAATTTGCTTCTTTTATTATCATCCTAAACACTCTCCTCTTTACCCTTATTATACTCTTGTAGTAATAAATCTAAATCTCTCATTACTTCCAATGCTTCTTCTTTTGTTTTTGTTTTAACACCTGCTGCATATTTATGGCCTCCCCCATTATGAGCTTCAGCCACTTTTTGTATTTCGGGTCCACGAGATCTAATTGATACTCGATATTGATTATTTTTAATATCTTCTGTAATAGTTGCCCAAACAAGAACTTCTTTAATAAAATTAAAATTATTAACCATATTACCAGCAGATGCACTATCCACACCATAAGTATTAATTATTTCATCACTTATCACTACATAACCCAAATGATTTTCTGTAACTTCCATATTTAAAGCAATATATCCTTCTAATCTAACTTCATTTAATGGTCTCATATATAATTTTTGATATACACTTGATAAATCAAAAGGATATTTTTCTAAATATCTAGAAACAACACTAAAAGTTTCTGGCGTGCAACTATTAAATAAGAATCTATTAGAATCTGATACTAAACCCATGTATAAAAGACTAGCAATATTACTATCACATCTTAATTCTGTTTCTTCTAATATATTCATTATTATTTCACTAACAGAAGTCTTATCATCTTCGATATACTCTAAATCGCATACCTTTTCTACAAAAGGATGATGATCTATTTTAATTGAATATTTAAAATCTTCTACTACTGCTCCATCTATTCTTTTTCTATCAGGAGTATCACAAACAATAAGTAATGCATTATCCAATTTTTCATATTTATCTAATTTTCCAAAAGATAAAAACTTTTGACTACCTGTACCTATGGCTAACACATGCTTTCCTGGATAAGTTAATAAAATTGAATCTCTAAGCGCAAATTGACTACATAAAGCATCAGGATCTACACCAATGTGTCTAGCAATTACTATATTATCAAATTCTTTAATTTTATTAATTAATTCACTATACATAACAATTTCCTATCTATTCATTAATCTTAATGTATCCCTAGCAATCATTAATTCTTCATTTGTTGGGATAGTATAAACTAATATACTTGAATCATCAGTACTAAGTTTAGTTTCTTCTCCTCGTATATTATTTAAATCTAAATCTATTTTTACTCCTAAGCAAGATAATTTCTCACATATTTCACGTCTTATAGCAATATTATTTTCACCAACACCAGCAGTAAATACAATAATGTCAGCACCACCTAATAAAACATAATATTGAGCTATATAATCAACTATTCTTCTAATATATTTATTCTTAGCTTTAAGAGCCTGTGGATTACCACTATCGCATGCATCTACTAGATCGCGCATGTCACTACATAGCTGGCTTAATCCTAAAACACCACTCTTCTTATTTAAATCTTCTATAATTTCAGAAGCATTTTTTCCTTCTTTTTCCATTACATATGGAATAATTGATGGATCAATATCACCACTTCTAGTTCCCATCATAATACCAGCTAAAGGAGTAAATCCCATAGAAGTATCTACACATTTACCATCTTTAATAGCACAAATACTTCCACCACTACCAATATGGCAACTAATAAGTTTAAAACTATCTTTACCAAGAAGCTTCTTAACTGTTTCAGCTATATATCTATGGCTAGTACCATGAAAACCATATTTACGTACTTTATAATTTTCATACCATTCATATGGTACTGGATATAAATATGCTTCCTCATCCATTGTTTGATGGAAAGCTGTATCATATACTGCTACCATTGGTACTTCAGGTAATACTTCTTTTAAGGCAAGTATACCAGCTATTTCACCAGGATGATGAAGAGGACCAAGTGGAGTTAATTCCTTAATACTTTCAATAACATCATCATTAATAATTACTGATTCAGAATACTTTTCTCCTCCATGTAAAATTCTATGTCCCACACCTTTAATCTCATCGTATGAACTAATTATATTTAAATCAATCAATTTACTAAGTAATACATTGACTGCTTCAGTATGATTAGAAATTTCCATTTCTTCTTTTATTGTTTCACCATTCAATTTAAATCTATAAAAACTATTATCTAATCCTATTCTTTCAAATACACCACTAACAATAACAGATTCGTCTTTCATTTCAAATAAAGTAAATTTTAATGAACTACTACCTGCATTTACAGATAAAATTTTCATACTGATTCCTTCTTTCTAAAACTATCATAAATATTATACTATAATAAGACAAAAATAGAAAGAAATATCTTCTTTCTACTTTATTTTAAAGCCACATTTCGAACAATAATTACACCCGTCAACATGATTACCACATAAAGGGCAATAATGGGTATCTCCATTAATATTATTAAGAGGAGTAAATACTAATTGACCTGCATCATCAGTAGTAATCATTCCAGTATTTAAATTGTTATCCAAGTTTTGTTGAATCTTAGAAGTTCTATTAACTGTTAATAAACATATTACTACCATAGCTGTATCAAACATAAAGAATAATAATATACTTAATACATTATATTTTGCATAAAATAATAATGCATCATAAGCAGTATGAGCTAATGCTGGTAATAATATACTTAAAATCATATTTTTTTTATATACACTTACACTTTTATTAATTTTACCAACTTTAGCTTGAGCTAAAAAATAACCCATAATAACTCCAAAGCACATATGCCCAGGAACTGAAAGCAAAGCTCTAAGTATTGCGTTACCAAACCCTCTAGTAAATACATATAAAATATTCTCTATACAAGCAAATCCAAGTGAAGAAAAAACTGCATAAACAATAATATCATATATTTCATCAAATTCTTTATTCTTGTACCCGAAGAAAAGAGTAACTAACCATTTAAATCCTTCTTCTACTAGAGCCACTGATATAAATACATTGATAAATATTAATATAAAACTAGATACGTCTTCTGTTGGAAAAAAATTACCCACAACTAATTCTACAAAAAATACAGGTACTGCACTTATAAAACCAAATATAAATATTTTAGCTAATAATCCACCCGGCTCATGATGAGGATCCTTTCTATATATGAAAAAACATAATACAAAGATTGGTAAAACTGCTGCTACTAATAGATATTGCATATACATCACCTATTATTAATTCTATCAAAAATACCAAATAATTCAATAAAAAAAGTCATTTAATAATGACTTTTTATTTTGAAAATTTAATTTCTTTTTTTATTTCCTTGCATCTTTTTTTATACTCTTTTATTTGATTATCTTCATAACTTTTAGATTCAAAATCTATTAACTCGCCACCTGTATAGCTATATATTTTATCATAAATATAAAAAAACACAATAAAAAATAGGCATAGCCTATTTTTCATTTACTATTTTATAAGTATCTTTAATAATCATTAATTCTTCATTAGTTGGAACTACATAAATTGCAACTTTAGAATCTTTAGAACTAATAATTCCTTCTTGAACATCTCTATATCCAGCTATTGTATTATTAACTGCCTTATCAATAGATAATCCTAATGGAGCTAATCTATTAATGATTTCTTCACGAGATTCAATACCATTTTCTCCAATACCTGCAGTAAATACTATTGCATCTACTTTTCCACCTAATTCAATATAATAGTCAGCGATATATTTAGCTATTCTATCATGATACATATTTAAAGCTAATACTGCTCTTTCATCTCCATCAGCTGCAGCTTTTTCAACATCTCTGTTATCTGAAAATCCACATACACCTAAAAGACCACTCTTCTTATTTAATGCATTTGTAATAGTAGCGATATCTTCACCAGACTCTTTACAAACGTATTCTAAGATAGATGGATCAATTGCACCACTTCTTGTTCCCATCATTAAACCATCAAGTGGAGTAATACCCATTGTAGTATCAAAACATTTACCATCTTTAATAGCAGAAATACTAGCACCACTACCAATATGACAAATAATTAAGTTAACATTTTCTTTACCTAATTTTTCTTTCATTACTGTAGTAATATACTTATGGCTAGTACCATGGAAACCATATTTACGTACTCCATATTTTAAATACCATTCATATGGTACTGGATACATATAGTTTTCCTTAGGCATAGTTTGATGGAATGCAGTATCATATACAGCCACCATTGGTACATCAGGTAAAACTTCTTTTAAAGCTTCAATACCAGCTAAGTTACCTGGATGGTGAAGTGGTCCAAGTTTAGTTAAATCTTTAATATCTTGAATTACTTCATCAGTAATTAATACTGAATCTGAGTATTTTTCTCCACCATGAAGTACTCTGTGACCTACACCTTTAATTTCATCTAATGATTTAACAGCACCATGTTTTACTAATTCATCTAATAAAACTTGTACAGCTTCACTATGATTCTTTAAATATTTTGCTCCTTTAATCTTTTCTCCATTTACTTTAGTTGTCCAGAAACTATCTTCTAATCCAATTTTTTCAATATAACCACTAATTAATACTTTTTCTTCAGGCATATCAAATAATTGAAATTTTAAAGAACTACTTCCTGCATTAACACATAAAAATTTCATATTATCTCTCCTTTTCAATATACATATTTTATCAAATAACCTGTCAAATGACAATAAATAATCTCATGAAAATAATAACTTATGTTATAATTTAGTAAAGTAGGTGACTATATGGAAGAAAGTATTAAACAATTAATAGAAATAGCTAAACAAAATAATAATCCTGAGTTAGTACAAAAACTAACTGAAGCACTAGAATTAGCTAAATCAAGTCAAAAAACTCAAGAAGACATAAAATTAAAATCTCAAGAAAATATTAATCAAGAAGTAAATATTAATCAAGAAGTAAAAAAAGAGGAAGTAATTGAGCAAACTAAGGAAGAAGAAAAACAAGACAAATTAAAAGAAGAAGACATACAAAAAATGGCTATTGGAGAAGTATCAAAACTTATAATTACAAAAACAAATAATCATATACTAGAAAGTAAGTATATGGATATAATTCCTAATACTAAGAATTCTAATCTACGTATAGATTTAGAAAACATATTAGTTACATTAGCTTTAGATGATGTTACTAAAAAGAAAAAAGCTACCGAAAAATTATATAAATTATTAGATGCATATCAAAAACCAGAAGATGTTAATGATATTCAAATATTTTTAAATGACATTGCAAAAATAGGAAATGTTGGCTTAGAAGCAAAAGAAAGTATAACTAATAATTCCGATAATAATCATAAAAAAGAAGTATTTAATAGATACTTTGATGAGGAGTATGAAAAAAAGAAAAAAAATGCTGATTTCTTAGATATGGAATTAGATGAACTTCATAGTAAACCAAATAAAAATCCTAATGATTATGAGGAAATAATTGATAGATATAACTTTTTGATACAAAGACTTGAAGAACTATATGATGAAACAATAAATAAAGTAAGTATTGAAAAAACACAAAAACTAGAAGAAACAATTAAACAATTAAAAAACAAAGTAGCTGATATAAAGAAATACACTACTGCTTTAAATGAAGCAATAAATGAGACAAATAAACTATTTGATTTATAAACAAAAAAACAAGGTTTAACCTTGTTTTTATTTTATAATAAATCACTAAATTGATTATCTTCACTACTAGTAATTTTAATAGTATTTAAAGTTTCTACTGCATTATCTAGCATAGGTTCATAATCAAATTTATTTTCTTCAGCAATAGCAATACCCATTTTAGGATTAATTGCAGGATGTTTTGGAACAAACACAGTACAACAATCTTCATATGGAATAATACTAGTCTCATATGTATCTATGTTTCTCGCAATCTCCATTATTTCTAATTTATCAAAGCAAGCAACTGGTCTTATTACTGGTAAATTAGTAACACTATTAATAACATTCATACTAGTTAGTGTCTGAGAAGCAACTTGTCCTACACTTTCTCCATTTACTATTACTAGTCCTTTATATTTCTTACATAGTTTTTCCATTATTCTATACATCATTCTACGCATTATAGTAATCATATAATCTTCACGTACATTCTTATATATTTCCTCTTGTATAGGAGTAAAATTAACTATATGTAAATTAATGTGATCAGTATAAGAACTTAATTTCTTACATAAAGAAATAACTTTATTACGAGCTTCTATACTAGTATGAGGCATAGCTTCAAAATATACGGCATCTAGTATCATTCCTCTCTTTAATGCAAGGTACCCTGCAACAGGTGAATCTATTCCTCCACTTAACATAAGCATTCCTTTAGATTGTGTTCCAACAGGATATCCACCACTACCCTTATATGAATTAAAATAAATAAAACTTTGTTTTTCTCTAATTTCTACAGTAATCCATAAATCAGGATTATGAACATCAACCTTACTACCAGATATATTTTTAAGAATTAATCCACCTAATACTCTATTATAATCTTGACTATGAATAGTAAAACTCTTATCACTTCTTTTTGTCTCTACTTTAAAAGTTTTAAATTCTTGTTCTCTAACTGTACTTAGTACTTTATCTTGAATAATCTTATCATCCGTATCTACTATATAAGCAATATGATATGTATGGATTCCAAATACCTTAGAAACTATATTTTTTATGTCATCTAAATCTTTTTCTAAAAATTCAACATACATTCTTGCTCGATCTTTATGAATCTTAACTTCATAACCACCCAATTTATTCTTTAAATTTTTATACAAAGTATTAATAAAGAAATTACGGTTAGCCTTTTTAGTAGATAATTCTCCATATTTGATTAATATAACTCTATCCATAAAATCACCACGCACATATTTTAGCAAAATTTCATAAAAAAAACAACCGAAGTTGTTTATTTTATTTTTGTTTTAGTACGATAGAATGGTTTCTTAACTACTATACATTCATTCTTAATAGTTTCTGCTTTATAATGATCACTACCATAATCATTATTAACAAGTCCCACAAAGTATACTTCTTCAGTATACTCTTCATATTTTTCTTTTCCACCATCTAAACAATTATATAGAACTTTTTCTTCTACTTTTCCTCTTGGTTTTTCTGATTTCCAATCACTTACTTTATAAATACTAATATCATCATAACTACCACCAATATGAGTTCTATCAATTAAATAGTTATCGCATCTTAAAGTAACCATTGTTTTTCCATCTTCTATTTCTACTTTAGATTCTGAAGCAGAACAATTCTTACCAGTAAATGGACTCTTTATTGCAGAAATAAGTCCTTCATTAATAGCTTCTCCTAAATAAGCAATATTAGTATTATGGAAACTATCCATATTTGCAGCTATTGTTTGAGATAAACTAGCAGCACTCTTTCTCATTGTATTATATTTTTCTTTGCTTGCATTACCCAATATAAACCATAATAATAATGCGATAAGCGCAGTACCAAATACTAATACTGTCAATAATTCAAATTTTCCAATTCCCTTATTATTTTTCATAAACACCCATCAACTTTCTATAAATTTTTTCATCTACTCTTGAAGTAGCTTTAATAGATATATCCAATGCTTCTTTATAATTTCCTTTATAAAACATCTTTTCAGCATCGCCTAGTTCTTTATCTACTTCACTTATTGAACTCCTATATCTATTACCATATACAATTACCATTTCTGCCATTCTAGCTGTCTTAACCATATTCATTGTTGTATTATATAATTTTAATACTAAATCTCTAGCTGTATCAACTCGTGTATTTAATACTTTAATAACTATTGGTTTTTTCTCTAATTCTCTTATTACTTCAACTATTGCATCATTTGCTTCTCTAAGCTGTACATAATAGTTATCAGTAATAACTGGTAATTTATAACTTCTTATTTCATCTTTACAAGTCTTTAAGAAATCCTCAATTTCCTCTAGTTGTTCTCTAGCTCTTAATTCATCATCATACATATTTCCTAATGATTTTAAAGCTTTATCAAAATCATCTTCCATAATAGTAAGCCTATTAGTTAAATTCTCTACTTCATCATTCAATACTGAATAAGGAGTAGATTTAGAATCATCTTTAGCAATCATTTTATGATAATCATCATTAATTACCACTAATGTCTTATTAACTTCATCTATTATAGAAACATCCTCATCACTTAGATCATACATCTTTTTAATATCATCTAATTGATTATATACATCTTGAACTAATAAATTAGTTTTATCTAACTTAGTATAGAAACTACTTACATTTTCTTCATATACTTTTCTAGATAATCTCTCTTTTTCAAAATCTACAAATAATGAATCATAGTACTCAAGCATAGTTTTTAAATCAAACATAGCTCCTTCAAGATTAAGTATCTTTACTTTATCCATTATTTTTTCAATATTCTTTTTAGATTCTAAAATATTATAATCAATATTTAAATAATCTAATACATATCCATCTTGTACCATTTCTTTATGGGTATTAGCTACTTCATTCATCCTATTTGGAATTATTTTTTGACTCATTAATAATATATCAGGCATTTCACTAATAATAATATCCATATGTTCTATCATAGTATCAAGAGCCTTACATATATTAACTACTTCACTATACTCATTCTCTTCCATTACTTTTTCAAAATCTAAGAATCTCTTTTCAATATTCTCTAGTTGTAATTCAATAGCTTCTTGCATAAAATCATATAATTCCTTATGATCTTGATATTCCTTAGTTAAACTTCTATATTTAGCCTTTAACTTAGTAACTATAGCTCTATATTTTTCTTCACTCAATGTAATATCTTTAATTTCATCTAATAGATGTTCAGCAGCTTCTCTTACTTTATAAATCTCTATTTCAGTTGAAGCAATACGATATCCACAATTTTTATAATCTCTTTTATCAACATAGATATCCAAATCTATCAACATATCATCTATTACAGTTAATCTTCTAGTTTTAATATCTTCAAACTTTTCTTGCCATTTATTATATTTTTCTTCCATCTTATCATTTTTAATAATAGGTTCTACTTTAGAAAGTTCTAGAAGTACTGGAGTAGAAGCAATTACATTACGCTCTATTTCTAAGTTTTTAACCTTATTACGGTAATACCTTAACTCCGCTTTTCTAACTAAATGAAGTATTACAATAACAATAATTAACGCAATCACCATAGCTGATCCAATAATAAGAAATTGTCCTTGCATGCCTTCACCTCTATTCTAAACATTATTTTACCATATATACCCTACATTTTTCTACATTTTCCGCAAAATATTACTAAAAATTAAACATTTTGATAGTTTGTATTCCTAAAAAGTCCAATATTTTCTTGACATATCAACGTTTTTCACATATAATTAATAGTGCAAATTCCTGAAACAGCAGGTTTAGAATATTTTAATGTGTTTTTCGAATAAAAGGAGCGATTTCAAGGCTGTGGTCGTGGAAAGAAAAACTCCCTAAGATGTGGCTAAACCCTTCAAGACTTTGTAATAAAAGGAAAGGAGAAATATTATGTCAAGATATACAGGATCAAGTTATAAACAAGCTCGTCGTGTTGGATTTTCAATTACTGAAACTGGTAAAGAATTAGCTCGTCGTCCATTTGGACCTGGTCAACATGGTAGTGACCGTAAAGGTAAATTATCTGACTATGGAACTCAATTAAAAGAAAAACAAAAAGTACGTTTCATGTATGGAGTTAATGAAAGACAATTCCACAAGACATTCTTAGAAGCTGAGAAGATGAAAGGTATCAATGGTACTAACTTCTTAAGATTACTAGAATCTAGATTAGATAACCTAGTATACAGAATTGGTTTTGCATCAACTAGACGTGGAGCTAGACAATTAGTTAACCATGGACACGTAACTGTTAATGGAAAGAAAGTTGATATTCCATCATACAGAGTTAAAGTTGGAGATGTTATCTCATTAAAAGATGCAGATAAAAACTTAAAAGTAGTTGCTGAAAGCTTATCTAAAGTTACTAAGAGAGTTGAATTCATTAACTATGATGAAAACAAAATGGAAGCTACTTATGTAAGATTACCTGAAAGAAATGAATTAAATGCTGATATTGATGAAGCATTAATCGTTGAATTCTATAATAAGTAAAAATAAAAAGAAGACTAAGTCTTCTTTTTTTATATCTCAAATTCTAAATATTCAGAGTTTTTAATATTTCTCTCAAATAAATCACCTTTTAATTCTTTATTTTCTAATAAATATTTAAGTGCCTTAACCGGAGCACTATGACTAACTATTAAAATAGTAGTATCAGAAGGATACTTATTTTTTATATACTCTAAAAAATCTCTACATCTATCAATAACACTTCTAAGAGGTTCAACACCAAGATCATTACTATTTAAATCATAATCCCAATATTTTTTAATATCATATAATTCTCTTTTTTTACCTTCTAGCTCACCTAAATCTCTTTCAATCAGTCTATCGTCTTTAATCATTTCACATTTATCACCAATAAGTATAAATGCTGTTTCTACACATCTAACAAGCGGAGATGTATAACAACAATCAAACTTAATATCCTTAAGTTTTTCTCTTAATTTCTGACAATCCCTTCTACCAGTATCATTTAATAAATTATTTCTTAACCCCTGCATAATATTATTAAAATTATCTTCTGTTTGAGCATGTCTAACTAATATTATTTTCATATAATCACCAAATTAATTATAACATAAAAAATAGATGTCTAAGACATCTATTTATATATACCTACATAATATTTCTTTTTACCCCTACGTACTACTAAGTACTTAGAATCAATACAATTATCTTTAGTAACAACAAACTCTAAATCAGTAATCTTATCTCCATTTAAAGTAATAGAACCATTACCAATAAATTCACGAGCTTCTCTCTTACTAGAGCAAACACCACTTTCAACTAATAAATCTACTATATTTAAATCACTACTAATTTCAAATGGAACAAGGCCCTTAAAAGCATCTTCTACTTCTTTAGAAGTGAAGTTTTTTATATCTCCACTAAATAATGATTCAGATATCTTTAACGCTCTCTCATAACTAGCCTCTCCATGTAGATCAGTAATTATTTGCTTAGCTAATTCTTTTTGAGCCATACGAAGTTCAGGTTGCTCATTATGTTTCTTCATCACATCTATTATTTCTTCTGGAGTAAGGAATGTAAATACTTTTAAATATTCTTCTACACTTGCATCTTCTGTATTAATTAGATATTGGTATAACTCATATGAAGAAGTTTTATTTTCATTTAACCATAACGCATTACCTTCACTCTTACCAAATTTTTTACCAGTTGAGTCTAATATTAATGGCATGGTAAATCCATATACTTGTTTACCTTCCATCTTTCTAATTAGGTCTATACCAGTAGTAATATTACCCCATTGGTCACTTCCAGCAGCTTGTAGAGTAACACCTTTTTCTCTAAATAAATGCAAATAATCATAACCTTGAAGTAACATATAAGAAAATTCTGCAAAAGTAATTCCACTTTCTAATCTTCTTCTAATTATATCTTTATCTAACATATAGTTAACATTAATATATTTACCTACATCTCTCAAGAAATCTAAAAATGAAAATTCCTTCATCCAATCATAATTATTAACTACTTCTACGTCATTACCAACGATTTCTTTTACTTGTTTAGATAATCCTTCTACATTTTTATCAACAACTTCTTTAGCAATTATCTCACGTTCTGCAGTCGGTCTAGGATCACCAATAAGACCTGTCGCACCACCAACTAAAAGAATAGGATGATGCCCGCTTTTTGCTAATCTCTTTGCAGTAACTAAACTAGAATAATGTCCCAAATGTAAACTATCAGCTGTAGGGTCAGTTCCCCAATAAAAAGTTAATTTATCATTGTTTAACTTATCTTTAATATCATCTCCAGCTAAATCTTTAACAAGACCTCTCCACTCTAATTCTTCAAATAATGTCATTTTTATTCCTCCTTAAAATAAAAAACGCGAAACAACTCATCTAAGGACGAATTATTCGCGGTACCACCTTAATTCATGTATAAACATGCACTTAAACTTTAACGCAGCTAACGATGTTTTCTAAAGAGTTGTATTTCATAAAATAATATTTCTAATTTTCACCAACCATTAGATCTCTAAATAATAATTATTTTACTACTAAGTCTCCCTCACTGAAAACTTAACTATATTTTATCATAAAAAAATAAAAAGTCAAACGACTTTTTATTTATCTTCTTTTTTAGCTTTTTCTAATTTTTTTAATGCATCTTTAGAAACTTTAATTACATTTTCTAATACTTTTTCAGCTGTATTAATTAAAGCAGGAGTTCCTTTTTCTTTAGCAAGAACTACTAATTCTTCAGCCTTAGCTTTTGCTTGTTCTCCTTTTTTCTTAGCAATGGCTAAAGCTTTTTCTTTATCCATATCAGCTAATTCTTCTTTTATTTCTTCAACTTTCTTATCAAATTGTTCTTTTACTTCTTTAATATCAATTTCCTTAGCTTGATCTAATAATTCATCTAATTTTTTCTTTAAGTCAGCTCTTAATTCACTACCCTTTTTAGGTGCGAATAATAAACCTATAGTAGCACCAGCAAGTGCACCTAGAATAAATCCTCCATAATGTCTTTTTTTCTTAACATCTTTACTCATCTTCTTCATCCTCCTTAATTTTTTTACTAAATATTTTAGCAATAGCTGCTGTTATACCAGTAACTATAGAACTACTGATACCAGCAAAACTATTAGCAGTCTTACTTAATACAGATATAGCACCCTCAAATTCATCTAATTTATCTTGAGCATCCTCTACTATATCTTCAACATCATCTAATATCTTAATTGCCTTGATTCCTAAGATTATTAATACTATTAATAACACAATACCTGCTATATATAATATTATAGGTAAAAACTCATTTAAAAATTCCATTTTTATTTCCCCTTCCTATTCACTTTCTTCATACATTGAATCAATCAAATCAAATAAGTTATCTTCATCAGGTTCTGTTTCTTTTTCTGCTTCAATTCTAACATCTTCAACTGCAATAGGTTTTTCTTCTTCTATAGGTTCATTTATTGTTTCATCGTCTTCTAATTCTTCTACAGGTTCTTCATTTTTTGCTTTACTTCGATCTGTACTTACATCTACATAATCTACATTATATTCTAACCCTAAATCTTCAAAATATTCTTCAGCATCACCCATAGTTAATTCTTTAACTTCTGGTTTAGATCTATCACTTAAATCCACCATTACATTATCTTCGGCATCATTTTCTATTTCAAAGATATTTTCTTCTACTTCTGGCTCTGTTTCTTTTTCTTTACCATAAGCTTTAGCTCTTATATCATCAACATTCATATTACTTCTTGTATATCCAGTAATTCTAATATCTTTTTTTTCCTTAACATCTTCTTTTCTATAGTTTTTATCTAAAATACCATAGATTGGTGAAATGATTGGACTTGGTTTAAAGTAAGTTTTTTCTTCTTTCTCATATGTACCATATTGATGAATAGGCACATCATATGAAGAATGATTGTTCATACCATATAAATTACCACTTGAATAATTAGGATTATTGTAGGCAGTAGATGATGGAGTATAATCTAATACTTCTTCTTTTTCTTCTCTATATACTGGTCTTTCCTCTACAACTGGAGGTTCTTCTAAATACTCAGGCTCATCATCAACTTTGAAATCATTATCATCCATAAATTTAAATTGTTCACGTATTTCTTCAGGTTCTTCCTTAGGACGAATTTCAAAATCTTCATCTAATAATTCTTCTTCTTTTATTTCTTCAACCTTTTCTTCTCTCTTACCAGGTAAGACAATTCTCTTAGCAATAGGTTTTTCTTCCTCTACTATTTCTTCTCTCTTGTCTTTTTTCTTTTCCTTTTTATCTTTTTTAGGTGGTTCATCTACTTCAACATACTCTACTTCAAATAAAGCATTCTTTAACTTATCAAATACACCCATATGTCACCCTCCTAATCATTTAAATTAATCTTTTCATCTTCCAAATCCTTCTTATATTTTTCTGTTTCTTCTCTTTCAACAACATCTAAGAAAGATTCCTTAGAGGAATCAGCTTTAAATAAAGTATAATCCTCTTCTTTATAATTTAATTTATTTTCCCCTATTAAACTTTCTAAAACTACATCATTATATTTAATAGTTCTAAGAATTAAACACATATTAGTAACTGTATCTACTAAATCAGCTTTTTTAACATATGCTTCCATCTTAGCATAGTTATATACAAATTGAATAAAGTATTTTCCTTCTACCTCATCTATTTGAATATAACCAGTCTTACCATGATATTCTATTCTATTAGAATAATGTGCATCATTCTTTATCTCATAATCATTTTCTACTTTATGATAATAACTAATTACATCAACATACAAATAATATTTATTATTTTTTCTATCTTTTAATATTGCATTGTAATCATCTTTATCTAAAAAGGCTAATCCTTTTGGTAAATAATATTTATATCCTTCATAATGAACATTATATAACTTAGGTTGTTCATACATAAGTCTTTTTATATTCTTGCCAATATTATTATCATCAATTCTATTAATACTGCAACCTGTTACTAAAATAGTAACCATAGAGAGTAAAACAATTAATCTTTTCATATTTCACCTACTCTTATATCATTATATCATTATTTTTACAAATATGAAAACTTTTTCTATTTATTTACATCTTTATTACACATTACAAAGTATATAGGTAATCCATCTTTAGAAAACTTATCTTCATACTCAGTAGTTATTTCTGGCATATCATCAGTATGTAAATCTAAACTTACTTTTTCTAATGTATAACCAAATTCACTAAAACTGACTAAAGAATATTGGAATAAATCTCTATTATCAGTTCTCATTTCAATTATTCTTTTACCCTTAAATATATCTTCATACTTTTCAAGAAAAACTCTACTAGAAAGTCTTCTTAAATGATGTCTCTTCTTAGGCCATGGATCTGAAAAATTAAGATATATTCTATCTATTTCTTTAGAAAAAATATCATTTATATTTAAAGCATCCCATCTAACCATTACTAAGTTATTTAATCCTTCAGGTACTTTTTGTAAACCTTTAGCTATAACACTATCATATTTCTCTATACCTATAAAATTTATATTAGGATAATGAATCGCATTATCTATTATAAATTTACCTTTACCCATGCCTATTTCTATATAGATAGGATTAGAATTATTAAATAAACTATTCCATTTACCTTTGTAATCACATGGATTCTTAACTAAATAACTAGAATTATCCATTATTTCTTTCTTATTTTTAACATTTCTAAGACGCATATAATCACCTATTTCTTATTTTATCATAAAATACTAAGAAAGAGGGATAATATGAATAATTTTCCAATACCTTTTCCTCCAATAAATAATAATAATTACTTTTTTAATATAATTGAGGAAATAAATAAATTAAATGAAAGAATAACTAAATTAGAAGAAAAACTTAATAAAGAACAAAAAGACTATCTAAAGAAAGATGATAATTATTACATGATATAAAAAATGTAGAAAATCTACATTTTTTAGTTGGTAAGATTAATTTTTTTCTAATAATATAGTGAGGGGGTAAGTTTGAGGATGTTTTTCTTTCTTATATTTTATCGGGGTTCGGTAATTTATTTGAAGGAGGTGATTATTATGAAAGAACGTGAAAAACTATTATTTCTAATAATTATCTTATTACTAACCGTAGTGATCCTATTAGTTAGATAATAAAAAACATCTGAAAAGAGTTTTTCAGATGCAATTCGAAAGAAAAGTGTCTCAGAAACCAGACTTACTTCTCTATATTTATTATACTACAAATTTTAATAAAAACAAAACATTTATAATAAATCAACAAATAATATTTTATTATATTTCACTATTCTATGATATACTATAAAAGAAGGTGATATAAATGTATAAACTAGTAACTCTTGAAAAAGAAGAATATGAAAATTTCACAAAAAATCATATAAAATCACACTTCCTTCATAGTTATGCTTGGGGAGAAGTAAGTAAAGTAAGAGGTCAAATACCTCATTACTTAGGTGTTAAAGAAAATAATAAAATTGTTGCGACTGCTCTTCTATTAGAAAAGAAACTATTATTAGGATATACATATTTTTATATACCTAGAGGATTTGTATTAGATTATGATAATGAAGAATTATTAAAATTTATTTCTAAAGAAATAGGGAATTATACAAAAAAACATAAATCATTATATTTCTTAATAGATCCAGATATTAAACTACACACAATAGATAAAGATGCTAGAAAAATAGATGGAGAAAATAATTATAAATTAGTTAAGTTTTTAAAAGATATTGGTTATAAACATAAAAAATTAAATTACTTCTTTGAAGGAAACCAACCTAGATTTACTTTTAGAGTTAATACTAAAATAAGCGAAGATGAAATAAGAAATAATTATTCAAAAAGTGTTAGACGTTGGATAAAAACAGCTGATAAATTTAAAGTAAATGCTTATACAGGTAAAAAAGATGAATTAAATGAATTTATTAGATTAATGAAAATGACTGAGAAGCGCCAAGGTTTTTTCTCTCATAACTATGACTTTTATCCTAAACTATACGATATATTAGAAAAAGAAGATATGATTTACTTATTACTAGCTAAAGTAAATATAAATGATGTCTTAGAAGAATTAAATAAAGAGTTAAAAGAAGATGAATCAAGAAGAGAAAAACTAGAAGGATTAATTAATCATTATACTGAATTAAAGAAAAATGGAGATGTTCAAGTAGTTAGTAGTTATATAAATATTGAATATGGTAATAAGAGTTGGTATTTATATGGAGCTAATGATATGGACTTTAAAGA
>JAFWJL010000003.1 GCA_017511605.1 Bacilli bacterium
AATATTTATAATACAAATAATACTGATAATAATATGTACTAAATGCCCATAAAATAAGGCTAAAAGCCATAATACTATATGTACCAAATATAGTGAAAATATGCTCAAAAAGGGAGCATGTGGCAGTGGTAAAAAATATAAACAATGTCATGGTAAATAATCAAAAAATAAAAAGACTATTTATAGTCTTTTTTTCTATGTTATAATATAAATAATAAATTAATTAAAGGAGAAATATATGCTATTAATCAATTGTTCTAATAGAGAAAAAAATTGTTATAAAATATTAGAAAGTATTAAATCATCTGAAGATATACTAATCTCATTAGCACATAAAGAAATTAGTTTTTGCTTAGGCTGCGAAGGGTGTCAAAAAGATTTACCAAAACATTGCGTATTAAATGATTATATAACTAATAATGTATATGAAGAAATATTAAAAGAAGATAAAATTGTATTAGCTAGTCCAATGTATATGAGTAATATTAATGGTATTGCTAAAAATTTATTAGATAGAATGAATCCTTTCTATAATCATGAATTATTAAAAGGAAAGAAAATATATTTAATTATGACAGGATATGCTTCTAAAGAAGAAAATGAAGAAGAAATAAAATCTATTATTAATTACTTTAATAGTATTGCAGAATATTTATACTTCGATTTTGAATTTTTAGATTATTTTGTAGATTCAGAGGAAAATAACGAAAAAATTGAATCTATAAAACAAAGACTTAGTGCTTAGGAGGCAAAATGAAAACATTAATTTTAAGTTTTAGTAATAATATTGTTAATGAAGATAGCTTTATTCCTAATAAAATGGGACTTACATTTGCTTGTGTAGAAGAATGTGAAAAAGATTTAAAAGAAAAAGGTTATGAAGTAGAACATATATGTATAAATAAAAAACATATAAATAGATGTCTAGCTTGTGGAGCTAGAGGATGGGGAATATGTATAAATAAGAATATATGTGTTCAAAAAGATGATTTTAATGATATATATAAACATATGGAAGACTTTGATATGTATATATTTATAACTCCTGTATACTTTCATGAAATGAGTGAATCAGCAAAAGCATTCTTTGATAGATTAAAAAGATGTGATGCATTTAATGATAATTCTAAGATAATGGGTAAAAAAATCATATGCATAGCTTGTGCAGGTGGAAGTGGAAGAGGAACTGATAAAACGTTAAATTCTTTTGATACTTTAAATCACTTCTTACGTACAGAAATGATTGGAAGAATCCCCGTAACAAAATTTGATTTTGAAGAAAGAAAATTAGATATTAAAAAAGCAATAGGAGAATAAAAATGAAAGAAGATTTAAAACAATTAGTTGGAAATAATGAAAAAATATTATATGAAGGAAAACCTAGTAAAAAATGTTTTATATTTGAAAGTATATTTAATCCATTAATGCCGTTTGCTATACTTTGGGCTATTATTGATTTTGGTTTCATTGGAGGAGCATTTATTTTTGGAGAAATGGGTGGATTTGGATTTTTTATAATTCCATTTATGCTATTACACTTAATGCCCGTATGGATATATTTAGGTGGAATAATATTCACATTTAGAAAATATAGAAATACATATTATATAGTTACTGATAGAGGCATTTATATATCTAGTGGTATCTTTACAAAAACATTTAATAATAAACCATTTGCAGAATTATCTCATGTAGACTTACATAGAGGAATATTTGACCAAATGTTTAATGTTGGAGATATAATTTGTACAACAAATCAAGTAACTACTAATGGAGTTCATACACCAATAACTATAAATAGTATAGAGAATTATGTAGATGTTTATAATTTAGTTAAGAAATTACAAACAGACATATATACAGATGTTATGTATCCAAATGATAAAAGACCTTCTGAAAATCATGGATATAATACAGAATATAAAGGATAGAATCCTTTTTTTTTGCAAAAATTTAAAAACATGATAATATATTAAGCACGGTGATTATATGATTAAAAATGACAAAATAAAAAAAGAAGCAAAACTATTTTTAATATTTGATATGTTAGGGGATTTAAAAAGAAGTGGAGCAGTTCAATGGAAGGTAAAAAGAGAAAAAACAGAATATGTTAAAGACCATGTGTTTGATTTGATAATAATTACTAAATTGATAAAACCTTATCTTCCAAAATTTGTAGATATTGATAAAATAATTGATTATGCTATTGTTCACGATTTAGAAGAAGCAATTACTGGTGACATTACAGGATTTGAAGGAGTATCAAAAGAAGAAAAAAATCGTGTTAATAAGATTGCAATGGATTATCTAATTGATACATATGGAGATATATTAACATTGAATAAACTATTTAATGAATTTGAAAATAGTGAAACAATAGAAGCTAAAATATTACACATGTTGGATAAAATAAGTTCTAGTATTCCTTTTATGAAATATGATAACGAAGAATTAATAGACATGGATAATTCTGAAATAATAGAAAGTTTAAGAACTAATCCTGGAGTAATAAAATTAAAACAACAGGGATTAACATTGGGTGAAATATTCTACGTATGGCATTTAAAATCAGTCAATATAAGTGATGATGAATTGAATAAATATAATATTTCTAGAGAAGATGCTGATATGATAACTAATGCCATAAAAAATATTATGTTGGCTATTCATGATGAAATACCACATCTCAAGGAAATAGAAGAAGATTTTCCTAAAGAAGCGATGCTATATAAGAATATAAATAATTAATAAAAAATATAATTAAGAAGCACATAATGTGTTTTTTTTCTTCAACAAAATTCGACAAATCTTATTGACATATGGTTGCCACATGTTATAATATAGTTGTATTGTAAAAAATATGATAATAGGAGTGTGTAGCATAGTGTGTAACTCTGATATACATAAGATATAAAGGAGTAGTCAGAAATGGATAATAAAAGAATTGCATTAACTACAACCAAACTCAAAAAAGAAAAAAGGTTAAAAAGGATAGTTAGAATTGTTTTATTACTCATTTTATTATTACTAGCTATTTTGTACTCAGTTATTGGTATTGTTTATAATAATAGTAATTTTAGTATAACGTTGGATAGGAACTTATATTACGATAAGGGATTAATTGTATATGATGATCCTGATTATAAAGTATATAGATCCGAATTATATGCACTATCCCCTGATACATTTGATAACATATCTTATAGATGGTTACCAGAAAATATACATGATTCAAGGGGAGGATCACATAATGGTCAAAATTATTTAGCCTATACATTTTATGTAGAAAATCAAGGCAAGGATACAGCTGACTATTATAGTGAAATAGAAATAGTAGACGTTATAAAAAATGTTGATGAAGCGGTTAGAATACGTGTATATAAAAACGATGTTCAAACCACTTATGCAAAGAAATCTGCAAGGAATGAAGCTGAAAAAAATACAACTCCATTCTTGGAAGATAAATTAGTTGCATTAGATCATGTAGAAAACTTTAAACCTGGAGATATTGATAAATATACAGTAGTCCTATGGCTTGAAGGCTCTGACCCAGAATGTAACGACAATATATTAGGCGGAGAAATTAAAATCATAATGAGTTTTAATTCTGAGTATGTAGATGATTAGAAAGAGGAGTATGTATGAGAAAGAGAAACAAAAAACATATTAAGAGAGCAAGACGAATGGTTCTAGCAGTTGTTCTAATGGCATTTATATTAGGTGCAGGAACATACGCATGGTTCATTGGTATGAAAACAGTTAATGTATCAAGTTTTGATGTAGAAATAGCTGCAATCGATGGATTATCACTTTCGCTAGATGGTGTTCGTTGGTCTGATACAGTAACAATAAATAAAGAAAACCATCTTACAGTTAATGATTCAAATAATACAAATAGCTGGGGTGGAAGTGGATTATATCCAATGTCTTCAGTAGGTATTATTGATACAACTGCATCAAGAATGATATTATTCGAAAAAGGAAGTTTCACAACTACTCCTGGTGGATATAGAATTATGGCTAGTCAAGTAGCTAATACAGTAGCAGGAAATACAGAACAAGATGGATACGTAGTATTCGACTTATTCGTTAAAAACTTATCTGGTCATGAATATTACAAAACATTAGATGTAAGAAATGAAGAAGCAATTTATTTAACTCCAGATTCAAAAGTTACAGTAGCTAGTAATGGTGGTGTAGCTGGAACAGGTATTGAAAACTCAGTAAGAGTTGGATTTGCACAAATCGGACGTGTTGAAGCTACAACAACTACACAAGCAACAATAACAGGTATTACTTGTGCAAGTGATACTAATGTAACAGGAATATGTGCATCAAGACCAGCACAAATCTGGGAACCAAATGATAGATATCACGTACAAAATGCAATTAACTGGTATGCAACTTCATGTTTAAAAAGAACTGGAGCTGATTTAACTCAAGCTAGTTCATTTAGTGGAGCATGTAAGACATTAACAGATGGTACTTATGTACAAACAAATGCAATTAGTGGAGTAATTGATTATACTGATCAAGTAGATGTATATGATGGAACTGATTACAATGGTTATACAGCAAGTATTTCTGCAACACCAGCAACTGGTAAATTATATGCATACGATTATTTTACAGATCAAGAAAAATCATTAACAGGTGTTAATAGACCAACATTCATTACATTAGCACCAAATAGTATTACAAAAGTTAGAATTTATGTATGGCTTGAAGGACAAGATGTTGATAATTACGATTTCGCATCATTAGGAAAGAAAATATCTGTAGCATTCGGATTAACTAAGGAAAGATTCTTCGATGAAGATATCAATTATGTTAACCCTGAAGGAGCTGACTTACCAACAGACGTACAAAGAGAAGAACATCCAGCTTATGATTATCAAGCACCAGCAAATAACAATAATAATGGTGGAGAAGAACCACAAACACCATAACAAAATGGTGAATATTAAAAAAGGTTATTACATGTAAGGGAAATATTCCCTTACGTGATATAAAATTAGGAGGGAAAATTTTATGAAAAATAACAGACGCAAAAAGAAAATAAGAAATCTAATAATTATTTGTTTTGTTTGCGCAATTATCGTTTCAGTTGGAACTTATGCATGGTTCATTGGTATGAAAACAGTTAATGTATCAAGTTTCGATGTAGAAATCGCAACTACTGAAGGTCTATTCTTATCAATGGATGGAGAGCATTGGTCATATCAATTAGATGCTAAGAATGCAACACCTTATACAGGTAATACTAATACTTGGGCATCAACAGGGTTAATTCCTATTTCATCAGTAGGTGATATTGATTCAACAGTATCAAGATTACAACTATATGAAAAAGGAAGTTTAACTACTACAAAAGGTGGTTATAGATTATTAGCAAGCCGTGTTCATAACTATGATCATACAGAACAAGGTAATATAGGTACAAGTGAAAGTAATGGTTATGTAGCATTTGACTTATTCATTAAGAACATATCAGGAACTGAATATTACGCAGAAAATAATATATTAAATGAAGAAGATATTTATTTAACTACAAATTCAGCTGTTACAGTTGCTACTAATGGTGGTGTAGCTGGAACAGGTATTGAAAACTCAGTAAGAGTTGCTTTTGCACAAATCGGACGTGTTGAAGCTACTGATGGAGTTGCAAGTGTTGATAATATTACTGGTATTACTTGTACAGATGTAGCTGCAACTACTGGTCAAGCACAAGTTACTGGTATTTGTCGTCAAGCTCAAATCTGGGAGCCAAATGATAAAGCACACGTACAAAATGCAATTAACTGGTACGAAACAAGTTGTAAGACAAGAAAAGAAACTGGTACAGATGTAACATTAGCTGCATCATATGACACAACAGCATGTTCAGGAGTAGCTGATAATGCTGCAAATAAAACATATGCTATAAGTAGAGTTATTAATATAGCTGATAATGTTGATATCTATGATGGAGCACAATATAATACTTATGAAGACAATACAATTGAATATGCAACATATGATACTGCAGTAAATGGAAGTGCTGCTGCATTAGCACAAACAGAAGATGCTGAAAAAGCAACAGCTGCTGAAGCTGCTAAAACAACTGCTCGTGCAGAATATAAATTAGTTGATTTCCCTTATTTCACAGATACAATGAAAAACTTAACAAGTACTGAAAGACCAACATTCATGAAATTAGCACCAAATAGTATTACTAAAGTAAGAGTTTATATCTGGATTGAAGGACAAGATGTTGATAACTATGATTTTGCATCATTAGGAAGAAAAATTTCAGTTAACTTCGGATTTACTAAGGAAAGATATACTGAAGATGATATCGATTATGAAGGACCATCTACAGATATAACTCCAGTTGAAAATAATAATCAACAACAAGGTGGAGAAGAACCACAACAAGGAAATGGTGATTAAAATATAATATACTAGTCAATACTAGTATAATGGCATAGATGAAGAGTAATGTTATTATACTTACTCTTCATTTCTTTATGAAGGAGGTGAAGGGATATAAATAATTTCTACAAAAAACACAAAAAATTAGTATTAATAGTTTTGATTTTATTTCTAGGGGTTTTATTTATCTTTTCATCATACGCATGGTTTTCGACAGCATTAAACGTTAAAATAAAACAATTCAATATGGTAGTTTCCAAAAATGGTGGATTATCAATATCATTTGATGCAGTTAACTATGATAGTGCAGTTGAAATATCAAGAGAAATATTAATACATGAAGTTACAGAAACTTATCCAAATCATATAAATCAATGGGCATTAAATGGATTAACGCCAATATCATCAAATGGTATATCTGAAGATAATAGTTATTTCTTTGATATATTTGCTACTTCAGGTGTTAAATATAAGAATCGTCGACATGAAAATGGATTTATATATACAGAAAAAGTAGTGGATACAAAGCCAAGATCATATAATAACTATATTGCTTTCGATGTATTCTTTAAAAATGTTACAGGTTCTCCTGTGGCTGACAATTTGTATTTTGATGAAGAAACTGCTATCACAATGACTTCTGATGGTAATGATGAAATGAGAGGTCTAGTTAATTCATTAAGAATAGGAATTGTTAAAGTAGGAACACTTCCTCTTAATACAGATCCAACTACTATTCAAAATATGAAATGTCAAGGTAAGTGTGAGGCAATAATCTTTGAACCTAATAGTGAAAAACACACAGATCTTTCTATCGAAAGAGCTATGAAATATGATATTAATCTAATTAATGGAAAGAGATTTCCTACATATGCAATGATAAAGGAAGGTGGTCCTTTATACGTAAAAGACAATGTTTCAGGATCACCAACATTAGATTTGAAATACTTTGCATTACAAAATACAATTCATGAAGAAGACTTTGCAAGACCACTATTTGATATACCAGACGGGGTTACAAAAGCAAGAATATATTTATGGGTTGAAGGCCAAGATATAGATAGTTTAGAAACAGACTCTGAAGGAGCAGAACTATACGTAGATCTTAATTTTTCAAAAGATACAGTTGGTTATAATACATTTAACGAATAAAAGGGGTGAACTATATGTTAAACGAAAAAGTTGATTTTGACTTATCACAATTAACTTTAGAAGATTTAATTGAAGTTTATAATAAGATAGAAGAATTCATTGAATTTTTAAATGGTAGTAAGATTGCTACAGAAGAAAAAGGTGATTCAGATGAATAACTTTCTAGATTTTATTAATAACGATGTAGAAGTAAAGAAAACACTATTATCTTCACTTCCTATAAAAACAAAAGCCAATATTAAAAAGTTCAATGGAACAATTGATGAATTTTCTTCTAAATATGAAACCTATAGAAACAGTGTTTATAAGTATATAAATGCTAAAAATAAATCTATTAAAATTAAATCTAACTCAAAAGATACAAAAGAATATATAGATAAGATTACGGCTCTACAAGAAGTAAGAAAAATATTTAATCCATACAACACATACTATGAGAAAATGGGATTTGATGAACTTATATATCATATAAGTAATTACTATGTATTTAATTTTGATTCAGTAGATAAAATTATTCATGATTTTATTGATAGATTTGAACTAGCAGGCATAAAACTAACAGATAAAGATTTTGATTATACTTATTATGTTAATAAATATATGAGAGTATTCTTAAATGTTAGAGATAATAAGGCAGATATAGATAGTTTAAATAAAACATTCGAAGAAATTTATTGGGTAAATCCTGATTTAATAGGACATATTGAATTAAATTTTAGAAAGCTAATTAGAAAATATAGTAAAAAATTTGAAGATTATGTAAAAAAGATAAGAAGAGATTATGCAAAAGAATATGAGGTTGAAACATATCGTGATTGCATTAAAAAACTAGAAAATGCTTATGAAGAATTAATAAAAGCGCAAGAAGAAGATGTTTCCTCTATCACAGCTAAAGCAATAGAAGGTGAATTTGATATATCACAATATTTGCCTACTAATAAATTTCGCCAATCAGCATATTCTTCATTTATATCACCAGATGTATCATTAGATGATAAAGATACTATGGAAAAAATATGTGTTACACTAGACAAATTAGGAGCTAATTTGAAAGAATATGGCGAATACTTAGAAATATCTCCTATGTTAGATGAATTTAAAAATCAATATGAAAAACTAGCTACACAAAATAATAATAATCATACTGAAATGAAAGCTCTAGAAAACGTTATTAAAAAACAAGAAGCAGAATTAGAAAGAATAAATAAAAAAGTATTTAAAAGAGACGATAATCGTTCTTTAAAAATAGATTCTGTAAGTAGAGCTAAAAAACTATATTCTTTATATAAAAAATATGATGAAGAATATATTAAATCTCAAGTAACTACAGTATTAAATATTAATATGACTATTTCTGAAGTATTAGATTTATATTATAGTTTTGACTATTTCAAAAAATTAACTATTCAAAATGTATATAAATTAACTTCTTATAATGATATTATTGAAAAAAGTAAATTATTTGATGAGTTTGCTATGAATCCAACTAATATTATAGCGAGAGGCCTATCTATATTTGAAGAAAATAATATTCCTCGAATAATCGCAAATAAGTATAAGTTAAATAATATTCAAATTAATGAAGATGATATAGTAGGAGATAATATTAATACTTTAAACAGTAAAATAGAACTAATAGAACGTATTAATAAAATAGAAAATAGCGGAGTTACAGTAGAACAAATTTGGTTTTTAGTTAAATCAAGAAATATACTAAATAAGGAAGGCAAATAAAAGCCTTTTTTATTTTAAAAAAAAATAATTTATGCTATAATTGATATGATAGGGAAAATAGAAAGTAGGTGATAATATGAGAAATAAAAAAGTAATAATTTCTGTAGTTTTTTCTGCAGTATTAGTACTAGTTTTAGTATTCTCAATTATAATACCTACATTTTCAAGATTTAGAAGTGGAATAGATAACCCTGAATGGGATGGATTAGTAGCTAGTGGATTCAAAAGAGGAACTGGTACAGAAGAAGATCCATTTATAATATCTACTCCTAATGAATTTGCATATTTTGCTAATAGTATGACTAATGAAGATTATACTGGTAAATATATTAAACTTACTAAGGATATAGTAATAAACAAAGGAGTCTTTAAGAATAATACATATATATATGATGATATAACATACTACATAGGAAATAATAATAAATATTATGAAGAAGATACATTAGAAACAGAAATAGGAAGCATTAAGATATTTCCTATAATAGAAGGATTTAAAGGACATTTTGATGGGGATTTCCACACTATCTATGGATTATATGAAAAAGATAATAATATGAATGCATTATTCACAGATTTCAGTGGAGAACTAAAAAATTTATATCTTGATAATACATATATAAGTGGAGGATATATAACTGCCGGTGTTGTAGCAAATGCTAATAACGCAACTATAAAGAATGTATTATTTAATGGTAATATTGTAGGTAATACAACACCACATCAAGTAACAAAAACTGTAACAGTAGAAGATTTTAATGTTGTTGATACATATAATACTATTATAGAAATACCTATGATATCAAATATATCAAATAATATTTTAACTGGTACATGTAGTGGAACAACTTCATTTACATTAAATAATATAGAATATGCTTGTAGTAATTTTGAAATAGAAACAACTAATGATATAGAAATAACTGTATCAAATGAAGCTTCATTTGAAAATATAGAATATAAGCTAACATACAATGAGAATAAAACATCAGGATTAGTTGGTCTTGCTAAGAATACTAATCTAGAAGGATTAGTAAATAAAGGGAATGTTAATGGGTTATATACTTCAGGTATAGTAGGTACTACAATAAATACTAATATCAAGAATAGTTATAATGCAGGAAAAGTTAGCGGTACTAGAGCATCAGGTATTGTGGATACAATAATGTATTCTAATAGTTCTTTAGAAAATGTTTATAATAATGGAGAATTAATCTCAGAAACTAAGTATGGTTTAGCTTCTAATGTATACAATTCAACAATTTCTGTGGAAAAAGCATTTAATACATACAATGCATATATGCTTAATAATACAAATTCAACAATTTCTGTGGAAAACAGTTATAACATAAGAAATTATACTAATAATGATTTTAGATTATTAAACTATGAAACAATAAATACTCTATATCCTAAATATACTAATGATCAAAATATTAGTAATGGAAATATATGGGTAGGAGAAGAAATACCAATATTATATTTTGATGATATCAAGAATAGAACAGTTCAAATAAAAATTGGTAATACAGTATGGGATAGTTATAATGAAAACATTCAAGATATTAGATATAATGATGAAGTAGAAATTCTAATTACCACAACAGATATGTATAAACCTATTAAAAATGTATGGTATTATGCTTCTAATGAAATTATCAATGAAGAAGATTTATCTTCAGTATCATGGACTGAGTATAATGGTATATTCAGCTTAGATGATAATGTTTATATTGTATATGTTAAATATGAAGATTATGATGACAATGTATATTATATAAATACTGATAAATTAATAATTGGGACAGTAAGTTTAAATGTAAGTATAAGAAGTGGTAGTACTTCATGGACAGCTTATCATAATCCAACTAATAAGTACCTAAATAGACCTGCAACATATGAAATAATAAATAATGGTACATCTCTAAGTGTATCTAGAATAGATTATTTAGTATCAAATAATATAATGACTAATGAAGAATTAGAAGAAGCTACATGGACTAGATATAATACAACTATATCTCCACAAGAAGATTCATACATAATCTATGTAAAAGTAACTAATATAGATTCATCTATAACTTATATAAATACGGATAGAATGAATAATATGTCATATCAAATAAGTAATTTAAAATCGGGTAATAATCAAACTTTTGTAAATAATATGACATATAATTCATCATTCAATTTCGATGTAACATTAACTCATAGAGTAGATTTACCAAATTATAAAAGATACATTAAAGTAGATAAACAGTTACCAAACAACACTTTAATCACTTTAAAGGACAATAATGGAGAATATTATGAGTATAAAGCTACTACTCATGATTATGATAGTAATATGAATGCTTATTTATATCCATTATCTAGATTTAAGAAAGTTGGTAAAATTACATTTGATGAATACTTTGATGATGATGATTATGATAATACTAATGAATCATTTAATGTATTTATAGATTTTAAAAATATATCTCAAACAACAAATAATTATACTTTAAGTTTTATTGCTAAAAACAATGAAATAGTAAACACAACATATAATCAAGATATAATATTTAACTTAGTTAATGTAGATACTAATACATTATCAATCACAAGTAACTATAATAATACAATAGATTATGGTACAGAAAATACTTACACAATACCAATAACTACCAGTTTAGCTGCAACTACTCAAAATGGTAATACTATCATGAATACAGATTATGAAAACTTATATGAAGGTATTTCAGTAGAAGTATATGATACCCAAAATAATATTGTAACTAGAGATGTATTTAAAAATTTAAGATTAAAATATAATAATACAATATATGTATTTGATAATAATAATAAAGCTAATATTAATCTAGGCACAAATCATAATCAAACTATAAACCTACAAGTATTAACTTATAATGATAATACAAATATAAGCGATACCTATAATATTAAAATTAAAGGATATTTATCTGTAGATGGAATAAATAAAAAATATCAAAGTTCTAATACTGTAACTATTCCTTTAAGATTTACTAGTAATACAGAACTAGATTATAGTTTTGATGTAAAACTAACTCAACCAATTATAAATAAAGGTGGAAGTTTTAACTTTGATGTAGATTATACTGGAGATTTAACTGATCCAATATTAAAAGTATCATTATTAAAGAAAAAACGTTTAACTGCATATAATCAAGAATATGAATTAGTTGATTTAAAAGATTATGTATCAAATAGATTAACTACTTCTAATAATTCTATTTATGAGATAAATTTAAATGATATTGTGTTTAATATAAAAAATAATGTAGAAAGTAATGGTTATAAATTCGTATTCACTCTTTACGATGGTAATGAAAAAGTAAATGAAGTTACCCTAAAAACCATAATAAGATAGGTGATAATATGAAGAAAATTATAATAATAGCCATATTAATAGTGTGTATACTTGTAGGCATTGGTATAACATATTCAATGTATATAAGTGAGGGAAATACAAGTACAAGCATAGCGTTAGCTTCATTCGTATTTGATGCAGATAGAAAAGAAAATATAAATATACCTATTTCTAATATTAATCCTGGAGATGATTTGGAATATCAATTTTCAGTAAGTAATAATTCACAAAACAAAAGAAGTGATGTAACAATAAAATACAATATTATTATTAAAACAATGCATTTTATCCCATTGGATATTGAATTATATGATGGTGATGATAACCTAGTTTTAACATGTGATGAGAAAAACCCAAGAAATTCATTAAATGAATTAGAATGCCAAACAGATGATATTACTATGTCATATATAGAAAATATTAAAGATGATTATTATCTTAAAGTAACATTTCCAGAAGAATATAATACAATTGAATACTCATCATTAGTAGATTACATAAATTTAGAAATAAATAGTAGACAAAAAATAGATGAGGAGGATATATGAGAAAAAAGATTATAATTATAATTTCAATAGTAATTGTGATACTACTCATTGGATTTGGTTTTACAAAAGCCTTATTTACTTCTAATTCTATAAGAGATTATTATCTAAATTCAAAAGGTTTTTATTTTGAAACAGACTATGATAAGAATACAAATGTATATAATTTCTGGGATGGTAGTAGGATAGAATATGAAGTATCCAACTTTAAAGATGATAAATACACAGAAGATGATATCAATTATGAAGTTAGATGTGTAGTACCTAATGGCATAATATGTAAAATAAATGGAAAGACAACTAAATATGAATCGACACTTAAAGGTGGAAAAGAAAGTACAGAAGACATATATCTTGACGTAGAAACAAATGATAAAGATGTAGAGGTAGAAGTAATAACAAAAAGTCTTTCACCATATTCAAAAACTATTAGAAATAGAGTGTTGCTGCATAAAGATGATAATGTAGTAGGAAGTTTTGGTTATGAATTAGTAAATTATAATAATTATAGTTTACTTAATATAAGTAATTACTACAATCAAAATAAATGTGTTGATGTTAAATGGAATAATACAGATCTCAAAGTATCAGTCTCAGATGTTACAGTAGTAGGATCAGATAGTAATGGATATGTAAACGAATTCACAAAAAATATTTCAAGTAATGATACAGTAAGTATTAAATTTTACAATGAAGGAAATACGGCTTATGACAAGAGAGTATTCCAAATAAGTGAATGCTCACTTGAAAGTTAGTATTATATATGATATTATTTAGAAGATAGGTGGTTTTATGAAGGTTATAGAAAAAATAAAAAAAATATTATTAGGAATAGTAATAGTTGTATTTTCTTGCTTTGCAATATTTATGACAATACTACTATTAAATTATAATGACTATGGAATAACAGAATTTGGTGATACATCACTTATAATTATTAAAAGAGAAATATCATCAGAAAAGTATAAAAGAGGAGACTTAGTTCTTGTAGAAAAAGTAGCTTTTGATGCTATTAAAGAAGGCGATGAATTATTCGCATATAGTGTTAATAGTAAACAACAAGTAAATGTAGAAGTTGGTATAGTAAAAGATTTATATCAAAAAGATAGAACTATTGCCTATAAAAATGGTGCTGGATTCTCAGAAGATTATATAGTTGGTAAAGCAACAAAGACATATAGAGGTATAGGTACATATCTATCATTTATTGAATCTAAATGGGGATTCCTATTTGTCGTATTAATCCCATGTTTTATAATTTTTATCTATGAAGTATATGCTTTAATAGTAGAAATTAGATATGGTGGAGAAGACGAATAATAATAATAGAAAAGTAATTTAAAAAAAGAAGATCAAAATGTAAATTTTGATCTTTTATTTATAAGTATTTATATTGTAAAATATATACCTTTATGTTAAAATTATTATTAAGTAGAATAGAAAGAATGGAAGTATATTATGCATAGTAAAGTATTTAAAAAAATATGTAATATTTTCTTGGATATTTTAATTGGAATATTCGGTGTGATATTACTAATTACAATATATAATGATGTACAAGTAAAGGTATTAAACAAGAGTTATGCCGATTTTTTCGGTTATTCTACTTTTGAAGTACAAACAGGTTCAATGAGACCAGCAATCAATGTTAATGACTTAGTTATCGTAAAAAAAGATGATTCACCAAAAATTAAAGACATAATTACTTATAAAAAAGGAAAAGAATTCATAACACATCGTGTTGTTGAAGCATATAAAGAAACGTATGTTACTAGAGGAGATGCTAATAACACAAAAGATGAAGCAATTAAAAAGAATCAAATAGTTGGAAAAGTAGTTAAGATAATTCCTAATTTTGGAGCATTTAGAAAAACATTACTTAGTCCAGTAGTTTTAATAACATTAATTGTTAGTATATATATAATAAGCAGATTATTCAGTACTAAAGAATCTATGTTTACACGACTATTAAAGAAAAACAAAAAAGTAAAAGAAGCAAAACCAGTAGCTGTTAATATTTCTGATTTTGCAATTAATGAAAAAGATGAAGATGGATTAGTAAGAGCAACAGCTGATGAAGAACAACCTGAAATACTTGATGAAGAACAAATTGAAGAATTAAAACAAGTAATTGAAGAAACAGAAGAAGAACCTGATGAAGAAAAAACAATTTTCTTTAGAACAATATCAGTTGATAGTAGTGATCTTAATCCAGTAGTTCCTGCTCCTAGACTTATTGAAGAAGGAGAAACAGAACCTATTGTAATAGATGAAGAAATCAAAGAAGAAGATGAAGAAGTAAGATTAAAAAAATTAAAGAAGAAGCATAAAAAGTTTAATAGTATTATTGAAAAAGCAATATCTATTAAAGAAGAAGAATTAAATGAAATAATAAATGTCTTTGATGAACCAAAATTAAAACCAAATGAAGCGACAATTAAAGAAAACTTCTTAAAAATATATATGGAAGGTAAATACTTTAATTATTGTGGAAATATAACTACTGATAGTAATTCTAAAAATACTTGTTCTAAATTAGAAGAAGTATTAATAGAAGAGTCAGCTAAGATGATAAAAGATTATAAGGGTAATGATGTTAGGTTTGATACTAAGGTATTAAAATATAAAGCATTATTTATTGTATTAGCTAATATAGAGTATGCTAATGCTTCGTATGAAGATATTGATACTAAAGTATCAGTATATAAGAAGAAAATATCTAAATACCTAGAATATGAAGATAAGGAATTAAATAATAAAATAAAAGATATAATTAGTATTCAAAGAATATATAAAAAGATCTTTAATGATACAGTAGAAAGTGTTGATACTAATACATTCATACTTAACTATAATCAATTAACTACCAAGAAAAACATCTATGGATTAGTATTAGATCATAATATTACATTTAGTAAAGTATATAGTAATTATATTATTTCTAAGACTTATGATGAAGGCGTAGTTGCCGAAGATAAAGTATTAGTAATATTAAATATACTACTAAGTAAAATTGCCAAAGATATGATAGATGGTAATTTTAAAAATAAATATTTATTATATCTACCAGCATCAATATATGATAAAGGAAATAAACTAGGTAATATATTAAAATTATTAGATAATGAATTTATTAAAGAAAGTGTACTAATACTAGTTAAAAGTAGTGTAATAGTAAATAAAAAGAAAGTATTTAAAGATATCAAAAAAGAAGGATATCAAATTGCAATAGTATATGATAATAACCCAATAAAAATTGCAGATAGCTCAATATATAGTATTGCTACATATATATTTATTGATAAAAAAGTAGCAAAAGAAGTAAGCTTTGATTCGGTTGAATCTAAAGCAATAGTGTTAGAAAACATATTAGACAAAGTTGATATACCAGGAGGTGAAGAATAATGAATACGTTTTTTAGATTTTTCTATGAATTCGTCTCAATATTTTTCGAAGGTATAGCAGAGGTATTTAAAGGTATCGGTAAAGGCTTTGGAAAAATGTTTGGAATCAATGAATACTCAAAAGTAATTAATTCCTATAAAGATCATTTTACAGGTGGTGATTGGGTATTCGTTGTATTATCAATAGTAATATTATTAGCACTTTTAGGTTTAATAATATTCCTAATAGTTATGTTTATAAAGAAAATGATAAGAAGAGCATCAACAAATGTTAGTAAAGATGAACTTCTAGAAGAAGTAGCCAATTTAAATGATCAAGTAGTTAAATTAATGAAAGAAAAAGAAGAATTAATGGCTATGAAGGTTTCTCAACTTGGATTGAAACCTGGAGAAGAAGGCGAAGAAACATCTGAACCTGAAGAAGAAATAGGAGAAACAGGAATAAGATTCCCTAAACTAACAATGTTAGATGAAAAATTTGGTAAATCAACACCTAAGAAATATGAGAATAATTATACATTACCAGGATTAATTGATGATTTTAGATGTTTTGCAGCATCTAAATTACATCTATATTATGATCCAGTACTTTTAAGACCATTTATTGCAGGACTTGCTTGTGGTAAGTTAATAATTTTACAAGGTATTTCTGGTACAGGTAAAACTTCCTTAGCATACGCTTGGGGAAAATTTGTTAAAAAAGATTCATGTGTATCTTCAGTAGAACCATCATGGAGAGATAAATCAGACTTCCTAGGTTACTTCAATGAATTTAGTAAGAAGTTTAATGAAACAAAAGCATTGGGAGAAATCTATGAAACAGGATTTGATGACGATATACATACAATAATTCTAGATGAGATGAACTTAGCTCGTGTTGAGTACTATTTCGCAGATATCTTATCAATTCTAGAAATGCCAAATACAGATGAATGGTTAGTTGATATAGTTCCATCAGCTTGGCCAAACGATCCTAAAAAAATAGTTAATGGTAAATTAAAATTACCACCTAACTTATGGTATATAGGTACAATCAATAACGATGAATCAACATTCATGGTTACAGATAAAGTATACGACCGTGCAATGCCAATAGATATCAATACAAAAGTAGATCCATTTAAATGTAGAGAACAAGAAGCTATTGATATAAATTCAAGTTACTTGTATACAATGTTTAATGAAGCAGTTCAAAAATATCCTGTTTCAGAAAAAGGTTTAGAACAAGTAAAAGAAATGGATGATTATATAATTAATCACTTCAGAATAGCCTTCGGTAACCGTATCATGAAACAATTAAATATATTTGTTCCAGTATACGTAGCTTGCGGAGGAAAAGAAGTAGAAGCAATAGACTACTTCATTGCTAAAAAAATCTTAAGAAAATTTGATTCCTTAAGTGTAACATTCTTAAGAGATGAATTAGATCCTTTCATAAGTTATCTAAATAAAAAATATGGTAAGGGTACTATGAAAGAATGTATTGCCTATTGCGAAAATCTTAAAAAGAATATATAGGAGGGAAAATAAATGGGTAAGTTTTATGATAATATCGATCAAGAACTTATTGAAAAAAGAGATTCATTTCTTAAAAAGATTGAATCAGATATGCATTATACCTTGAATCGTAAAAGTGATACCTTATCTTTTGATTGGCTTGATGAAATAGAAAAAGCATGCCCATTTATTGATAATATAGTAAGGCATCCAAAAGTTACATTAATAAAAGATGAAATGGTAGTAGATCCTGCCAGAGCTAAAAAAATAACAGTTGATAGTGTTAAAGATTTAGCTAAACACTCTGATTATATAGATAATATAGATGAAAATGACGAAGTTCAATTATCAAAAATACTAGATATAAGAAGCGAAGAAACATATAATATATATGAAAATAGATTCTTATATACATTACTAAAAGATTTAGATAATTTTATATATAATAAAGAAAAAGAACTTGAAGATTTAGATTTAGCAGATGATAAAGTATTAGAGTATTCTTCATCAACAGTAAGTAATGATGAAAAAATAGATATAGAACTTAGAGTGTCCGCAACAAAAGAAACAGATGGAAGCCAAAATGGATTAAATGCTCTAATCGAAAAAGAAAGAGAAAGAATCAAAAGAGTCAAAGAGTATGTTTCTAGTTGGTTAAGAAGTGAATTAGTAAAAGCTTTAGATAGACTACATACACCACTAATTAATCCACCGGTTAAACCAACAAACGTAATCTTAAAGAATCCTAATTTCCAAGTGGCAGTTAAATTGTGGGAATATATTAGAAATTATGGAAGAAATGATAGTCTAATAAATAAGGAAATGGAAAGTGATGGAAATCAAGCATTAATGGGGTATCTAGATGATGCTTTTCTAGCTTCATACTTTGTATTAGATTCAATCTCGAAAAGGAAAAAAGAAGAAAAAGAAAAAATACTTAAATATGCAATTGTATTGCTTTCAGAAGAAGTATATAGAACTATGACACTACTACAAGCACATGGTGTTGATATAACTGAAGAAGAATTACTAAGTGCCTTATCTAAATTAGTTCAAAAAGAAAGTAGTAACCGATTGGTTGGCGTAGAAGATATTAAGAAAAAATTTCAATCAGAAATAGATGAGTATTTGGAAAGGACAAGAAAAAACTTGTAGGTAGTTAATATGAAAAAAATAGTTTTAAATATATTAAAATATTTCTTTATTACAATCTTCGTATTATTTATTTTAATGGTATGTTTACAAAGATTTAGTAATAATAGAATATCAATATTCAACTTTAGATTATTCACAGTTATTTCAGGCAGTATGGAGCCTAAATATAAAATTGGAGATGTATTAGTTGCAGTAGAAACAGATCCTAAGGATATTAAAGTAGGAGATGCAATTAGTTATTTAGGAACTAGAGGAAGTTTCAAAGATAAAGTAATTACTCACGAAGTAATTAAAATAGAACAAGATAAACAAGGAAAACGTTATTTCCATTCAAAAGGTCTTGCAAATGCAGTAGAAGATCCTATTGTTGAAGAATCTCAATTATATGGTGTTGTTAAGTATAAAGTACAAATACTTTCACTTATATATAAAGTAGTAGGAACGCCAATTGGATTTATAATATTTGTAGTAGTCCCAATACTATATACAATAGGTTCAGAAATGCTAACATCTTTATTAGAAAAAGAGGAAAAAAGAAGAAAAAAAGCAGAACAATAGAGAGGGTGATATTCATGCTTTCTAGAAAAAAGAAGGTATATTTAAAAATAAATATCGTCTCGATTCTATTTGCTGTTGTCTCACTTATATCAGTAACACTTGCTTGGTTCGCATATAGTGGACTTGCAGCTGCTAGAACAGAAGTTGATGTAAAAGCATGGTACATAGAATTTGAAAAAAATAATCAGGCAGTATCTAATAATATTGTAATATCTTTAGATGATATATATCCTGGTATGGAACCTAAAACTGAAGTAATTAATATAAAGAATTTAGGAGATACAGACGCAAAACTAAAATATAAGATTAGTAAAGCTCGTATACTAGATGCAAATGCGGATTATTATGAAATGAATAATAATACTACTAGTGAGTACATAGAAGATGTTATATCTCATAATTATCCATTTCATATAGATATATCATTAGATAAACTCTATATAGATGCTAAAGACCAAGCAGTATTTAAAGTAAATGTAACATGGCCTTTAGACTCTGGTAATGATGCTTTAGATAGCCTATGGGGACGTAAAGCATATCAATACGACCAAACCCAAGCAACATTACAAGAAGAGGAAAAAGAACCATCTATAGAGGTTACAATTAATGTAACAGCAGAACAAGCTATAGATGATTTAGATAGTGTTGATATTAATTATTTATTAGGTAAAAGAATATATTATAATCCTGTAAATGATACTAAATGTACTAGTGCTGCAGGTAATTGTATAGAAACACATGTAATAGATACATTCAATAAAGTAGAAGATACAACAGTAACTCTATTACCTAATACAGATTTAGGTGAAGGAACATTCCAACAATATCAAAATATAAGCCCTAATTGGACTACAAATTATAGATTATTAACAAGTACAGATATTTTAAAAGTATTATCATTAGATATACAAAACTCAAAAATTAAAATAAATGGTATATCAGATAGAGTAATAGGTAGAGTATTAGATAATACTAGAGCTAACTCTATAATAAATAATATAGTAACAAACAACGGATACATCGAATATAGCGATTTTGCTTACCTACAATCAGTAAAATGTATCTGGACAAATACAACATATAATGATTTAGGTTTTGCCCTAGATAGAACTAAATTATATGGAGAAAATAAAAATACTGAGTGTAGAATGATCCCAGTATTAATAGTACAAAAAACAAAATTAGCAGTTGAATAACTGCTATTTTTTTATTAATCTATTCTTTGTTCAAATGATAAGTTAGTAGTAATAGTAATTTCTTCATTATTAGAAACAAATTCAGTATCATCCTCATTATCCATTTCACTATCACCATCATCTACATCATACCACTCAAAGTAAATTCTAATATTGATAGTTTCCAAGTCTTCATCATAATCAAATGACTCATCTATTTGACCATCTTCAATTTCGATTTCTTCACCATCATCGATAGAATAACTAGTAATTCTTAAATCAGCCATATCCTCATTATCTAGAGTAATATGCATATCAAATGAAGTTTCAACGTTAGAAACATCAATTTCAATATCATAGTAACCTAAACTAGATGGCGCAAGTTTACCAGAAGCAACATTTTCATTTTCTACTATAGTAGGAGTAATGTCAATTGATTCAACATTCCCACTAGTAATATCTGCATCGTTAACTAATATTTGCCATTTAGCGAAAGTAAGGGCAACATCCCCATTAGCGTCTGCAACATATCTAGAATAAGTAGTACTTATAATAGAAAGTGAAAACGCTAAGGCAACAAAAGCTATTAATATTTTAATTCTTTTTTTCACGTACAGACACTCCTTCCACTTATAATTATATAATAATTATACACTATATGTGTAAAGTGTGGTGTAATGTAAATGTAAATAAAGTGTCACTAGACATTAAAAAATGTAAAGTGTTTTGTATAGGAAACTATGCTATAATAACTATAAATTATATTTCTAGGGAGGTAATACTATGAAGCGTATATGCATAATAGGTGGTAGCGGTAGTGGTAAAACTACATTATCGGACAACTTAGGAAGAGAATTAAAATACCCAGTATATCACATAGATGGAATACATCATCTATCTAACTGGGAAATAAGAGATAAAGATGAACGAGATGAAATTATAAGAAATAAAATTAAAGGCAAAGAATGGATCATTGATGGTACATACACATCAACATTAGAAGAGAGATTAACTAAAGCAGATTTTATAATATATTTAGACTATTCTACATTAGCTCATTTGAAAGGTGTACTACAAAGATTTATAAAGCATCACGGAGAAGAAAAAAAAGAAATACCAGGTTGTAAGGAGAAAATGAGTTTAGAATTCTTATTATGGGTGGCTCAATGGAGAAAACAAAAAAGAAATGGCATATTAGAAAAACTATCTAAGATAGAAAAAGAAAAAGTTCATATTTTTAAATCAAGACGACAACTAAACAAATGGTACAAAGAAAAATTTAATAAAAAAATAATAATAGACTAGTATAAAATACTAGTTTTTAATTTGATCAAAAATAGTATTTGTACAATAAGTGTAAAAGTACAAAAGACTACTGTAAATCGAACAAAACAAGAAAAACTCCGGAGAATGTTTTTTTATAAAGAAAAAACAAAAATGGCATTTACACAAAAATAAAAAAATTAAAAAAATTAGTGTAAAAAACATTTACTTTAAAATTAATTTAATATAATATTAAATTAGCAAAGGTCAAAGGAGAGAAAACAAAATGGATAGAGAGATTTTAAACGAACTAGTAGTAGTTAAAAGAAGTGGTCAAAGAGTTAATTTCAACGACACAAAAGTAGCTTTAGCTATTAAGAAAGGATTCGATAGTGTATACGAAGACTATGATGAAAAAAACGTTAATAAAGTAAAAGAAAACGTTATCAACAGTATTTGTAAAAAGTATAAAGATAGAAAGACTATCGGAGTAGAAGATATTCAAGATTTAATTGAAGCCGAATTAAAAAAACAAAAATATGATGAAGTATATGAATCATATAAAGGATATCGTGAAAGAAGAAGTGCTTCACGTGAAGCATTTGTTGAAAAACAACAACATAAATTTGTAAAAGCAATTGAAAGTCTAGGACTTAAGAGTGCTGCTGAAGAAAATGCTAAAAGAGAAAATGCCAATGTTGATGGTGATGGACCAATGGGAACAATGTTACATTTTGGTTCAACAGTATCAAAAGAATTTGCAAAAGCTTATTTAATGGATGCCAAATATGCAAGAGCTCATGATGAAGGAGCAATTCATATTCATGACTTAGATTTCTGGGCTATGGGTACTACAACTTGTACACAAATTGACTTAGATAAACTATTCAAAAATGGATTTTCAACAGGACATGGATACTTAAGAACACCAAATTCAATTGCATCATATTCTGCACTAGCAGCAATTGCTATTCAATCAAATCAAAATGAACAACATGGTGGACAAAGTATTCCAGCATTTGATTACTATATGGCACCAGGTGTACTTAAGACATTTAAAAAAGAATTTAAACAAGAATTATCTGAATTATTAGATTTTGAAGGATTCGCTGAATATATTAATTTTGATAAAGTAGTAGAAACTATTAATAAGTTAGAAAGCATTGAATTTGATTTAAGCATATTTGAATCATTCTATTCTAAGAGTAAAAAAGTAGAAGAAATATTTAAAACTGCTTATGAAAATGCAATTACTAAAACAGATAGACAAACATTCCAAGCTATGGAAGCATTTATTCATAACTTAAATACAATGCATTCAAGAGCTGGAGCTCAAGTACCATTCTCATCTGTTAACTTTGGTACAGACACTTCACCTGAAGGAAGAATGGTTATTAAAAATTACTTATTAGCTACAGATGAAGGATTAGGACATGGTGAAACTCCAATATTCCCAATCTCAATCTTCAAAGTTAAAGAAGGAGTTAACTATAATAAAGAAGATCCAAGTTATGACTTATTTAGATTAGCTTGTAAGGTATCTGCAAAAAGATTATTCCCTAACTTCTCATTCATAGATTCAAGCTTCAATAAAGCTATGTATGATCCAAAAGATTTTAAAACAGAAGTTGGATACATGGGTTGTAGAACAAGAGTTCTTGCAAATGTTTGTGGGCCTTCAGTTACTCCAGGTAGAGGTAACTTAAGCTTCACTTCAATCAACTTACCAAGAATTGGATTAAAACATGGTATTGCTTTAGGAGAAAGAGATAAAGCAGATATGAAAGCATTCTATAAAGAATTAGATGAAGTAATGGATTTAGTAAAAGGACAATTACTTCAAAGATTTGAATGTCAATGTTCTAAATCAATTAGAAACTTCAAATTCTTATTAGGAAGCCATGTATGGTTAAATAGTGAAAATTTAACACCTACAAGTAAAATAAGAACAGTATTAAAACATGGAACATTATCAATTGGTTTCATTGGACTTGCTGAAACACTTAAAGCTTTAATCGGAGAACATCAAGGTGAAAGTGATAAAGCTCAAAAACTAGGACTTGAAATAATTGGTCATATGAGAAAGAAATGTGATGAATATACTCAAGAATATAACTTAAACTTCACTTGTCTTGCTACACCAGCTGAAGGATTAAGTGGACGCTTTGTAGGTATTGATAGATCAATCTATGGAAAGATTAAAGGTATTACTGATAGAGAATACTATACTAACTCATTCCATGTACCAGTTTATTATAAAACTAGTGTTAAACATAAAATGGAAATTGAAGGACCATATCATAAACTTACTAATGCAGGACATATTTCTTATGTTGAATTAGATGGAGATACAGTTAACAATGTAGATGCATTTGAACAAGTTGTAAGAATCATGCATGATAGTGATATTGGTTATGGAGCAATTAACCACCCAGTAGATAGAGATCCAGTTTGTGGTTATGTTGGAGTAATTAAAGATGTATGCCCTAAATGTGGAAGACATGAAGGAGAAGGCGTACCAATGCAAAAAATAAGCGGCGATGATTATTGCTGCATGTAATAAAGAAAGAGAGGTAAAGAATATGGAAGGTAAGAAAACAAAAGTTGTTGGTGAAGGTGTTAAATTTGAAAGAATCAGAAGAATTACAGGATATCTAGTAGGAACTCTAGATAGATTCAACAACGCTAAAAAAGCAGAAGTATCAGACAGAGTAACTCATGGAACAAATTAATTCAATAAGATTAGCATCAGACTTACAAAGTGATAGTATTGTCGATGGACCAGGTCTAAGAACGGTAATATGGACTCAAGGGTGTGGACATAAATGTAAAGGGTGCCAAAATCCTCAAACATGGGATTTTAATGGAGGAGGAGAAGTGCCCCTTGAAATGGTATATGATGCTATCGATGAATTAGAATGCCAAACAGGTATTACATTTAGTGGTGGAGATCCTATGTTTCAACCATATCCATGTAATGAAATAGCTAAATACTGTAAAAAGAAAGGATACAATATCTGGGTTTATACAGGATTTACCTACGAAAAACTAATGGAAATGGCTGAAAAAGATAAGATATATATAGAATTTTTAAAGAATATAGATGTTTTAGTAGATGGACCTTTCATCCTAAAAGAAAGAAATTTGAATCTATTATTTAGAGGATCAACTAATCAAAGATTAATTGATGTTCCTAAATCATTAAAAGAGAATAAAGTAGTTTTATTTGATGAATCAACTTATTTAGAAGAAGATAAGTTGAAAAGAAAAAAAACGTATATATAGGAGTATTGTCTAATACTCCTTTTATATAGAAAATATAGTAGTAGGGTGGTAAATATGGTAGAATTTGAAAAGTATATTAAAGTAAGTAATGGTAGAATGATAAAATTTAGTGTTCATGAACATAATGAGTATGATCCAAAAACTTACTTAATTGAAGAATATTTTATGGAAAACGACGAAATAACAAAGAATTATAGGATGAGTAAAAATGGTGGATATAGTTTTTCTGGTTGGCTTAATGTCGGTGCTGAAGAAAAAGCTAAAATAGACACTATCTCATATGAATTCGACGTTAATAATCCACTATATATTCCCATACTGCATAATCTACTATATGATCAAGACTGTTATACAATCTATGATGAAAATAAAGATGCTTTTGCCGAAAAATATCTAGTTTTTACAAAGATTGAAAATAAAATTATCTTAACTTTCTTAAATACTTTGAAAGAAGATAATTTAGATAAGAAATTCAGTATCTCAACACATGATAATGATTTAAAATTAAAATACTTCTTTGAAGAACTAATTCAAACATTATATTTAGAAAAACGTCAGATATCAATAGAAGAATATCTTATAGATTATAGAGGTATAGAAGACGAAGAAGTAAAGAAATATATGAAGATTTATATACCTAGAGATAAACAATAAAGAGCAATACCATTGCTCTTTTATAGTGTTATAATATGATAGAAATAATGAATCATTGAATTTATATTTATTAAGAATTTACAAAATAAATAATTAGTAGTATTATATAGTACTAATTTCTATAGGAGGTGGGATAATGGCTAAAATTCAAATCATTAAGAAAAAAGATAGTACTGAATACAAGTATATCATTAAAAATGATAAAGATGATATAACTTATATATCTGAAAATGTATTTACAACACAAAAAGAAGCATTAGAAGCAGCAAGAAAACATTTTAATAACATTCCATCTCCTGTCCATGTAACCAAAACAGAACATACACATACACCGATTAAAAAAGAAAAGAAATTTGAAATAAAAAAACTACATATTACAGATGGAGGTTATAGATTACTAAGTGCTGGTATAGTACTAACTATTGTGGCAACTTCAATGTGTGGTATTAGAAAAATTATAAGAGATATAAAATCAAAATTACCAGAAGTTTCAGAAACTAACATTGAAATGGATAATTATGAAAATAGTATTTTAATTACCAGTCATGATTGTAACTTTAAAAATATTCATGTAGTCATAAGAACAGCAAAAAATGAAACTATAGGAGTAGGTGCTACTACTTCAGATATGCTTACCAGATTAGGTGTATCAAATGAAATAGTAGGAAAAGATAGTGATTTATCTCAAAAGGTATCAAATGCAATAAAAAATACTGACGCCAACATAGTAGTAATTAATCTAGAAGCAGGATATGAAAATGGTAAAAATAATACTTCTATTATCATGGGAGATTCATCCAATAGAAGAAAATATTCATCAGATATACTAACTTCTTGTATTAATGCATCTTTGAATGAATATTCATTAGATCCAATAATAAGAAGTGGACAAGGTTCAGGTATATGGAGATCACAAACATACATAGAAGAAGAATTAAATAATTCGGCTCTAATAAACGACGTTAGTCAATTAACAATAGATTTGCCAATAGAAGTAGGTAAAAATGAAATTCTTAAAAATGATGCGGCAGCATCAATAGTAGAAGGTATAATGCGTTGGACAACTCTAGATGTAACAGAACGTTATAAAAATGTATATTACACAGCACAATATGGTGATACTATTGTTTCTATTTCAGATGATTTCGGTATATCAATTAAAGATATGGAAATAAATAGTGATATTAATATGCATAAAGGTGTAAAAGTTGGTAATACCATATTAGTAGGAAAAATACCTATGGTAGCTACTAATAATGTAAGAGTATATAATCCATGTACTACAATAGATCCAACTAATATTGAAGAAATTATTAATACATATACAGTTCAAAGTGGTGATACTCTAACAAAAATAGCTAATATGTATGGAGTAAAACCAGAAGATATAATAGTTCCAAGTGGTAATCCAAATAATATATATATTGGTGATACTTTATATATAACTACATATAGCTTATATGAAACACACAAAAAAACAGATTATATATTAGAAAAACAAATATAAAAAAAGATATAGATATATCTTCTTTTTTTTGCTATAATAAAGTTGGTGAAGTATATGAGTAAGAAAAAATTAGCGTTAATTGTAAATATTATTATATTAGTATTAGAATTAATAGCGTTTGGAAAGAGTTTGTTTACTGAGCATAGCATTGCAGTAGAGTATTATACAAATGATAGTAATATCATAGCTTTAATAAGTTCGTTATTATTTATAATATTCTACAGTAAAGAGAAAGAATTTGTAAAAGACATAAGATTTGTATCTACAAGTTGTCTAACAGTAACATTCCTAGTAGTAATATTTGTATTATGTCCAATGTATAATTTTAACTATAAATTATTAATGTTCACTGATAATTTCTTAATATTCCATACAATAGTACCTATACTTAGTATATTCTCATATATCGCATTAGAAGACAGAAGTAGTAAGAATTATTTATGTCTAGTATTTACTATTATATATTCAATTGTTCTAGTAACATTAAATATATTAAATTTAGTAAAAGGACCATATCCATTCTTAATGGTAACTACTCAAAATCCATTAATGTCACTGTTATGGGGTGTAATTATAATAGGTGGAAGCTACGTAATAGGAATTTGTCTTAATACTTTAAATAAAAAAATAAAAGGTAAAAGGAGCTAACGACGTAGCTCCTTAATCTATATACAGAGGATCTTCACATTATACAGTGAACCTTCCTCTAATATAATATATGTATATTTTTTAAAATGATACCAAAAATATTAAAAAGAACCATAAAGGAGAATATATGGATACAAGAGAAGAAAATAGAGTGTTAGATAATAATTTAGAAAAAATAAATGATTTATGGAGGTCACTTTGACATTCCAAATAAAAAAGAAGAAATAGATAAACTACAAAAAGAAACAGAAAATCCTAGTTTTTGGAATAATAGAGAAAAAGCTGAAGAAATTTTATCTAAACAAAAAGAATTAAAAGAATTAGTAAATAGTATAGAAAGTTTAAAAGTAGAAATAGAATCTACTTTAGAAGTCATAAAATTATTAGAAATAGAACCTGATGATAACTTATATGAAGAAATAAAAGAAACTACTAAAAAAATAAATGAACAAGTAGATAAACTAAGTTTATTATTAATGTTAAATGGACCATATGATAAGTGTGATTGCGTATTAGAAATACATCCAGGTGCAGGAGGAACAGAATCTTGTGACTGGGCTAGTATGCTATATAGAATGTATTTAAGATATTGTGAAAAAAAGAATTTTAAAGTAGAAATATTAGACTATCAAGATGGTGAAGAAGCAGGTATTAAAAGTGTTTCTATATTAGTTAAAGGATTAAATGCTTATGGATATCTAAAAAATGAAAAAGGTGTTCATAGATTAGTGAGATTATCACCATTTGATTCAAATAATAGAAGACATACATCTTTTGCATCAGTAGAAATAACACCAGAAATAGAACAAGATAATACAATAGAAATAGATGAAAAAGATTTAAAAATAGATGTTTATAGATCTACAGGAGCTGGTGGACAAGGTGTAAATACAACAGATTCTGCAGTAAGAATCACACATTTACCTACAAAAATAGTAGTAACTTGTCAAAATGAAAGAAGTCAAATTCAAAACAAAGAACAAGCACTTCGTGTATTAAAAAATAAACTATTACTAAAGAAAATAGAAGAACAAGAAGAAGAATTAAATAGAATAAAAGGAATACAAAGTAATATTGATTTTGGATCACAAATACGAAGTTATGTAATGCATCCATATTCAATGGTAAAAGATCATAGAACAAATGTAGAAACAAGTAATGTTTCTAAAGTATTAGATGGAGATATTGATTTATTTATAGAGAGTAATTTAAAAAAGGGGTTATAATATGAATTTGTTTTCTAAAAACAAAAATATCATAGTAAAAAGACAGTCCCTAGTAAAAAGAATTTTAGAATTCGTACTAGGGTGTTTTGTTGTGGCCTTTTCTTATAATATTTTTATAGCTCCCAATGGTATAGTTCCAGGAGGAGTTGGAGGTATAGCCATTATAATTAATAAGTTATTTAATATAGATAATGCTATTACCATATTTATATTAAATATATTTTTATTAATATTAAGTCTTATTCTTTTAGGAAAAGAAAAAACAAAAGCATCAGTATTAGGAACAATACTATTTCCTATAATGGTAAAAATTACAGAAAACTTAAATGTATGGTTACAAATAGATACATCGAAAATTCTACTATCATCCATAAGTGGAGCAATACTTTTTGGAATAGGTGCTGGATTGATATTTAGAGCCGGCTTTACCACAGGAGGAACAGATATTATAAACCAAATATTATCTAAATATCTAAAAATAACAATAGGTAAAAGTATGTTATTAAGTGATGGATTGATAGTAATATTCTCTGTATTTATATTTGGAATAAATCATATGTTATATTCAATTTTAGCATTGTATATAATTAGTTTAATATCAGATAAAGTAGTATTAGGAATATCTGATAGTAAGATGTTTCTTATTGTTACAGATAGAGATGAAGAAGTAAAAGACTATATAATTAAAAAACTAGGTCATACAGTAACAGTATTTAAAGGAAAAGGTGGATATAAAAGAGAAAAGGATGATGTCCTAATGGCAATTCTTCCTACTAAAGACTATTATCTATTAAGAGATGGTATTAGAAAAATAGATAAAGAAGCGTTTTATATAATCACAGACACATATGAAGTATTTGGAGGTGAGTAAATTGAATAAAATTAAAACTAAAGCATATAGAGTTTTCTTAATAACAGCAGCTCTATTAATAAGTTCAATAGTTTATAACTTAATATTATTACCCCTAAAATTAGTAACAGGTGGAGTAAGTTCATTAGCTACAATTACTAATTATTTATATAGTATTAATCCAGCAATTATGATCTTCATATTATCCGCAGCAACTTTACTATTAAGTTATATGTATTTGGGAAAAGATAAAACAATGGGATCTATATATGGATGTATAGTAAGCCCATTACTAGTTCAATTAACTTCACCAATAAGAGATATAGTAATAATAGATACAACTGATGTACTACTAGTTATATTATTTGCTGGTATACTAAGTGGTATAGCTAGTGCTCTAATGTATAAAAGTGGATATAGTAGTGGAGGATATTCTACAATAATTCAAATATTATTCTATAAACTAAAAGTACCTAGAGCAAAATCAACATTAGTATTAAGCGGAGCTACTGTATTATTAGGATCATATTTCTTTGGATTAACTAATGCATTATATGCAATTATATATATTTATATAGAAAGTATTGTAATGGATAAGGTATTATTAGGAATTTCTAATAATAAAGCTTTTTATATAATCACAGAAAAAGAAAAAGAAGTAAAAGAATATATAATAGAAAGCTTAAAACATACAGTAACTACTTTTGATGTAAAAGGAGGATACCTAGAAGATAAACGAAGAGTAATGCTGACAGTAATTCCATCAAGAGAATATTATAGATTAACAGAAGGTATAAAAAGTATTGATAAAAATGCTTTCTTTGTAGTTACAGATTCCTACCAAGTAGAAGGAGCTAAATAATATGATAGATTTAACATTAGTAGTACTTGGACAAATAGAAGAATCTATAAATAATAATTTAGAAATACTTCCTGCAAATGAAAATAATATAAAAGAAGTAATAAAAAAAGCAAAAGGAAAGTATATAGCATTTCTTTCAGATAAAGATTCTATTACAGAAAACTATATAGAAACAATATTAGAAAAATCTCAGGAAGAATTTGATTATTGTTTTATTAATTATGATTATCAAATAGATAAAAATAAAAAAGTATTAGAAAATCCAGAAGAATTAAAGAAAATAAAACCTTATTATAAAGAATATATATTTTCTTTTATATTTAATAAAGAAAAACTACAAAAGTTAATAGATATAGTTAATAAAGACATATTTAATGAATTAATAGATAAAGAATTTAATAACGGAACTTCTATAAAAGAAGTAATTTATTACCATGATATTAATCAAGATAAAAGATTAAATAATTTTATATATAGTGATGTTAAAGATAAAGTATATTGTAAGAATATTATTTATGTAGCCGATGGTTGTAATGGAATGTTTAATGGTTATATAAGTTGGGTAAGACAATTAGGTAAATGCTATAAAGATAAATATGAAATTATTATTTTATATGATGAAATAAGTAATATAACAAAACAATCTTTTGAACAATACTTCAAATGTCTAAAAAGAGAAATAAATACAATTTATATATGCGATAGATTATTAGTAACATATTCAAGTTATTTTTATCCTAAGAATATAGTTAATCTGGATAAAAACTATCTATTTATTCATGGTAATATGTCTGATTATGAAAATGCAGTTAAATATCATGATGATATATATACTAACTATGTAGCAGTTTCAAAAATATGTGCAGAAAAAGCAAAAGGATATTATCCTACAGAAACAATTGAATATGCATTAAATCCATATAAATTAGATACAGAAGTTAAGAAAAGAATGAAATTGACTTCTACACTAAGGTCTACTCCAGTAAAGAGACTAGATAGAATAGAAAAAATGGCCAAATTAATGGATGAATTAGAAATACCATATACATGGGAAGTATTTACTGATAAAAATGAAAATACAAATGTAAGTGGATTAATATATAGACAAAGAATTCCTAATCCATTACCATATGTAAAAGATAGTGATTACTTTGTATTATTAAGTGATTCTGAATCATTTAGTTATTCAGTATTAGAAGCATTATCTGTTAATACTAAAGTAGTAGTAACACCACTTCCTGTATATAATGAAATAGGTGTATTAGAAGATGAAAACTCAATAGTAATACCATTTGAATATTTTAATGATGAAAATGTTGATAAACTAAAAGAAGTAATATTAGCTATGTATGAAGTAATGGATAAACCAATAGAATATAATGACCAAGAAGTACTACAAAATAGCTATAATGAAATATTTACATAAAACTAAAAAAAGGAATTGTAATTCCTTTTTTTCTATTAAAAGTTATGTTATAATGAAATAGTTAAGGTGGTGAATAAAATAGATGGACTTAATAAGAGTAAAAAATGTAGAAAAGAAATATAAGAATGGGGTAACAGCCATCTATGATTTAAACTTAGCAATAGAAAAAGGATCATTTGTATTCGTAATTGGTGGTTCAGGTAGTGGTAAATCTACCTTTATAAAATTACTATATAGAGAAGAAAAACCAACTAAAGGACAAGTAATAGTTGGAGGACTTGATGTTGCTAAACTAAAAAATAAAAAGGTATATAAATTAAGAAGAAAATTAGGAATAGTATTCCAAGATTATAGATTATTGCCAAAACTTACAGTATATGAAAATGTAGCTTTTGCATTAGAATGCATTGGTGAAAAGAAAGATACTATAAGAGTTAAAGTATTAAAAGCATTAGAAGATGTAGGATTAAAAAATAAAGTTCATGAATATCCAGATAATTTATCAGGAGGAGAACAACAAAGAGTTGCTATTGCAAGAGCTATAGTAAACGATCCAAAATTACTACTATGCGACGAACCTACTGGAAATCTAGATCCAGAAAAGAGTATGGAGATAATGAAAGTCCTAGAAGATATTAACAAAACAAGAGGAACAACTATTATCATGGCAACACATGATAAAGAAATAGTAAACAAGATGAAGAAACAAGTTATTACTTTAAAAGATGGACATCTAGTAAAATTTAAACAGAAAGGAACGTATGCAGAATGAAGCCATTTAGAATGTTAGGAAGAAGCGTCAGAGACGCTATTAAAAGTGTAATAAGAAACTTCTCTTTATCATTAGCCTCAATTTCTTGTATTACTATTACTTTAATAATTGTTGCAGTAGCAGTAGTAGCATCATTCAACGTTCAAAACTTTACTCAAGCAATAGAAAAAGATATGACAATAGTTGTATTTTTAGATAATGATGCAACAGAAGAAGATATAGAAAATGTTGAAGAAGAAATAAAGAGAATATCTAATGTAGATAAATACACATTTCAATCAAAAAAAGAAGTAAAAGAAATGATGCAACAAGAATCAGAAGTATTTAAAACAGTATTAGATACATGGGAAGATGATGAATCACCTTTAAAAGATACATATCAAGTAAAAGTAAAAAATGTAGAGAAAATTAAGAAAACAGCCTTAAAAATAGAATCTATTGATAAAGTATCAGTAGTAAGATATGGAGAAGGCATGGTAGATAAAATGGTAAAAGCTTTCTCTTCAATTGAAAAAGTAACTTATGTTATTGTTATAGGTTTAGTACTAGTAACAGTATTCTTAATAATTAATACAATCAAATTAACAATTTCAGCAAGACGTAAAGAAATAGGAATAATGAGATTAGTAGGAGCTAGTAACATAACTATTAAATTACCATTTATTATTGAAGGTATGATTTTAGGATTATTTGGTTCAATAGTACCAGTAATTTTAACTACATATGGTTATTTAGCTTTCTATAAGCATTTTGATGGATACTTATATTCAAGATTAATTGAATTAATAGTACCAGAACCATTTATATATCAAACATCTCTTATAGTAATTGGAATAGGTATATTAGTAGGTATGATAGGTAGTGCTAGTGCCGTTAGAAAGTACTTAAAGATCTAATGAAAAATAAATTATTAATCGGAACTTCAATTATTTTGTTATTAGTATCTTTTGTAGCACTACCAGTAGATACTAGTGCAAAGACTATACAAGAATTTGAAAATGAAGTTTCAAAATATACAAAACAATTAGAAGAAAAAAAAGCAAATCTTGCTAGAAACAATGAAGAAGTACAACAAATAATTAAAAAAATAAAAAATATAGAATCACAAATAGAAGAAGCAGAAAATGAAATAAAAAGACTTCAAGAAGAAATAGAAGCAAGCCAAAAAGAAATAGAAAGAAAGAGTGAAGAAAGTAAAAACATCATTTCTTATTATCAAGTTTCTAATGGAGAAAATGCTTACTTAGAATATGCTTTCGGAGCAGAAAGCATAACTGACATGATTTATAGATTGTCTATAGTAGAACAATTAACAGAATATAATAATAAAATCATGAAAGAATTAGAAGAATTAATCAAAAAGAATCAAGCAACACAAGAAGAATTAAAGAAAAAAGAAGAAGAATTAAAATCTCTAAAAGCAGAATTAAAGAGTGAACAAGCTCGTATAGAGGCAGATTCAGCATCTATTAGAGAAAGTATGCCATCTATTCAGGAACAAATTAATTCCGCAAGAGATAGTGTTAAATATTATAAAAGCTTAGGTTGTGGAGCAAGTGAAGATATACAAGCATGTGAATATCGTGTATCTCAAGAAAGAGGCTCATCACTTCCAAGCGTAGGTTTCTTCTCACGCCCAATGGATTATGGATACTTAGTAAGAGGTATGTGGGGAGGTCATATGGGTTATGACTTAAGTAGTGGTAATAAAAATATTGCTATCCATCCAATTGCTGCAGGTATGATCCACGCAATATATACAGATGCATGTACCACAAGTTATTGGTGTAGTTCTATGGGATATTGGTGTAACGGAAATGCTAAAATTGTAGTTGTTAAACATAACTATGGTGGAAGATATATATATTCATCATATGTACACTTAAGTGGATATGGTAATATCTGGGAAGGACAATATGTATCTAAAGATTCAGTAATTGGATATATGGGTACTACTGGATGTTCCACAGGAGAACACTTACACTTAGAAATAGCTGATTGCCATTGGAAAAATGGTGGATGTAGTTATAATTCATATACAAATAGATTGATAGACCCAGGAAATTTAATTAATTTCCCAGGTAGTTGGTCAAATAGATAAAAGAGTAGAAATACTCTTTTTTTATTAATAAAAATGTAAACCACAACTACATTACATTTATACTCATACTTTTATACAATTATATAGTTAGGAGTAATGATGTATGGATCCAGATAAAATAGGCAAATTTATTTATGAATTGAGAAAGGAAAAAAATCTAAGTCAATATCAATTAGCTGATATGGTACCAATCTCAAGACAAGGTGTATCAAAATGGGAAAGATGCAAGACAATACCAGATACACAAACATTAGTAGTGCTAAGTAAGATATTTGATGTAAGTATAAATGAATTATTAAACGGAGAAAGAGATCCAAAAAACACCATAGAACAAACAACTTTATCAATTTTAGACCAAAGTATCAAGAAAACACAATTAATCAAGAAAATCACAATAGCATCTATCACAATAATAGCTATTCTATTACTTGCATTCCTATCATATTATTTCATTAACTCTTATAATTCTATACAAGTATATAAAATAGGAAATACAAGTGACAACTTCACCACAACAGATGGTATATTTATAACTACAAGAGAAAAGTATTATTTAAAACTAGGTAAATTAAAAAATAAAATAGATGCAAATATAAATAATATAAGTTTATATTATAAAAATGGTAATAAAAAAATAATATTAGTTGAAGATAAAGAAGCAGACAATATAGTAATTTCAGATACAACAGGATATGGTGAAAAGTTTACGCATGAAGATATCAAAAAAATAAAAGATAATTTATATCTAGAAATAACATATAACGATAATGAAACAGCAAAAATAAAATTAAGATCAACGAGAAAATATGGTAATAGTAGTTTATTCTTCTTAAATCAACAAAAAGGTGAAGTTACAGTAGTAGTAACAAAAGAAGAAAAAGAATCATCTCCAATAAAAGAAGATAAACCAAAAGAAGAAACCCAAGCTACTATAAAAGAAATAAGTAAAGACAATAAAACACAAAATAAAAGAATACCTGAAATAAAACCAAAACAAGAAATTCAAAAAGAGGAAAATAAATCAGAAGAAGCAAAAAAGGAAAATTTGATACAAGAAGAAGCACCACAAGAAACTACTCCTCCTGAACAAGAACCAGAACCAGAAATAACCCCAGAACAAATAGTAAATAAAATAAAAGAAACATGTACACCTGATTTGGATTCTTATGTGTGTGAGTTTTCTAATATAATCATATTTTATTCAAACACAGAAAATCAGATAATCATAATGAATGGTGATGATATAATAGATGATTATCAAATAAGCATAAATCAACATATGTGTGCAAATGGTGATTGCGCAAAAGAATTTAATAACATCATAAAAACTCACCTATTCTCATAAAAGTAGAACTTAGAAGGTTCTACTTTTTTTAATTTACCTCCCTTTAAATAAAAAATGAAAGGAGGTAAAGCTATGAAGAGAATAGTAGTGTTATTTTTGGCGGTTATATGTGTATTTGGAATTACTAAAAATGTGTATGCAGAAGATGCATATTATACTACTCAGAACGGAATAGAATTAACGCGTGAAGAATATGAATTTCTAACTACATTTTATGGTGAAGAATATCCAGATATCATGACAAAAGCTATGTATGATGAATTTATTCAAGATGATTTGATAAATAGTGATGTAAAAATAGTTAATTATAATGAACCACAATTAAGTTTATTAAATCCAAATATATCACCAAGATCTACATCACATTCAACACCATATAAGACAGTACAAATAAGTAGAGGATGTTTACCAACATACTGCATAATAAACTTGAAAAATACATGGCATGTTAGTCCAAGCGTCAGAAGTTGGGATAACATTGGTGCATATCTAGATGGTATAAGCCTACAAGCTCACAATCAAACTTATGTATATTCAACTTCGGGAACAACTTATTTTAACAATCTAAATACTACAAATGGAATAGGAAATTCAGTAAAACTACCTGATACAGGTGAAGACATAATTATTAATATGACTTTCAAAGTTAGTAGAGGCGGAACAGTTTATGGTAGTTACCAACATGCTATGCAAAATACTACACTAGTAAATAGTCAAAACTATACTCTAGATATTCTAGGATATGGTAATGTATTCTTATATACAGGAAATGCTATTGGTGTGTATGATGATATGAATGGCGTTGATATTGACGTATAAAAAGTAGAAAAATTACTAATAATCATAACCGAGAAATGCAATAGGACTCCTATTGCATTTTTCATATTCAGAGGGTATAATGAATACATATTAAAGAGGTGGTAAAATGAATAACGAAGAAAAGAAAATAGTTAGTTATGATCCTCAAACTGGAGAACCAATTTATGAGGAAAAAATAGTGGTAGAACCTAAGAAGAAAAGTCATACAGGTTTAATAATTGGAATTATTATAGGAGTAGTATTATTTCTAATATTATGCGGAGTAGGAGTACTATTCTTAATAAGAGCAATATATGGTGGAACAACGCCAAATCCAGCAATTGTAGAAGAAGAAAAAACGTTTATTGGAGAATCATTTGAGATTAAATATAAATATCCATGGGTACAAACAACAGCAAAATTAACTACTGGAGAAGAAGCAAAAATTTTAAATTATAATAATGGACAAATTAGATTAATGCCTATAGGATCTAGTGATTTAAGTAAAACAGCAACAACAAGTTTTTCAACAGCTACAGGTAAATTTAAACTATATAATGATTTCCGTGAATACTGGGGCAGAACAGATAATATAAGTAATGGAACAGGAACATTCTTTACATTAACAGATGATATTTATTATGCATCTATGGATTATACAAGAAATGATACACATGGAAAAATGTATATAATTGTATCTGAAAAGAATAATGCAGTATTATCATTCTCTACAGCAATAACTATAGATAAAACAGATGCTGACAAAATAACATTAGAATTATTAAAAAATATTAATATTAGTAAACTATATGATGATGAATTAAGTGGTATTTTAGATACTATGAGTAATTGGAATACATATCAAAGCGCAAGATCTGGTGATTTAGGAACTAAAAAAACTATTGAAGGTGGATGGAGAATTCTAGCTAATAGTGAAGAATACTGGACATTTAAAGATGGTGAATTCTATTACTATAAATCAGTTAATGATTTAAATGATAATTATTACCAAGGAACATATAAAGTATATACAGGAAAAACAGGTGCTTCTAAAGTAGGAATAGAAGAATCTAGAATAGAAAGTATAGTTACTAAAAATAAAGGTATAAAAGAAAGTGATATTTATACATTAATACTTACTCCAAAGAAAATAATATCTGGAGGAGTTGATAAGAGTGAAACTAATTTAGGCAAAGAAGATTGGAACTTTGTATGGATATTAGTAGATCATGGTAAAGAAGGTATTGAAGGTCAACAAATGAATGTTAAAACAGGAGATACAGGATACTTTGTTAAAATAAAAGATTAGGAATAATAAACAGGGATATACTATTTATATCCTTGTTTTATATTGTAATAAATGATAAAATACAGGAAGAAAAGAGGTGGTAATATGTCTTTTGAATTAGTAAGTAAATATACTCCTAGTGGAGACCAACCTAAAGCTATAAAAGAATTAGTTGAAGGTCTAAACGAAGGTAAAAAAGAACAAGTACTTTTAGGTGCTACTGGTACAGGTAAAACCTTTACTATTGCTAATGTAATTAAAGAAGTAAATAAACCTACTTTAGTATTAGCTCATAATAAAACATTAGCTGGACAATTATATAGTGAATTAAAAGAATTATTTCCTAATAACAGAGTAGAATACTTTGTATCATATTATGATTACTATCAACCAGAAGCATATGTACCATCTACTGATACTTATATAGAAAAAGATTCTTCAATTAATGATGAAATAGATGAATTAAGACATGCTGCAACAAGTGCATTGATATCACGTAGAGATGTAATAGTAGTAGCTTCAGTATCTTGTATCTATGGTATTGGAGAAGTAGATGAATATAAAAATAAAATGTTAACTCTAACAGTAGGTGAAACTATCTCAAGAAATGTTGTCTTACAAAAATTAGTAGACATGTTATATGAGAGAAATGATTTAGATTTTAAAAGAGGTACATTTAGAGTTAGAGGAGATGTATTAGAAATAATCCCAGCTTATCAAAGAGCTAGTGGTTATCGTATAGAATTCTTTGGAGATGAAATAGATAGAATAAGTGAAATTGATGCTTTAACTGGAGTAGTTTCTAAGAATGTTAAAAATGTTAGTATCTTTCCAGCAAGTCACTTCGTAACAAGTGATGAAAAATTAAAAGCTGGAATTGAACGTATAAAAATAGAATTAGCAGGTAGATTAAAATACTTAAAAGAAAATAACAAACTATTAGCTGCAGAACGACTAGAACAAAGAACTAACTATGATATAGAAATGTTAGAAGAAACAGGATTCTGTAGTGGAGTAGAAAACTATTCAGCACCAATGGCTGGTAGATTACCTGGAGAAACTCCAACTACATTAATGGATTTCTTCCCAGATGATTATTTATTAGTAGTTGATGAATCTCATGTTACACTTCCACAAGTAAGAGGTATGTATAATGGAGATAGATCAAGAAAACAAAACCTAGTAGATTATGGATTTAGATTACCTAGTGCTTTAGATAACCGTCCATTAAAATATGAAGAATTTGAAAAGAAAATAAATCAAGTAATCTATGTATCAGCAACACCTGGAGACTTAGAACTAGAACATACTCATGGTAAATTTGTAGAACAAATTATTCGTCCAACTGGTTTACTTGATCCAACTATTGAAGTTAGAAAGACTGAAGGTCAAATAGATGATTTAGTAGGTGAGATTAATGATAGAATTAAAAAGAATGAAAGAGTTCTTATTACTACACTTACTATTCGTATGGCCGAAGAATTAACTAATTACCTAAAAGAATTAGATATCAAAGTAGCATATCTTCATACAGAAGTTAAAACACTAGAAAGAATGCAGATAATACATGATTTAAGAACTGGTAAATATGACTGTGTTGTAGGTATTAACTTATTAAGAGAAGGAATTGATATTCCTGAAGTAAGTTTAATAGCTATCTTAGATGCAGATAAAGAAGGATTCTTAAGAAGTACAAGAAGTTTAATTCAAACTGCAGGACGTTGTGCAAGAAATGCTAATGGTCATGTAATAATGTATGGAGATAAAATAACTGATTCTATGAAAGAAGCAATAGATGAAACTCTTCGTCGTAGATCTATCCAAGAAAAATATAATGAGGAACATGGTATTACTCCAAAGACTATTATTAAAGACATAAGAGAAGTAATTAGTAATACTGATCTAAATAAAGAAACTAAGACTAAGAAATTAACTAAGAAAGAAATAGCTCATAATATAGAAGTTATAGAACAAGAAATGAGAGAAGCAGCACGTAACTTAGACTTTGAAAGAGCTATGGAATTACGTGATATATTATTTGAAATGAAGAGTAATTAATATGAAAAAGTATAAAAGAATATATATAGAAATAACTAATAATTGTAATCTAAATTGTAGTTTTTGTAGTAAAGTGTTAAAACCTCGTAGAAATATGACTCTAGAAGAATTTGAAATAGTTTTAAACAAGATAAAAGGATTTACTGATTATATATATCTTCATGTAAAAGGAGAACCTTTACTACATACAGATATAATAGAGTTTATTAATAAAGCAAATGAATATAATTTAAAAGTAAATTTAACTACTAATGGAGTACTATTTAATAAATATGCTAAAGAATTAGGTAAATGTAAAAACTTAAATAAAATAAATTTCTCACTACACTGTGAACATAATAAACCTAATTATTTAGAAGATATATTTGATAATATAAAGTATTTGCCTAATACTACAGTAATTTATAGATTATGGACTATGAAGAATAATGAATTAGATAATAATTCACAAGAAATAGTGGATAAAATAAAAGAGTATTATAATTTATCCGCAGAAACAGTGGATAAAATAAAAAATGAGAATAATATAAAGATTTCTTCAACAATTTATGTGGATAAAGATAATGAATTTACTTGGCCTGAAATAAATACCCACAAATCATGTGGATATTGTTATGGATTAAATACTCATATTGCTATTCTAGTAGATGGTACAGTAGTACCATGTTGCTTAGATTCTAATGGAGTAATTAATTTAGGAAATATCTATAATGATTCTTTAGAAGATATTATTAATAGTGATAGATATCAAAATCTATTAAAATCTTTTAGAGATAGAAAACCATGTGAAGAATTATGTAAATCATGTGTATTTAAAGAAAGATTCTAATTTACAAAAGTACACAAATATAATACAATATAAATAGAGAGGATAGTTTGATGGTCCAGACGCCTTTCCTTTCGGTTGGTGCATCTGAAACATTTTCAGATGCTTTTTTCTATTTAAGTAATAGTATTCCTATTAAAATAAATAGAAGGAAGATAATGGCATATAAAGATTTCTCTCTAATTGTCATAAATTCACCTCCTTACCATCCAACCGAACCCGCTGGTCTATTGAAAGGAAAAGCATCTTCAAACTACCCTCACTATATTATTAGAAAAAAATAAATTTTTTTCCAAAGATTCGTAAATTTTAATAAAAAAAGTAAATACTATTTATATAGTATTTTTCTTTTTTATGATATAATATGCGAAGAGGTGTTACTATGGATAAAATTATAATTAAAGGTGCACGAGAAAATAACTTAAAAAACATTAATATCGAATTACCTAAAAATAAGTTAATTGTAATGACAGGTTTATCAGGTTCTGGTAAATCTTCTTTAGCGTTCGATACTATTTATGCTGAAGGACAAAGAAGATACGTTGAAAGTTTATCTGCATATGCTAGACAATTTTTAGGAAATTCTGAAAAACCTGATGTAGACTCTATTGAAGGACTTTCTCCAGCTATATCCATAGATCAAAAAACTACTAATAATAACCCAAGAAGTACTGTAGGTACAGTAACTGAAATATATGATTATTTAAGATTAGTATTTGCTCGTTGTGGAGTACCATACTGTCCTAATCATAATATCCCAATCTCTAGCCAATCAGTAGAAGAAATGACTAATAAGATTATGGAATATCCTATAGGTACTAAGATGGTTATAATGTCACCTGTAGTACATGGAGAAAAAGGTACTCATAAAGATTTATTTGAAAAATTAAGAAAAGATGGATTTGTCAGAGTAAGAGTTAATGATGAAATGTATGATTTATCAGAAGACATTAACTTAGATAAAAATACTAAAGATAAAATAGATGTAGTTATAGATAGAATTGTATTAAAAGAAGAATCAAGAAGTAGATTATTTGAATCAATTGAACAAGCTACTAAATTATCTCATGGTAAAGTAGTAATAAGTATATTAGGAGAAAATGCTAAAGAATTAGTATTCTCTGAACAATTTGCGTGTCCTCATTGTGAATTCTCACTTCCTGAACTAGAACCAAGATTATTTAGTTTTAATGCCCCATATGGTGCATGCCCTGATTGTAAAGGATTAGGTTCAAAACAACAAATAGATGTAGATTTATTAATTCCAGATGAGACTAAATCATTAAGAGATGGATGTATTAAAACACTTACAGATGATCCTGAAGCAATAGAATTCATGGAATTAGAATGCTTATGTGACCACTATAAGATAGATATGAATACACCATGGTCTAAACTATCTAAAAAAGCAAAAGAATTAATACTATATGGTAGTGATGAACCAATAAGAATAAAATACTCAACTCGTGGTGGTATTAATAGAGATAAGAAAGATTTCTATGAAGGAATAGTTAATAGATTAGAACGTCGTCATATGGATACAACATCTACTTGGATAAGAGAATGGTTAGATAACTATATGGTAGAGCATACTTGTGATACATGCCATGGAGCAAGACTTAATGATGATGTCCTACAAGTAAAATTAGGTAAAAAGAATATCTTTGAAGTAACAGAAATGTCTATTAAAGATTTAATACCATTCTTTGAAAACTTAAAACTATCTAAAGAAAAAGAAGAAATCGCAAGATTAGTAATAAAAGAAATATTAGATAGACTACATTTCTTAGAAAATGTAGGATTAGGTTATCTTACATTAAGTAGAAATGCAGGAAGCCTTTCTGGAGGAGAAGCTCAACGTATTAGATTAGCTACTCAAATAGGTTCAAGATTAAGTGGAGTACTATATGTATTAGATGAACCTAGTATTGGACTTCATCAAAGAGATAATGAAAAATTAATTAACTCATTATTAGAGATGAGAGATTTAGGAAATACCCTAGTAGTAGTAGAACATGATACTGATACTATGTTAGCTAGCGACTATTTAGTAGATATTGGTCCTGGTGCTGGAGATAAAGGTGGTTATGTAGTAGCCGCTGGTACTCCTGAAGAAGTAATGAAAAATAAAGATAGTATCACAGGACAATATTTAAGTGGTAAATTATGTATTGAAACTCCAAAAACTAGAAGAAAAGGACTAAAAAAGTATTTAAAAATTAAAGGAGCAAAAGAGAATAACCTTAAAAATATAGATGTAGATATACCTCTAGGTACATTTACTTGTGTAACAGGTGTTAGTGGATCAGGTAAATCATCACTAGTAAATGAGATACTTGTAAAAGCCTTATCTAAGAAAATTTATAACTCAAAAGAAAAACCTGGTAAACATGATAAATTACTAGGCGCTGATAACATAGATAAGATAGTAGCTATCTCACAAAACCCAATAGGAAGAACTCCAAGAAGTAATCCAGCTACATACACAGGTGTATTTGATGATATACGTGAATTATTCACAACAACTAAAGAAGCTAAAATGCATGGCTTTGAGAAAAACAGATTCTCATTCAATGTAAAAGGTGGAAGATGTGAGGCTTGTAGAGGTGACGGAGTTAAGAAAATAGAAATGCATTTCTTACCAGATGTTTATGTTCCTTGTGAAGTATGTCATGGAACAAGGTATAATACAGATACATTAAACATAAAATATAAAGGTAAAAATATTGCTGAAGTATTAGATATGAGAGTAAGTGAAGCTTTAGAATTCTTTGAAAATGTTCCTAAAATAAAAAGAAAACTTCAAGTTATCGATGAAGTAGGATTAGGTTACATTAAATTAGGGCAAAGCGCTCCAACACTATCAGGTGGAGAAGCAGAACGTGTTAAACTTGCTAAAGAATTACAAAAAATTTCAACAGGTAAAACACTATATGTATTAGATGAACCTACTACAGGATTACATACTGATGATATTAAACGTCTACTTGCAATTTTACAAAAAATAGTAGATAATAAAAACACAGTATTAGTTATAGAACATAATCTAGATGTAATCAAATGTGCAGACTACATAATTGATTTAGGACCTGAAGGTGGAGACTTAGGTGGAACAGTAGTAGCTACTGGTACTCCTGAGGAAATAGCTAAAGTCAAAGAATCATATACAGGACAGTTCTTAAAGAAAATACTATAGAGGTGATAAAATGCCAAAAAAAACTGTAGCTAAAAACATAAGAAGAATCAATAGACTTATTGATTGGTTATTACACATGGTAGGGTATACTATAGTTTTTATATTTGTTACTAGTTTCTTCAAATCAATCTATATTGATAGTGATCATTTAATAATATGGTCAGCTATCATAGTGTTAGTAATTTATATATTAAATAAAACAGTTAAACCAATATTAGTAACACTCACAATACCTATAACTGGTTTAACTTTAGGATTGTTTTACCCATTTATAAACTTATTTATATTAAAATTAGTCGATTGGATACTAGGAAAACATTTCCAATTATATAATTTTTGGATTGCCTTATTAGTTTCAATCTTACTATCTATAATTAATATAATAATGGATAAAATAATTAATCATTTAATTAAAGGAGTAAAAGGACATGAATAGTACTTTATTAGATTTAGGATTATTTCAAATAAAGTGGTATTCTTTCTTTATTTTTATAGGAATAATTACTGCATCATTTGTAATAATAAAAGAATATGTTAAGAAAGATCCTAAAAAAGATAATTTAATAGATATATTATTCTATGGATTAATTATAGGTATACTAGGAGCGAGACTTTATTATGTATTATTTAATTTAGATTATTATTTATTTAATCCAATAGAAATAATACAAGTATGGAATGGTGGATTAGCCATTCATGGAGGAATAATAGCTGCATTTATATTTTTACTTGTATATTGTAAGAAAAAAAAGATGAATTTTCTTCTTTTATTAGATATACTAGTAGTAGGAGTAATAATTGCTCAAGCCATAGGTAGATGGGGTAACTTCTTTAATGGAGAAGCTTATGGAAGAATAGTAAGTCTGTCATTCTTAAAAGGAATGCATTTACCTAAATTCATAATAGAGAAAATGTATATAGATGGTTTCTATAGAGAACCAACATTCCTATATGAATCATTATTCTCTGTCTTAGGTTTTATAGTATTACTATCAGTAAGAAAAATAAAAAAACTAAGAGTAGGACAACTAACAGGAATATATTTCATATGGTATGGAATAGAAAGATTTATCATAGAAACATTTAGATCTGATTCATTAATGTTAGGTAATTTAAAAATAGCTCAAATAATTTCTATAATTCTTTGTATAGGAGGAATATATTTACTTTTTAAGAATATAAAGAGTAATAAACTATACAAGGAGGAGAAACTATTTATAGAAAAGTAGGTGTAAGTATGTATAAAAAAGTAGTAGTAATGGGTGGAGGAACAGGAATGAGTTTTCTACTTAGAGGACTAAAAGATTTCCCTGTAGATATAACTGCAGTAATCACAGTAAGTGATAATGGAAGATCAACAGGTCGTCTAAGAGAAGAATTTCATACTCCAGCAGTAGGAGATATTAGAAAAGTAGTTACTAATCTTTCTCAAACAGATGAAGCAATTAAAGATATGATGTCTTATCGCTTTAAAACATCATCTGATTTAGATGGTCATGCTGTAGGTAATCTAATTCTAACAGCTATGTTAGATATAACTGGTAGCTTAACAGATTCAATTAAACATTTAAGTAAATTACTAGATGTACGTCATAAAGTATTACCAATCTCTGAAGATTCTGATTTAACTTTAATGGGAAAAGATGTTGAAGGTAATATCGTTGAGGGTGAAGAGGAAATAACTTTATGGCCTAAAAAAATAGAAAAAATTTACTATAAACATGAACCTAAAGTACTTCCAGAAGTACTAACAGAAATCAAAAAAGCAGATTTAATAATATTTAGTATGGGTAGTTTATTCACTAGTGTACTTCCAAACATAATGTGTAAAGAAGTAAAAGAAGCACTAAATACAGCTAAAGCTCCTATAATGTATTTATCTAATATAGTAACTCAACCAGGTGAAACTGATGGATTCACAGTAGGAGACCATGTTAAATTATTAAATAGATATTTAGATAAAAGAAAAGTAGATGTAGTTATCGCAAGTAATACAAAAATATCAGAAAAAATGGCAAAGAAATATGAAACAGAAGAACAAAAAGACCCAGTATTAATTGATTATGATGAAATTAATAAGATTGGTGTAGAATTAATTGAAGATGATTTAATGATTATTGATGAAGATAATACATTAAAACATGATAGTTTAAAATTAAGTTCTGTAATATTTTCATATTTAATGAGAAGAAAAAAGTAATATGTCATATACAGTAACTATAAAAGAAGAAATAGTAAAACAAGAAAGTTCTGAATCAGAATTAATTGCAGAACTTTCAGGCTATATAAGAAATAATTCTATTATTTCTAAAGATAAGATAACTATGACTACAGAAAACTACTGTATAGTAGAAAGAATAATTGATGGGATTAAAGATACATTTGATGTAACACCTAAAGTAGATACAATAGAAAACTTGAATTTTAGTAAAAATGCTTTATATCAAATAACTATAAAAGATGACATAAATAATATTCTAAAATCACTAGGTATTAGAGATGATAAGAATAAGTATTTAGATACAGTACCTAATTATATAGTTGGTGGAAATGAAGAGATAAGAGGTTATTTAAGAGGAGTATTTTTAAGTAGTGGTAGTATTAATGATCCTAAGAAATCAAGATATCATATGGAATTATTAATATCTGAACCAGAAGAAAGTGTATTCGTTCAAAAACTATTAAATATATTTGATTTAAATGCCAAAATATTAAATAGAGATAAAGGATATATGATTTATATCAAAGAAGCAGAAAAGATAAGTGATTTTTTAAAAATATTAGGTGCAAACAACGCTGTATTATATTATGAAGATGTAAGAGTATATCGCGATAAAAAGAATAAAACAAATAGATTAAATAATTGTGAACAAGCAAATATGGATAAAATAATAGAAAATGCCACATCACAATTAGAGGATATTGAAGTAATAGAAGAAAATGAAGGATTAGTTCTTCTGGATGATAAAGTAAAAGAAGCTCTAGAATATAGAAAAAAATATCCTGAAACTTCACTAAAAGAATTAGCGGAAATTATATCTTTAGAAACAAATAAACCAATAACTAAATCAGGGTTAAATCATAGATTAAAAAAAATAAAAGATTTAGCTGATAGATTTAGAAAAATGAAACAAAATTAGAGGCTACTCTAATTTTTTTATATTATTTTATCAACTAAATTGTATTCTATTGCCTCTTTTGCATTTAAATAATTATCTCTATCAGTATCTTTTTCTATAGTCTTAATATTCTTCTTAGTATTCTTAGATAATATATTATTTAATCTATTTTTTAAATCTAGTATTCTATCAGTAGCAATCTTTACATCACTAGCTTGTCCCTCACTTCTTCCTAGTACTTGATGAATCATTACATCTGCATTAGGAAGAATATATCTTTTTCCTTTAGTACCACTTGATAGAAGCACTGCTGCCATACTAGCACAAATACCATAACCAATAGTACAGACATCACTCTTTATAAAATTCATAGTATCATATATTGCTAATCCAGAAGTAACACTTCCTCCAGGAGAATTAATATATAAAGAAATATCTTCATGATTCAAAGAATCTAAATATAATAATTGAGCCACAACCAAATTACTTAAAGTATCATCAATTTCACCTGATATAAATATAATTCTATTTTTTAAAAGAATTGAATATAAATCATAACTTCTTTCACCTTCATCCTCTTTATCTAAAACAATTGGAATTAAATTCATATGTATCACCTATAATATAGTATAGTGTCAAATAGTAAATTTATTCATATTATATTTAGACAAAATATGTTATACTAAATTATAAGGATAGGGGTGGTATTGTGATAGATACTATTGAAGTTACTATAAACGGTAAATTATATAACTATACAAAAGATATTACACTTCAAGAAATTTATTCAGAGCATCAAGAAGGTTATAAATACCCAATCTTACTTGCTAGAGTAAATAATCGTTTAAGAGAGCTATCTTATCAATTAAAAGAAAACTGTGAGATAGAGTTTTTAGATTTAACTACTTGTGAAGGTAATAGGACACATGTTAATGCCTTAACATTTATTCTTTTATATGCAGTAAAAAGACTATATGGTAAATCGGCTAACGTCGTTATTCAACATTCTATAGATAAAGGAATTTATTTCTTAACAACATTCAAACTAACTGAAGAAAAGTTAGAGGCTATTAAGAATGAAATGAAAGAAATAATTAAGAAAGATATGCCTATTACTAGATTAACAGTTGATAGAATAGAAGCTATTAATTACTTTAAAGAAATAGGAGATTATGTTAAAGCTGATACTATGAAATATAATACTAATAGTTATATTTCGCTATATAGATTAGGAGATGTTTATAATTTCTTTTATAATCCAATGCCTATATCTACAGGTTCAGTAAAAGACTTTGACTTAACATATTTAAAATCAAATGGATTGGTATTAAGATTCCCAACAGTTTATATAAATGATAAGATTCCTAAATATAAACATCACTTAGATATGTTTGATGCCTATACTGAATACAAAGAATGGGCTAAATTAATGAATGTTACTAATTCTGCAGATTTAAATAGAGTTGTATCTAGTGGTAAAATTAATGATTTAATAAAAATAGATGAAACACTACAAAGTAGTAGATTACTAGAAATAGCTAAAGATATTAATAGTAAGAGAGATAAGATTAAAATAGTCTTACTAGCAGGTCCATCATCTTCAGGTAAAACAACTACTTCTAGAAAACTATCTATGTATTTAGAATCTTTCGGATTACATCCAAAAGCACTAAGTATGGATGATTATTTTGTAGAAAGAATAGATACTCCTAAAGGTGAAGATGGTAAGTATGATTATGAGTGTTTAGAGGCAGTAGACTTAAAACTATTTGATAGACAAATAGGTGAGTTATTAAAAGGTGAAAAAATACTTGTACCTACATTTAACTTTACATTAGGTGAAAAAGAATTCAGAAGTGATATGCAATTAGCAGAAAATGATATCCTAATTATTGAAGGTATTCATGCGTTAGATGATAAAATATTAACTAATATCTCTAGAGATAAGAAATATAAGATCTATATTTCTCCATTAACAGAATTAAATATTGATAATCACAATCGTATATCAACAAGTGATAATAGATTATTAAGAAGAATTGTAAGAGATAATAGAACTAGAGGATATAGTGTAGAACATACTTTATCTCAATGGGAAAATGTAAGAAAAGGTGAAGAAAAATGGATTTTCCCATATCAAGATGAGAATGATGCAACAATAAATTCTGCTGCAATATATGAAATAGGTGTGTTAAAAACGTATGTAGAACCACTATTATATTCAGTAGAATCAGATTCTCCATATTATGAAGATGCTAAGAGATTAATTAATTTCTTAAGATTGTTCCTACCAATCTCAGCAGATTGTATTCCAGAAGATGCAATTATAAGAGAATTTATTGGAGGAAGCTATTTCCACGATTAATAGACAAAATAAAAATAATTCACATTATTGTGAATTATTTTTTTATTAATGAAAATGACTTGACACTTTTTCTCTAACTTTTTTATTTAAAATATTAATAATAATGTATAATAATAATATAGGAGATGATTTAATGATAAAAGTAGCCATTAATGGTTTTGGTAGAATTGGTAGACTATGTTTTAGATTAATGGAAGAAAATCCTGAATTTGAAGTAGTAGCTATCAATGACTTAACAGATGCAGAACAACTTGCATACTTATTAAAATATGATACAAATCATAGAAATTATAGAATTGATGAAATCAAAGCAGATGGAGATTACATAGTAGTAGGATCTAGAAGAGTAAGAGTATATGCTGAAAAAGATCCAGCAATGTTACCATGGAAAGATTTAGATATTGATGTAGTATTTGAATGTACTGGATTATTTACTAAATTAGAAGATGCTAATAAGCATATAGAAGCAGGTGCAAAACATGTTATTATTTCAGCACCAGCTAAAGGAGATTTAAAGACAATTGTTTATAATGTTAACCATGAAATATTAACTGGAGATGAAAAAGTTATTAGTGCAGCTTCTTGTACTACAAACTGTTTAGCACCAGTAGTTGATGTATTAGATAAAGAATTTGGAATTATTAAAGGATATATGACTACAGTTCATGCTTATACAAATGACCAAGCGTCTCTAGATATAGCTCATAAAAAAGGACACTTAGCACGTCGTGGTAGAGCATGTGCTGCAAATATCGTTCCAGCATCAACTGGAGCAGCTTCAGCAATTGGTCTAGTTTGTCCAAATCTTGCTGGTAAATTAGATGGAACTGCAATGAGAGTTCCAGTACCAACAGGTTCAGTTGTAGACTTAACTCTAGAATTAGGAAGAAACACTACTGCCGAAGAGATAAATGAAGTATTAAAAGCTCATACTAATGAAACATTAGAATTCACAATGGATCCAATTGTATCTAGCGATGTCATTGGAAGACGTTGCGGTTCACTTGTAGATGGACTATCTACTAATGTATTAGAAGTAGATGGAAAACAACTTGTAAAGGTTGTCTCATGGTATGATAATGAAATGAGTTATACTGCTCAAATGGTAAGAACAGCAAAATATTTAATGACTAAATAAAAAGGAGAAATCCTTTTTTTATTTATAAAAAAATGATATAATTTAAATAGATAGGAGAATTATCCATGAAAACAATAAAAGATTTAAATATAGACGGTAAAAAAGTAATAATAAGATGTGATTTCAATGTTCCAATTAAAGATGGAAAAATAGTAGATGATACTAGAATTAAAGGAGCATTGGAAACAATTAAATATTGTTTAGACAGAGATTGTAAAGTTATATTACTTTCTCATTTAGGAAGAGTAAAAGAAAAAGAAGATTTAAAGAAAAATGACTTATCAATAGTAGCTGAGAAGTTAGCCTCTTTATTAAAACAAGATATCCTTTTTAGTGAAGAAACAAGAGGAGAAGATTTAGAAGATACAGTTAATAGTATGGAAGAAGGAGATGTTCTTCTAATTCAAAACACAAGATATGAGGATTTAGATGGTAAAAAGGAAAGTGGCAATGATGAAGAATTAGGAAAATACTGGGCCTCTTTAGGAGAAGTGTTTATAAATGATGCTTTTGGTACTGCTCATAGAGCACATGCATCTAACGTAGGAATAGCTTCTCACTTACCTAGTGCCGTAGGATTCTTAATTGAAAAAGAAATGAATGCATTAAAAGAATTAGATAAGCCAGAACACCCATTTGTTGTAGTATTAGGTGGAGCTAAAGTATCCGATAAAATTGGTGTTATAGAAAACTTAGTGCTTAAGGCAGACAGAATACTTATTGGTGGAGGAATGGCATTTACATTTCTAAAAGCAGAAGGATATGAAATAGGTAAATCTTTATTAGATGAAGAAAATATAGATTTTTGTAAGAAAATACTATCAAAGTATAAAGATAAAATAGTATTACCTATCGATGTAGCCGTAACTAATGAATATACTAATGATGAAAAATATAGATTAAAAGATATTAAAGATATTAGTACTGATGAAATGGGACTAGATATTGGTGAAAAAACAGTTAAGTTATTTGAAGATATCTTAAAAACATCAAAAATAGTTATTTGGAATGGACCATTAGGTGTATATGAATTTTCTAAATATAAAGTAGGTACTGATAAAGTATTAAAATACGTAGTTGATAATAATATAAAAACAATTTTAGGTGGGGGAGATATAGTAGCAGCAGCTACTACTGCAAATCTAAAAGATAAAGTTTATCATGCATCAACAGGTGGAGGAGCAACATTAGAATATTTAGAGGGAAAGAAATTACCTGGTATTGAAATTATTAAATAAGTAAGTAGGTGAGTAAATTGAGTTCAGATAGATTATTTTTATTAAATCCATATGATGATAATCATTTAAAGAAAATAATTATTTTTGAAGATGAAAATAAAATGACAGATAAACCATCTGCTCATATTAAATATCTAAGAGAAAATATCTCTGAATTTGATTACTTTGACACAAATAAAAATGATTTTGAAGAAATATTATTTACTGAAAAAGCTGGTAAGATAACAGATTGTTGTTACATAAATGGAGAAAGAGATCTTAAACAATGTGCTATTACACCTCTTAACATAAATAATAAGAATAAAAGAAGATATCTACCAGAACTTGCTGCGACATATGCTCTTGATACGTTGAATATGGAAGAAGCATTTGTTAAAGTGGATGTTAATGATGATAATATGATTAATTATCTTGAAATGCAAGGTCTTAAAAATATTGGAGAAGTAGGAAATAATATAATATTAGCAAAAGATAAAGAGGAAAAAGAAAATAGTCGAAGGATGATATCATGAACATAATTAAAAACATAAAAAAGAATACAATTTTTTTATTAATTATTACTGGTATTGTATTATACATAGTATTAAAAGATGACTTTAAAGATATAGTTAATATTCTAACTAAAATAGATATTAGGTATATTTTATTAGCCATTCTTTTCTATGCGCTATATATAGTCATAAAAGGTTATGTTAATTATAAAATAACTAATGATAAAAAGAAATTATCTCTTAAAGAAGCTATTAAACACAATATAATTACCCAATTCTTTAATGGCGTAACACCATTCTCTACGGGTGGACAACCTATGGAAGTATACATGTTGATGGAACATGATATTCCTATTGCTAAGGCCACTAATCAAACAATACAAAGTTTTATATTTTATCAAATAGCTTTAGTTATATGTGGAAGCGTTGCAGTAATTAATAATTTCTTATTTCCTATATTTCCAAAGGTGAGAATACTTCAATTATTAGTATTATTAGGATTTGCTATAAATGTAGCAGTAGTAATAGTACTAATATTAATATCTAGAAGTAAAAGAGTAACTAATAAGTTAAGTGCTATAAGTATAAAGATATTAAAAAAACTAAAAAGAAAAGTTGATGAAGAAGATATTAAACAAAAATTTTCTGATTACCATGAAGGATTTAAAGAATTAAGAAAAAGAAAAAAATTATTTATAGGTGGAGTAGTATTAAATATAATTAGCTTGTTATGTTTATATATAGTTCCAATGTTTATTCTATATAGTATGGGAGACTTTACTAGTTTTACAGTAAACAATACAATAACAGCATCTGCTTATGTTTATATAATAGGAGGATTTGTTCCAATACCTGGAGCTAGTGGTGGTATTGAGTTTGGCTTCACTAAATTCTTTGGAAACTTTATAGTAGGACATAAATTATCTGCAGTACTATTGTTATGGAGATTTATCACTTACTATGTAGGAGTAATTATAGGGGCCTTAGCATTTAATTTTGAAAAGAAGGTGGAAAAGTGAGAATAGGTATTTTTTCAGAAGCATATACACCATATATAAGTGGTTTAGTAACTAGTGAAGTAATGCTTAAAAAAGCCTTAGAAGCACAGGGACATGAAGTATATGTAGTTACTGCAAACTTAGAAAGTTTCAAATATGAATATGATGAAAAAGAAAGAATATTAAGAATACCAGGAATACCTACAGGAATATATGATTCTAGATTTACTAGTATATATCCAGTAAGAGCCGTTAATAAAATAAAGAGTTGGAAATTAGACGTAATTCACTCTCAAACAGAATTTGCGATAGGTACATTTGCTCGTATCTTAGCTAAACAATATAATATACCTTTAGTTCATACATACCATACTATGTATGAAGATTATATTTACTATATAACTAAAGGATATTTTGATAAATCAAGTAAAAAATTAGTAGAGTATTTAACTAAGTTCTATTGTGATACTACAGCTACAGAACTAATAGTTCCTACTAATAAGATTTATAAATTATTTAAAGAAAAATATAAATTTGATAAAAATATTAATATAATACCAACAGGTATAGAAGTAGATAGATTCTATAAAGAAAAACAAAATCGAAAAGATATAAATGATTTAAGAAAAAGTTTAAAACTAGGTAAATCAGACTTTGTATTATTATTTGTAGGAAGACTTGCTGAAGAAAAAAATATTGAATTCTTATTAGAATGCCAAAAAGAATTAATTACGAAACATAAAAATATTAAGCTTATAATAGTAGGAGATGGACCTGATAAAGACAAATATGTTGAATACTCTAAAGAATTAGGTATTTCCAAAAATGTAATATTCACAGGTAAAGCAAAATGGACAGATATTCCATATTACTACCATGTATCTAATTTATTTGTAACTGCTTCTAAAACAGAAACCCAAGGACTAACAGTAATAGAAGCTATGGCCTCTAATGTTACTCCTGTATGTATGAAAGACGAAGCATTTGAAAGTATGGTTACAGAAGATTTGAATGGTGTATTCTTTGAGACAAAAGAAGAATATATAGAAAAGATAGAAAGATTATACAAAAACAAAAAGGATCTAGAAAGATTAAATAGACAAGCTAGAATACAATCAGAAACATATAGTTCAAAGTTCTATGCTGATAGAGTTTTAGCAGTATATAAAAGAGCTATTGATACTAAGAAGAATGAAAATAGATTTGGTATTGTATCTAAGATAGCTAAAAGTATAAAGGAGAAATTCAATGATAGTAGCTCTGAATAATAAAAGTAATTTAAACAAAGATGAATTTATTGATTATCTTAATGAATTAAAGAAGATTAATACTAGTAGTACACTAATACTATGTCCTACATTTTTAAATATAGGATTAGTAGATGGAATACTTCTAGGGTCACAAAATGTATCTAAATTTGATGATGGAGCATATACTGGAGAAATATCTGCTAATGAATTAAAGTCATATAATGTTAAATATGCTATAGTAGGTCACTCTGAAAGAAGAAATTATCAAAAAGAAACAAATGAAGATATAAAATTAAAACTAATTAAATTAATAGAAAATGATATTACACCTATTCTATGTATTGGAGAAAGCAAAGAAGAGAGACAAAATAATACATATAAAGAAGTATTAAAAGAAGAATTATCTATTCTAGATGATATAGAAAAAGATGTAATAATAGCCTATGAACCAATATGGTCTATAGGTACAGGTATAATTCCTACTAATGAAGAAATAATAGAAGTATTTAATCTTATTAAATCCATTTGTCCAAATGATAAAGTATTATATGGTGGAAGTGCTAATAATGAAAATATTGATACTTTAAAACAAATAGATTTAATAGATGGATATTTATTAGGAGGATTAAGCTTAAAACCTGATAAATTAGAAGAATTCTTAAATAAATTAAACTAGTATACAGTATTGGACAGGTTCGACAAAACTTGTTCTTTTTTTCTCTTTTCTAATTATTCGACATATTATATAATTATAGTACGCGGTAACAAGAGAGGAGACAAAATGAACAAAACAAGATTATTCGTTGTCGATGATAACGAAAGTTTAGTTGGTATGGTTAAGCGTTATTTTAAAGATGTAGAAGATGTAGAAGTAGTATTAGAAGCAAGTGATGGAGAAGAAGCAATATCTTTAATAGATAAACATAAAAATGAGTTTGATATTATGGTATTAGACTTAGTAATGCCTAAAAAAGATGGCATCTCAGTACTTGAATATTTATATAATAATGAGATAGATAAAAAAGTAATTGTATTAACTTCATATAATACACAAGACATGATAAGCAAAGTAGCATCTTTAGGAGCTAGTTACTTTATGATTAAACCATTTGAATTAGATGATTTACATAATAAAGTACAAGCATTAACTAGGAAAACTACTAAAGGAGAATCTTTGGATTTGTTTCATAATAACCTACAAATCACAATTACAAAGACACTTCATGAATTAGGTGTTCCATCTCATATTAAAGGATATCAATATATAAGAGAAGGTATAACTTTAGTATATAAAAGACCTGATATCGCAGGAGGTATTACTAAAGAATTATATCCAGAAATTGCTAAGAAATTTGATTCTACAGTATCACGAGTAGAACGAGCTATCCGTCATGCAATAGAAGTAAGTTGGAATAGAGGTAACTGGGATTTAATGGAAGATATATTTGGACATAGTGTAGATATAGATAAAGCTAAACCCACTAATTCCGAGTTCATAGTTACTATAGCTGATAAAATGAGACTAGACTATAATAAACCATTAGTAACTAACTAGTCTTTTTTATTTGACTTTTTTTTAATATAAAAGTATACTTATTTTAGAAATAGTGTAAGGAGGATACAGTAAATGGAACGAAAAATAGATTTATATTTCCAAAAATGGAAGAAAGATGTAATTAGAAAACCATTAATAGTATATGGAGCAAAACAAATAGGTAAGACATATTCATGTTTATCATTTGGTAAAAAAGAATATAAAAATACTGTATATATAAATGCACAAAATAATAAAGAATTAAAAGACTTATTTCAGAAAGAAAGATCCACAGAAAAATTAATATTAGGATTATCCACAATATCTGGGGAAACTATTCTTAAAGAAGATACTTTAATAATTATAGATAACGTTAATGATTTAGATATAATTAAAGGATTAAAAATATTCGGTAGTGAACATAGTAAATATCATATTATAGCTATTATTACTACTAAAGATAAATTAAGTGAATATAAAGGTGAAGAATTACAATTTAAGGGAATGTATTCCTTAGACTTTGAAGAATACTTATGGGCTAAAGATGAAACAAGTTTAGCTAATCTTATAAAAGAATCATTTACTAAGAGAAAAACTAATCCTTTTCATAAAGTAGCATTAGAATTATTTGAAGAGTACTTAACTACTGGTGGACTTCCTGAAGTAATAGAAGCATCTTTAAATGATAAAGATGAATATGTATTAGATTCTATAAAACAAAAAATTATTAATGTATATAAGAATGAAGTGTCTCTAAATAATATATTAATAGATATACCTAGAGGATTAGAAGTAATAGATTCTATTCCAGAACAGTTACAAAAAGAAAATAAAAAATTCCAATATGGACTAATGGGTACAGGAAAAAGAGCTAAAGAATATGAAAGTACTATTAATTATTTAGTCAATAATCAATTAGTATATAGAAGTTTCAAAATAAAAGATGTTAAATCACCTCTAAGTAGTTGTAAAGACACTGATAGTTTCAAACTATTCTATGTAGATGAAGGATTGCTTTATACAGCAATGCATTTAAATAAAAAAAGAATACTTTCGGATGAAAACTTAAAAGAAGTAATATATGAAAATCATATAGCTAAAACATTATCTGATGCGGGATATAGTTTATATTATTACCAATCAGAAGGAAAAGCAGAAGTAAATTTCGTTATTCAAAATAGAAATGGTCAAATAATACCAATAGAATTAACTACAAAGACTAATTCTAAAGCAAAATCACTAGCAGTATTTATGAAAAAATTCACAGTAACAAGTGCTTATAGAATAACAGAAAATAACTTCTCAACAAAAAAAGATATAAGATATATCCCAGTATATGCATTATTCTGTTTAAATGAAACAAAATAAAAAGGACTTAGTCCTTTTTTTATTGATTTATTAATTCATCCATATCTATTTCAAATAGTTTACCAGGATCAATATTTAAAGCAACAGATATTTTCCATACAGTATCTACTGAGAATGATTTCTTGCCTTTTCTAGATTCATTTCTTCTGATAAATTCATGACTAACTCCAACTCGTTCTGCAAGCTCTGCCTGAGTAATACCGGCTATATTTCTATATTTTTTGATATTTCTAGAAATCTGTTCATATATATTTAATTCATATTTATTCATAGTATACCTCCGTAACTCTTAATATTATTATGAAATAAATTAAATAAAATATATGTAAACTGAAAGTATACACACAATACAATTGAATAATTCGTGCATATGTTCTATAATGTAATTGAGGTGGTTCTATGAAAGATAGAGTAGTATTTCATATCGATGTAAATAATGCATTTCTTTCATGGACTGCAGTTTATTTATTACAAAATGGATATGAAAAAGATATACGAAAAATACCATCAGTAATTGGTGGAGAAGAACATTCAAGATACGGAATAGTCCTAGCTAAAAGCCCAGTAGCTAAAAAACTAGGAGTAGTATCAGCAGAACCAATATATATGGCAAAAAAGAAATGCAAGGATTTAGAAGTATATCCTCCACAATATAAATGGTATTATGAAAAATCTCGTGAATTAATGAAATATTTATCACAATATTCTCCTATCTTAGAACAATATTCAGTAGATGAATGCTTCTTAGATATGAGTGGTATGACATATATATATAATGATTTAGAAAAACTAGCATATAAAATAAAAGATGAAGTAAAAGAAAAATTTGGATATACTGTTAATATTGGTATAGGAAATAATAAGCTTTGTGCTAAAATGGCTAGTGATTTTGAAAAACCTGATAAAGTACATACTCTATATAAGGATGAAATAGTATCTAAATTATGGCCGCTTGACGTTGGAGACTTATTCATGTGTGGAAAGAGTACTAAGAAAGAATTAAATAAATTTAGTATTTATACTATAGGAGATTTAGCAAAGAAAGATTTAAAATTTCTAGAAAGACACTTTAAATCTCAAGGGAAGTATTTATATAATGCTTCTCGCGGATTAGATGATGATAAAGTAGAAGTTAAGACAAGTAAAAATCAAAGTATTAGTGTAACGGAAACTCTACCATACAATTTAACTGATCCAGATAAACTAAAAGAAATACTGTTTAGACAAACAGAAGAGATTACAAGAGAATTAAGAAGTAAAAAATTATTTACTAAAACAGTGGCCGTTATATTTAAGAATAGTAACTTTATTAGTTATAGTGCTCAAGCCACACTAGATAAACCAACTAATAATACAAAAGAAATATTAAAGAAAATATATGAAGTATTTGATAATAATTATAAAGAAGATGAAATAAGACTAATAGGAGCGAGACTTGCTAATCTAACAAATACTAAGGAAGAACAAATATCACTATTTGATCAAGATGAAAATGAAGAAAAAGAAGATAATATTCAGAAAACAATAGACAATATTAATAACAAATTTGGAAAATCTTTAATAAAACCTGCGTCATTAAAACTAATAACAAGACCTAAAATGAGTAAGAAAAAGTAGATGTAAAAAATCTGCTTTTTTGTTGATATATAAGAAAAAAATTAAAAAAAGTGTTGCATTTATTTATTATTATGATATAATTAAATACGTGTGACTGCTTAGATGTGCGAGGTTGTCGATACACCAGGAAGAGTTGCTAATTGGTTATCGGGTTATTCGTTCGGAGCAAGTCTATACTAGATATAGGCGAGAGGAGGATTTTAAAATGTCAACAGAAAAGATTCGTATCAGAATTAAAGCATATGATCACAGAATTTTAGACAATGCAGCAAAGAAAATTGTTGAAACTGTTAATCGTTCAGGTGGAAAAGTTTCTGGTCCAGTACCACTACCAACTGAAATCGAAAAGTTCACTATTCTAAGAGCTGTACATAAGTACAAAGATTCACGTGAACAATTCGAAATGCGTACACACAAAAGACTTATTGATATCAAAAATCCAAGCAAGGAAACTATTGATG
>JAFWJL010000001.1 GCA_017511605.1 Bacilli bacterium
AAAGGCTTCGTCACAATAGAAGATAAATTATATTTCTATAGTAGAGTAAATGGAATATTAAAAACAGGATGGCAAAATGCTAGTGAAGGCGTATGGTACCAAAATAGTAATGGTGAAGTAGTAATAGGTAAACAAACAATAGATGGGAAAAATTATTACTTCAATGAAAAAGGAATAATGCAAAAAGGCTTCGTCACAATAGAAGATAAATTATATTTTTATAGTAGAGTAAATGGAATATTAAAAACAGGATGGCAAAATACTGATGAAGGTGTATGGTACCAAAATGAATCAGGAGAAGTTATTAAAGGTACTCAAAACATAGAAGGAAGAGACTATAAATTTAATGACCAAACAGGTCTAGTCGAAGGATTTAAAAAAGAAAATGGAAAGACTTACTATTATGATCCTGATGGCACACAATCTAAAGGTGTTCAATATATGTGTGGAAGATTCTATGTATTTAATACTAACACAGGTGCTTTTGAAAAATTCGCATCAGAAATAAATGTCATAGATGTATCTGCTCATCAAGGAAATATCGATTGGAATAAAGTGAAAAAATCAGGATTAGTTGACGCTGTAATACTACGTATTGGGTATGGTAGTGGCTATACTGATAAGTTCTTTGTAAAAAATAAAAATGAATTAGAAAGATTAGGTATTCCATATTCAGTATACTTATTTAGTTATGCTGAAAATAAAGAAGAAGCAATGAACGAATCTGAATTCATTGTAAAAGCAATCAGAGAAAATAAAGCTCATATTTATAAAGACTTAGCTATTTTCTATGATTTAGAAGACTGGGAGATTAAATCCACAGGGGAGAATAGTTATGGTATATCTAAAGATACATATTCAGATATGATTACTACGTTTATTAATAATACAGAAGAAAAATTATGTATTAAGACTAGAGTTTATGCATCTAAAAATTATATAGAAACAAGATTTGATCCAAAAGTTCAAGGATATGCTACATGGGTAGCTCAATGGAATGAAAAATTAACATACAAAGGTCCATATGAAGGATGGCAATATACAGATTGCAGAAGCATTCCGGGTATAAATGGATGCGTTGATGGAAGCAAGTTTTATTATTAGAGAAGTATTACTTCTCTTTTTTTTAATAAATGGTATAATAAAAGTAGGTGATGCACTATGAAGAAATGTGTAATAATCATGAATCCAGAAAGTGGAAAAAGAAAAAAAATAAAGTCATACCAAACATTCTATGATGTATTAAGAAAACATGGATATGATGCGGAAATAATCTTCACAAGAGCCCAAGGCGATGCCGAAAGAATTATGAAAGTACTAAATGATGATATTGATTTAGTGGTTAGTGCTGGTGGAGATGGAACACTTAATGAAATAGTTAGTGGAAATATGCAGAGAAAGAAAAAATTAATAGTAGCACCACTTCCTATGGGTAGTACTAATGACGTAGGAAATATGTATGGATTAAACAAAAGCGTATTTGAAAATTTAGAAATACTACTTCAAGGTAAACCTAAAAAAGTAGATGTTTGTTATATAAATGATAAGCCATTTGTTTATGTATGTTGTTTTGGAGATTATATTGATTTGTCATACGCAACACCAAGAAAACTAAAAAAGAAATATGGAGAAGCAGCTTATTTCTTATATGCATTAAAACAATTTAGACCTAAAATAAGTTCACATAAGATAAGATATAAAGTAGATGGGAAAGAATTTACTGGAGAATATTCATTTATCTTTATAACCAATTCTTCAAGAGTAGGTGGACAACCAGATGTATATTATGATGTTAAATTAGATGATAAAAAATTTGAAGTGTGTTTAGCTAATGCCGGTTCTTTAAAAGAAATGGTAAGAATGCTTCTATTAGTTACTACAGTAGATGTAAAAACTATACCTAATGTAACATACTACCAGACAGATAACTTTGAATTAGAATTCTTATCTAAAGAAAAAAATTCATGGGGTGTAGATGGGGAAGAATATAAGACTGAAGAAAATATATTAAAATTTAGAGTAGAACAAAGTATGAAAATGCTTGTTCCAAAGGAAAATATAAATAAACTATTTAATGAATAAGAACTACTAACTAGTAGTTTTTATTTTAAAAAATATGTTATAATAATTATAGGATGTGATTACATGAAATTTAGAGAATTAACAGAAGAAGAATATAGAAGTTTTTGGGAGAATCATCCTTTAAAATCATTTTTATCAGCACCAGAAATATCTAAATTAAGAGAAGAATTAAATTGGAAAACAAACTATGTAGGAGTAGAAGAAAATAATAAAATAGTAGCAGCTACTATGTTATTATCTCATCTTAGACATTTTAAAAAATATGAATTCTATTCTCCTAGAGGTTATTTAATAGATTTTCATAATAAAGACTTAGTAGATTTTTTTACTAATGAATTAAAAAAATATATCAAAGAAAAGAATGGATATATATTAAGAATAGATCCATATTTAATATATAAAGAAAGAGATATAAATGGAGATATTGTAGAAGGTGGAGTAGATAATTCTAGTGTAGTAAAGAATTTATTATCACTAGGATTTAAACAAGTACCTAAAGGTCATACTGAGCAAGTATCTTGGATGTTTTCCCTAGATTTAGAAGGAAAAGATGAAGAAACAATTCTAAAAGAAATGAAATCATCTACGAGAAACAAAATAAGAAAAATAGAAAAATCAGGTATAAATGTTAAAGAATTAACTTATGATGAATTAGACAGATTCCAAGCTATTATGGAAGAAACTAGTGAAAGAAAAAACTTCACTAATAGAAAACTATCATACTACCAAGGTATGTATAAATTATTCCATGATAAGAATGAAATCAAATTCTTTATAACTGAATTAAATCTAAAAAATTATATAAATAATTTAAAAAATGATGTTCAAGAACGCGTTGATAAAATAAATAGTTTAAGTGATGCTAAGTATAATGATGGAGCTAAAAAGAACTTAACTAATGAAATAGAATCAATAAGTAAAAGAATATCTGATGCAGAAAATATTATTAAAGAAAAAAATACAGATACAATAGCTTTATCTAGTTCAATGTTTATGTTAATAAAACCAGAAATAATATATCTATATAGTGGTAACTATGAAGAATATTTAAAATTTGATTCACAGTATTTAATTCAATGGGAATTAATTAAATATGGTATTAAGAATGGATTTAAAAAACATAACTTCTATGGTATACCAGAAGATATTAATACTCATCCTAAAGATTATGGTATATATGAATTCAAACGAGGATTTAATGGTTATGTGGAAGAGTTAATAGGTGAATACGAACTACCAATCACATGGCATTATTCATTATTAAAATTAATACATAAAATAAAAAAGTAAGAATTATCTTACTTTTTTATATACCATTTGATTTGTTTCCATCATTTCTTTTCTTTGTTTTTCTTCTTCCAAATGTCTTTTGATAAGAGTTCTACAGAATGAATTTAAATCATCAACTTTAACAGGAGTACGTTCTAATAATTTTTCTTCATTACCGGCCATTAAATTACTAATAGAACAATACTCATCGCTATATTTCTTATATTGACTATCATCTGGATCAATTCTTTTACTTAATGCGACTTTTAATGAAGGTTTTCCTATTAAAGAATGATTAATTGCTATATTCAATATACCATTATCTATTATTTGATTTGTTGATTTCTCTATCTGCATTAGAATGGCAAAAAAACTCAAAATATTAACAATTTCATCTAATTGCTCCTTACAGTGATATATTAAAAAGCGATTAATATGATTTCCATAATAAGCATCATCATTAAAGTCTCTATAAGCTTTAATAGATTCATTTACTCTTTCTTTGTTATCAGTAACCTTAGTATTAAGAATAAATTCTATTACTGCTGTTTTATTATTATTAACATAACCTGATTTAATACCAATAAATTTTATTGGTCTAAAAGAAGGTATCTTAGTACCAAAATTTTCTACAGCGTTATCATAAAAATCAACACCAGAATAAAATGTTGCCTTAAATTGTGATGCGTATACCTTATTAAGATGATAAATTAAACCATAATTATCATCTCTAATATATTGAAACTTTGATATTTCGTTATTTATTGTATCCCATAATGTTAAAGCAGATATAACTTCATCGTTTTCTTCAACTTTATCTCTCTTAAGATACTCTTTATATTTTTCTAATAAATTATTATATGTTCCCATAACCTCACCTGTATTAATTATTATAAAGAAAAATTCATATAATGCAATATATTAATAAAAAAAAGACTATTTAGTCTTATTCTTTTCATATATTTTAATATCGCCTCTTAATATGTCTCCCATATTACGTTTAACCAAACTAGCAAGACCTTTATCTAAATCCGCTACCTTAACAGGAATGCGTTTTAAAATGGTATCTTGAATTTTATCTATTTCTTCTTGGATAGTAGTATCAAAATGTAAATAACGTTTTGTTTGGCTATGATATTTATCTATATCATCATTGATTCCTATATATAATAGAGGTGATGAATATTCGCTGAAAGTGAAACGCATATTAATAGTGAATGTGTCAGTAGTTATTCTGTGCCCATTATATCCAAAAAGTTCATTTTTAGACATAAATTCTAAACATCTCATTATCTCATCCAAATGGATATATATTCCATCAGCAAAAGCAGGCATACCATAAACTAAAAATTTATTAACATTGTCGTCATCAGAACGATAATATTCATCATAGTGAAAATCTTTTCTTATAATAATACGTTTATTAATATTTTTCTTACCATCAGGATATATATAAACAATACCTGTTTCATCTCCGTCATAAACTGAGGTCATCTTATAGAATTTTAATTGTTTAAAAAATGGAACATGAACATCAAGATTTTCATATGCTTCTTTAGATAGAAAGTCACCTAATATATGTACTGTATGATACATTTCATTAAGTGTATCAAGCATTTCAGTATTATCGTATAGTAAATGATTAATTCTAGATACTTCTTTCTGTATTACTAGCCATAAACTATATGCAGAAATTACTTCTTCAGACTCTTCAACTTCATCTCCACATTTCATATCATAAACTTTGTCAACTAATTCTTCATAATCAAACATAAAATCACCCGTACTAATTATTATAACGAAAAACTTATATAATGCAATATAAAATTTATGATATAATTAAATTGGTGATAATATGAAGACTATAACTATAAGAGAACCATGGGCTACATTAATCGCAGAAGGATTAAAAGAATATGAATTTAGGACATGGAAAACATCTTATAGGGGAGAAATATTGATTCACTCAGGAAAAGGAAAAGATAAAAAAAATATAGAAAGATTTAAAGATAGAAATCTTAAATATAACCCAGGGAAAATAATAGCTAAAGCAACTATTACTGATTGTGTAGAAGTAGATGATAAATTAATAAAAGAATTATTAAATAAAGATAAAGAAGTATATAAAAGTCTAACTATTAAAAGTAATAAACCTATATATGGATTTAAATTAGAAAATGTAGAAAGAATAGATCCTATAGAAATAAAAGGGCAACTAGGATTTTGGAATTATAATAAATAAAAAGAATACTATAAGTATTCTTTTAGTTTGTCTAAATAAGCTTCTTGCATCTTAACATATTCCTTACATATCTTAGTAACTTTCTTATCCATAGTCTTATTATTAAGTAGTCTTTTACCTTCAATAATTCCCATATTAGTACCTTTAATAAACATATCAGCTACATTAGAAATACTTTTATCCATCATAGTATCCATTTCTATTCCATACCATGTCATAGCTTTAGTCATAAGATTAGTTTCATGAATATCTGTATCAGTATATTCCTTATATAAATCAGTAATACGACTAGATAAATCTTTATATTCAATTAATTGTTTCTCAAGTAAATTTCTAAACTTAGATTCATCTATTTTAGGAATTATTATATTTAAAGAATCTATTCCCATACAACAACCTTTATTTAATTCATCTAAAGTATTTATATTATTATCCATATTAACCTCCATAAATATTATGGTTAAAAATTAAATCTTTATACAATATTGAAGAATATTTAAAAAAATGTTATAATAAGGCGAGATTACTTAAAGGAGGTGGAGTTATGAAGAAAGTTGTTATTGGAATGAGTGGTGGAGTAGATTCGTCTGTTGCTGCAATAGAATTACAAAAACAAGGCTATGAAGTAATTGGATTATTTATGCGTAATTGGGATAGTTTGGCAGACGGCGAGTTAAATGGACCTACAACATCGTCTGGAATATGTCCTCAAGAAGAAGACTATAATGATGCTAAAAAAGTATGTGATAAATTAGGTATACCACTACATAGAAAAGACTTTGTAAAAGAGTATTATGATTATGTATTTAAATACTTCTTAGATGAACTTGAAAAAGGTAGAACTCCAAATCCTGATATTATGTGTAATAAATATATTAAATTTGATATGTTTGTAAAAGAAGCTGAAAAGTTAGGAGCAGACTATATAGCTACAGGTCATTATGCAAGAATAAAAGATGGGAAGCTACTACGTGCAGTAGACTCCAATAAAGACCAGACATATTTCTTATCTCAAGTAACTAAAGACCAATTAAAGAATGTATTATTCCCAATAGGTGATATGGTAAAACCTGATGTAAGAAAGATAGCTGAAGAATATGGGCTTATTACTGCGGATAAAAAAGACTCAACTGGTATTTGCTTTATAGGTGAAAGAAACTTAACTAATTTCTTAAGAAACTATTTACCTAATCAACCAGGTGATATTGTTAATATTGATACTAATGAAGTAATAGGAAAACACATTGGTTTAATGTATTATACAATAGGTCAAAGAAGAGGACTAAATATCGGTGGAACAGATGAAAGAATGTTTGTAGTAGGTAAAGACTTAAAGAAAAATATTCTTTATATTTGTATTGGTGAAGATAATGATTATTTAGTATCTGATTCATGTATAGTAGATGAAATCAACTATTTAGGTGAAGAAAAAATAACTAAATGTACAGCTAAATTTAGATACAGACAAGAAGATATACCGGTTGAATTAAAGTGGAAAGATAATGAGATATTAGTAAAATATCCACAAGGTGTAAAAAGAGTAACTCCAGGACAAGCATGTGTATTCTATAATGGAGAAGAATGCTTAGGTGGTGGTATTATCAAAGAAGTAAGAAAGAATAATGAAAAACTTTGGTATTTATAAGGTGATTTAAATGTTGGCTTTTAAAGTATTAAAACTAAAAACTGAAAATAATAGAAATATATTTTATAATAAAATTCGAATAGAAAAATTAAAGAAAGAAATAGAAGAACTATTAAAAAGAATAAATAATTATGATTCTGCTTCAGAATTAATGTCTTTACTAGGACATGGTAAAGAAGATAATAATCTAAGTAAAGGCTATTTCTATATACTACAAAATAAGGAAATAAATAAAGATTCTTTAAAAGAACTATATGATATCTTAAGTAATGATTTGTTAGATGAATATTCTTTAGAAAATATGGGAAAGTATTATAGAAAGAAAAGAGTATTTATATTAGATTCTTCCTATAATGGATTAATTGGTGGATTTGATAAAGGAATGAATCCTGAAGTAGTTGAAGAACGAATGGATAGTCTATTAAACTATATAAATGAAGATAATGAAAAAGATATAGTTGATACATATATTAAATCACAAATAATTCATTACTATTTAGTATGTGTTCATCCATATTTTGATGTAAATGGTAGAACTGCAAGAACATTATCCACATGGTATTTATTAAATAAAAAAGCAGATCCTTGTATTTTATTTAATAAAGGGATATCTAATGATAAAGATGAATATAAAGATGTTTTAAAAAAATCTAGAAGAGTTAATATAACAGCATTTATAGAATATAGTTTAAAAGTATTGAAAAAAGAATTAGAAAAAGAAATATTTAAAGAAGAAATAGAAGAAATAAAAGTAACAAGATAATAGGAGTAATATTATGAATCAAGAAAAGATAGGACAATTCATAAAAAAAATACGCCAAGATAACAAATTAACTCAAAAAGAACTAGCAGATAAATTAGGTGTAACATACCAAGCTGTATCAAAATGGGAAAATGGTAAAAATGTTCCTGATATATCTATAATGAAAGAAATAAGTAAAATGTTCAATGTAGATATAGATGAAATACTAGATGGTGAAAAAAAACCTAAGAAGAATAGTAATCTTTATGGATTAATCATAGTTATTATATTAATAATATTATTAGGAGTAGGTTATTTACTGTATAATAATGATTCTGATTATGAATTTAAAACAATAACTACTACATGTAGTGATTTTAAGATTGCTGGTAGTGCTGCATATAATAAAGATAAGGCTACCATTTATATATCTAATGTAGAGTTTTGTGGTAAAGAAGATACTACTAAATATAAAACAATAACTTGTACTTTATATGAAACATATAATGACTCAAAAACAAAGATAAGTAATTGTGACAAAAAGAAGAATATTAATTTAGAAGATTTCTTAAAAGAACTTCAAGTAAATACAAATCATTCTTCTAAAACATGTAAGAATCTAAGTAAAAGTAGTCTAACTCTAGAAATAAAAGCAAAAGATGAAAATAATAAAACTGTTACTTATACAATACCAATTAAATTAAATGATAGTTGTAAATAACTATCATTTTTTAATTTTTATGGTATAATTAAACTAATAATAGAAAGGAGTCTTAATATGGAAGAACAAGTAGTTCAAAAGAAAAAAAGTAGTGGAGGGTTAATAATAGCTTTTATTATAATATTATTAATCGCAGTAGCAGGGTCTAGTTTCGGAGGTTATGTTTTTGGTAAAGCCGATGGAGAAAAGAATACAGAAGTTAAAGAAACAGAAGCAGTAGATTTAAAAGAAGCAGATGTAAAAGTAATAATGGATAGAATTGATACAATGAATAACAATATAGCAAGACTATATCCTATAAGTGATGTAAAAACTATACCTAATCAAGATTTATTATCCATAGCACTTTCACTAAACTTTACAAGTGCTGATGAGGTAGAAAAAACCATTAGATCAGTAATAGGTGATAATGTTACCGTAAAACACGAAGATTATCTATGCAATAATGATCACTATGCGCTAATGAAATATAGTAATGGTTGGTATTCATATAATAATGATCACCCAGGACATGGTGGTGGTGGTGGATACACTGCAACAGCATTCTTTAAATCAGCAACATTAAAAGATGATACTCTAGTGATAGATACTAATTTATTATATGATTATAACGGTGATACAGAAGGACCAAATGAATCATATTATGATAGTATGGGAGAAAACAAAAAAGAGGTATTACATGATATAGAAAAAACAAGTTTAAAAGCAGAATATGAAAAGATAAAAGATACTCTTCCAACTACAGCATTCACCTTTAAACAAAATGCAGCAGGTATATATAATTTAGAATCTGTAGTAATTAAATAACTCAACTAAATGTTGAGTTATTTTTTATGGAAAAATGTCTAATAATTAGTTATAATTATAATGAGGTGTAATAATGAAGAAGATTGAAGTAATAGTAATTATATTAATAAGTTTATTTTTATTAACAGGATGTGTGGATAAGACAACTGATGCTTATAAATTTAAAACTGAATATGAAAGTATAAATAATAAAGATAATGGAAAAGGTAATAAATATAGAGAATTAAATATTTCTAATGATAATCCATTTGTATATAGTACTGCAGAAGAAATATTAGAAAAGGTAAATAATAATGAAACCTTTATAGTATATTTTGGATTTAAAGAATGTCCATGGTGTAGAAGTATATTAGAAGAATTAATTCACTCTGCTCAAGACAAAAATGTAGAAAAAATATATTACGTAGATGTTAGAGATATCAGAGATGTTAAACAAGTTGATGAAGAAAATAATATTGTTACTGTTAAAGAAGGTAATAAAGCATATATGGAATTAATTGAAAAATTTGATAATGTACTAAGTAATTATACTTTAACTAAGTTAGATGAAAAAATAGATACAGGAGAAAAAAGAATATATGCTCCTAATATAATAGCTGTATCTAGAGGAAAAGCAATTCAAATGGAAGAAGGTATTCCAGAAGAATTAACAGACCCATATAGTAAATTAACTAATAAAATGAAGAAATATACATATAATAAATTTAAATGTTTATTTAAATGCTTAGAAGAAGAAAGTATTACTTGTAAAAAAGATATGTGTTAAGGAGGAAATATGAAGAAACCTTTAGTATTGTGTATATTAGATGGTTGTGGTATTGCTCCAAAAGGTCCTTATAATGCCTTTGATAATGCTAATACTCCAACACTTGATTATATAAAAGAAAATTATTGTTATACTGAATTAGAAGCTTCAGGACAAGAAGTAGGATTACCAGCTGGACAAATGGGTACCAGTGAAGTAGGACATATGAATATAGGCGCAGGTAGAATTGTTTACCAATCTTTAGAAATGATTAATCACGCTATTGAAACAAAAGAATTTTTCTCTAATGAAAATATTTTAAAAGTAATGAACCATGTTAAAGAGAATAATTCAAAATTACATTTAATGGGATTAATTAGTGATGGTGGAATACATTCTCATACATCTCACTTAATGGCTATTATTGATATGTGTAGGGCTAATGGAATTAAAGAAATATATTTCCATTTATTCACAGATGGAAGAGATACTGATATTCATAGCGCTCCTAAATTTATTAAAAAATTAGAAGAAAAAATAAATGAAAAGAAAGATGGTAAAATAGCTACTATCTCAGGTAGATATTATGCAATGGATAGAGATAATAATTATGATAGATTAAAACTAGCATATGATGCTATATGTTATGGAATAGGTAATAAATATAATGATTTTCTAGAAGTGTTTGAAGATCAATATAATAAAGGAATTACAGATGAATTTATATTACCTAGTGTAATTAATGAAGGTAAACTATCTGATAATGATGGAATAATAGTATGGAACTATAGACCAGATAGATTAAGAGAAATGTTTACTGCTATTACTAATCCTGAAGAAAGCCCAATGGAGACTACTAAATATAATAATATTAAGTTTGTTTCTATGATGCCTATCTGTGATACAGTTAAAGGATTAACTGCATTTACTCATCAAGAAATAACTAATGGATTAGGAGAATATTTATCTAACCTAGGATTAAATCAATTAAGAATAGCAGAGACAGAAAAGTATGCACATGTTACTCATTTCTTTGATGGAGATAAGGATGTAGATTTAAATGGTAAAAAACAAATACTAATTCCATCACCTAAAGTAGCAACATATGATTTAAAACCAGAAATGAGTGCGGAAGAAGTAACTAATACATTATTAGCTGAATTAGATAAAGATTATTTAGACTTTGTTGTATTAAATTATGCTAATGGAGATATGGTAGGTCATACTGGAGTGTATAGTGCTGCAGTAGAAGCTGTTGAGTTTGTTGATAAATGCCTAAAAAGAGTATATGATAAAGTCCAAGAATTAGATGGAACTTTAATAGTAACAGCAGATCATGGTAATTGTGATGTAATGGTAAATCCTGATGGAACAGTATGTACAACACATACAACTAATCCAGTACCATTTATGATAACTAAGAAATTAAATCTTAAAGACCATGGTAAACTAGCTGATGTTGCTCCAACAATTCTAACACTTATGTGTATTCCAATACCAGTAGAAATAAATGGTGAAAGTTTAATAAAATAAAAGAGATATTATCTCTTTTTTTATGGAATAAATTATTAAAATATTATATAATTATTACTAGAGTAGGTGATTAAATGGCAGAAGAAAAAATAAAAAACAAAAAAGAAGATACACTTGAAAATAGATGTCCATCATGCAGATCTTCGATTAAATTTAATCCTAAATTAGGTAAATGGAAATGTGAATATTGTGGTAGTGAATTTACTCTAGAAGAAATGCAACAACATACTGATAATGCCTCAACAGAAAAGAAAAATAGAAAAGATGCAAAAGTAGAAGATGATAATATTGAATATGTATCATATCACTGTGAAAACTGTGGAGCAGAAATAATTGCTGATTCTGAAACAGCTGCAACATTCTGCGTATATTGTGGAAACACTGCAATTCTTCAAAGTAAATTATCAGGTAAATTTGCTCCTGATTTAGTAATTCCATTTAAAAATACGAAGGAAGATGCAATAGCTGCATTTAAAGGATTATCTAAAGGTAGACCTCTAATGCCCAAAGACTTCAATAGTGAAAAAAACATTGAGAAAATAAGAGGAATATATATACCTTTCTGGCTATTTGATATAAATAATAGTGGTGAAATAGAAATGAACGCTACTACAGTAGATACATGGAGAGTAGGAGATACTCGCTATACTAAAACGAATTACTATAAAGTAGTACGAGGTGGTACAATGGATTATTCTAAAGTACCAATAGATGGTTCGACTAGATTTGATAATGCCATTATGAATACAATAGAACCATTCAATTATAATGAATTAGTTCCATATAATCATGCTTATCTATCAGGCTTTTATGCTGAAAAGTATGATCAAGAAGCTAAAGATGTATTTGCTGAAGCTGCTGATAGAAGTATTAATTCGACTAAAGAGATATTTAAAAATGATACAAGATTATATGCTACAAAGACAATTGTAAATGATTCAGTAGTAGCAAAAGAAAAAAACAGATATTATGCGATGTTACCAGTATGGATGGTAAATGTTAAATATAAAGATAAAATGCATATCTTTGCAATGAATGGTCAAACTGGTGAATTCATTGGTAATATACCATTAGATGTAGGGAAAGCATTCTTATATTTCTTCCTAATATTTATAGGAGTATTTGCAGTAATAATAATACTTAGCCTAATTATATATGGATTAGGAGGTGCATTACTATAATGAAAAAAATATCTAATTTAGTATTCATAATAATAATCACATTACTATGTACAATAAATGTATCTGCATCGACTAATACATATGATAGAAATACATTGGATAATTATGGCGTTAACAAAAATATAGATAACATAGATAGTAAATTAAGTTATATAATGAAAACAAAAAAAGTAGATGCTACAGAAAAAATATATGACTTTGCCGATATATTAACAGATGAAGAAGAACAAAAATTAAAAGAACAAATAGATCAATTCATAAATAATAATAATATGGATATGGTAATAGTAACTGATAGTTTTGCTTATACAAATGATAGCCAAAACGAAGCATATGCTGATGATTTCTATGATTATAATGATTTTGGTATGACATTTGAATATAATAGTGGAGTACTTTTGTTAAGAAATGCTAATCCATCTGATCCATATTATCATATGTCAACTACAGGAAATGCTCAACTTTATTTAAACGATTCAAGAATAAACTCTATATTAGATAATATATATAGTGATATAAAATCAGGTAATTATTATCAAGGATTCAGTAACTGGATAAGTTATACAAATAACTATGTACAAAGTGGATATCCAAGTACAGCTAGTAATTATTATCTAGATAATAATGGTAATATGCATAAATTAAAACCAAAGTATTATCCTCCAATACCTATAGCATTTCTAATGGGATTAGCTGCTGCGGGGACTACTATAGGAATAATGATATCAAAGAATAAGATGGTTAAGAAAGCATATAAAGCTTCAGAATACTTAGATAATGGATCAGTAAATATCACAAAGAGAGAAGACACATATCTAAGAAGTCATACAACAAGTTATACAATATCATCTAGTAGTGGTGGTGGCCATCACCATGGAGGAGGACATTCATTTCACCATGGTTCATCAGGATTTAGTCATGGTGGAGGAGGCCGTCATGGATAGTTTAATATATATTTAGTAATAAGTATTTATTAATAAAGAATAAATTGAAAAGAGGGATATAAATGAATAATGAACAAAAGAAGACTAATAGGATAGGAATAATTGTAGTTATCGCATTTGTACTATTAATAATCATATCATTTGTAATTGCACTAAATAATGTGGGACTACTAAAAATTGATATATTAAAAAATTTAGGTGCTACAAAAAAAGCAGAATTAACATATACTGAAACAAATAATAAAATAAAAGAAGGAATATATATTACTGATGTATCAGAAATAGTGGAAGAAGTAATGCCTTCGATAGTAGCTATTACTAGTAAGACATTAGTAAGGTCTGGATATTTTGGTCCATTCTACAGCAATCAGCAACAATATCAAACAGGTGCTGGTAGTGGAATTATAATCAGTAAAACAGATAATGAATTATTAATATTAACTAATAATCACGTGATTGAAGATGCAGAAGAATTATCTGTACAATTTGTAAATGGAAAGAGTGTAGATGCCACAGTAAAAGGAACATCCGAAAGAAGAGATGTAGCAGTAATTGCTATTAAAATGAATGATTTAGATGATGAAACAATTAATGCCATTAAGATTGCAACCCTAGGTGATAGTAATGAATTAAAGGTTGGTAATGGAATTATTGCTATAGGGAATGCCTTAGGATATGGACAATCAGTAACTACAGGTGTCGTAAGTGCATTAAATAGAGAAGTAACAATAGATAATGTAACTACTAAAATGATTCAAATAGATGCTGCTATAAATGGTGGTAATAGTGGAGGAGCATTATTAAACAATAAAGGTGAAGTAATAGGAATTAACTCTGCTAAATATTCATCAAAAGTAACTTCATCAAGTGCTACAATTGAAGGTATGGGATTTGCAATTCCAATAACTGATATCAAAGATTTGGTAACTTCGTTAATGAATGGTGAAGAAGACAAAACTGGAGGTACAATTGGTATTGAAGGTTACGTTATCACAGAACAACAAAGTGCAAACTATAATATGCCTGTTGGAATTTATATATCTAAAATAACTAATGGTAGTGGTGCTGATAAAGCAGGATTAGAAATAGGAAATATTATAGTTGGTATAGATGATAAAGAAGTAAAAGCATTTTCTGATATCACAGATTACTTATATAATAAGAAAAAGGGAGAAAAAGTAACTTTAAAAATCAAATACATTTCAGCAAGACAATATAAAGAAAAATTAGTTGAAGTAACATTATCATAAAAAAGCAATCATTGGTTGCTTTTTTTGTGTTATAATTTAAATGTTAATATAAGTTGACAAATTTCCAAGAACTGTTGGTAGAACGCAACCGGTTAATAGTGTAATATTTTTGTCATGGAGGTGAGAGTATGTCTTTAGGAGAAAGACTATACGAATTGAGAAAAAAGAAAGGATTATCTCAAGAAGAAGTAGCAGAAAAATTAAATGTTACTAGACAATCAGTATCAAAATGGGAAACAGATGAATCTAAACCTGATTTTGATAAAATAGTTCCTATATGTGAACTATATGAAATATCTACTAATGAATTACTTAGTGGAACAAAAGAAGAAAAGGAAGAACAAGAAGTAGAAGTTATTAATAAGGATAATAAAAAGAAAAGAGCACTTATTATTAGCATAGCTGTATTCTTATATTTCCTAGCAATTATTTGGATCATGGTATCTGAAGTGTCATTCAATTTAAATGAAGGATTTATGGTAGGAGGATTCTTCTTACTATGCGGTATTGCAACATGTATGTTAGTCTACCAAGGTATTGTATTAAGTACTACAATAACTAAAAAGAAAAAAGAAAAGACAGTAAATGAAAAGAGAATGGACGGAATTATTGAATTAACTGCAATCATATTTACTATAATTTATCTATTGCTAAGTTTCTTTACTGGTGCTTGGCATATTACTTGGATAATATGGTTAGTATTTGCTGCAGTAGAAGCAATTATTAAAATAATATTCGGTTCTAAAGGAGATGATAATAATGAATAGTGCATTAAATATAGTAAAAATAGTTTTATTATCTATTATCGCAGTAGCTCTAATAGGATTATTAATAATATTATTAAATGGAAAAATAAAAATAAAAGGAATAGACTTATACGAAAAAACAGAATTAGTCTATGAAAATACTTTTACAGAAAGTATATCTAATTTAGATATCATAACTACAAATAATGATATAAAAATAGAAGAAAAAGAAATAGAAAATATAGAAGTAAAAATCTATGATAGGAAAGACGCTAAACCAATAGCAGAAGTAAAAGATAATACATTATATATTGAAAATAAAGATGAAGTAAGAATAGGATTCTCATTTGGAATTAATGGTAATTCAAGAATAGAAATTGCTGTACCAAAAGGAACTACTTATAATTTAAAAATAGATGGAACTTCATCAGATGTAGATTCTCTTATTAATTTAAAAAATGTTAATATAGAAACAAAGAGTGGAGATGTTAATTTAAAGAATTCAATTGATACTACAATCAACACAACAAGTGGAGATATCACAGTAGGAAATACTGATAAGTTAGAAATAACTACTACGAGTGGAGATATTAAAACTGGTAGTGTAAAAGAATCAATCTATGCAAAAGCTACAAGTGGTGATTTTCTACTAGGAGATATTAATGGTAAATTAACACTTAATACAACAAGCGGAGACATTAAAATTAATAAAGTAAATTTAACTAATGATTCTACTGTTAAAGTAACAAGTGGAGATGTAGTTATAGGCGAAACAAATGATATCTATATAGATGCTCATGTAGTTTCAGGTGATGTAAAAGTAAACACAAATAATCGTAAGTCTGATTATGAATTAAAGATAAATACGACAAGTGGAGATATCATAGTAAATAACTAGTAAGATACTTACTAGTTTTTTTATTTAAAAAAAGTATTGACAAAATAATGATTTTTAGTATAATTAAATATGTCTACTTTTTTAGTCGACTTAGTCATTCGGAAATTTAAGTGGAAGCTTAAGGCTGGGTTCGATTAAAGACATATGCGGATGTAGTTTAATGGTAGAACCTCAGCCTTCCAAGCTGACTACGTGGGTTCGATTCCCATCATCCGCTCCATTAAGTAGACTAAGATCTATCATTTGATAGGTCTTTTTTTATTATCCCACTAGTCAGCATGATGCTGCCATTTCTTGATAGTAATTGTATAATGAGTGGTCATCAGAGGACTACTATGAATGAAAGAGAACCAAAATATACAAAAATAAAGAAAAAGACTAGTAACTAGTCTTTTTTATTTTACACTTGAATAAGCAGCTTTAACTTTTGAATATTTATCTGCAAGTGTAGGGCAAAGTATATTCATAGTATCTTTAAATAATTGAGATTGCTCAATTATTTGTATAGCTTCTTCATCACTCATAGTTTTAATAACAACATCTTCATCAACAACATAAGTAATTTCATCTGTTTCTAAATTCTTATAAAAAAACATTTCATTTTTCTTTCTGTTGTTTCCTGTTACTGGAGACATAGTTATTATTTTACCATATTTATTATCAGTTATTTCTTCTGCATAAAATTTGATATATGAAAGTGTAATACCCCCATAGGATTCATAGCCATCCTTTAATACAGGCCTTTCATATAATACTTTTTCAAAAGAATATGATGCATTAGTACCATTTTCAGACACCAATTTGGATTCTTCATATACATGGGGTTCTTTTCGCACAGTTTTAGTTATTTCAAAAAATTTTGCATCATTATCACTACCTAAGACACATATTTTAAACCTTTTATTTTCGTTTTCAACATAAAAAGGATAACTATTAAATAATGTTTTTATATCACTGGCATTTTCCTTTCCATTATGTACAAGATAAACATAGGATTCCATTGGCATATCAGTTTCAATATCAGTAAATTTAGCATTACCATTTTCAATTGTTAAAGATAACCCAAAAGAATTTAAAAGTTCAATTAATTTATCATAGTTTAATCTCATAATTAATAATCCCCCTCCAATAAAATTAATTTTTTAATCTATAGTATCTCCTTGATTGCGTGTTATCATATCATATTATGATGAAAAAAGCAAGGCAGATACACAATCACTCCATTAAGTAGACTAGGACTTATCGAAAGATAGGTCTTTTTTTTCAACTAAACGAACCACACGTAGTCAACTATGGAAGGGTTCTACCATTAAATTTAAAAAAATAATAAAAATATATGAAACAAAATAAATATTGTGATTATGAAAAAAATTTGTTAAAATAAGGTGAACGAGGTGTTAATATGAATAATAATTCAATAACAAAAAGAGATGAAGATTTTGCTAAATGGTATACAGATGTAGTAAGAGCTGCAAAACTTGCAGACTATACATCAGTAAAAGGTTGTATTGCTATAGAACCGAATGGATATGCTATTTGGGAAAAAATTCAATCTATCATGGATAAAAAGTTTAAAGAATTAGGACATGTAAATGTGCAAATGCCATTACTTATTCCTGAAAACTTATTTAATCAAGAAAAAGAACTTATTGAAGGATTTGCACCTGAACTAGTATGGGTTACTGAAGTAGGGGATAAAAAACTAGAAGAAAGATGTGCAATAAGATCAACTTCTGAAACAGTATTCTGTGATTATTATAAAAAACATATTACTTCATATAAAGATTTACCAAAATTATATAATCAATGGTGTAATGTATTTAGATATGAAAAAGAAACAAGACCATTCTTAAGAAGTAGAGAGTTCCTATGGCAAGAAGGTCATACAGTTCATGCTACAGCAGAAGAAGCAGAAAAAGAAACTAAGCAAATGATGGATGTATATCAATGGTTTAATCACGAGATATTAGCTATCCCATCTATTAGTGGTAAGAAAACAGAAAAAGAAAAATTTGCTGGAGCTGAATATACATTAACTAATGAAGATTTAATGTATAACGGAGTATGTCTACAAGATGGAACTAGCCATTACTTTGGACAAAAATTCTCTAAAGCATATGATGTTAAATTTACTAATAAAGAGAATAAAGATGAATATGCATACTATACTACTTGGGGAAAAACTACAAGAGCAATCGCTGCTATCATTATGGTACATGCTGATGACTATGGATTAGTATTACCTCCAAGAATTGCTCCAAAACAAGTAGTCATTATCCCAATAGGAAATGATCCTAAAGTAGACGAACTTGCTAATAAGTATAAAGAAGAATTATTAAAGAATGATATAACTGCATATATTGATGATTCTGAAAAATCTCCAGGATTCAAATTTGCAGAAGCTGAAGTAAATGGAATTCCTATTAGAATAGAAGTAGGTAAACGTGATTTAGAAAATAATAAAGTTACTTTTGTAAGACGTGATACAAGAGAAAAGATTGAAAAAACATTAGATGTTAATGTGGTGGAATATACTAAAGAATTATTAGAAACAATTCAAAAAGATATGTATAATAGGGCTTTAGAAAGACAAAATAAACTAACATTTGAAGCACATAATCTTGAAGATATGGAAAAAATTCTTAATACACAACCAGGATTTATCCATGCTATGTGGTGTGGTGATGAAGCCTGTGAAACAAGAATCAAAGAAATCAAAGGATGTAAATCAAGATGTATTGTTGAAAATGGTGAAAGAATTGATGATAAATGTGTTTGTTGTGGAAAAGAAGCTAAACATCATGTTATCTGGGGAATTCAATACTAATAATAAAACCCTATCAAAAGATAGGGTTTTTAAATACAATAATTAATATATATCTAATAATTGTAATTAAACATGAAATTATGAATAAAACTGGCAACAGTTTTATTTTTATTGGTTTAATATATCTATTTATTATAAATAATATAATAGTTAATAACCAAAATATACATGAATAATTATAATGAAGAGATTCTTTAATATTACCAGTAAATAAAGCAATTGTTGCTCTTGTTAATCCACAACCAGGGCAATCTATATGAAATAGTATTTGAAAGATACATGTTTTATGAAATATTATTTCCATAACAACCATATAGATAATAATTATCAAGAATATATACCAATATTTTTTTATATCATTTTTTAATTTTTTCATTCTAATTACCTATACATAAATCCTTGGAAGAATGCTGTTCCTGCAAATATTAAAATAAAAGATAGAACAACAACTACTGCAATAATTACATAACAGAAATAACTTCTAGCGAAATTCTTTAAATTTATATTCTTGGTACCACCTAATGAAAATACTACTAATAATATAAAACCTATAAATGGAATAGAAAATAATAATTGATATCCAAGATATCCCCACATACTAATTGGTTTGTATTCTTCAGGTATAGTAGTATGAGTTAAAATGTCATTTTCTTTTGCCATAAACATACCACCTTTCTTACTTAAAAATATCATATATTTAATTAATAGTAAATAAAAAAAATACTAGTATTTTTTAAATAAATGGTATAATAAAAGAAATAGGAGGTCTTTATGTATAGAAACGATAAATTATTAATAGGAAAGAGTAATGATAAAGAACTATCAATATTACTAAATAAAGCAAACCGTCATGGTTTAATCACAGGAGCTAGTGGCTCAGGAAAAACAATTACTTCGAAAGTAATGGCTGAAAGTTTTTCTGATGCAGGTATTCCAGTATTTTTAGCTGATGTTAAAGGGGATATGGCAGCTACTGCCTTAGAAGGAGAACCAAGTGAAGCATTAGATAGTAGATTACAAAAATTAGGAATAGAGGATTTTGAATATAAAAGTTTTCCAGTGAGATTTTGGGATTTATTTGGAACACATGGTCATCCAATAAGAACATCACTTGATTCTGTAGGACCAGAAATTTTATCTATGATGTTAGGATTATCTGAAGCACAAGAAGGAGTTTTAACAGTAGTATATAAAATAGCTAAAGATAATGGCTGGGAATTAGATGATATAAAAGATTTAAGATTATTACTTCAATATGTAGGTGATAATAGAGAACAATTCACTACAAGTTATGGTAATGTAACACCACAAACTGTAGGTGTAATTCAAAGATGTTTATTAGCATTAGAAAATCAAGGAGGAGACAAATTCTTTGGTCAACCTGAACTTGATATAAATGACTTTATAGGAACAGATGCTAATGGTAAAGGATACATTAATATTCTTCATGCAGTAGAATTATTTGAATCACCTGATTTATTTGCATCATTCTTATTATGGTTATTAACTACACTATATAATAAGATGCCTGAAGTAGGGGATTTAGATAAACCTAAAGTAGTATTCTTCTTTGATGAAGCACATTTATTATTTAAAGATATTGCTCCATATAGATTAAAAAGAATAGTACAAGTAGTTAGACTAATTAGATCTCGTGGTATTGGATTATACTTCATATCACAATCTCCAGCTGATATTCCAAATGATATAATTGCTCAATTAGGTAACCGTATTCAACATACATTAAGAGCTTATACACCAACTGAATTAAAAACAGTAAAAGCTGCAGCTGATTCATTTAGAGCAAATCCAGAATTTGATACATATGATGCAATTCTAAACTTAGGTACAGGTGAAGCATTAATTAGTTTCCAAAACGAAAATGGTGAACCAGAAGTAGTAGAAAAAGCTACAATTCTACCTCCACAAAGTAAAATGGGAACAATAGATGAAATTTCAAGAAATAAAATAATTAATAACTCACCACTTTTAAATAAATATCCAGAAGAAGCTATTGAAAGAGAATCAGCTTATGAAGAAATAGATGAGATAAATAGATTAATCAAAGAAAAATATGAACAAGAACTAGCTGAAAAAGAACAAAAGAAGCAAGAAGAATTAGAAGCAAAAGAAGCTGAAAAACAAGCTAAGTTAGAAGAAAAAGCTAAAAAAGAAAAAGAACGTGAAGAAGAAAAGAAAAAACGTGAAGCTGAGAAGAAAAAGAAAAATTCAATAGAATATAAATTAGGTAGAAAAGTATTTAACTCTGCAAGTAATAAAGTAATTAATAAAGGATTAAATGCTATATTCAAAAACTTCTTTAAGTAAAAAGAAAAGTAATATTGAAAGATATTACTTTTTTTGTTATTCTAAAAGTGGTGATAATTATGCAGATAATCGCAAGTGACTTTGATAATACCATTTATTATGAAGGAAGAGATGAATTAAATAAAAAGAACATTGAATCAATAAGAAAATTCATAAATGAAGGAAATATCTTCATAATAATAACAGGTAGAAATTTTACTAGACTAAAGAAAACAATTGATGAGAACAACATTCCATATACATACTTAGTTTGTGAAGATGGTGCTAAGTTATTTAATAGTGAAGATATATGCATAGATTCAACTTATTTAGATGAAGAAGAAATAGTAAAAGTAAAACAAGTATTAGAAGATTTAAAAGCAGGTTATTACTTAGATGATGGATACAAAGAAACAAATTATCACCCTGATTGTGTAAAAATAGTAGTGAGAACATCATCGCTAGATGAAAAAGAAAAAATACTAAATGAAATATATGATAAGATTAATGTTCATATATACGCTAGTAGAAATCATGTTAATATCATACATAAAACAGTTAATAAAGAATATGCGTTAAGAAGACTATTCGATAGAGAAAAATTAGATTATAGTAAACTACATACAGTAGGGGATGACTTGAATGATTATGAAATGTTAAAAGCATTTGATGGAGTAGTAATAAAAGAACATAATCCAATATTAGATGAATTAAATAAAGAAGAATATAGTAGTATAAGTGATTATATAGAATATTTATTAGAAAAGAACAAATTATTGCAAAAATAATTTGTTTTTTTCATATAATTTATTGGTGAAGAATATGACTGACTTTGTATTGAATTTAATAGGTAATTTTGGGTATTTTGGAATGTTTTTAGGAATGGTTCTAGAAGCGGTAATAATAGCTATACCTAGTGAACTTATTCTAGCTACAGGTGGAATATTAGCTTCTAAAGGAATATTTACTTTTTGGGGAGCCTTTCTAACAGGATTAATAGGTAGTGTATTTTGTGCCATAGTAATTTATATGATGGGATATTTTGGAGGAAGACCATTTATAAAGAAATATGGTAAATATTTTTTTATGAAAGAAGAAGATATATTGAAGTCAGACTCTTGGTTTAATAAATATGGTATGCTAAGTGCTCTTATAGGTAGAAATTTTCCAATAGTAAGAACGCTTATTTCACTTCCAATAGGTATTACAAAACAATCATTTATTAAATTTTTAATATATACCACAATAGGATCAATTCCATGGACGCTAGCCTTTGTATATGTGGGCTATTCACTAGGAGAAAACTGGATAATATTAAGTACATATGTAGATTACTTAAAAACACCAATTAGAATAATATTAATATTTTTGATAGGACTATTTATTTACAAAAAGATAAAATGCAAATATAATAGATATAAATAGGAGGAATTATGAAGAAGATAGTTTATAGTTTATTAATTGTATTTGGAATAGTTTTATTAACAGGTTGCGGAAAAGAAGTTGATTTTAGTAAATTAAATCATGTTACATGTACAAAGACAGAAGCTAAAGCAAGTGATACTACAACTACAGTAATGACTTTCTCATATGATAAAGAAGAAAAATTAAGCAACTTCAAAGTAGAATCAGATACTACATATAACCAAGCTATGCCTGAGAAAGCAACAAGATTAACTGCAAAAGCAATGGGATTGATTAGTAAAACTCTAGGCGTAGCATTTAATTCAGAAGTTAGTGAGAATAGATTCTATTTTAGTTTCAGTGGTAACATTAAAGCACTTAAATTATTAATGGAAAAACTAGATAAAAACTATAAAGAAGAATTAGTAACAGGCGATACAAAATCTGAAGCAATCGCAGATTTAACTAAAGAAGGATATACATGCCAAGATTATAAAAAGTAATATGAAGAAAAATACTAGAAAATTCTAGTATTTTTTTTTGTTTTGTGTTATAATGATGAGGCGTGTATAAAAGAGGTGTAATTATGGAAAAAAGAAATGTTGCTATAATAGCCCATGTAGACCATGGTAAAACTACACTAGTAGATGGTATTTTAAAACATTCTGGAATGTTCCGTGATAATGAAGATTTATCTAATTTATCAATGGATTCAAATGCATTAGAAGCAGAACGTGGAATTACTATCTTAGCTAAAACAACAGCATTAGATTATAAAGGAGTAAGAATTAATATACTTGATACTCCAGGACATGCTGACTTTGGTGGAGAAGTAGAACGTATCATGAACATGGTTGATGGTGTACTTTTAGTAGTAGATGCTTATGAAGGAGCAATGCCACAAACAAGATTCGTACTTAAGAAAGCTTTTGAAGCAGGAGTAAAACCAATAGTTGTTATTAATAAGGTTGATAAACCAAGTGCTAGATGTAAGCAAGTAGTAGATGAAGTTTTAGATTTGTTTATTGAATTAGGTGCTGATGATGATCAATTAGACTTTGATGTTATTTACGCATCAGCATTAAATAACACTTGTTCATTAAGTGATGATTTATCTACACAAACTGAAGGATTTAGTGAAATCTTAGATAAGATTATTGAAGTAATCCCAGCTCCTAAAGGAGATAGTAATGCTCCACTTCAATTCCAACCAGCATTATTAGATTATAATGAATTCGTAGGACGTATCGGAATTGGTAGAGTACATAATGGTAAAATCAGAACTGGTGAAATGGTTACTTGCTGTAGATTAGATGGTACTACTAAACAATTTAGAATTCAAAAATTATTTGGCTATTATGGATATAATAGAGTAGAAATTCAAGAAGCAGAAGCTGGAGATATCATAGCTATCTCAGGTTTAGCAGATATATCAGTAGGTGAAACAGTATGTAATAATGATAATATATTACCATTACCAAAATTACATATCGATGAACCAACTCTTCAAATGACTTTCGGAGCTAACTCTTCACCTATGGTAGGAAGAGATGGAAAAATAGTAACAGCTAGAAAGATTGAAGAAAGACTTTTCAAAGAAACTCAAAGAGATGTATCACTAAAAGTAGAACCAGCTACTAATGAATCATTCTTAGTAAGTGGTAGAGGTGAATTACACCTTGGAATCTTAATTGAAAATATGAGACGTGAAGGATTCGAACTTGAAGTTTCTAAACCAACAGTAATTATTAAAGAAATTAATGGTCAAAAATATGAACCATATGAAGAATTACAAATAGAAGTTCCAGAAGAATCAGTAGGACCAGTTATTGAGCAATTAGGTATTCGTGGTGGTAAGATGGATAATATGACTAACTTTGAAAATCAAGTTAGATTATTATACACAATTCCATCTCGTGGATTAATTGGTTTCTCCACAGACTTCATGACATTAACAAAAGGTTATGGTATTATGAATCATTCGTTCAAAGAATACATGCCTTATGAAAATGTTGATATTGGAGAAAGAAAACTAGGAGTTCTAGTTTCAATGGAAAATGGTAATGCAACAGCATATTCAATTGGTAATCTTGAAGATAGAGGAGTTATGTTCATTGAACCAGGTACTGAAGTATATGAAGGTATGATTGTTGGTGAATGTAATAGAGATAATGACCTAGCAGTAAATGTAGTTAAAGGTAAACAATTAACTAATACTCGTGCTGCAGGAAGTGATCACACAGTAGTATTAAAAAGACCAAGACCAATTTCATTAGAATATGCACTTGATTATATTAATTCAGATGAGTTAATTGAAATTACACCTAACTTTATTCGTTTAAGAAAAAGAATACTTAATACAGAAGAAAGAAAGAAATTTGATGCAAAATACAAAAATAACTAGAAATAGTTATTTTTTTTTGATTTTTCTTGTATATATAAAACGGATTTTGATATAATTGAATTATGATAGAGGTGCATGAAAATGAACAATAATGAAGTAAGACAAATATCGGATGAAGAAATCAGAAAAGAATTAACAAAAGAACAACTACAACAAACTCAAGTTTTAAATTTTCAAGAAGTTCAAAAGACTATTCACTTCGAAAAAGTAACAAGTAAAAAACCAGCTATCTTAATAGCTGTTATCGGATTAATCTCTATATTATTTGGAGGATCTCTTCAAATAGCCACTTCATTAAATGCTAAACCTCAAAATGTTCAAAAAAGAGAAGTAAAACAAAATGTAATAGAAAAAAATCTAAGTTGTATAAAAACAACTTTAGATAATCCAGATGGAACAAATACTATTTATAGTATAACTTATAAATTTGAAGATGATAGATTAGTAGGATTTACTAAATTATATAATATAAGCGCTACTGCTGGAAAAGAAGTTGGAAAAAAATCTATTGAAAAGTATATTGATGAATATAAAGTTTTATTAAATGAAACTCCAGGATATGACATAGATATATCTTCAACATCAAATACTACAATCGCTATCAAGGTAATAGTAGATTATAAAAAATTAGATTTAACTAAATTAAATGCTCTTCAACAAACAAAAGAATTTACTAAAATAGATTATAATAAAAATACTTCTTATAAAACTATAAGAAGTGATTCTATAGAAAAAGGATTCACAGTAGAATAAAAAAAATAAAAGCTGCAATTATGCAGCTTTTTCATTTTTCTTTTTATTTCTAATTTCTTTTGCTGAAAGTCTAACTTTAGTACCGTCTTCTAATCTATGTACTTGTAAATTAACGTTTTGTCTTTTCTTAGTAGCATTTAAAGCATGAGATCTAATGTTTTTTACATTTCCTTTTCTTTCTGAAACATTTACTGCCATGTTATTCCCTCCCTTGATTTTGCTTAATACACCATAGTTTTGGTCCTTGCTTAATAATATTAACATAGAAACATCATAAAGTCAAATAAAATAAGGAAAAAATGAGCATAATATGATAAAATAAGTTAAAGGAGGTATTATTATGTATATTCCATTATTCAATAAAAGTAATTACACAATGCTATCAAGTTTATTAAAAATAGATGATATAGTAAATTTTGCCAAAAATAATAATATCTCAAGCATATCCTTAGTAGATACAAATATGTATGGAACTATGGAATTTATTAAGAAATGTGGAAATAATAATATAAAACCAATAATAGGACTAGAATTATTATTAGAAGATTTTAATGTATTAGTATATGCTAAAAATTATGATGGATATAAAAGTTTAATTAAATTATCTACTATTCAAAATGAAAGACAAATAACTATAGAAGATTTAAAGAAATATAATAAAGAAGTAATAAGTATATTACCATTTAGATATAATAATAAAATAGATGAATTAGGTGATATATATATAGATTTGTATTTAGGATTTAGTAATAAAGATGAATTAAAAGAAGCACTTATTATTACTAAGAATATTGTATTCTTAAGAGAAGCATTATATCTAAATAGAAGTGATAAGAAATTTCTTCCATATTTATATTGCATAAGAGATGGAAAAACAAATGACAATTTAAATGATTATGAAATAGATAATTACGAATTAAATATAGATAATATAAATGATTTAAGTAATGAGCTAGGTATTAAAAATACTATAATAATAGCTGATTCTTGTAATATAGAATTTCCTGAAAGAGAAAATTTATTACCTATATATGATTGTGATGATCCTAAAAAATATTTATTAGAATTATCTAAAAAAGGTCTTTCTAAAAGATTAAATAACAAAGTAAATGATACTTATAAAAATAGATTACTATATGAGTTAAATGTAATTAATGAAATGGGATTTTCTAATTACTTTTTAGTAGTGTATGACTTTATAAGATTTGCTAAGAAAAATAAAATATTAGTAGGGCCAGGTAGAGGTAGTGCTGCAGGTAGCCTTGTAGCTTATTCTTTAGGTATTACTGATATTGATCCATTAAAATATGATTTATTATTTGAAAGATTCTTAAATCCAGAAAGAAAAACAATGCCTGATATAGATACTGATTTTCCAGATAATAAAAGAGATTTAGTAATAGATTATGTAAAAGAAAAATATGGAGAGAAAAGAGTAAGCGGAATAGTTACCTTCGGTACTTTAGCTGCTAAACAAGTAATACGAGATGTATCAAGAGTATTAAATATACCTACTTATAAAGTAGATTCTTTAACTAAATATATACCAGCATTTTCTCATGAAACATTAGAAGATGTTTATAAAAACAATCCTAACTTTAAAGCTAAAATAGATAGTGATTCATTATTAACAGATATGTATAAAATAGCTATTAAATTAGAAGGATTTCCAAGACATACTTCACAACATGCCGCAGGTATTGTAATGAGTAGAGTAGATTTAGATGAAATAATACCTCTAACTAAATCAGATAATATGTATCTAACAAGTTATTCTATGGAGTATCTTGAAGATTTAGGTTTATTAAAGATGGACTTTCTTGTTTTAAAGAATCTTACTTTAATAGATAATATTATTAATGATATAAAAACTATTCATGGAGTAGATTTAGACTTTAATAAAATACCACTAGATGATAAAGAAACTTTAAAAATATTTGAAGAAGCAAATACTTGTGGAATATTCCAATTTGAATCTACTGGTATGAGAAACTTCTTAAAAAGATTAAAGGCTAATACTTTTGATGATATAGTAGCGGCAATAGCATTATTTAGACCAGGCGCTGCTTTAAACATAGATTCTTATATTAAAAGAAAACATGGAGAAGAAAAAATTACATATTTAGATCCTTCTTTAGAACAAATTACTAAAAGTACTTATGGTTTCTTAATATATCAGGAACAAATTATGCAGTTGGCTAATATATATGCAAATTACTCCTTAGGTGAAGCAGATATTCTAAGACGAGCAATGTCTAAAAAGAAAAAAGAATTACTACAAAGTGAAGAAGAAAAATTCATAAAGAAAAGTATGGAAAACCATCATCCTATGCAACAGGCAAAAGAATTATTTAACTTAGTACTTAACTTCGCAGGATATGGGTTTAATAAATCACACTCAGTCGTATATTCTATTATTGCCTATAAAATGGCTTATTTAAAAGCACATTATAAAACAATATTCTTTGCTAATTTACTAAGTAATGTAATAGGAAGTTCTACTAAAACAAATGAATATATAATGGAATGTAGGGCTAACAACGTAGAAGTAGAAAAACCAACTATTAATAATAGTTCAAGTAAATATATTGTAAAAGATAATAAGATAATATACCCAATATCTAATATAAAAGGATTAGGAGTAGTAGCTTGTGAAACTATAGAAAGAGCTAAAGCAAATGGACCATTCACAGATATATATGATTGTTTTTCTAGATTATATATTGAGGGAATTACTAAAAAAGTCTTTGAAGATTTAATAATGTCCAATACTTTTAAAGAATTTAATATTAATAGAGCTACTTTAATGTATAACTTAGATAGTTTATATAATTATGCAGAATTAACTAAAGATATAGATCCTTCTTTAGTGGCTAAACCAGTAATAGAAAATCAAAAAGAATATAAAGAAGATTTCTTATTGGATAAAGAAAAGGAACTATTTGGATTCTACTTATCAAGTCATCCAACTACTAATTATCGTAAAGATAATCCATATTGTATAACTTTGAATAAAGTAGAAGATAACTTTAATAAGACAGTAGATGTTTTAATAGTAGTAGATAAAATAAAAGTAATTAATACTAAAAAAGGAGATAAGATGGCTTTTATAACAGGAAGTGATGAAACATCTAATTTTGAATTTACTTTATTTCCCAAAATATTTACTGAATTCCAAGAAATATCTAAGGGAGATTTATTAAAGATAAGAGGACATGTTGAAAAAAGACTAGATGAATATCAAATAATAGTAGAAAAAATAAAAAAATTAAAGGATGAGAATAATGAATAAAAAGGAAGATATTTATAAAATAACTATCTTAGTACTTTTATTAGATCAATTTATTAAATATATGATTAATAAATTTATGGAGATAAATACAAGTATTAAAGTAATTCCTAATTTCTTTAGTATATTCTATGTTAGAAATAAAGGAGCTGCTTTTTCTATTTTAGAAGATAGTACTATTTTAATAATAATAATTAGTGTCATATTCATAGTGATATTAGATTCTTACATAAAAAAAGAAAAAAACTTTACACCATTAAGTGTATTATCGTTAGGCATGATAATGGGTGGAATATTTGGTAATTTAATGGATAGAGTAATTTATCATAGTGTAATAGATTACTTATCATTTGGAAATTTTCCTGTGTTTAATTTAGCTGACATTGGAATTACAGTAGGGGTAGGATTATTAATAATAAGTGAAATATTAAAGATTAGAAAGGATAAAGAAAATGATAGAAGTATTCAAGAAGTATTACCAAAACGAAAAAGAAATACTAAACAAAAAAATAAATAACTATAATGAAAACTTAGTAAAAGAAAACAATTCAATATTAAAAGAAAATATGAAATTATTTTCTAATCTTAATACCAATGGAAAATTAGTAAGAGGTATACTAGTAGATTTAGGATATAATTTATTAAAAGATGATAATTATAGTAGTGATTTAGCTTTAGCTTATGAAGTATTTCAAACTGCAATATTAGTTCACGATGATATTATTGATGAAGATGAAAAAAGAAGAGGAACTAATACTATTCATTTTGAAAATTATAATAAATATAAAAAATATAATGAAGTAGAAGCAAAACATCTAGGAGATTCAATAGCTATTTGCATGGGGGATTATGGCTTATATGATTCTATTAGAATTATTACTACTGCATATAAAAGTGATCCTAATTTAAGTAAAGTTTTGACTAATTTCATAGATACAGCAATTAATACAGTAAGAGGAGAAATACTAGATGTAGTACTTCCATTTGAAAGTAAAAATAAATTAGTAGATTTAAAATCATTAGATAAATCTATTATGAATATTTATCGATTAAAAACAGCACATTATACAATAATAGGACCACTATCAATAGGTTTATTATTAGCGGGTGCAGATGATAATAAATTGAAAGATATTTCTTCTTTTGGAGAAAAAGTAGGAATAGCATTTCAAATACAAGATGATATTTTAGGAATATATTCCGATGAAATGGGAAAAGTAATAGGTTCAGATATTAAAGAGTATAAACAAACAATCCTATATTCTCATATATCTAAAACAAAATATATTGATGAATTAGAAAAATATTATGGAAAGAATATTACAAAAGAAAATATTTCTAAAGTAAGAGAACTATTCAAAGAAAGTGGATCTTATGATTATTCAGTTAACATGATGAATAAACTATATGATGAGAGTATAAAAGAATTAGATAGTATTAATTGGATAAACGAATATAAAAAAGATATTTTAAGAGGATTTGTAGAATATTTAAGAAATAGAAATAAATAGGTGAGATTATGAATTTTTTAGGAAGTAAAACTTTAGAAACAGAAAGATTGATACTTCATAAAACAGAAGAAAATGATTTGAAAAAATTATGGGAAATACTATGCGATAGAGATATAAGCAAACTATATTTATCATGTAAAATTAATGATAATTGGGAAGAAGAAAAGAAATGGCAATATAAAAAATTAGAAAGAGCTGGTAACCCTGATGTATTTTGCTGGACTATTACTAGAAAGGATAATAATGAAGTAATAGGACAAATCACTGTTCAAGATGGAAAAACACCAGATAAATCTATAAGAGATGTAGGCTGGTTTATATCTAAGAATAATCATAGACAAGGTTATGCCTATGAAGCTGCCTGTAAAGTGCTAGATTATATGTTTAATGAAGTAGAAATAAAAAAGATAGAAACATCAGCTGCTATAATTAATCCAGCTAGTTGGAAATTAATGGAAAAACTAGGTTTTAAAAGATTAGAAACTACACATAAAAATAAATATTATTTTGTAGAAGAAGAATTAGATTCATATGAATATGAATTAACTAAAGAAGAATTAGAAGGTGTAAATAATGGATAGATATAATAGTACTAAAAGAGCTAGTATTTTAGGAATACTAGGAAATATATTTTTGTTAATAATTAAGGGGATAGTAGGTTTTATTAGTAATAGTCAATCTATGATAGCAGATTCATTTAATAGTTTTGGGGATGTATTCTCATCATTAATGACTTATATTGGAAATAGAATTAGTTCAAAAGAACCAGATGAAGACCATAATCTTGGTCATGGTAAAGCTGAATATATATTCTCATTTTTAATTAGTATAGTTATGTTTTTAACTTCAATTACTGTAATTAAAAATGCAATTATTACTTATATAAATAAAACACCAATTAATTTTAATTATTATTTAATAGTAGTATGTATAATCACAATTATTGTAAAATTTAGTTTGTTTTTATATACAAATAAACTATATAAAAAAGATAAAAATATCCTAGTAAAAGCAAATAGTAAAGATCATAGAAATGATTGCTTCATAACACTTTTAACTTTAGTATCTTCTATATGTGGATTATATGGATATTTTATAGTAGATATTCTAATTGGTATAATTATATCTTTATGGATAGCTTATACAGCTATTAAGTTATTTATAGAAAGCTATGATGTATTAATGGATAAATCAATTGATGATTCTGCTAAGGACAAGGTAGTAGAAATAATTAAAAGACATGATGAAGTAATTAAGTTTAATCACTTTAATTCAACACCAGTAGGCTATAGATATCAAATCTCATTTACTATATTCGTAGATGGAAATTTAAGTACTTTTGAAAGCCATGAAATAGCCAATCAATTAGAAAGAGAAATAGAAAAAGAAATAGACGAAGTATACTTAACTGTTATACATGTCAATCCAAGTACAAAAAATAAGAAAAAGTAAAAAAGTATGTTATAATATAAAATGATTAGGGAGTGTTAATATGGATATAGAAAAATTATTTGATGAAAAAGCAGAAAAAAACTTCGATATTAAATCTAGAAGAATTAGTATGCTTGATAACTATGGAGAAAATTTCTGTGAAAATAATTATATAACTAACCCAGCAATAGGAAGAGATAAACAAATAAAAGAAATGATTTTAATTTTATTAACTCCTGATAAATCTGCTGTATTAATAGGTAAACCTGGTGTTGGTAAAACTGCCATAGTTGAGGGATTAGCTTATCGTATTCAAAAAGGAGCCGTACCTGATATCTTAAAAGACTATCAAGTTATTAAATTAAATACAGCTGCACTTTTAGGTACAGACCCTGTCACAGGAGAATCTAAAGTTCAAATATTAATAGATGAATTAAAAGACAAGACTAAATTGATTTTATTTATAGATGAAATTCATACACTTATGGGTACAAAGGGTGAAGCAATGGACTTTGCCAATATGTTTAAACCAGCATTAGATAGAGGAGATATCAAAGTAATAGGTGCTACTACTACAGAAGAGTATGAAAGATATATTTTAAGAGATAAAGCTTTCGTAAGACGTTTCCAAAAAGTAGAAGTACAAGAACCAACAAGAGATGAAAATGTTGAAATCTTAATTGGTACACTTCCAAAAATAGAAAAGAGAACTGGAGCTAAAATGATGTACACACCATTTGTTCAAAAAAGAATGATGGAATTCATCACGGATATTACTAGTGAATATAAAAGAATATATGAAATAGGATCACGCTATCCAGATGTATCTTTAACTATTGTTCAAGAGGCATTCTCAAATGCATTATTTGATAATAGATTTGAAGTAAATGTAATTGATTTTAAGAAAGCTATTATGAGTAGTAAAAATATCTATCCAGATGTAATTAAGAAATCAATGCCAACATTTGATGCTATGTTTAAAGACCAAATCGGAGAGTATGATGCACAAACTAGAGGCAATGTTGAAAGATTATCAGATGATATAGTTGAATAAATTGGGGTGAAATAAATGAAATGTGTTAAGTGTGGAAAAAAATTAAGAAACAATGAAAAATTCTGTACTTACTGTGGATATTATAATGATGAAAGTGAAACGAAAAATTGGGAAACAGATACAGATACAGAAGAAAATTTAATTGAAGAAAACTGGTATGATGAAGATGTAGATACAAAAGAAGATGAAGATATAGAAATTACACCAGTAAAAAAGGAAAAACCAAAAAAAGAAAAGAAACCAAAAAAAGAAAAAACTAAGAAAGAAAAACCAAAAAAAGAAGAAAAAGTAGAAGAAGTAAAAGAAGTAAAAGAAATTAAGATAAAAGAAGATAATGAAGTATATGATCAAAATGAAAGATATATAGAAGCATATATTGGAGAAGATTATAAACTTATCAAAAAAAGTCCATTTAATATATGGGCATTCTTACTTAACTGGATGTATGTTTTATATAGAAAACTATTTATCACAGGAATTATAGGTTTAATAATAACTGCTGTAGTAGCATTCTTCTTTACTAAATATTTTCTTATATATTTAATAACAGTATTATTAATCTTAGGATTTGGATTTAATCCATACTATATATTCATAGTAAAAAGAAAAGTAAATAAAATATTAGTAGATTATGAAGGAACAGATTCTTTTTCATTAGAAAAAATGTGTAAAGAATTCGGTGGAGTAAATACAATTATAGCTCTTATAATATATTTATTATTCTTAATAGCTATAGTTTTAAGTATAGTTAAACCAACTATAAACGCAGCTCATAATACAAAATTTTGGGAAGAAAATAGTGAAAATAAAGCAAATTGTACATCAATGATTAAATTGGTATATAAAGAAGAAAAGCCTAATTATGATAAAATTTCAGAAGCTTTATGTAAGATAAATAAAAATAGTAAAACATATGAATTATATTTAAAAGCAACTAAAAAGAATAAAGTATATTATGTTTTCTATGAAACAGAAAACGATTATTTAGTATTTAAATATAATACAGAATATTTAGATGCTTTAAATAAAAGAAAAGCAGAAAACAAAATTACTCAATCAGAAGAAAAAATGTTAAATGATATAAAAACAATTCAACCAAATTATGAAACTATTCATAGTAAAGCTATAGACGAAGATAAACAAATAAAAGCAAAAACAAATAGAGAAGAAAAATTAAATTATATATTTGATTATGAAGAATTAATAAGATAAGAGATTTTGAAATCTCTTATTTTTTTTGATATAATGAAAATATACTTATAGTAAGGAGAGAACACTATGTGTGGAATAATAGGATATATTGGTCAAAGAAGACCAGAAGAAATCTTAATAGATGGATTAAAGAAATTAGAATATAGAGGTTATGATTCAGCAGGAATAGCATTAAAAGGAAATGAAATAGAAGTAATTAAAAGTGTAGGCAAAATATCTAATTTAGAAGATAAAATAAAGAATACTAATTTGATAGATTCTAATATAGGTATAGCCCATACTAGATGGGCAACTCATGGGGAACCAACTGAAATAAATGCACATCCTCATACAATAGGAAAAGTCACTTTAGTACATAATGGTATTATAGAAAATGCAAAAGAATTAAAAGAAAAACTTCAAAGTGAAGGAATAAAATTTAATACTAGTACTGATACAGAAGTAATTGCGGCTTTAATAGATTATTACTATAAAGATAATATGAAAGAAGCTATTGAAAAAGCAATTAAAGAACTAAAAGGAAGTTATGCTTTAGCCATAATTAATAAAGATGAAGATAAATTATATGCAGTAAGATGCGAATCTCCATTAATTTTAGGAATAGGGGAAAATGAATACTTCGTAACTAGTGATATAGGGGCAATATTACCTTATACAAATAAATATGTATTACTAGGAGAAAATGAAATTGTTACCTTAACTAAAGAAGATTATATTATAGAAAAAGATGATACTAAAGTATTTAGAAAAGTAGAAGTAAGCAATTTATCTATTGAAGATACTAGTCTAAATGGATATGATCACTACATGATGAAGGAAATAAATGAAGAACCAATATTAGTAGATAACTTAATAAAAAAATATATTAATAATATCGATAAATTACCAGATCTAAGTAAATATAAAAATATTCATATAGTAGGTTGTGGTTCGGCTTATTATGCAGGTATGATTGGTAAATATTTATTTGAAGATGATGGTATTAAAGTAGATATAGATGTAGCTAGTGAATATAGATATAGAAACATTATTTATGATAAAGATACACTAGTAATATTAATATCTCAATCAGGAGAAACTGCCGATACTATAGCGGCAATGCGTAAAGCTAATGATAATAATGTTGATACATTAGCTATAGTAAATGTAGAAAGCTCAACTATAGAAAGAGAATCAACTTATAGTGTTTTAATAGAAGCAGGAAAAGAGATAGCTGTAGCTACTACTAAAGCATTTATTCTTCAAGTATTAATATTATCTCTATTATCATATAAATTAAATCCAGATGATAAATATAAAGAAGATATAAAGAGTATCCCACAACAATTAAAAGTATTACTAGATAAAACAGGATTCTATAAAAAGTTGGCAGATTCTATTTATAAACATGATGATGTATTCTTTATGGGAAGAAAAATAGATTATGCAATCTCTATGGAAGGTAGTTTAAAACTAAAAGAAGTATCATATATCCATAGTGATTCATATCAAGCAGGAGAATTAAAACATGGTACTATTTCACTTGTTAATGAAGGGACAATTGTATTCGCAATAGTAACTGATGATGAAATAAGAGATAAAACAATATCTAATTTAGAAGAAGTAATATCTCGCGGTGCTAAACCAATATATGTAGGTAATGTAGATGTAAGTTATGAAAATAAAATAGTAATACCTAGAATTCATAAAAAACTACAACCTCTACTAGCAGTTCCACCACTACAAATGATAGCGTATTTTGTAGCTTTAAAAAGAGGATGCGATATAGACAAACCTAAAAACTTAGCTAAAAGTGTAACAGTAGAATAAGCAAAATTAAACATTCTTCATAAAATATATAGAAAGGAGAATGTTTATGTATTATGGATATCCATACCAACCTAATCAAGATAATAGTTTTGGTGGTTGGTGGGCAATCTTTATCGTAATCATTGTTATTTTCTTCCTATTCTGGGGTTTTGGAAATAATAATAATACTAATAATTGTCGATAAGAAAAGGGAAAGGATTTTGACTTTCCTTTAATTTTGTGGTAAAATATAGGAACTTTTAAGGGGGACTAGTATGAAAAAACAAATGAAAAGAAAAGATGAATTATTTAAAATAAAAATATTAGGATCGGCAGCAATAATATTAGGTTTAGCCACAGGATTTAAATTAGTATATACAAATACTAAAAAAGCAGAATTAGAAAATGAAAATGCTAGATTAAGACAAGAATTTCAAAATATGCTAGATGCTGAATTAGATGCTTCACATACTGCTATGAAAAATAATGAAAAATATAAAATAAATGATTCAATTGAAATAGGGGATAAAACATTATACTTTGTATCTGATATAACTCCAACACCTACACCAACACCTACACCTGAACCAGAATATTCTAGATATATAAATACTAGTTCAGATGAGTTTATAGCTTCAGAAGATGGAATATATCATGAAACAAAATCAAAAGTAGTAATGGATTTCTATGAAGTTAATGAAATGATTGCCTTCTATTCAAAAGTATTCCAATTAGATGATACAAAAGTAGGAAATAAAATATATGAAATAATAGAACAAGATGAAGATGCATGGAAAGAAGAAAACATTCTTAATGGAATACAATATGAATCAAAAGAACAAGCTATCGCAAGAACTATTGCTGATATTTCTAATTTTCCACAAAACTATGGATTAGGAGATATTGAAGTAGATGAATATGAACTAAGTCATTATGAACCAGAAGAATTAATATATAAATTTTCAGATGTTATAGGAGTAAATCCATATATAGCTTTAGCAGTAGCTTACAGTGAAAGTGGAACTAAACTAGATTCATATAACTTTGAAACAAGATATAATGTTGGTGGATTACGTAGAAGAAGTGGAGATCCTCATCCAGCTACTTCATGGGGATTAACAATATATAAAAATGAAGCAGAAGGATTATATAGATTTATAACTATCTTACATGATAACTTCTTTGTAGAAAGAGATAGTGGATATGACAGAATAAAAGCAATGTCTTATTCATATTGTGAAGATCCAAGCCATTGGAGAAATCTAGTAGGTAGTGTATATTATAATTTAACAGATAATGGATATGCTTACTACTATAATAAATTTAAAGGTTATAGAGATTTAGTTTATCCAACAAAAGAAAAAGAATATACAATATAAAAATAGATTCAAATGAATCTATTTTTATTTATGTCTCAAATACTTTTTATATACATCATAATCAATACGCTTTATTCTTTTTAAAGTATATTCCGTATCTTCTTTAGATATATCAAAGAAACTATACTCATCATTTCTATTTATATGTATTAATCTATGAAAATCATATTTATCACCTATGTATGGATTAACATCTCCATCATATCCAGAACATCCTAAAACCTCATCTAGTAAAAATTCTACATCAGAAAAATGATATTTAGCTTTACTATTAGATAGTATTTTTCCAATACTTTCCACATTTTCAGTAAGAGTATTACCAGTAATTAGTTTTGTATAATCATCAATTGTTTTGTTTCCAAAACCTAAACTCATATCAATATCCTTTACTAAAGGTTCTCTTTCTAATTTAAGTCTATCAAGAGTAAAACCTTGAGTAGGGAGATCTAACTTAACCCTAACAATATCACCTAAAGTAGCATCAAGTATCCATTCTTTTCCTTTATAATCTAAAATTAAAAAACAGTGTTTATTTATATAAACAACATTACTATTTAAAGAAGTTAATAAATCTATTAAATATTTAACTAAAGGAGAAAAACTAGTACATACACATCTAGTATCTTTAATATCTTCAGGATTAAATCTATTATTTAGTATTTTATTACGTATCTTATCATCATCAAAAAAACTAGCATACGTATATCTAGAATCAAAAGAAAATATCTCACAGCATCTTAAATAAATATATCTTGCTTTTTCGAAATCATTTAAATGAAGTGTACTTAATTCTTTACTAAGCTGTTCAATAAGATTCATAGTATGCCTCCTCAATTAATAAAACATATAATAACACATTTAACTTTAAAAATAAATATTTATTATAATTTTATAGAGTAAATAAGCAATTAACTTTTAAAGTTTTTAATCTTTTGATTTATCCATTCATTATGATTCTTTTGAATTATATCTGTTTTATCTTCAATAAACTTTTGAATACATATAGAAATATCTTTATCAGTCATATCAGTTATTTCTCTTTGATATCTATACTGAATTAAATAATCAATAAATTCTTTTATATAACTATTTTGATTATATTTAAAATTTGGAACTAGTTTACCATCTTGTGTTTTATATAAAACAAATACTTTATTATTATCATGATGAAAAGCTACAACAATATCTCCATTATTAATTAATTCATAAATAATAGTTTCAGTATCTTCTGTTCTATAACTACCTTTATAATTAGATTGTACAATTACATCTACATTGTTTTCTATAGTAACAATATCAGTATCACCATACCAACCATAATGTTCTATTCTTTGATGAGCTTCAGTTATAGTTTTATATGTATAATCTTCATTATTAATAATCTTTAATAGGGTAGTTATAGCTTTAGCTAACATTTTCTTATCAAAAGTAACTGATGTCATTATCAAATTAGAGTAAGCATCTCCAGCTCTTACTAAGTAATTCTTTTTACTATCATTAAGATTATCAAAAGTAAGTGGTTTATTAACTGGTGTGTATTCATTTGCCTTCATTTTAGGCTTTATTTTTTCTTTTTTATCTATCTCTAATTTTGGAAGTAAAAGATGCATTGGAAGCTTTGTATCAGATGCTTTATATACTAAGTAGTAGTCATATCCCACAATCTCGTTTACCCATTCGAAATTACCAGTACATGAGACTTCCAAAATATTCTCATCGTTTACAGTTATAGTGGCTTTATAAAATGGTTTATAATAAAGTTTATAGTTACAATCATTATCAGATTGGTGCCAATGAGTAAATTCAATATTAACCACATCACCCTTAACATTTAAAAAAGTAGTAGAACCATATTCATGGTAGTATTTTTCTTTTTCAACGCTAGTACAACACAAATTGTCTAAATAAGATTTCTTTATGTAGTACTCTGGTGATATTCCTAATGCAATATCCTTTATCTCATCATATAATTTTTTTGTAGTTTCATCATCCTTATCCCACACCTTTTCATAATATTTTTTTTCCATAAAATCATCTCCTCTTGACTTAAAGTATAGCCTATTTTATAATATAGATAAAATATATATTTTTGATATTAAATATAAATAGGAGTTATATATGAATATTAGTTTAGATTTATATAAAATATTTTATACAGTTGCCCAATGTGGTAGTATATCTTCTGCTGCAGAGAAACTATTTATTTCTCAACCAGCTATTACATTTCAAATTAAAAAATTAGAAGAACAATTAGATACAAGTTTATTCACAAGAACAAAACATGGTGTAGTACTAACAGAAGAAGGAACTGTTCTTTATGAATATATTAATAAAGCTATGGAAACCATTACTAATGGAGAAAATGCTTTGTCTAATTTAAAAAATTTGGACAGTGGAATAATAAGAATAGGTTCATCTACCACAGTATGTAGACATGTAGTAATGCCATACTTAGAAGAGTTTCATAAGAAATATCCTAAGATAGATATACAAATAGTTAATAATCTTACAGTTAATTTAATTAAAGATTTAAGAAATGGTAATCTAGATATATTATTTTTAAATTTACCAATGACTGAGAATAAAGATTTAAACATTATACCTATCTGTGATGTCCAAGATATATTTGTAGGTAATAAAGATTATTATGATAAAACAAAAGGTAAATTAAAATTAGAAGAATTAAAAGATTATCCACTTATATTTCAAAAATTACCATCTAATACAAGAAGTTATTTAAATAACTATTTAAAGAATAATAATATGGATATAAAACCTCAATTAGAAGTAGTAAGTTATAACTTAATAATGGATTTAGTACATGCAGGCTTTGGTATAGGTTATGCTACTAAAGAATTTATAAAGAAAGAATTAGAAAACAAAGAATTATATGAAATAAAAGTAGAACCTAAAGTAGATAAAAGATACATAGGACTTGCTACTATAAATAAAAAAACACCTAACTATAGTGTTAATAAATTAATAGAAATGATTACAAAAAAATAAACACATCATATGATGTGTTTTCTTCTAGATATAATATGTTTTTACATAAACTGTAACTGTATTTGGTATTTCAATATAATTCTCATCAGATAAAGGATCTTCATTAAATATATCAAAAGGAGTGAAATCGTTTTTCTTTAAACCATAATCTTTTAATAATAATTCATAATATTTTTTAGATAAAGCTATATCGTTTTGATCTTTAGAACTTAATCCTTCAGCTAATTCATCTTGTAGTTTTTCAACTGTTTTTTTCATACCATAGTAGTTATTTAGAATATCAGTAGCGGCACCACCTAGAATAAATGGAATATTACTACTTGGTAATTCCATTTTCTCAAGTTCTCCCTTAAGTCTTTTTATTTCTTTTTCCTTTTTAGTTGCACCATCAACATATCTAACAATTTCTATTTTTCCACATGGTAGAATATTTTTATCATTATCTTGACTATAATTGTAGTTAAATAGTCCACGTGTATTACCATCTTTAATACTTACACAAATTCCTTCAATACCATTTGAGTTATCATTGATTTTTAAATTATTATTATTTTTAAATAATTTTAAAGCATGATGATATATATTAAATTTACCAATAGATTGATAAATTTCCATTCCTGATAATAATTCTCTTTCATTTTTATCAATATTATTTTTAACAACAGAGAATTCTAAATTTAATAATGAATTAAGATAATCAATTGTTGGTTTTGATAAAACTCTTTCTGAAGATTTTAATTGTACTTTTAATTCTTTTAATGTTTTAATTTTATCCCATTCTCCATATCTTTCAATTTTTAACATACGAAAACCTCCTGAATGAGATTATTATAACATAAAGGTTTTAAATTACAATAAAAAAACATCACTCACTAAATATGATGTTTATATGCAGCTGTTTTTGAAAGAATTTTGCTTTTTACTTTAAATATGTTATAAGCGATTTCTCCCTTATAATAATCAGCCAATCTACATGCAGCCTTAATTCTTGCATTTTTAGCAGCTTCTCTTTGATCTCTTTTAGCCTCTTTTACTTTCTTAGAATATTCTATTATTTCTTCTTTTGACATAGATCCTAGAATATCAATAATATCCTCTTTATCAAGTTCAGTAACACAAGTATCAACATATAGGTATACAACACCAGGTCTATAATAGTCATTAATTAATCGTTGCTCAAGAGAGTTAGAATCATTCACATAAAAACGACTTACTATTTTTGTTCCTGTTATTATATCTTTACCAATATTATCCCAATAAAAGCCATGAATTTTTCCTTTATTTCTAACGTTCTCCCATTCAGCATAAATATATGTATCCTCTGTTTTTGTATCATCTGTAGTTAAAACTTTAAACTTTCCATAACGTGTCAGTTTCATAATATCACTCCTGTTAACACACTAGTATAAATTAGTTAAAAATATAAGTCAATAAAAAAACACATCTAAGATGTGTTTCTGTATTTAAACTGGGGCGTCGTATGAGAATCGAACTCATGCGTACTAGTGCCACAAACTAGCGTGTTAACCACTTCACCAACGGCGCCATTTCAAAATACATATATATTTTAGCAATAAATCTTCTTTTTGACAAGTATTATTTTAACTTTTTAGGTATTTGCCTATACAGATATTTACCCATAGAATAAATTAAAAAGAAGGGAGATATTATGAATAACTATAAATACTATGATTATTTATATAGAAATAATATGAATATGAATAATCAAAATCTATTTAATCCTACAGAAGGATTTATAAAAGGAAATATGTTTTCTAATTTATATAGTGGGTATAAAAACTATACTCCACAAAGATTAAACCCAAGAAATGAACAAGAAAAAATGCTTTATGAATTAGATTCTATTAGTTTTGCAGCTCATGAATTAAACCTATATTTAGATATGCATCCAGAAGATCAATCTATGGTTACATTATTTAATGATTATAGAAGAAAGTTAGAAGAATTAACTAAAAATTATGAAGATAAGTTTGGACCATTAATGGTAAATAGTGAAGAGATGGAAAATAAAACATTCTCATGGACTAATTCACCATGGCCATGGGAGGGTACTAATGTTTAAATATAGTAAAAGATTACAATATCCAATAAATATTAAAAAGAAAGATTTAAAAATGGCTAAATACTTAGTAACACAATATGGTGGATCTAATGGTGAATTAGGGGCAGCACTAAGATATTTAAACCAAAGATTAACTATGCCAGATAATAAAGGTAAAGCTTTATTAAACGATATTGGTACTGAAGAATTAGGCCATGTTGAAATGTTAGAAACTATGATTTATCAATTGATGAAGGATGCAACTCTTGAAGAAATAAAAGAAGCAGGACTTGATACTCATTATGCAGAACACGCTAAAGCATTATTCCCAACTGATGCTAATGGAGTACCTTTCACTGTAACTTATTTTGCCACAACAGGTGACCCAATGGCAGACGTCGCAGAAGATATGGCTGCTGAACAAAAAGCTAGAGCTGTCTACGAGAACCTAATTGACCTAACTGATGATCCCGATGTAATAGGACCACTTCTATGGTTAAGGCAAAGAGAGATAGTTCATTATGCTAGATTTAAAGAATTATTTGAACACTATGAAAAGAAATTAAAAAATGGTAATAATGAAATAAAAAATATGAAATACATGAATAATGATGATTATTTTATAACTAATTTAAATAACTATCAAAACTACATGTAAAAAGATAGAGTAATCTATCTTTTTATGATATATTATTTATAGGTGATTTTATGGAATATAAAGTAACTTTAAAAAAGTTTTTTAAACATCTACATACAATAAATCTTCATAGATTTAAAGTATTTACTTTATGCTGTAGGGCAGGAATACCTCTTCAAGGACTAGTACATGATTTATCTAAATATTCTCCTACTGAGTTTTGGGAAGGAGTAAAATACTTTCAAGGTAGTTATAGCCCAATAAGAAATTGCAAAATGATAGAAGGTTATAGTAAAGCATGGTTACATCATAAAGGTAGAAATAAACATCACTATGAATACTGGTCAGACTTACATGCACCAGAACCAAAACCAGTTATGCCTTTTAAGTACTTTGTAGAATTGGTGTGTGATACATACGCAGCAGGACAAGTTTATTGTAAAAAAGATTGGACTCCTAAATATCAAGAAGATTATTGGAAGAAGACAAGAGGAGATAAATACTTAAATCCTAAATTTGTTAAACTATTAGATGAAGTATATAGAAATGGGACTAAATTTGGCTTAAAGAAAGTTTTAAGAAAAAGATATTTAAAAAATTTGTATGATAAATATATAAAGTAGGTGATAATATGAAATACCCAGAATTTTTAAAAGAAAATAATACAATAGGTGTGCCAGCACCATCAGCAGGATCTAAAGATAAAAAGAAAATTAATAGATATAAAAATGCTGAAAAAAAACTAAGTGAATTAGGATATAAACTTAAATTATCTAAAAATATTTATAATAATATTAATGAAAGAAGTGCAGATAAAAAAACAAGAGGAAAAGAATTAAATGAAATGTTTAAATCTAAAGATATAGATTTTATTCTATGTGCAGCAGGGGGAGAATTTTTAATAGAATGTTTGCCATATGTAGATTTTAATCTATTAAAAGAAAATCCTAAGTTTGTCGCAGGATTTAGTGATCCTACAGGAATTCTTTTCCCAATAACTACTAAATATGATATTGCTACTATTTATGGAAATAATTTTTCATCATTTGGAATGGAAAAATATAGTAGAAGTCATTATGACTTTTTAGACCTTATTAAAGGAAATAAATTAACTTTTAAAAGTTATCCATTATATGAAGGAGAACGTTTAAAACAAAAAACAGGATTAGAATCATATAATTTAAAGAAAAGAGTAAAATGGAAAACGCTAAATGATAAAGATATTAAATTAAAAGGAAGAATCATTGGAGGATGCTTTGATTTAATAAATGAACTTATTGGAACTAAATATGATGGTATGAAAGAGTTCAATGAAAAATATAAAGATGATGGAATTATTTGGTTTTTTGATAACTGTGAATTAAGTATGGAAGAGACAATAAGAGTATTATGGAAGATGAATGAATTTGATTACTTTAAATACTGTAAAGGCGTAATTTTTGGGAGATTTGGAGTAGAAAATTCATATGCCGGATATGATGTAAAAGGATGTTTAAAAGATAGTGTTTTAAGTGATTTGAAAATACCAGTAATATATGATGCTGATATATCTCATAAAGCTGAAACACTACCTATAATAATAGGTAGTATTGCTACTATTGAATGTATTAATAATAAAGGAACAATAAGCTTTGAATTAAAATAAAATACCAGAAATGGTATTTTTTTAATATGTAAAATTATTGTAAAACGATAAATAAATATTGACTTTCAAAAAATAACTGCATATACTTAAAACATGAAGGAGAGATTTTATGGCGAAAAATAATAATCAAAAAATAGGTAAGGTAATAAAGATAATATTAATAATTGGAACAATTCTATCTATCCCAGCAATGATTATAATTCCGTTCTTATTAAAACATAGTATATCGTTAATTCATTCTATGTTGATAGTATATCCTAATTGCATTTTAATATTAGGAATTACGTGGGGCTTTATTAAATTATTTAAATCATTAGAAGATAATAATCCATTTAATCGTAGTAATGTAAAAATATTAAAAAATATGGGTATTATTTCATTTATAATGAGTGGTTTATGGTTTGTTGATTTGTTAGATTTACTTCTTGTTATAAAAAACTATTATTTAAACTATACATTAGTATTAATATTCTTAACACTATTGTTCATAGGCATAGGAATAGCTTTATATATATTAAGTATTCTATTTAAGCAAGCAACTCTTTATAAAGAAGAAAATGATTTAACAATCTAGGGGGAATAATATGATAGTAGTTAATTTAGATGTAATGATGGCAAAAAGAAAAATATCTTCTATGGAATTAGCAGAAAAACTAGGTATCACACAAGCTAATCTTTCAATATTAAAAACTAACAAAGGAAAAGCTATTAGATTTTCTACTTTAGAAAAGATATGTGAAATACTAGATTGTAAACCTGGAGATATTTTAGATTATGAAAGAGGTGAAGAAAAATGAAAAAAGCATGGATTTATTTACTATTACTTTGTATATTAAATTCTATTCTTTTATATGGACAATGTTTAGGTATTAACGTAATCCTATTCAATGTCCCATTCCTAATATTCTTAATAATATATTTAAAAGTAAATAATTTAATTAAAAATAAAAAAGGATTACTATTTATAATACCAATTTTAATTCTTTCAATAATACCTACATTCTATAGTAATATATTTGTATTATTAAATGCTATAGTAATACCAATTCTATATATATTATTATTTATATATACAATGTATCCTACATATAACATTATTGACTTATTAAAAAAAGGAATACTTCAAATATTCTTACCTGTTGGTAAAATAGGAAACTTTTTTAGAGTAGTAACTAGTGGTATAAGAGAAAAAGTAAAATTAACTGATAAGACAAAGAAAACATTAAAAGCATTATTAATAGTAGTACCTATAACTATCTTAGTATTATGGTTATTAACTAGTGCTGACATGGTATTTGGAAATTATTTTTCTAACATATTTAAAGTGTTTGATTATATTCCAAATAATAATATAATTCAAAGAACAATAGTAGTTTTCTTATTATTCACATATATAGGTTCAACATTAATATATTCAATAAATCCTGAAACCACTGAAACAAAAAGAAAAAACTTAGATTATGTAACAATAAGATTATTACTCACAGTATTAAATATAATATATGTAGTATTTGATATTATTCAAATAAGATCATTATTACTACATCAAGTAGGTAATACTATTACTTATGCAGAATATGCAAGACAAGGATTCTTCCAATTAATGTTTATTTCAGTAATAAACTTAATAATTATATTATTATCTAAGAGTACAAAGGAAACTAAATATAATAAAACAATGAGTATCACAATGATATTTTTAACACTAATAATAATTGCTTCTTCATTTATTAGAATGTATTTATATGAAACAACATATGGATATACAATATTAAGATTAGGAGTATATATAATATTAATTACTGAAGTATTATTACTAATTCCAACTCTAATATATATCTTTAATCCTAAATTTAAGATATTAAGAAGTTATTTATATATCACAATATTTGTATATACATTTATAAATCTATTCTCAATAGAAAAAATAATTACTGAGAATAATATTAAAAGATATTATATAAAAGATGATATAGATATAGAATATTTAGAAAATTATAACTATGATAATATTCCAGAGTTATATAAATTATTTAAGAAAACAGATGATGAAGAATTAAAAAAAGAAATAGTATTCTATTTCTATAACATGAAAAATAATATGAAATTTGAAAATGATAGTATTTTTGAATATAGTTATTCTAAAGACCAAGCTAAGAAGATACTAAATAAATTAAAAACAAAAGATGATAAAATATACTTTAAGTAGGAGTAATTATGAAGGAATTAGAAAAAGAAAAAGCACAAATAAAAGAAAGAAATAAAAGAGTAGAGAAAGATAAAGCATGGGAAACAAGTTGGACAAGAAGAATATGTATAATGATACTAACTTACATTGTAGTAGTTATATATTCATATATAGTACAAAAATATAATAATATTTTCTTTAGTTCAATAGTACCGGTAATAGGATTTACTTTATCAACTTTATCTTTAAAATTAGTTAGAAAAATATGGGAGAAAAAAAAGGAAAATTAAATTTCCTTTTTTATTTGTTCAAATACTTTACCAATGGAATCATTAATTACCAAGTCACACATACTATCATAATTAGTTTTATCACGATTAATAAGTACTAAGTGTTTTCCTCTAAAATAATTAATAAAAGATGCTGCAGGATATACATTTAAACTAGTACCACCAATAATCAATAAATCACAAGTTGCTATAGCTTTAATAGAGTTAGCAACAGTTTCTTCATCTAAACCTTCTTCATATAATACAACATCAGGTTTTATTATTCCTCCACAACTACACTTAGGAATACCAGTACTGTTAAATATATAGGTATCATCATAAAACTTATGGCATTTCATACAATAATTTCTTTTAATAGATCCGTGTAATTCATAAACTTTTTTACTACCAGCGCTTTGATGAAAACCATCTATATTTTGGGTAATAACGCAAGTTAGTAATTCTTTTTCTTCCATAAGACTTAAAACTTCATGAGTAATATTAGGCTTAAAGTTTCTAGTATCTAATTTATCTTTATAGAATTTATAAAATTCTAAAGTATTATTCATAAAGAAATGATGTGAAAGAATCTCCTCTGGTGGATAGTCATATTTCTCATTATATAATCCATCTTTACTTCTAAAATCTTTTAATCCAGACTCTGTGGAAACTCCAGCTCCACCAAAAAACACAGTAGAATTAGACTCCTTAATCCATTTAATTAATGTATCAATATCATTCATAAAATCACCAATTTTATTATACTATATTATAGGTTGTGGAAAACCCCTGAAATTGACAAAAAAGGGTATTTTATGGTATAATACACATATCATTGTTGAGGTGATAAAATGAAACAGGCTAAGTTAATTAGTTATCTTACCCTAGTTGTTGCTATCATGATGTTATCAATAGGATTAGTTATGGAAAGTACTAATAACCTTAAGGTAACTGAAGAAGCATTAGATATGAAAAACGTAGTAGCCAGTGCTATTGATGTTAAAGAGGGAAATAAAGAAAAAATAAAAACTTCTGAATTATCTACTAACATCGATATGGAAACTGCACCTGCTGCTTATCTAAAAATAGAAAAAGTATTTAGTGAAATAAGTACAGAAGAAGCCATAGCTGCATTAAATGATGGTACATTAAAGATGGAGTATTCTGCAGTGTACTCATATAATGGTCTTAATAAGAGAAGAGGGGCAATATATTATAACGGGCATAGGGAAACTTATTACTCAGAAAAAGTATTGCCAGGTAATGGATTACGAATTCCAGGAAGACACGTTGCAGACGATGGTACAATAAGAGATGAAAATGGTTATATCTGTGTAGCTGCAGATCCAGGATTCTTAGCTAGAGGAACTGTGTTAATAACTTCATTAGGTCCTGCTAAAGTATACGATAGTGGATGTGCTTATGGTACAGTAGATATCTACGTAAACTGGTAAGATAAAGACTAGAAAATCTAGTCTTTTTATTATGTCTATAAAATGTGATATAATAAATTAAAATATACAGTAGTAGGAGGAATAATATGATATGTCCAAAATGCAAAATGAAAATGAATAATGAAGATTATTGTTTCCATTGTGGTTATATGTCAAATGGGAATGTTATTGAACAAAAAGAAGTTGCTCCTACCATGTTAGAATTATATTTTGGTGAAAAATATGATAAGTATATGAGAAATAAAAACTGGCTTATTGCTGGTATTTTAGGACCAATTTATATTTTTTGCCAAGGACATTATTTGATTGGGTTATTATTAATTGTTCTAGATTATTTTATCTCATTATTTTTCCTAGTTTTTAATCATGCATTCTTATATTATTATATTGTTTTATTACTAAATTTTATATATTTAGTATTTAATAGAGCTATTTGGGCAACAATTGGAAATATGATTTATCTCAAATTACTAACAAAAAGATTAAATAAAATGAAAGAAACTAATTATGATAAGTATGAATCAAATATTCAACAATTATATAAGAAAGATCATAAATTTACTGTATTGAAATACTTTATATTTGGACTATTATTTTTATTAATATTTTATTTTATTAAGGAAGCTATATATAATAATGCAGGACTATTATAAAAATAGTCTTTTTTTATATCTAAATTCATACAATATAGAGGGTGTAAACTTGACATTTTTGAAAAATTTTGATATAATTATACCTGTAATTGATGGCACATTATTCTAGTCAATTACTTTATTATGAAGACGATCGTAAAAAGTCGTTAAAAGGCACATCTGTGAAACCTCTGGTGTTTGCTTCTTACGCCCAGTTTGGGGTGGATGCTGGAGATGAGAATCTTGGGCGACTCATAATGGCATATGAATCACGACCCATTATTCGTGGAGACCAATTCTTGTGGTAAATCTATACGAACAACTTCTGATGATATTACTACGGTATTGGATATGAACCTGTATTGTGGCGAAAGCTATGTACAGTGTAGCCTGTCTTGCGTGAAGGTTTTGGGATAAATGATCTCTTTTATTTTTGGGCGGCCACCCATAATAAAAATTGCATTTTGAAATAATCTTTGCAAAAAAGAATTAATATTAAAGTGTTGGAGAGGAAATCTCCTAGAGTGTACTTCAATATAAGATTGCAGTGGGCACTAAGTGGTAATCAAGTCGTATGTTTGGAAACAACATATTGATTTCTTTAAAGGGGAACCACAATATTGGTAACGATATTGTAGAAATCAGGGAAATCCTACTTGACCTATGGCTCAAAGTTAATTATATTGAATGCCAAACAATTTTTGAAAAAAATAAGTAGTCAAACTACTTTTTTTTTATGCTATAATTTAAATAGAGGAATAATTATGAAAAAACAAAGTGAATTAAAAAACTTAGTAGAACAAACTAAAAAAAGAGAAAAGATAAAAAAAGAAAGAGTAGATATCAAATGGATAATCACAATTATAATAGTGGCATTTGTTATTTCATTTGGATTGTCTTTTGTAGCAAACTCTACAATACCTAATCTATCATTAGTATTTGGTATTATTATCACATTAGTATTTATACTTATAGGTATATTATTTGATATTATCGGAGTAGCAGTAACTGGTGCAGATGAAGCTGTATTTCATTCAATGGCTTCCCGCAAAGTAAAAGGAGCATCTACTGCAGTTAAGTTAAAAAAGAATGCCGATAAAACATCAAGTTTCTGCTGCGATGTAATAGGTGATATCTGTGGTGTTATTTCAGGTGCCGCTGGTACTACAATATGTGCAATATTAGTAACTAAGTATCACACAGATTTATTACTAACAGGATTAATATTAACCGCAATTATTTCATCCTTAACTATAGGTGGAAAAGCATTAGGTAAAAGTTTTGCCATTAATAAAAGTGATATTATCTTATATGAGTTTTCAAAATTTGTTTCAAATTTTTACCATTAGTTTACAAATAAAACTATATATGGTATAGTAATGCGTAAAAAGAGAAGGAGTATTTATGGGATACCGATTAGATGATAAAGAAATAAAAAAATTTAATGTTAGATTAATTGGTAAAGGTAAAAAAGGAAATGTTTATCGTTTTCATGATGCTGCCTTAAAACTATTTAAAGAAGATATTCCTCCTATTGAAGAAGAAACAGCAAAATATTTAACAAGTATTTCTACAGATAGAATTCTACTTCCTATAAATCTAGTATTTTATAATAATAAATTTAGAGGATATACATATAAATTAGTACCTAAAAAAGGTTCTGGTCAAAGAATGACAATGTTACCTAAAACAGACTTAGTTCAAGATATTAGAATCTTAGAAAGAGATATTGATACATTAACTGATAAAAGTGTATTATTAAGTGGTTTAGATGAAACAAATAGTATCTTCAATGGTGAATTATATCTAACAGATCCATCAGGATATTCAGTACTAGAAGATATGAGTAAAGATGAATTAAATAGAATTAATAAATTTCAATTACACTTATTATTAGTGAAATTAATTAAAATAGATTTAAATAAAACTAATTTTTCAACAAAAGCCAATATAGATGAAATTGAAAGAATGTTAAAGACAAAAGATGCTGATGAAAATAGTAGCGATTTCTTCGCAGAAATAATAAGTAAAAATGATACAGTAAGAGAATTTGTAAAAAAACTATAAGACAAGTAAAAACTTGTCTTTTTATTTTGTATATAGTAAAATATAATAAGTTTTGAGGTGATTAAATGATACAAGTAAGTAATGTAAGCCTAAAATTTGGAAAAAGAACATTGTTTGAAGATGTTAATTTAAAATTTACCAATGGTAATTGCTATGGATTAATAGGAGCTAATGGTAGTGGAAAATCAACTTTTTTAAAACTATTAAGTGGAGAATTAGAAACTACTACTGGTGAAATTTCTATATCAAAAGGAGAAAGAATTTCTATTTTAAAGCAGGATCACTACGAATATGATGAAAAAAGAGTAATGGATGTTGTATTAATGGGTAATCCTAGATTATATGAAATAATTGAAGAAAAAGATAGAATGTACTCACAAACAGAATTCTCTGAAGAAGATGGAATGAAATTAGCTAACCTAGAAGCAGAATTTATGGAATTAGATGGATGGAATGCCGAAGCAGATGCTGCTACTTTATTAAATAATTTAGGTATTAATGAAGAATTTCATTATTTAAATATGAAAGAAATACCAGTTAAATTAAGAGTTAAAGTATTACTTGCTCAAGCATTATTTGGTAATCCTGATATTCTTCTTTTAGATGAACCAACAAACTCTCTAGACTTAGATGCTATCCGTTGGTTAGAAGAATTCTTAATTAATTTTAATAATACAGTAATTATAGTATCTCATGATAGATATTTCTTAAATAAAGTTTGCACTCATATAGTTGATATTGATTATACAAAAATCAAATTATATGTAGGTAACTATGACTTCTGGTATGAATCAAGTGAATTATTACAAAAACAAATGAGAGAATCAAATAAAAAGAAAGAAGAAAAAATAAAAGAATTACAAGCATTCATCGCAAGATTCTCAGCTAATGCATCAAAGTCTAAACAAGCAACTTCACGTAAGAAGATGTTAGAAAAAATAGAATTAGATGAAATAATACCTTCTTCAAGAAAATATCCATATATTGATTTTAAAATAGAAAAAGAAGCAGGAAAAGAAATATTAAAAGTAGAAAACCTAGTAAAAGAAGTAGATGGAAAAAGAATAATTAATAAGATATCATTCACAGTATTAAAAGGTGATAAAATCTGTTTTATTGCTAAAGATGATATGGTAAAAACAATGTTATTTAATATCTTATCTGGAAAAGAAAAATATGATAAAGGAACTATAGAGTGGGGTAAAACAATTATTCCAGAATATATTCCACAAGATAATACAAGTTATTTCAATACAGATAAAAATATATTAGAATGGTTAGGACAATATTATGATATAAAAGATGAAACAGTCACAAGAGGTTTCTTAGGAAGAATGTTATTCTCAGGTGATGATGTATTTAAAAAAGTAAATGTATTATCAGGAGGAGAAAAAGCAAGATGTATGTTATCTAAAACAATGCTACAAGAACCAAACTTCTTAATTCTAGATGAGCCAACAAACCATCTTGATCTAGAAAGTATAACTTCTCTAAATAAAGGGTTAGAAAACTTTAAAGGAGAAATACTTTTCACATCACGTGACTATGAACTTAATAGAACAGTAGCTAATAGAGTAATAGAAATAAAAGAAGATGGTACTATTATAGATAGGCCAATGACTTATGAACAATATTTAGAAGAAAGTAAAAAGTAGTCTTTTTACTTTTTTAATTGAATAATAAAATATCTGTGCTATAATAAAATAAAAAAGAGGTCATACTATGAATAAGAAACTACTAGGAATTATAGGGACATCATTAATAATAGTATTGCTAATTATAAGTTTTATAATTCCAAATAAGGATAAAACACCAGAACAAATTACAATGGAAATTGTTTCAAAAGCAACAAATGAAAGTCAAAAAATAAAACCTGAAGAACAAAAAGAGTTTATTGAAATAAATATAGATGATTATCTTAATAAATATAATGAAAATGAAAAATCAATAGTGTTTGTCGGTAGATTAATATCCCAAGATTATCAAATAGTAGCGCCAATCTTACATAATTTAGCATATAAATATAATTTAGATATATATTATTTAAACTCAGATAATTTCACAACTGAAGATAAAACAAAATTTGTAGAATCGGATACATTCTTTACTGAAGGATTTGGTTCAGCATTATTCACAATAATAGGTAATGGTAAACTACATGATATAGTTGATGGAATAACAGATACTGAACATTATATAAAGTTTTTAAAAAGAAATGGATATATAAGTTAAGGAGGTTGCAGTATGGGAGCAATATATAAAAGAGTATTAAGATTTAAACAAAAATATCCAAACACAGTAGCGTGGAGACTAGAAAAAAATGCTAGTGTTATTGAAAGACATTTAAATCCAGGAGAGGAAGTTAGATATGCGTTCGCTGCTCAGAAGAATGATAATATATTTAATATATTTGAAACAGCAGTAGTAGTCCTAACTACCAAAAGAATCTTAATAGGTAGAAAAAGAGTATTATATGGTTACTTTTTAAACTCAATCACACCTGATATGTTTAATGACTTAAAAGTACAAGGTGGATTACTTTGGGGTAAAGTACATATAGATACAGTAAAAGAATATGTTACACTTTCTCATATAAGTAATAATGCCTTAACAGAAATAGAAACAGAAGTATCTACATACATGATGGAAGAAAAGAAAAAATACGCAAATGAATTAAGTGATGGAGACTAGGAATTAGTCTCTTTTTTTGTTATAATTTATATGGTGGTAGTATGAATAGAATTAAAAAAATAATTTTAGTAATATTCTTATTAGTATTAGTATATTTTGGTTATAGAATACTAATCAAAGAACACGAAGTATCTTATACTATTGATAAGTATAGAATCAAAGAACACTTTTATATAAATAAAAATCACTATTATGATTTAATTATTTCTAAAGATAAACTAAATTATACTTATACATTGGATAAAAACTTATCTAAAGAAAAAAGAATTATAAAAGAAATAAAAACATATAAAAGTAATAATTTAGTATGTATAGTTCCTATATATAAAGAGAATATAGAATTAAACGTATATTGTAATTTAGATAATGAAGAAGTATCTAATGATTATTTAATTAAAACTTATAATAATGATTTTAAAATTATTAAAAAGAAAATTAAAAAGTATAAAATAAAATATCCAAGTAATAAAAATATATATAAAAAATATAAAAAGAACACAGTATTTCAAAATAATATATTAGATAATTATAATTATTATATATGGAACTATAAAGGAATATTAGTTTTAAATAATAAAGAATTAAAATACCAAAAAATATTAAATTATGATTTATATGATAATATAATGGCTGTTTCTATAGATAGATATTATGTATTATTTGAAAATACAGATGTAAATGGAATTAAGAATATTTATTACTATGACTCTAAAAATAAGAAATTAAATACATTTAAATTAAAAGAAAAATTATCTAAGGATTCATATATTAATGGAGTAGTGGATAATTATATTTATGTTACTGATCGAAAAAATAAAAAGGAATATAAAATCAATATATTAAAGAAAATAATTACTCAAGTAGACGATGACATAAACTATATAACATACCAAAATAATAAGAAAAAAGAATTATCTAAAAGTGATTTCTTTATGAATGACCAATATTTTGATAATACTTATACAGTAGACAATAAAATAAAAGATAATAATTATTATTACTACTATAAAAATAATAGAATTTATAAATCATTAGATACTAATAAAAAACATTCTAAATTACTATTAGAATTAGAAGATATAAAAGAGTGGAAAGTATATAATGATATAATCGTTATTATGGCAAAAGATACAATATATCAGTATACAGAAAAAGAAGGATTAAGAAAAATAGTAAAAAGTAATGAATTAAAATATAATTATAAAAATATATATAAAATAGGGAAGAAATAAACTTTCCTATTTTTTTAATAAAATTGTTGAAATATAAATATCTATTTGATATAATCATAAGTGCAGATGGGGTTATAGCCAAGTGGTAAGGCGTGGGTCTGCAACACCCTGATCGTTGGTTCAAATCCGACTAGCCCCTCCAAATTGCGAACGTGGTTCAATGGTTAGAATACGGCCTTGCCAAGGCTGTGATGGGGGTTCGATTCCCCTCGTTCGCTCCATAGTAAAATATAACTTATGAAAAATCATAAGTTTTTTTATTGTGTTTATAAAAATAGATATGTATAATAATAAGTCAAGGAGATAACGTTATGTATAGAATAAAAGCAAAAGATTTAGTAAATTCTGATGAATTTGTAAGAGAACCAGTAGATAAAGAAGTAAATGATATACTTGCATCTAAAGATAAAAGATTTATTATAACTGGTGGTACCGGAATAGGAAAAAGTACTGTTTTACGAAGCATAGAAAATAGGGGAATTGGTTCTAATAAACTAACAATATATCAATGCCCAGAAGGTATAAGCTATATGGGAATAGAGCCAGGTGAAAAATATTCAAAAGAATCATTTGATACTTTTTATGAATTATACTTCACAAGAAGAATTCTATGGTATATTGAAAAAAATTATCCTTTAACATTTAAAAAATATTTTGAGAAAGATAAAGCATTAGTAGAACACCTAACAGACGAAGCTTATGACGCACTTAATGGTGTGGAATATATTATCGCCAATGGATATGTAAAATTTAAAACTAACGTTTCTGTAGGAGAATTATCAACAAATATAATAAGAAAAATTCGTGATGTATTAGAATTAGAAGAATTAAATATCACAATAGATAGATTTGATCAAATGAATAATTGTAGTAAATGTGTACAAGAAATATATACAAATTATTTTGATCTATTTGATAAAACTATAATTGTCTCAGATGATCCAAATTTAGATAAAGAAGAATTAACATCTAAAGGATATAATATAAAACAAATATCATATGGAAAAGATAAAGAAGTAGTAAGAGAAATAATCAAACGTAGAATAGAGCAAGTAAGAAGAGAAAACGTATACAAAGAAGACAAAAATAAACAAAAAGTGCCACAAAAAATATTTATGAGTGATGAATTCTTAGATAAAATAGTAGATTTAAATGGTAATATTAATATGATTTTAGACGCAATGTATGATGCTAATAATTCATTAGGTTGGAGTGACAAAACACCATTTGATCAAATATTAATTAATACTAAAAAGAAACTAAATGAACAAGAAAAAAGATACCAAAAAATAAAACAACCAACAATTTTATACTTATAAAAAAACTCGGTTAATTCCGAGTTTTATTTTTTCTTTTTATTCTTCTTTATTATATTATCAGGAATCTCAAATGGTTTAGCAGCAGGCTCCATTAAGAATTCAGGATTAGCAAATAGATATTCAATTGCTTTTAATGCCCTACAGAAATAGAAACCATCTTCAATTCTTTCATCAAGAGTAATTCCTAGATTCATCATATATTTACCATTAACTTCAGTAATTTCACCAAATGTGGCAAGCCCGCTTGAAGTTCCTAAATTAGCTAGGTTATGATAAATTCCAGGAGTTCTAAATGTACCTAAGTTAGATACTATTATTGAACTATAATAAATGTTTTCATCTGCAATACTACCAGGCAAACCAAACTTACAATCTACCCATTTTAGTATTCCTACTAAAGAAGATCTTATTGGTCTCCAAATATGTCCAATCTTATCAACAACATTATTAGCACCATCAGTATTAGCATTAGATTTTTTATCTCGTATTTTATCAACTCTAGCCTTTATATTTTTAGATATGTCAATTATAGTATCATCCTTACCAATAGGTAAGCATGTCATAAATTCTTCACTAGTATCGTTAAATTCTGCTTTAGCTACGAAGGCGATTGATACATCATCATGTTCATATAATGTTCTATTTTGTACAAATCTATTTAATTTAGGATATTTATAAATTATCTTTCCTAATATATGTACAAATCCATGAAAGAATGTTATATCTTCATTCTTTTTCTTTAATTCTTTGATATATTTTACAAATTCAGTTACATCAATATCAGCATTCATATATACTTCAGCCTCACATCTATTTGGTTTTAAATCAAACATAATGTTTTGCATACCAGTAACATCTTTAACTTTATGTCCTTTTCTTGCCATTTAAATTACCTCAATTCTTCAATATGTTATAAATCTATTATACATAAAAAAAATAAAACTAGTCAACCTGACTAGTTTTTTACTTTTTGGAAACCTCTATCAAGAATCTCTTCAACATTCTTTAATTCTTCTGGAAATTGTCTAGGAATAAATGATGCTGTTTTTAAATTGGCAACAGAATCTGCAAGTAATAAACATCCATGTCCTAAATAATTAATTCTATATGCTGGTAAATTATAATTACCATTATATTCTTTTTGAATTACTTCATCAATTTCATCAATCTCATTTAATGAACCACATGGTACAGGCATTTCAGTATATTTTCCATCTTCTACATAGCAATGAGAATGAATCATATAATTGATTCTAGGAAACGAAGTATATAGATGCGCCTGAGTAATTGCATCTTTAGATGCTTTATTAATTCCATAGTAACGTAATAATCCATTATCTAATCTGCATGCTACAAAATTATCTTTATCAATTTTACTCTTATCTACATCTCTTTTAGAAACATAGATGTAACCATCTCCTCTAAAAGAAGCATTTCCCATAAATCTTGTGACACCTTCAGAATGATCAATTGTTTTATGAAAAGTCTCAGCTGATTCTTTTACAAATTCAAAGAACTCATGATCATTAGGAATTTCAATATCTCCTTCAATAGAATAGGTATGTTGTCTTCTGATGGTTTGGAGAAAAACAAGTCTTTTATAAATATGTTCTACTAAATCAGGAATACTTGTTCCCTCATACCATTTAACACCTAAAGGATCTGTTAAAAGAGATTTGAATACACCATTATCTTGTTTTGAAAATTCAATTGAAAGATTATGCCTTTCTTTAATTGCTTTATTTAATACTTCAACAAAAGGATATTTGTTATTATCATTTCTTTTTGCTCCAATAAAGATAGCATATGGATTAATAGCTTTAACATCTCTTACTTTAGGTAAAGAATTATCTACATGTGCAAACCAACAAACTACGCCATAATTTCTAACAGATTTTAAAACACTTTCTAGATCATTATAATTACCACCATTTAAGCATGTAACTTCATCACTATATTTAGAAAATTCTTCATAAAACTTTCTGATAAATCCAGATTCTTTTCCTTTATCTAAATCCCAATTACCACCTACAATTAATATTTTTTTATTCATAATTAAACCTCCTTACTAATTTTTTAGCAATATCTTCTTTACCATTTGCTTCCTCTATATTATCTTTTGTATCAATAATATAAGCAGTATGATTACCTTCTCTAATAGTAGATAAATCATTGGCTACTACTAAATCACATTTGTTTTTATTTCTTAATTTTTTAGCTACATCAATCAATTCTTCTTTAGATACTCCATCTAATAGTTTGAATCCAACTAAGAAAGTTTTAGGACTTAATTTCTTAATCAAAGAAATAATTTTTGGAGTAGGTCTAAGTACTATAACTAGACTATTCTCACTAGAAGATAGTTTATTACCCTCGATAACTTCAATGTGACGAAATGCTTCATCAACATCATCATTATGTATAATACTATATTTAATCTTATCAATTGTAGTAGCATAATCTTTCATATAATCAGATACAGCCATTGAATGGATGAAATAGTCAATTGATTCATTAGTTAAAACATTTTCAACTTCTCTTTTTAAATCCATAGTTCCTTCAATTTCTATAATTTTAACTCTTTCATCATCAGGTCTAAATGCACCTTTAGTACAGATGTAATAAATAAATACATCATCTCTTTTCAATAATTCATTAGCTATAGTCATTCCTAACTTTCCACTAGATGAATTAGTAATCTTTCTAACATTATCAATTCTTTCACTGGTTCCTCCAGCAGTTATAACAATTTTTTTCATATTATTTTTTCTCCTTTACTAATACTTTTACATAATCAATTATGTCTTCGTTTTTAGCTAATTTACCTTTACCATCATACCCACAAGCAAGATGCCCAGTAGCTGGTTCAATAAATTTATAACCATAATCTCTTAATTTCTTAATATTATCTTGAACGATAGGGTTACTATACATTCCATCATTCATAGCTGGTGCAAATACTACAGGTGCTTTAGTAGCCATAATAGTAGTGGATAACATATCATCAGCAATTCCATTAGCAACTTTACCTAATATATTAGCTGTTGCTGGTACTATTAAGAATAAATCTGCTTTTCTAGCTAAACTAATATGTTCAACTTCTCTATGATCAGGTCTTTCAAACATATCAGTTATAACTTTATTTCCTGATAAAGTTTCCAGCGTTAATGGAGTAATAAATTCACAAGCATTCTTTGTCATAATTACATCTACATTAGCTCCTTCGCTTTTTAAATAACTAACTATACCACATGCTTTATAAGCAGCAATTCCTCCAGTTATTCCTATAACAATATTTATATTTTTCATATTAATTCCTCCTACATTTTTGATTTAATTTTTTGAAAAGCCTTTTCTTCAGAAGTGGATTTACATTTTCCTTCATCAGAGAAGTAATACTTTTCATCATGATATGCAAAATCTTCTATATTTTTATTTAAATAAGTTTCTATTTCACTCATACTATGCTTATTAAAATTCTTAATTTTGATTATTTTAGCATTTGGATATTTTTCTTTTAATTTTAAATCTACTTCTTTTGCTGTAACTTTATTAGATTTAATCCTATAGGCAAATAATTCTGAAATATCAATTATTAATTTGAAATCTTGTTTATATTCTTTTAATATATGATTTAACTCTTTCTTTGAAGAATAAGATTTTATTTCTAAATCACGAATTTCTTTAATTTGTTTTGTGATATCAGGATTATCAATTAATAATACTTTTGTATCTAATTGACCTGCAAAGAAATCACAAATTGTTTTTGAAATTTCTAATTTGGCTCTAGTAACAAATACGTCATGAGAAAACTTATAGGTATTAGTTCCACCAATAATCATAATAAATGTCTCAGGATATACTTTTTTATTATTAATTTCACATTGAGAAAGATTAAGTTTACTAAATTCTTCAACTAAATCAATTTCATCTTCATCATCTTTATCCTTAATAATATCCTTAATAATTTTAAAAGCTTGTTTTAAAGTATAGCCTCCATAAATATCAGCTTCAGATTGATTATGGTCAACTAGATTAACACAATGAGCATTTCTATATCGAGAAAATCCCCAGCTATAATAGTTTTCTCCATAAATTCTTTCTCCACAGAATACACAATAATGAATATCTCCCAAACCATAATCAGTAAGTCTTACATCATGAGTACATTTAATACTTTTTATAAGTTCTTGAGCTTCTTTAGCTTTCTTAGAAGTTCTTATCATTTCGTCTCTAAGAGTATTTAATTCTTCTTTTAATTCTGGAATATTATCAGGAACAAGTTTGCCGTCTTCCATTAGTAATGCTGCATAACTTGAACTATACATTCTATCATTAGATAAAGTATCTTTTTTATCTAAAATAATTTGTGCATCCATAAATGCCATAATTTCTTTCTTTTTCATATTTACCTCCTACGAATAATTACTTTCTTATCGTTGATTTCTCGTACTTTTTCTAAAACACCTTCAGTAACATCTTGATCAGTATCTATAAGTTCATCACAAAGTTTTTTTAATATATCACGATATTCATAACTATCTAATTTTTCTATTATTAGTTTTATATTCTTGTTTTTTTCACTATCTGTATTTACATCATTTCCACATACAAGACATTCATTACCAATTACATGTTCCCAATAAACTACTACCTCATGATCACAAGTATTTCTAAGATCACGTTTAATTCTTCGTATATCATCATTAGTCTTTCTTACACTTTCCCATAATGATTTAATATATTCCTTTATTTTTTTTAAAGCATCAATACTTTTTTCTTCTTCAAAAAAAGTTTCATAATTCTTTATAAAATTACTTAATTTACTATGATTAGAATATGCTTCACTATAATATTTTTGTTTTTCTCTTAATTCTTTATATAATTTTTTATCCATATTATCTCTTCCTTTCACTTACGATTTTATGATGTTTTTGTTGATAAGTAAAATATATATATGTTATAATATCGATAAGGAGGGCTTATAATGAATATAGACTTAGAATTATATAGAATATTTTATGTAGTAGCTAAAAATAATCATATGACTAGAGCTAGTGAAGAACTACATATATCTCAACCAGCCATATCGCAATCAATAAAAAAACTAGAAGACCAATTAGGAGGAGCTTTATTTCTAAGAAGTAATAAAGGTATGGAATTAACTGAAGAGGGTAAGATGTTTTATGAATATGTAAAAGGAGCTCTTGAATTAATCAATAATGCAGAAAACGAATTTACTTCATTCAAAGATTTATCTAAAGGAGAAATAAAAATAGGATGTTCTGCTACTTTAACTAAATTAATAATAATGGATGTATTAAAAGACTTTCATAAAGATTATCCTAATATTAATATAAATATTACAAACGATTTAACTAGTAATCTAATAAATGATTTAAAACTAGGTAAATTAGACTTAGTTATATATAATGAAAGCAATATTAAAGAAACAAATTTAAGTTTAGAAAAAATAAAAGAATTAAAGCAAGGATTTATATATAATGATGAATTTTATAAAGATAATATTAATAGTTTTGAAGATTTAAATAATTATCCATTAATTCTTCAAAAATCTGAATCAAATAGTAGAAAATTATTAGATCATATTGCATTAGAAAACAATGTTAAATTAATTCCTAGTATGGAAGTAGTAAGTCAAGACTTAATAACTGAATTTACTAATATAGGTTTAGGTATAGGATTCTCAATCATTGATTTAGCTAAAAGAAACTTTAGTAATTTAAAAGAACTAAATATAAATAAAAAAATACCAAATATAAATATATATTTGGCTACTAATAAATCAGTATCATTAACATTCGCTAGTAAAATGTTTATAAAATATTTAAAAAAATAAAAAAGAGATGATTATCTCTTTTTTATTTATTATTTCGACTCTCTAAAAAATCTTTTAATTTAACTTTCTCATCACATTTCTTTTCCGTTATTATTTCTTCTTCAAGATGTAATTCAATGATTGAACAAGCCTTTTCGTAATATAACCTTAATAAGTCTGCATTGATGAATTGATTTTTTCCATTTTTTTCGCATAATGTTTTCATTGTTTCTAGTAACTGAATTTTTTTATCATAGTTCATATTACTACATTCGTCTATCTCATCACTAAGCACAGATATTTTTTCATCAATTGAGATTAAATCAGTACTTTTTTCATAATTTAAGAATGCTTGCAAATCTGCGTTTTCATTAGTAAGAATATCAGCTAGAATGTATGCTAATCCAGGCACAATTACTTTTACTCCATCTATTCCTACAGAATCGTCATGATAACTTTGAGGACCACCTGATGTATATGTATATATCTTGTTAATATTTATAAACATTGGATCACCATTTGGTAATTCTGCTCCAGATATAATCTCATTTCCTTCATATTTTGCACCGCTTGGCATACCATGTCTATCGTCTTTGACTTTATAGCAAGCTTCTCTACATACCTGATTTAATACATCAGTTAATTCTTTTTTATCAAAATGAATAGAATAAATCTTCTTTACATTTCCTTCTGTTACTTCATATTTCATACTCATATAATATTCTCCTTTGTTTGGTTTAATATTATAATGATGTATATATAAAAATGCAATTGTTTTTATTGTATTAATTTAAAAAAAATAATATAATTAAGAAGAATAGGAGAGACTTTTATGGAGAATAAAAAGGGATTCATAATAACTATAGTTATATTATCACTTATATCATTGGCTACAGTAGGATATATTGTTTATGATAAATTCTTTGCTAAAGATGACTCAGAACAAGAATATATTACAGTAATAAATGATGTAAGTATAGATGTTAATAAAATGTATGGAGTAGGAGATATACTAAGTAAATTTGATAAAGCATTCTCTACTAATGATTCTAAATATTTAGGTTATATTTATAGTACTAAAATAATAGAAGCTAGAGACTTTGATAAAGAAGCAGCTATATATGTTTCAATGTATTCAGATTTAGTAAGATCTAATACTGAACAAACAATATCTAATGAAATAGTAAAAAATAGATATGAAAAAATATTTGGTAAAGCAATAAAATATAAACCTAATAATAAATTAAATTTTGGAGAAAATATAAATATAACTTATGATGAAACAAACAAAGTATATAAATATATAGCTTCAGTTACTAATAATGATCATAAGAGTGAATATTTAGCTAGAAACATAAAAACTAAATTACAAGATGATTTAGTAGTTGTAACTAGAAAAGTATTTTATGTAGAATATTCTGGTATAAGCGCTATTATTTATACTAATCAAGATAAAACTACTAGAGTGGGTACAGTTAAACTAAAAGATGGTGAAGTATCATTAGAAGAAGTAACTGGTAAGTATGGTTCTAAGTTGAATACATATGAATTCACTTTTAAACTTGGTAGCAATGACGAATATAATTTTTATAAAATAGAAAGGACTAAATAATAGTTCTTTTTTATTGTAAAATATGTAAAGTAATACTATTTATTATAATCATTTAAAAATATTATGATATAATAAAATCGGAGTGATTTTATGCAAATAAAAGTGCAAGGATTAAATGTCAACTACATACAATATGGTAAAGGTAAAGATATTTTACTTTTACATGGTTGGGGACAAAACATAGAAATGATGAAACCACTAGGTGATGCTTTTTGCGATAGATTTAGAATCACAATAATAGATTTTCCAGGATTTGGACAAAGTGATGAACCAAAAGAAAAATGGACAATAGATAAATATTCTTTAATGTTAGAAGAATTTACAAAACAAGTTGGTATTAAAAAGCCAATAGTTATGGGGCATTCATTTGGGGGTAGAGTAGCAATTAGATTCTCTTCACGAAATCCAATAGAAAAGTTAGTATTATTTGGAAGCCCATGTATTAGAGTTCAAGAAGAATTACCATTAAAGGTAAGAATTTTAAAAAGATTAAAGAAATTACCTGGAATGAATAAGATAGGTGAATTCATGAAACAATATATTGGATCACGTGACTATAAAGCAGCTAGCCCAATAATGAGAGAAACATTAGTAGAAGTAGTAAATGAAGATTTATCTAAATATGCTAGAGAAATAGAAGAACCAACATTATTGATTTGGGGTGAACAAGATATAGAAGCTCCGGTAAGTGAAGCAAAAGAATTAGAAAGCATAATGATGGATGCAGCTCTAATAATATTACCTGGAACTCACTATGCTTATTTAGAAAATTTAGCTAGAGTAATTACTATATTAAATAACTTTATATAGGAGGAATAATATGATATTGGTAAATATAATATTTCTTATTTCACTATTATTTGTAAATATATATAAATCTAAAAGACATTTACATATGCTACAACAAAATTTATATAATGAAAATAATAGATATATCAGATGGATAATAAAAAACAATAAAGAATTTTTAAGTATTGAAATAATTACAGTTCTAATAACAATAATAGCCATGTTTATAAAAATAGATACTAATATATTATTAATGGCTACAATAATAGTTATCTCAATAGTATTCTTAGTAAGCGGATTAACTTGGAAAAAACTAATTTTAACAGATCAAAATAAAAAGAAATTAGTAATAACTGCGAGAGTAAAAAGATTAATATTTACAACTACAATTCTTTACTTAATACCAATAGTCTTCTTAGTATTATATAACTTGCTATCAATGGTATTAGTATTATGTATAATGGTATATTTAAATGCATTTGTAGTATTTATAGCTATGATTATAAATACGCCTATAGAAAAATGTGTATACCTACATTATAAAACTAAAGCCCAAAGAAAAATTAAATCTATGAGTAATTTAAAGATAATAGGTATCACAGGTAGTTATGGTAAAACAAGTAGTAAAAATATATTAAGTGATATTTTAAATATTAAATATAATGCACTACCTACACCTAAGAATTTAAATACATTTAATGGACTTATAATGACAGTAAATAATCACATGGATAAGTTCACTGATATATTTATAGCTGAGATGGGTGCCTATGTAAAAGGTGAAATTAGAAGACTATGTAAATTAGTTAAACCTAAATATGGTATTTTAACTAGAATAGGTACAGCACATCTTGAAACATTTGGATCACAAGAGAATATTCAAAAAGGTAAATTTGAACTTATTGAAAGTCTTCCAAGTGATGGATTTGGAATACTTAATGGAGATGATCCTCTACAAGTATCATATAAATTAAAAAATAATGTTAGAATCATTTGGATAGGTATAGATAACCAAGCAGCAGACGTTCGTGCTACTAATATTAAGTGTTCTTCTAAAGGTACTAGTTTTGATGTAGTATTAAAAGATGATAAAAATAAATATAAATTTGAAACTAAACTATTGGGTAATCACAATGTATATAATATACTTGCAGGAATAGCTTGTGGAATAGAATTTGGTATTGATATGGAGTCGCTTCAAAAAGCAGTAGCTGGAGTAAGACCAATAGAACACAGATTAGAAATTAAAAAACTTGGTAACTTTACTATGATAGATGATGCATATAATTCTAATCCAACAGGTGCTGAAAATGCTTGTAAGGTATTAGGAATGATGCCAGGAGTTAAGGTGGTAGTAACACCGGGAATGATTGAACTTGGTGATAAAGAAGATGAGTACAACAAAGTATTTGGTACTCAAATAGCAGAAGTTGCTGACTATGTATTGCTTATAGGTGAAAAGAAAACTAAACCAATAAAAGAAGGATTATTAGAAAAGAAATTTGACAAAGATAAAATAATTGTATTTAATGATGTTAGAGAAGCATATCCTTATATTAGTAATCTTGCTAAGGCTAATAATAAAGAAGTATATGCATTATTTGAAAATGATTTACCAGATACATATAATGAGAAATAGGAGAGTGTAATTATGAGAATTAGAGTAGGAGTAATTTTTGGTGGAGAAAGCGTTGAACATGAAGTAAGTATCATTACTGCAATTCAAGCTATGAATAAAATGGATGAGGAAAAATATGAAATCATCCCAATATATATTACAAAAGATAGAGAATGGTATACAGGAGATATGTTGAAAGATATTGAAGTATATCAAGATTTAAACTTAATTAAAAGATATAGTACTAATGTAGTTTTATATTATAAAGACGGAAGTTATGTACTACAAAAGAAAAAAGGTTTATTTAAGGGAACAGTAAAAGAATTAGATATCGCATTCCCAATTGTTCATGGTACTAACGTAGAAGATGGTGTTCTTCAAGGATATCTTCAAACAATAGGTATTCCATTTGTAGGAAGCAATGTTTATGGTTCAGTTGCTGGACAAGATAAAACTATAATGAAAGACATTTGGAAAGAAGCAGAACTTCCAATGACTAAATATGTTTGGTTCTATGATACTGATTATAGACAAGATAAAGATAGTGTATTAGATAAGATTAAAGGATTAAAATATCCATTAATAGTAAAGCCAGCTACTACAGGATCAAGTGTAGGTATTAGTTTCTGCGATGATGTTAATAGCCTAAAAGAAGGTATAGACGAAGCAGTACAATATGATACTAAGATTATAGTAGAAGAAGTTGTTCAAAACTTAAAAGAAGTAAATATTGCTGTAATGGGTAACTACGAAAATCAAAAAGTAAGTGCAATTGAAGAAGTGTTCTCAGGTAATCACTTCTTAACATTCCAAGATAAATATATTGGAAATGTAAAAGGTAAATTAAAAGGATTCAAAAAAGGAGCTGTTAAAACAACAAGCAAAGGAATGGCATCAGCTAATCGTAAATTACCTGCAGACTTAGATCCTAAGATGCAAAAAGAAATAGAAGAAATTGCTATGAAAGCATTCAAAGCATTAGGTTCAAGTGGTAACTCAAGAATTGACTTCTTAGTAGATGAAAAGACTAAAAAAGTTTATATTAATGAAATTAACTCAATCCCAGGAAGCTTAGCTTTCTATCTATGGGATGCTAAAGATATTAATTTTACTCAAGTATTAGATGATATGATTCAAATTGGAATTAAAGATTATAAAAAGAGAGTAAGTAAAACACATTCATTTGAATCAAATATCCTAGCTGGATTTGCAGCAAATCATGGAGTAAAAGGAATGAAAGGTATGAAAGGAAAATTAAGATAATTTTTCTTTTTTGTAATATATGAAAGAATACTCATATGATTTAATTTTAGAAAAACTAATTTCTAAGATAAAAATAAAAGAAAGCAATCCTATCATAGGAATAACATTTATCGCAGGACCTGGTTTTGGTAAATCTACAGTGTCAAAAATATTGTCAAAAAAATTAGGTATTGATGTAATGGCAAATGATGAAATAAGAAGATTATATGATGAACTAGGATTTAACAATGAAGAGTATGAACCAGATATTAAAAAAATGGCATATGATAGAACTGTTTATTTACTGCAAAATAAAACAAGTCATATAGTTGATGCTAATATTGAATTTCACTGGGAAATGGCTATTGATAATTACGAAAAGTATAATGCCAAATTATTATTTATAGAATTGACGTGTAGTGAAGAAGAAATATTAAGAAGAATAGAAAAGAGAAAGAAAACTTTTGGACAAACAGATAATTATTCTCGTGCTACTGAAATAGATTACTATAAATATTTAGAATTAAAGAAACAAAAACAAATTCCACGTGAAAAAATATTTTATACAATTAATACAGAAAAAGATATAGAAAAGCAAATAGATTCATTGATAGAAAAAATAAAAAAAGAACTTAAATAAGTTCTTTTTATTTGTAAAATGGTGGGCTGTTAGGGATTCGAACCCTAGACCCACTGATTAAGAGTCAGTTGCTCTACCAACTGAGCTAACAGCCCATTTACAAATAGCAAATATATTTTAACGTAAATTTAAGATATTTACAAGTGTTTTTTTATAAAAAATTCTTGACTTAAATCATTTTTTTATAGTATTCTATTATTGCAGTCGAAAAAAGTGTATAAAAAATACATTTTCTTCTTGCAAAAAACGTAATATTATAGTAAACTAATGAAGTACCGAAAGAAATGGACCTGTAGCTCAGTTGGTTAGAGCACACGCTTGATAAGCGTGGGGTCACAGGTTCAAGTCCTGTCAGGTCCACCATTTAAATGCCTCAATAGCTCAGCTGGTTAGAGCACTTGACTGTTAATCAAGGGGTCCTAGGTTCAAGTCCTAGTTGGGGCGCCATTTTTATTTGGCGAGTTGGTGAAGTGGCTTAACACACTGCCCTTTCACGGCAGCATTCATGGATTCGAATTCCATACTCGTCACCATTAGGAAATAAACACCAGCAGGTGTTTTTTTATGCGCCCCAAGACCCCTGATTAACATTATTATAAACCTGTGACCATCTACCAAATATAAGGAAAACTTCCTGTTCTTTTTCTTGACAATAAAACACCATTTATGTAATAATATATATGCGGACGCAAATGGAGTAGTACTCAAGTTGGCTGAAGAGGCGCCCCTGCTAAGGGTGTAGACCGGGAATACTGGTGCGCGAGTTCAAATCTCGCCTGCTCCGCCATTATAAAATAACTCAGAAATTCTGAGTTTTTTTGTGCTTTAAATATAGTTATTAAACATAAAATATGATATACTTTGTATAAGGAGAGTAGGCCTATGAAAAAGATAATAAATAAATTCTTTGATGAATTTGAAAACATCACAAAATACTATAATTATTTAGTAGAAAAAACTAAAAATCATGAATACGTAGAAATAACAAATGAATGGTTAATTGATAACTATTATTTATTAGTTGAACATAAAAATAATATTTTAAATTCAAAAAAAGAAATAAATAAAAATTATAAAACAATTAGTAGTAATTATCTTTTTCTAAAAAATATAGTTACAGCCAAAAACTATAATATTGATTTTAAATACTTAGTAGATGAATTAAAATCATATCAAAAAGAAACTAATAGAGTACTTACCTATAAAGAATTATCTTTAATATTTCCTACACTTATATTTATATATACTGAAAGATTATATGAACTAACAAAAATAGAAGAGCAAATACTTCTTAATAAAGATAAAGTAAAAACTATAATTAAGAGTAATACATTAGTAAAATTAGAAGACTTTTTATCTGAAGATTTTGATGTATCAAAAAATCCTAATTATATCTTTGAAATAAATAGTAAGATAAACAAAGTAAGTGAAGGAAGTACAGAATTATTTAAAGATTTATATACATTCCTTGAAAATAAAAATATAAGTTTAAAAGAATTAATAAATGAAGAATATCAAAGAAAAATAGATAATGATATTTTAATATCTAATATATTTAGTGATTTAAAAGAATTTAATGAATATTCGTTAGATGATTTATTTGACAAAGTATCATTATGTGAAAAACTTTTATTAACAGATCCTGTGTATAAAAATATGACAGCAGAATCTAAAGTGGTATATCGTGAAAGAATAGTAAAATTATCCAAAAAAGAACATCTTCATGAATATCAATATTTAGAAAAACATTTTAACAAAGATGAACATATTGGATTTAAATTATTTAAAGAAAAGAATAATACATTTAAATTAATATTATATATACTTATTATTCTAATCCTAACATCTATAGCTGGATATTACTTATCACATCATTTTACTAAATATGTAATACTAAGTTTCTTAATGATATTTATACCTATTAGTCAATTAGTAGTTCAAATTGTAAATGAAATACTAAATAATAGTGTAAAAATAAAATTTATTCCTAAATTAGATTATTCAAAAGGAATACCTGAAGAATCTAAAACAATGGTAGTAATTCCTACAATAATTTATAATACTGATAAAATTAAGGAAATGTTTGATACATTAGAAACATTCTATATTATCAATAAATCAGACAATTTATATTTCACACTATTAGGAGATGCTAAAGCTAGTCAAAATGAAGTAGAAGATTATGATAAAGAAATAACTGATTTTGGTATAGAATATGCTAAAAAGTTAAATGAAAAATATGGAAAAGAATTATTCTATTTCTTATATCGTAAAAGAGTATGGCATGAAGGAGAAAATGCATTCTTAGGATATGAAAGAAAAAGAGGAGCTTTACTTCATTTTAATAAAATATTATTAGGTAAAAAATTTAATGATAAAAAGTATTTTCATGCAAATACATTAAATAGTGAATTAGATATTAAATATGTAATTACTTTAGATACAGATACCAAATTAGTATTAAACTCAGCCTTGAACCTAGTTGGAGCTATGGCACATCCTCTAAATAAACCAGTGCTTAATAAAAATAACACTAAGGTTATTAAAGGTTATGGTATTATGCAACCTAGAGTTAGTGTTGATATAGAGGCAACTAATAGAAGTTTATATAGCCAAATATTCGCAGGAATAGGTGGATTTGATACATATTCATATATGACACCTAATACATATCAAGATTCTTTTGGAGAAGGCAGCTTTGTAGGTAAAGGTATATATGATTTAGAAGTGTTTGATAAAGTATTAAGTGATGCATTTAAAGATAATTTAATACTTTCACATGATTTACTTGAAGGTAATTATTTAAGATGCGGTTATGTATCAGATATTGAATTAATCGATGATTTTCCATCTAAGTTCTTAGTAGATGTCACAAGACAATCTAGATGGGCTAGAGGAGATACACAAATAATTGGATGGTTATTTTCTAAAGTAAGAAATAAAGATAATAAGAAAGTTAAAAATCCAATTAACCTACTAGGTAAATATAAAATATTAGATAATATCATAAGAATGTTTTTAAATCCAATGCTATTATTAATTTTATTAGTAGCATTTACTGGAAGTTTTAAAAAATCACTATTTTGGGTTTCATTTGTAGCATTAGAAATAGCTATCTCTATGATATTCTTCTTAAGAAGTAAAATGAGTAGAAAAGCAAAAAATGAAAAACAAATATATTACAAAAACCTATATTTTGGATTTAAATCATTATTATTAAGATCATACATAATGTTTGCATGTATCCCATATTATACAAAACTATATATGGCAGCATTTACTAAATCACTATATAGATTACTGATATCTCATAAGAATTTACTAAATTGGGTAACTGCAGAAGAAGTGGCTAAAAGTGCCCATAACAATCTAGGTAGTTATATTAAAAACTTTTGGTTTAACATACTTACTTCTTTAGCATTTATAGGAATAACATATCTTACTCATAATTATATCGCATTACTAATAGCTATTATCTTTATAAGTGCACCATTTGTTTTATACTTAGTAAGTAAAGATATAGATCATAGAGAAGTAGAATTAAAAGATAAAAAGATTGAAGAAATAGAAGACATTGCTTATAAAACTTGGAAGTATTTTGAAGATAATATTCGAGAAGAATATAATTATCTAATTCCAGATAACTACCAAGAAAATAGAGAAGAAAGATTAGATATGAGAACTTCTCCAACAGCGATAGGTTATTCGTTGACTAGTATAATTAGTGCCTTCGAATTAAAATTTATTGAAAAAGATAAAGCAATTAATCTAATAAAAAACATATTAGAAAGTATTGATTCATTAAAAAAATGGCATGGCCATTTATATAACTGGTATGATATCAAAACGAAAAAAGTCTTAAGACCAAACTTTATCTCAACAGTAGATTCAGGAAATTTAGTAGCTTCTTTAATAGTTACAAGAGAATTCTTAAACAGATTTAATGAAGAAAAATTAACTAAGTTATGTGATAGATTAATAAAAAATAGTAACTTCAAAAAACTATATTCTAAGAAAGAAGTATTTAGTATAGGTTATGATGAAGATGAAGGAAGATTATCTATTTATAATTATAATAAGTTTGCTTCAGAATCACGTCTAACAAGTTATCTTGCTATAGCTCTAGGAGATGTTTCAAGTAAACATTGGTTTAGCTTAGATAAATCACTTACTACATATAAAAAACATAAAGGATTAATCTCATGGAGTGGTACTTCTTTTGAATACTTTATGCCATTCTTATTTATGAAAAATTATCCTAATACTTTATTGGATGAATCATATAACTTTGCCGTATTCTGTCAAAAAGATTTCATGAATAAAGTGGATAAACATTTACCTTGGGGAATTAGTGAATCTGCTTATAACGAATTAGATAATTCATTAAATTATAAGTATAAAGCATTCTCAACTCCATATTTAAAAGCAAAAGAAGATAAAGAAAATAGAATAGTACTTTCACCATATGCATCTATTATGGCTATGGAAATATATCCTGAAGATGTATATGAAAATATAAGAAAATTTAAAGAATTAGATATGGAATCAATCTATGGATTATATGAAGCTTATGATTATGATAATAAAGGTGTAGTAAAATCATATTTTGCACACCACCAAGGTATGATTCTATTAGGAATAACTAACTATTTAAAGAAAGATATTATAAAAGATTATTTCCATTCAAATGTTAATATAAAAACATTTGAAATATTATTAAAAGAAAAAGTACAAATCAAATCTAGTATAGATTTAAAAATGGCTAAATATAAGAAATATGATTATGCTAAAGAAACAATTCAAAATGATATTAGATCATTTAATTATATTTCATATTTACCAGAAGTATCAGTTCTATCTAATAGAAAATATTGTTTATTAATGAATGATAGAGGTAATTCATTCTCAAGATATAGAACACTTCAATTAAATAGATATCGTAAAGTAACAGAACAAGAATATGGTATATTCCTATTCGCAAAGGATATTAAGAATAATTATATTTGGTCTAATACATATGCACCAATGAATATAAAACCTGATAAGTATGAAGTAGTATTTGCTTCAGATAAAATTAAATACTTAAGAAGAGATGATATGATTACTACTAAAACAGAAATAGTTGTATGTAGAAATCATCATGCTGAGATAAGAAAGATTACATTTAAAAATGAATCTGATGAAGATAAAGAATTAGAATTAACAAGTTATACCGAACCAATTCTATCTGAAAATATGGATGATGTAAGTCATAAAGTATTTAATAATATGTTTATTAAAACTGAATATAATAAAGATACTAATAGCTTAATAGCTAAAAGAAAGTCTCGTGGAGATTCTCCTGTTAATAGTTATATGGTAACAAGATTAATAATAGAAAATCCATTAGATAAATATACATATGAAACAGAAAGAAGTAACTTTATTGGTAGAGGTAATACTGTAGGTACATCACAAGAATTAAATGCTGAATTAAGTAATTATAGTGGAGAAAATCTTGATCCAGTATTATCATTAAGAAATAAAATAATGGTACCTGCAAATTCTTCTAAGTCAGTATATTTACTTGTAGGATTTGGTAGAAGTAAAGAACAAATTAATGAAATAATTAAATATTATGATAATGTATATAATCTAGAAAAAGCTTATGAAATATCTACATTAATGAATGTTTCTGATACAAAGAACATGAATATTACTGGGGAAAATATGAGAACTTATAATATTATGTTGAATTACTTGTATCAGACAACAAAACTTTCTGTAACAGAAGAAAGAATGGATTTCTTAAGAAAAAATGCATTATCTCAAACAGGATTATGGAAGTTTGGAGTTAGTGGAGATAGACCAATTATTACTGTAGAAATAAGTGATATTAGTGATATAAGTTTTGTTAAAGAAATATTAAAAACATTTGAATACTACAAGACAAAATCAATATTTGTAGATGTAGTTATCATTAATAATGAAAATGGTAATTATAAAGATTTAATAAAGAAACAAATAGATGATGAATTATATAGAATTTATACATTGAATAGTTTTTATCATACTCCAGGTGCTGTAACAGTGATAGATGGATCGACTCTAACAAGAGAAGATATAAGTTTATTAAATGTAGTTCCAAGACTTAGATTTGTAGTAGAAAACCATATTAGTTTAAAAGAAGCAGTAGAAGAATTACAAACTAAGAATAAGGTTAGTGATTATCCAACATATGAATTAGAAGAAAATATCAAAATAAAAGATAAAGAAAAACTAACATGTGATAATGGTTATGGTGGATTTAAAAATAATGGTAGTGAATATGTTATTTATAATAAAAACACTCCAACACCATGGTCAAATGTCATATCTAATAAAACTTTTGGTACTATTATTACCAATAATGGTTGTGGATATACATATGCTTATAATTCAGGCGAATTTAAAATATCTTCATGGAGTAATGAAATAGTTACTAATGATAAAAGTGAAGGATTTAAATTTAATAATGAAATATTTAATCCTGAAAAATGCACTCATGGATTTGGTTATAGTATATTAGAAAGTGAAACAAAAAAACTTTCTCATTCAGTAACTGAATTTGTAGCTAAAGAAGATAATGTAAAAATATATTTACTAAAGTTATCTAATAAAGAAAAGAAAGAATCTACTATAAATGTAGAATACTTCATAAAACCAACTTTTGGTAACTTTGAAGAAAAAACTACTAGACATATTTTATCTGAATTTATGGGTGATGATAATTACTTAAAATTACGTAATGTCTATAGTATCAATTACAGTGATGTTAACGTATTTATGACTTCATCTGAAAAGATAAAATATGCTGAATGTAATAAGATGTTAATAAAGAGCATAAACTTTGATGTTACTTTAAAACCTGATGAAGAAAAAGAAATAGTATTTGCCTTAGGATGTAGTTTAAGTGATGATGAAAATATTGAATTAATAAAGAAATATACTAATATTAGTAATTGTAAGAAAGAATTAAAGAATGTTAAAGAATCATGGAATAATACGTTAAGTACTATTCAGGTAAAAACACCTGATCAAAGCTTTGATTATGTCATTAATGGTTGGTATTTGTATCAAACAATATCTTCAAGAATAGGGGCTAAAGCAGGATTCTATCAAGTAAGTGGAGCATTTGGTTATCGAGATCAACTTCAAGATGCCATGAATATATGTTTAGTAAGACCTGAATATACAAGGAATCAAATATTAATTAATGCTTCTCATCAATTTAGTGAAGGAGATGTACTTCATTGGTGGCATGAGAAAAACCATTTTGGTCTTAGAAGTAGATATAAAGATGATTATCTATGGTTAGTATATGCTACACTTCATTATTTGGATAGAACAAAAGACTTTGACATTCTTTCCGAACAAGTACCATATATTCAAGGTGAAAAATTAAGTGATTATGAAAATGAAAAAGGCATTGTATTTAACTATTCAAACAAACATGAATCACTTTTAGAACACTGTATTAAATCTATTGAATTATCAATGAAATCATTAGGGTCTCATAAAATACCACTTATGGGTGGAGGAGATTGGAATGATGGAATGAATAGAGTTGGTATAAAAGGAAAAGGAGAAAGTGTTTGGTTAGGATTCTTCTTGTATGGAATTATTGATAAATTTACTAAGATGATGAAAGAATATGATAAGAATTTTGATTCGACAAAATATTCTGAGTTTAATGAAAAATTGAAAGATAATCTAAATAAGAAAACTTGGGATGGATCATATTATTTACGTGCATTCTTTGATAATGGAGATCCTTTAGGTTCGCATGAAAATAGTGAATGTAAGATTGATTTATTATCACAGAGTTTCGCTATTCTAAGTGGGGTGGCTCCAAAAGATCGACAAGAAAAATTAATTAATTCTGTAGAGGATCAATTAGTAGATTCTAATAATAAGATTATTAAGTTATTAACTCCAGCATTCTCTAAAAGTCTAAATAATCCAGGATATATTATGAATTATCCAAAAGGTATAAGAGAAAATGGAGGACAATATACTCATTCAGTTTCATGGTATATAATGGCTTTAATAAAAGCTGGATACTTTGATAGAGCATATCGTTACTACCAAATGATCAATCCAATTAATAGAACTCAGAAAGAAGAAGCTGTTAATAAATATAAAGTAGAACCATATGTAATAGCTGCTGATATTTATTCTTCAGAACACTTCGCTGGTCGTGGTGGTTGGACTTGGTATACTGGTTCAGCTGGATGGTTTTATAGAGTAGGAGTAGAAGAAATATTAGGTATTAAAAAACATGGAAACAAGTTAATTGTAAGACCTAATATTCCAATTGCCTGGGATGGTTATAAAGCAGTTTATCATTATGAAGATACTACATATAACATAGAAGTGATTAAGAATAATAAAGAAGGATTATTCTTAGATGACAAAGAAATAATATCTTCTGAAATCACTTTAAAAAATGATAAAAAGACACATAAAGTTATAGTAAATATACATAAATAGAGGTGTAATATGAACTTACATAAAGACAAATATATTATAGTAGAAATAATTCCTACTCATAGTGATTCTGATAAAGGATTTATTGCTCAGATAAGTGCATTAAAATTAGATGGAATAAAACTATTAGATAGATTTGATTATCGAGTAAAAGATGAACTTATCGAAAATGAAGATTTAAGAAACATAATATCTTATGATAAAGAAATGTTTACATATGTTGATAATATTTACTTTATAATAGAAAAATTTAAAAGATGGGCAGAAGATTTACCTATACTTATAATGGAAGAAGAGTATACTCCTAATTATTTAAAAGAATTAAATAATAAGAAAGAAATAATCTATCCATATATAGATGTAGAATATAGTAATGATGTATTTAATAAGATAATGGATAAATACAAGATAGAACCTTCAAACCATCTAGTAGATATTCTATATGAAGCAATAATATTTCATGGAGAGAAAAAAGAAGATTAATCTTCTTTTTTTGTGTTATAATAAATTTAAGGATGGTGATAATATGATTAAATTCGATTTTAAAACATATATAAAACCTTTTATAGATGAAAATAAGTTTAACGAATTATATAGTAAGAAAAATGAGTACATTGATAAATTAAACTCATTAGATATGATTGGTTGGACTAATGAAATAGATAAAAATGTAATAGATAATATTGAAAGAGTATCTAATTATATTAAAAATAATTTTGAGTGTTTAGTAGTTATAGGAATAGGTGGATCATTCTTAGGAAGTTATTCTTTCCACCAAGCATTCACAAAATACTTTAACGATGATTCTTTTGAAGTAATATATGCAGGTACTACTTTATCTAGTAAATATTTAGATGAATTATATGAGTACTTAAAAGATAAAAACTTCTGTATCAATGTTATTAGTAAGAGTGGCACTACAATGGAAACTAATATCACATACAATCTATTAAAAGATTTATTAAAAAGAAAATATAATAATGAAGAAGTAAAAAGAAGAATTATCATCACTACAGATAAAGAAAATGGTGCATTAAGAAAAGAAGTAAATGAAGTAGGATATATTTCATTTGAAATACCAAGTGATATTGGCGGTAGATATTCATTCATGACCCCAGCACATTTATTGCCATTAGCCTTAAATCATAATTTAAAAGATATAGTAGATGGATATTATGATGGAAAAAGATTTATCGATAAAGCATTTGAATATGCAGTAGTAAGAAAACTATTATTTGATAATAAAAAACAAGTAGAATGTTTCTCTGTATATGAAGAAAATCTATATTATTTTACAGAATGGTTAAAACAATTATTTGGTGAAACAGAAGGTAAAAATAATGTAGGAATTTATCCTACATCTATGGTACATACAAGAGACTTACATTCTCTAGGACAATTTGTTCAAGAAGGAAATAAAATTATATTTGAAACATTTATTAAAATAGATAAAACAAATCATTATATTAAGTACGATAATAATGATTTACATACAATCAATAATATAGTAGAAGAATCTGTAGAAAGAGCACATTTTATAGGAAACACCCCATGTATAGAAATAGAATTGGATGAGTTAAATGAATCTAACTTATCTGAATTAATATATTTCTTCATGTTAAGTGCTGCATTTAGTGGATTATTATTTGGAGTTAATCCATTTAATCAACCTGGTGTAGAAGTATATAAAAAGGAAGTAAAAGAATCATTAAATAAGTAGGTGAAATAATGAAAAAAAGATATATTATCTCAGGTATCTTCTTCTTATTATTTATCCTAATAACTGTTTTAATGATTACTAATAATACAAAAGTATTTGACGATACTATCTATAAATATATATTTAGTTTAAGAAATGATTTATTGGATACCATATTTAAAACAATAACTAAGTTTGGAGATACTATTACTATAATTATTATGGTATTTGTATTACTAATATTCTTAGGAAAAGAAAATATTTATAAACTAATTCTAACAGTAGTAACGACAGTATTAACCAATCAAGGATTAAAACATATTATAAGAAGAATAAGACCGGAACATATAAGATTAATAAAAGAAAAAGGTTATTCATATCCATCAGGTCATTCGATGATTGCGATTGCCACATATGGATTATTAATATACTTAGTATATAAAAATGTAAAAAATAAGTTATTAAAAACAATACTAATATTATTATTACTAATATTAATATTGGGAATAGGAATAAGTAGAGTATATTTGGGAGTACATTATCCGACTGATGTACTTGCGGGATTTACTATATCTCTTCCAATAATCATACTAATAGTAGGAAAGATAGATGATCATTTTAGGGGGAATATAAATGATAAGGATAGTAGTATCTAGTTTTTATAATACTTTAATTAATTATGAAGAAGCTATTCCTACTTCTACGATGTTAGAAATAGATAGGATTAGAAATAAGAAAGTATTATTCACAGTCTCAACAAATGGACTTTATAATGAAATACTAGAGTATAATAAAGACTTTCCGTTTGTTGATTATATAATATCTTTAAATGGTAGTTATGTATATGATGTATTGAATAATAAATGCATTTATAAACAGAAAATTGCTAAAAACGATATAAAAAAGATTTATAATAGTTTTAAAAACTATACTATAAATTATTATACTGAGAATAGTATATTAAATAGTTATAATGAGACATTAAATAAAGATATTTATAAAATAGAAATAGAAGATTTTGTAAATATAAATATAGAGAATATAAATTGTAACCTATCAGTATTTGAAAAAGATAATAAAAAATATCTAGAAATAATATCTAATAAATGTAATTCATATATAGCATTAAGTGCAATTAATGAAATACATAATATAAAAGAAAATGAAATTTTAGTAATCACAGGTAATGATAGTGATATAGAATTATGTAAAAAAATAAAAAATAGTTACATAGTAGATAATTCGAGTGATAGGTTAAAAAAAGAAATTAACAAAAAAACAACCACAAATAATGAATATGGTGTTGAAAAAGTTATAAGAAATGTAATAAAATAATATTAAAGAATAGAGGAGTTTTATATGGAAGAAAAATATTTGCCAATAGGCACAGTTGTCAAACTTAAAGAATTGCCAACAAAAATGATGATCACATGTTATGTTGTATTTTCAGAAAACGCATCAAAAGGGAAAGTATATGATTACGGAGGATGCCCATATCCTACAGGATTATTAGAAGCTAATAAAGTAGCAGTATTTGATCATGAAGACATTGAAAAAATAATATATATGGGATATAAAGATGATGATTATAAAGGAATGGTTGAATTTCTACTTACAAAGCAAGATGAAATAAAAAAACACATAGATGAAAAATTGTCAAAGGAACAAGAAAATGAAGCTTAAGATGTAAAATATCTTAAGTTTTTTTGTCTAATGTACAAAAAATATTGTATAATTCTTATTAGGGAGTTTTATTATGAAAATTATTGTAAATAAAGAAGATAAACTATTAAATTACTTATATGAAAATTTGGATATGCCAAAAAAACGTGTAAAGCAATATTTAACTCACGGTTCTATTTATGTAAACAATAGTAAAGTGACACAATTTGACTATAAACTATTACCAGGTATGAATATTGTAATAGATACTGATAATAAGAATAAAAAAGAATTACCATTTGATATAGTGTTTGAAGATAATCACATTATTGTAGTAAATAAACCAAGTGGGTTACTAACTATTGCAACTGATAAAGAAAAAGAAAAAACACTTTTCCACATAGTTAGAGAATACCTAGTAAGTAAAGATAAATTTGCTAGAGTATTTATTGTTCATAGATTAGATAAAGATACTAGTGGAATAGTAGTATTGGCAAAAGATGAAAAAACAAAAAATCGTCTTCAAGAAAATTGGAATGAATTTGTAACACTACGTGAATATGTAGCAGTAGTTCATGGCAAATTAAAGAATAAAGAAGATAAAATTATTCAAAGATTAAAAGAAAATAAAACTAATTTAGTATATGTTTCTAAAGATGATGACGCGAAAGAAGCAATTACTAACTATAAAGTAATTAAAGAAACTGATAATTATTCTATGGTAAGTATTAATATAGAAACAGGTAGAAAAAATCAAATAAGAGTAGCATTTGCTACATTAAGAAATCCTATAGTAGGAGATAAAAAATATGGAGAAAAGGATAATGAAAGTAGATTATATCTACATGCTAATAGATTAAAAATGTATTATCCAGAAATTAAAAAAGATATTTTATTTGAAATACCAACTCCTAATGAATTTAAAAAAATAATGAATAAATAGGTGATAATGTGAAAAAGAAAATCATATTAATGATTCTTCTATTATTAGTAGTAACAATAACGGGATGTACCACTAAAAAAGAAAAGAAAGAAGAAAAAAAATATATAGAAGATAACGAAATAAAAGAATCTATTTTTAAAGATTCATATAAAAAAGCATCCAAACTAGTTACAAAAATGACAATAGAAGAAAAAATAGGTCAACTATTTCTAGTATCATATGATAAATATTATACAAATAAATATACAGAAACACCTCCGGGAGGATATTTATTATTTGCAAAAGACTTTCAAGATCATACAAAAGAATCTATGAAAAGTGAATTAGATACTGCCAATCAAAAAAGTAAGTACCCGTTAGTTTTTGCTGCTGATGAAGAGGGTGGATATGTAACTAGAATTAGTAGATTTAAAGAATATAGAGATGAAAAATTCAATTCACCTAAGTACTATTATGAAACAGGGAAAGAAGAATTATTAAAAGAAACTGAAAAAGAAAAAGCAAATCTATTAAAGAGTATTGGAATTAATTTAAATTTAGCTCCCGTAGCTGACGTATCTACTAATGAAAACGATTTTATTTATAACCGTACATTTGGAAGAAATGCAACTGAAACAAGTGAATTAATAAAGAAAATGATAGAGTATGCTAATGAAAATGGAATTAATTCATGCCTTAAACATTTCCCAGGATACGGAAATAACGAAGATACACATACAGGAGTAGCTATTGATAATAGAGATTATAAAGAATTAACAGATAATGACTATTTACCATTTAAATCCGGTATAGAAGCTAAAGCTCCTTGTGTATTAGTATCACATAACATAATTAATTCAATTGATTCTGAATATCCAGCATCATTAAGTGGAAAAGTAATTTATGAATTAAGAAACAATCTAAATTTCTCAGGTATTATTATTACAGATGATTTATCAATGGATGCAGTTAAGAGTTATGTAGAAGATGGTAATGCTGCGACTCTTGCAATTCAATCTGGAAATGATATGATAATAACTAGCGAATTTGAGAAAATGTATAATGAAGTATTAAATTCCTATAAAGAAGGAACAATAAGTGAAGAAACAATAAATAAAGCTGTGCTTAGAATCATAGCTTGGAAATATGAAAGTAATTTATTCTAGAAAGAGGTGAGTTTTATATGGAAATACTTGATACTAAAACAGATATTGGGTTAATTAGAGAAAAAAACGAAGATGCTACTTTATCTATTACACATCCTAAAAATAAAAATATAAAACTCCTAATAGTAGCAGATGGAATGGGTGGAAAAGAAAAAGGGGAAATTGCAGCCAACTATGTTATTATGTATCTCCATAAATGGTTTATTAACAAAGATATCAAAGTATTAAATGATAATGATAAAGTAATAGAATTACTAACAAAATATATTAAAACTTTAAATAAAAATTTAATAAAAAAATATGGTACAGATACATTAGGTACTACACTTACACTAGCATTAATTAATAAAAATAATACAATAGTATTTAACGTAGGAGATTCTAGATGTTATATCTATAGAAATAGAAATCTAATACAAGTAACAGAAGATGATTCTGATGTATGGATGTACCATAAATATGGTGGTGTTAAAAAAGATCACTTAAGATTCTTTTCTAATAATAACGTAATAACTGCTTGTATTGGTATTTGTAATGAATTATGTAAGGTATCAACTGTAATAATAGATAATGACTATGATATGATATTCTTACTAACAGATGGTGTTACGGATATGATTACTGATACTAAAATAAAAAGTCTAATAAAGAAAACAAAAAAAGAATACTTACTAAATGCCATCATAAATGAAGCAGTTCATGTAGATCAAAAATTAAAAGTGCCACTAACATTAAGAAGAAAATATACTGCAAATTATGTTGTTCCTTTTAAAGGAAGAGATAATGCTAGCGGAGCCATTTATATAAAATAAAAAGAGATAAAATCTCTTTTTTTTTTGAATTTTATTTGATATACTATTATATAGTAGAATAAAGGGTGAAGATTATGCTAGGTAAGATACAAGGAATTGTTGATGAAAATGTAATAATTAAATTAGATATTGATATAAATCAACAACCTAATTTAATTGGATTACATATTATTTTTGAAGACGGCACAGATAGAAAAACAGTTGCTGAAATAGTAGATACTAATCAAGAAACTATGAATGCAACAATCATAGGTGAAATTAGAAATAATGAATTTACCCTAGGTAGTACAGCAAAACCATCCTTTAAATCAAATATTAGAATTATTAATATAGAAGAATTAGAATTGTTATTTGGACGTCAACAATTATCTTTTGGTTATACCAACTTTGGAACAAGTAACACATATCAAGGTTATAAAATAAATGTAGATATAAATGAATTTTTTAATAGTCATTTTGCAATACTAGGAAATACTGGTAGTGGTAAGAGTAGTGCAATAGCCTCAATTTTGCAAAAACTATATAAATTAGATAGACCACCATTAAACTCAAGCGTATTTTTCTTTGATGCATATGGAGAATATCATCATGCCTTTTCTAATTTACATCAAATAAATCCAAAATTAAATTATAAATCATATACGACAAATATTATTGATCCGGATACAGAAGTACTAAGAATACCAGTATGGCTATTAGATGTTGATGATTTAGCACTATTGTTGGATGCTACAAATCCTACACAATTACCAATTATTGAGAAAGCTTTAAAACTAGTTCCTATACTTACAGGTACTAGTGAACATGTAGTAAAAAGAAAAAATGATATTATAGCTCGTGCTCTACAAGATATATTACTAAGTGGAGCAGATTCTACTAAGATAAGAGACCAAGTTGTAGGTGTTTTAACTAAGTTTAATACACCAACATTAAATCTAGAAACTAGAATAGTTCAACCAGGTTATGTAAGAACATTTAAACAATGCTTATATATTGATCAAACTGGTAAAATGCAAGAAATGGAACTTGTTGTTGAATTTATAAGAACATATATTCTTGAAGATAATCTAGAAGTACCAGAAGAAGAATTAAACAAATTCTATTCATTAAATGATCTAGAGTTAGCTATGGTCTTTGCCCTTATTAGCGAAGGTATTTTAAAAAGTAATAAAGTATTTGATAACGCTAACATAATGAGCGTTAGACTTCATACATTAGCCACTGGTGACAATAAAGAATATTTCACATATAAAGATTATGTAACAAGAGATGAATATGTAGATAGATTAATAAAAATAAATGGAGTGCCTGCACAAATTATTAATTTTAATATAAACTATGTAGATGATAGAATAGCTAAAGTAATAACTAAAATAATTTCAAGAATGTTATTTAGAAAAGCTAGTGAAACTAAACCAAGAGGAAGCCACGCATATCACATAATTATTGAAGAAGCTCATAGATACGTTCAAAGAGATATAGATATTGAATTATTAGGATATAATATATTTGAACGTATATCTAAGGAAGGTAGAAAACACGGTATATTCTTAGCCTTAATTACACAAAGACCTAGTGAGTTATCTGATACATGTGTTTCACAATGTGCTAACTTTATAATATTGAGAACTGTTCACCCAGTTGATTTAAAATATATAAAAGAAATGATACCAAATATATCAGAAGAAGTTGTAGCACAATTAAAAAATTTAAAAGCAGGAAATTGTATAGCGTTCGGCCAAGCATTTAAAGTACCTACAATTATGTATTTTGATTTGCCTAATCCAGCGCCAGAGTCTAATAATGTTGATTTAAAAACAGTATGGTATCAAGAACCAATAAAAACATATAGTAGTCAAGTATCTTCAACAAATGAAATTGGATTCATGGCAGAACAACAAGCATCAAAGAGTGAAGTAGGCGCTATAATGGAACAAACAGCTCAAGCAAAATTTATTCAACCACAACAGCCAACTCTACAACCAACATTTGTAAACAATAATCAACCAAATGTAAATAATACGTAAATATATTGTTAATAAATAAAAATATATGATAAAATTATTAATATAGTATATTGATATAATATGGAGGAAAATATGAAAGATAAATTAAAAGGATTATTCGGTGGCGGAGACGATAATATCGAAGAAAAGAGTGAAGATGCATACTATAAAACTTCAAGAGAAGAATATAGTGAACAAAATGGTCTAGCAGGTTCTAAAATGATGTTATTAGAACCACGTGCATACTCAGAAAGTCAACAAATTGCAGATTATTTAAAGAATAGAAGTTCTGTAGTTGTTAACTTAAAAAGAGTAACACCAGACCAAGCTAAAAGAATAGTAGACTTCTTGTATGGAACTATCTATGCAATCGGTGGAGATCTACAAAAATTAGGTGGAGGAATTTTCTTATGTACACCTAATAATGTTAATGTAGAAGGAAACATTAGTGAAGATAATGTAAAATCTGCAAGAGGTAAAAAAGAAAGTAAGGATGACGAAGAAGATTTCTTTTAAAATAAAATAACTCATTATGGGGTGATTATATGGAAAAATTTAGTTATGAAGCTAATGGATATAATCGTAATGAAGTAAATAGGTTCGTTAGTGATGTAATAAGAGAAACAGAAGGTATAATCACCAGAGTAAGAAAACAAAATACTGAAATAGAAGAATTAAAAAAAGAACTACAACACTATAGAGAAATAGAAGCCAATCTAAAGAATGCAATTGTACAAGCCAAGGCTGACAACGAAAGCGATAATATTAAAAAAATGGCTAGAGAAGAAAGAGATATGATTGTAAGAGATGCCAAAAGCAATGCCTCAAGAATAGTTAATGAAGCACTTTTGAGAGCAGAAAAGATAGAACTTAAGGCTGATACTTTAGAAAGAAATATGAGAATCTTTAAAAAGAAACTAAAATCTATTTTGGAACAGCAACAAGCTATAGTAGATGAAATAGAAATATTAGAATTAGAGGATAAGTAATTATCCTTTTTTATTGAAAAAAATAAAACTTTGTGATATAATATATCCACTTTGAAAGAAGGGATAATATGGATGAAGACATTTTAAAAATAGGAGGAGCTATAGGTACTATTGCACTTTTGGTAATAGGTATCGCTAGTATAAGATCATGTACTACTCCAACTCCAGATGATGGTATACCATATGAAACTATTCAAGATGATGATAAATTGTTTCTTCCAGGAGAACATATAATTGCTGTTGGCATTGAAGATCCAATAGGAGAGTATAAAACATATGAAGGACATGCTGGTTATAAGCCAGTAGGAATTAGTTGTGCAAAATATGGGGATGAGCTAATAACACACTATCATAGTGGCTATATGTTATTTGAAAATGTAGTGGATGTAAAAGCTCAAGCAACTGGTACAGATGAAAAAGGTAATTATGTATATAATAATTTTGGTACTCCAGTAGAATATGAGATAGGTGCCTTAGATGAAAACTCATATGCTGCATATCAACATATTGTTTCAATACCATATGACAGTGTAGGACCAAGAACTCAAATAAAATATTTTGATGGATATGATGTAGTAGGTATTGCAAATGCAGCACGAGGAGAAACAATAGGTTATAATTGCGGTGGATGTATATTATATGTAAATACTGAACCAGTAGAATATACATATGATCCAGAAAGTAATACTTATTTTGGAACACCTATAGAAAAACAAAAAGTATTAGAAAAATAGTTGTAAAAAACATTTAAATATGATATATTAATGTGCGTAAAGCAAGTGCGAAAGACGGAGTATTTTGAATTTTGCAGAGAGCCTGTGTGAGGTGAAAACAGGTAATGAAGAAATGCTTAGATCACTTTCAAGTTGCGATTTATGGATAAGATAAATACGGTGACGCGTTATAGTATAGAGGTAAGTTTACTTACAAATTAAGGTGGTACCACGAGAACTTCGTCCTTATTGGACGAGGTTCTTTTTATTTTTATTATTCATAATATTTAAAAAGGGTGATGGCATGATATTAAATATAATTTTATTAGTATTAGGGTTTGTAATACTAATAAAAGGAGCAGACTTATTTGTAGATGGTGCTAGTGGAGTAGCAGGAAACTTTAAAGTTTCTAAAATACTTATAGGACTTACTATAGTAGCTTTTGGAACAAGTGCTCCAGAACTTGCAGTAAGTATAAAATCAATATTCTCAGGTAATGGAGATATAGTACTAGGTAACGTAATAGGAAGTAATATTTTAAATATATTATTGATTATAGGATTAAGTGCTATATTTCATACATTAACTGTTAAGAATAATACTGTAAAAAAAGAGTTACCAATTACTATGTTAATTACAACTCTATTTGCAGTACTTTTATCAGATCAAGTATTTGATAAAACACTAACTAATTCATTTACAAGAAATGATGGAATTATAATTTTATTATTCTTCTCAATATTTGTATATTATTTAATTTCGATATCAAGAAAGAAAATAGATACAACACAAGAAGAAAAAGTATTACCACTATCTAAATCAATTATATATACTATTATTGGTTTAATAGGAATAATACTAGGAAGTAACTTTGTAGTAGATAGTGCAAGTTTTATTGCTAAAGCAATAGGAGTTACAGAAAGATTAGTATCTTTAACAGTAATAGCTTTAGGAACATCCCTACCAGAACTTGTTACTTCTGTTACAGCTACTCGTAAAGGAGAATATGATATCGCAATAGGTAATGTTGTAGGTAGTAATATATTTAATATAGGTATGGTCATAGGAATTCCTACTACTTTATTTGGAGGAGTAGGAGCAATTAACTTTAGCTATGTAGATTTATTTGTTATGATAACAGCATCTGTACTATTATTCGCATTTTCATATAATGATTATAAAATTAGTAGATGGGAAGGAATTACACTTTTAATATTATTCATAGCTTACTATGGATATGTATTATTATTTTAAGGAGGAATAAATATGGAATTCAAAAAACTAGAACAAGGAAAACTAAATGAAGTAGAAAAGAAATATAGTGATTTCTGGGATAAAGAAAAAATATTTGAAAGATCAGTAGAACAAAGAAAAGAAAACTATGTATTCTATGATGGTCCAGCAACAGCTAACGGTATGCCTGGAATCCATCATATGATGGCTAAACTTATTAAGGATACTATTTGTAAATATAAATCTATGCAAGGATTTAAAGTAGTAAGAAAAGTAGGTTGGGATACTCATGGGTTACCAGTAGAATTACAAGTAGAAAAGGAACTTAAATTCACTGGCAAAGGTGATATTGAAAAATATGGTATTAAAGAATTTAACCAAAAATGTCGTGAAAGTGTTTGGAAAAATGAAGAATTCTTTACTAAGTTCACTAAAGAAATGGGACAATTCATCGATCTAGAACACCCATATGTTACATATGATAATAATTATATTGAAACTGAATGGTGGATTTTAAAGAAAATATTTGATGATGGATATATCTATGATGGATTAAAAATAGTACCATGGTGTCCAAGATGTGGAACAGGATTAGCTTCTCATGAAGTTGCTCAAGGATATAAAGAAATTACAGTTAATACCGTATTTGTACCATTCAAAGCAAAAGATGAAGAAAATACTTATTACTTAGTTTGGACAACAACTCCATGGACATTAATGTCCAATATAGCTCTTTGTGTTAATCCAGATGAAACTTATGTTAAATGTTTATCTAAAGGATATAATTTCATAGTAGCTAAAGCTTTAGCGGATAAAGTATTAGGAGAAGACTATGAAATAGTAGAAGAGTATAAAGGTAAAGATTTAGAAAATAGAGAGTATGAACAATTAATGCCAATCTTATCTGTACCTGAAAATAAAAAGAAATTCATAGTAACATGTGATAACTATGTAACTATGGAAGATGGTACTGGTATTGTTCATATTGCTCCAGCATTCGGTCAAGATGACTATGAAGTTGGATTAAAATATGATTTGGCTATGTTAAATCCAGTTGGAGAAGATGGATGCTACACTGAAGGACCTTGGAAAGGAAGACTAGTAGTAGATCCAGAACTTGAAATTGAAATAATCAAATACTTAGCAGAAAATGATAAGTTATTTAAAAAACAAAAAATGAATCACGATTATCCGCATTGTTGGAGATGCGATACACCACTTGTTTATTATTCAAAACCATCATTATATATTAAGACAACTGCTAAACAAAAAGAAATTATTGAAGAAAATAAAAAGATTAATTGGTATCCAGATTATGTTGGAGAAAAACGTTTTGGAAACTGGTTAGAAAATATGAATGATTGGGCAATTTCAAGAAACCGTTATTGGGGTACTCCAATCCCTCTATGGAGATGTTCTTGTGGACATGATGAAATGATTGGTTCAAGAAAAGAATTAGTAGAAAAAGCTATTGAAGATATTGATGAAACAATAGAGTTACATAGACCATTCGTAGATGATGTTCATATTAAATGTCCTAAATGTGGAAAAACAATGACAAGAGTTAAAGACGTTATGGACTGCTGGTTTGATAGTGGTTCTATGCCATTTGCTCAATATCATTATCCATTTGAAAATAAAGAACTTTTTGAATCCCAATTCCCAGCTGATTTCATCGCTGAAGGAATTGACCAAACAAGAGGTTGGTTCTACACATTATTAGTAGTATCAATGTTTGTAATGGGTAAATCATCTTATAAAAATGTTTTAGTAAATGACTTATTACTAGACAAATATGGTCAAAAGATGCATAAATCAAGAGGTAATGCAATTTCACCATTTGAAATAATGGAAGAATATGGTGCAGATACAGTAAGATTCTATATGTTACATACTTCACCAGTATGGACTCCATTAAAATTCGATGTTGAAGGATTAAAAGAAATTTATTCTAAATATATTTCTACATTCAAAAATGCATATTCATTCTTTGAAATGTATGCTAACGCAGATCATGTAGACCCAAGAGAATATAATATTCCAGTAGAGAAGAGAGATTTAATAGATAGATGGTTAATCTCTAAATTAAATAAATTAGTAAGAGATGTAAACGCTGCATTTAATGAATATGATTTAAATAAAGTAGCAAAACTTGTAGTACCATTCTTGAATGATGATTTATCTAACTGGTATATTAGAAGTAATAGAAGAAGATTCTGGGATAGTGAATTAACTGAATCTAAGAAGTGTGTATACTTAACTATGTATGAAGCATTAGTCACTCTATGTAAGTTATGCGCACCACTTACACCATTCTTAACAGAAGAAATCTATCAAAAATTAACTAATGAAGAATCAGTTCATCTAGCAGATTTTCCAAGAGAAGATACTAACTTAATAGATGAAACTGTAGAAGAAAGAATGGATCTTGTTAGAGATGTATGTTCACTAGGTAGATTTGCAAGAGAAGAAGCAAATATAAAGGTTCGTCAACCTATTAGTAATTTAATATTACCTAAATCTGATGAAATGATTATTGGAGATTTACTACCAGTAATTAAAGAAGAATTAAATGTAAAAGAAGTTATGTTTAAAAGCGATATGACTGAATACTTAGAATATATAGTTAAACCAAACTTCCAAGTATTAGGTAAAACACTAGGACCAAAAATTAAAGAACTACAAGGAGTACTTTCTAAATTAACTTCTAACGAAATAGCTAAGATTAATGAAAGTGGATTAAAAGTTAAATTAGATGGAGAAGACTTTGAATTAAATAATGAAAATACACTAATCTCTATTAAGCAAAAAGAAGGATATGCTTCAACTTCTAATAATAAAACAATTGTAGTAATTGATACTGAATTAACAGAAGAATTAATTCTAGAAGGTTTAGCAAGAGAATTTGTAAGAAAAGTTCAATCACTAAGAAAAGAAGCTGACTTCATAATCACAGATCATATTAAAGTTTACTATAATGGTACAGATAAGATAGACAAGATGTTAGATATGTATAAAGATTATGTTATGAATGAAGTATTAGGAGATGAATTAATCAAAGATATTTCTCTAACAGATAAATGTGAACTTAATGATGAAGAAGCTTATATTAAAGTAGAAAGAATATAATAAAAAAGCATCAAAGATATGGTGCTTTTTTTTGTTTTATAGTAAAATGTATATATAGTAGAAAATAGGTGATAACATGGATGATCCAGAATTTAGAGAACTAGCTATGAAATGTATTTTTGCAGTAGCAGTTGCTTTAGTTTTCGCAATACCTCTATTTTTTATTTTTAAAAACAAAATAACATATAATCCTAGTACAGTAATACAAGATGTAAGAAAAGAAAAGACATTTATTATATATGTAACAGAAGATAAATGTAAGAATTGTAAAGTTTTAAAACAAGAATTAGAAGATAATAATATAAATTATAGAGTATTAAATAAATCTAGAGAAAAAGATTATAATTCAATAATATCAGAATTAGAATTAAATGAATCTAAATTAATTGTACCAGCATTAATATATATAAATAAAGGTAATGCAGAATCATTTATAGTAGATATTAAATCAAAAGAAGAAATAAATGAATTTCTAAGTAATTATGAGTAATGAGGTGATTATATGAATAAAACCGTAGTATTAGTTACAGGAAGTAATAGAGGAATAGGAGCTGCTTGTGTTAAAGAATTTGCCAAACAAGGAGCTAATGTCATAATTAATTATTGCCATCATGAAGAAGAAGCATTAGAACTAAAAAAAGAAATAGAAGAAGAATATAATGTAGAAGCATTAGTAATTAAATGTGATGTATCAGATAGTGAACAAGTAGAAAATATGGTTAATGAAATAGTTGATCATTTTGGAGGCATAGATATTTTAGTAAACAATGCTGGTGTATCAAGAGATTCTCTTCTTTTAGATAAAACAGTAAAAGAATTCAGAAGAGTATTAGATGTTAATTTATTAGGAACTTATTTATGTTCTAAGTATGTTGGAAAAATTATGCTCCAACAAAAGAAAGGTAAAATAATTAATATAAGTAGTACTAACGCAATAGATACATATTATCCAGAAAGCTGTGATTATGATGCAGCTAAAGCAGGAGTAATAAGTTTAACACATAATCTAGCTAGAGAATTTGCTCCATTTATAAATGTTAATTGTGTTTGCCCAGGTTGGACTAAAACAAGTATGAATAAAGATTTAAGTATAGATCAAATAACAGAAGAAAAAAGAGGAATATTACTAAATAGATTTGCAGAACCAGTTGAGATAGCAAATGTAGTATTATTTCTATCATCACAAAAGGCTAATTACGTAAATGATGCAATTATTAGAGTTGATGGTGGAAAATATAATGGATAAGTAGTATAATACGTAAACGAGGGGATTATATGTTTAAAGATTTAGGAATAAGTATGGATGTAATTAATCTTATTCAAGAGAGTGAAAATGATTGTAAAGAAGAGTTTACAAAGATAGATAAACGATGTGAAGCTAATAGTTTAAAAGTCTTATGGGCTTTTCAAAAGAATGAAATAACAGAATCTTGTTTTAATGAAACAACAGGATATGGTTATAATGATTTAGGTAGAGACAAAATAGAAAAAGTATTTGCTGATTGTTTAGGTGCAGAAGATTGCTTAGTTAGAAGTCAATTTATCTCAGGAAGTCATGCCTTAAATGTATGTTTTTTTGCATTACTTCGTCCAGGTGACATATTATTAAGTATAGCAGGAAAACCATATGATACATTAGATGAAGTAATAGGTATAAAAGATAATCCTAGTTCATTAAAATCATTTGGGGTAAAGTATGATCAAATAGATTTAGTAGATGATGACTTTGATTATGATAAGATAGAAAAGTATTTAAAGGAACATAAAGTAAAAGTAATAGAAATTCAAAGAAGTAAAGGATACTCTACAAGAAAAACTATTGATATACAAAAAATAAAAAAAATAATAAATTTTATTAAAAATATTGATAAAGATGTTATAATAATGATAGACAACTGTTATTGTGAATTTGTATGGGGAGTTGAACCTACAGAATATGGCGCAGATATAATGGTTGGATCGCTAATTAAAAATTTAGGCGGAGGAATTGCTCCTAATGGTGCATATATTGCTGGACGACATGATTTAGTAGAGTTATGTGCTGAAAGACTTACTTTACCTGGAGAAGGAAGAGAAGTAGGACCTTCATTAGGAATCAATAAACAAATCCTTCAAGGTTTATACATGGCACCTAGTGTAGTTGCATCTGCATTAAAAACTGCAGTGCTAACGAGTAGAGTACTTGAAAAGTTAGGATATGATGTTGAACCAAGATATAACGAAGATAGAAATGATATCGTTCAAACAATTACATTTAAAGATCCTGACAAATTAATTGAATTTACAAGAGGAATTCAAGAAGGCTCTGCAATTGATTCAAATGCTAGGGTTGAAGCATGGGATATGCCTGGGTATAGTGATAAGGTAGTTATGGCTAGCGGATCATTTACTCAAGGTTCTTCAATAGAGTTATCTTGTGATGGACCGATTAGAGAACCATATATTGCATATATGCAAGGATCTCTAACATATCCATACGGAAAGCTTGGTCTTATGAAAGCTGTCCAAAAAATTATGAAAGGAGGAGTATAGATGTACACATACGGAAATTACGGTACTACATATGGTACTACTCAAGCTACAGAAGCTGCTGGAGGATTACTAGCAGGATTAGGAATCATGATGATTTTCTTCTATATCATTATGATTGCAGTTGCAGTAGTTTGCTTAATCGCAAAATACAAAATGTTCAAGAAAATGGGTATCGAAGGATGGAAATCACTTATCCCAATGGTTAGTGATTACCTACAAATGGAAGCAACTGGTGTTAATCAAAAATGGTTATTAGTTGTTACATTTGGTAGTGCTATTGCTGCTATTCCAGTTTTAGGTTGGTTAGCATTTGCTGCTGCTATGATTTACTATGCAATCCTTGTAAATGTAAGTTTAGCTAAAGCATTTGGTAAATCTACAGGATTTGCAGTTGGTCTAATCTTATTAGCACCAGTATTCCTAATTATCTTAGGATTCTCTAAAGATGCTAAATTCGTAGGAAAAGACCCAATGAAAGATATTATTTTCAAGAAATAATATAAATATTAATTAATATTAATTAATAGTTAATAAACTAAAAAGATTAGAATATTCTAATCTTTTTTTTCATATATTTTATTGATCGGAGGAATATATGATAAGCAAACAAAATTTATGGTTTCTAACGTTATTCAGTTTAATTCTAATATTAGGAGTATACTATATCACAATGCCTAATGATTTATTAGGAAAAGTAGAAAATATTATAGAAGATAAAGAAACAAAAGAAGTAGTGGAAGAAGTAGAAGAAGAAAGTTTATTGGTAGCTATGAGAGTAAACTTAGAAGAAGAGCGACAAGAGACAATAACTAATCTTCAAAAAGATTTAACAAAAGAGAATCTAACTACAGAAGAAAAAAATAATATTTACGAACAATTAAAATATTTAAATGAAGTTCAAGGTAAAGAAGAAAAACTAGAAAAACAAATAAAAAAAGATTTAAAACTAGATTGCTTCATCAAACAAGATAATAATAATATAGAAGCAGTTTGCATATCAAATGAACATGATGAAAAGAAAGCCAATAGTATTATGCGCTTAATTCAAGAAAAATATGAAAATAAAATAAATATTACCGTAAAATTTCAAAAGAAATAATGGGTATTCACATACAACAAAATATCTAAATCACATAATATATTTTAGGTGATTGAGAATGATTCTAACTCCTAGAGAGAAAGAAATATTTAATTTATTAATAGATAATTATAATACTAAAGACATAGCTAATAGATTAGGAATAAGTGAAAAAACTGTTAGAAACCATATATCAAATGTAATGCAAAAATTAGGAGTAAATGGCAGAGCTAGTGCAGTAGTAGAATTATTAAAATTAAAAGAATTATCTATATAACGTACTAATTTAGTACGTTTTTTCATATTATTACTTAGGTGATATTATGATAAAGAAAAAAGCATTAAGAAAAATATTTATAACGACACTATCTATGTTAATAGTATTAACTGTTTATACAATTCCAACTATAAAGAAAGATAATGTTCTAAGAACTAACTTAGAAATAGAAGATATTACTAATCTATCTACAGATAAAATATATTTATTAAATAAAGATAATTATCTAGTAAAAACAGATATATTTATAGATAGTACTAA
>JAFWJL010000004.1 GCA_017511605.1 Bacilli bacterium
AAGAGTTATTTAAAGAATAAGAGTGATTATAAATTAGCTTTAGAAAATTTAAATATTAAGAAAGTTGAACTTGAAAATACTACTAGTGAATTAAATGGTTATAAGAATATAGATGAGACTATAGAGTCTATAAAGAAAGAATACTTTGGTGAGATTAAAAAGCTTGAGGATGACATTCTTTCTGGTAAGAGTGATAGAAAGATTGCTTATATGACTTTTGATGATGGTCCTTATAGTAATACTTATAGAGTTCTTAATATTCTTGATGAGAAAGATGTTAAAGCAACATTCTTCACTATATCTATGAATGGTGAATACTGTTATGATAATAAGAGTGTACGTTGTTTTGATTTATATAAAGAGTATGTTAAACGTGGTCACACTATAGCAAATCACACTTATACTCATGCGATTAGATATGGTCTTTATAACAGTGTAGATAGTTTTATGAATGCCATAGATAGACAACAAGAACATGTTAAGAATATGACTGGTGGTTATACTACTAATATAGTTCGTTTCCCTGGTGGTAGTAGTACGGCTAGAGGATTAAAGAGTCCTATTATTGAAGCATTAAAATCTAAAGGTTATGGTTGGGTTGACTGGACTGCACAAGACGGTGATGGTGGTGGTCTATATAGTGAAGATCAAGCATGGAGTATATTAAAGGGTTCTTTAGATAAGAATATTGAAGTTATATTATTCCATGACTATAATACAATTACTACTAATATATTACCTGATGTAATTAATTATTTAAAAGAAAATGGTTATGAGATATATCCATTATTCTATAAAAGTAATATGATTAATAAGTAGGAGGTTTTATGAGTAAGATTAGTAAAGTTATTTTGGGAATATTAATATTTTTTATTATTATACCTTTAGGATTTACTATATATACTTTATTTAGTGCTCCTGATGGTATTGAATGGGTATTAGCTATAATTTATATTTATTCTTTATTTACTATTCCATATTATATAATGATGTTTATTATTAGTAGATTATGTGATAATAAAGTTAAGAATAAAATTAAATTAAAAAATATACTTATGAGTATATTTATAGTAATTCCATTTATTATGTTTATAATAATTTATATATTTAAAAATTTTATATAAAATAAAATATCCACAATATTTGTGGATATTTTTATTTATAGAATAAATATTTAAATCCTATCTTCTTATATAGTTCTATTGAATCTGGTAGATTAAATATTCTATGTAGTATTAGATTATATATTTCATCAAATAGGAATATACTAGCTAATATTATACTTACTATATATAGTTTAGGATATTTCTTTACTAGTTTTATTAGAGTTGGTTCTATGAAGTATACTAAAGCTACTCCTGCGAATGCGAATATTAATACACTTCTTAAACAAACATATCCTCCAATATTACCCCAATTCCATATTTCATTATTATAATCCCAACACTTAGTCCAACCTAATACTCCATATAGGATATAACCTGAAAGAAATTCAAATATACCTGTTCCTATTAAACTAATTAGAAATACTAATATTGGATGTTTTCTTACTTTATATGTAGTTCCTAATATAATAAATGAACCAAACATATAAATATTAATCCAAGGTAAGAAGTTTCCACCTCTCCAGTAGAATGTTTTAAATCCACTATTTGCATAATAGAATATAAATTCATATAACCATCCTATTATTCCACTTACTACTATTAATAAACATATTAGTGTTATTTTTTGTTTTTTTGTTAGATCTTTCATAATTCCTCCTAACTAAAGTACAGATATTTAAAGCCTAATGGTCTATAGATATCTCTAGCTCTTGGTGTATGCATCATATAGGCAAATATTAAATTATATAATTCATCTATCATTATTATGGATACTAATATTATACTTATTACAAATATTTTGTCTTTATATTTTGATGTTACTAGTTTTACTAATAGTGGAGTTAATATATAGATTAAGAATAATCCTCCTATACCAAATCCCACTAAACTTCTCATTGAAACATAACCACCTATAGTAAAACCAGATAATACTTCCTGAGAATAATCCCATGATTTAGTCCATCCTAATACTCCATATAAGAAGTAACCTGAGAGTAATTCTAATAGTCCAGCACTAGCCATACTTATTAAAAATACATGTAGGGGGTGTTCTCTATTTTTATAAGCTAGAGTTATCATTAGAAGTGCTCCCCAAGCATATATATTAATCCAAGGAAGAAAGTTTCCACCTCTCCAATAAATAGTTTTAAATCCACTATCTATATAATAAAATATTACTTCTACTCCCCAGCCAATGAATCCACATATTATTATTACTAAACATATAAAAGTAATAAGTTCTTTTTTCTTTAAATTTTCTATCATATTATCACAACCCTATTAGTATTATAACAAATAAATAAAAAAAGAACTATAGTTCTTTTTTATTCCATATTATCAGATATTTCTGTTAGTTTATCATTAAAATCACACAATGAATTTTTTATAGAGCAAATATAAGTAATAACTGCTTCTGAAAAATCGTCTTCAGTGTAATTAGAATTATTTAATAATATTTCATTATTAGCTCCTATTTCCTTACACATTTGATTAGTTAATCCCGTAATCATTTTTAATTCATCTAATATAATTGATTGTTTTTCTTTTAAAGATAAGCTTTTAAAATATTTTATATATTCATCTAAATTATCCATTAAAACATCCCTTTAACCATTTGCATTTCATTTTCATCTAATATTTCTTTACTATTTAATTTTCTTAGTTTATTGAAATTCATAAATGCCATAGTTTGTTGGTACTTACTCATTCTATAGTATCTCTTTTCACTTTGTTCTATAGTTTCTCTTGTTTCAATTCTTTTTTTAGCATAATTAGCTTCTACCATTATATTAGTTGAATCCATAAATAATGGTTCTTCATGTAAATAATCTCTACAAGTAGCTTTTAATCTTTTTCTTTTTTCTTCTATTTGCTCTTCCTTTAACATTTTATCATCTACTGGTCTCATTCTATCTTCTATTAACCAAGCAAATATTTCTTGAAGATTTTTACGATTAATGTCTTTTCTTTCTGATGCAATAGAACGATAATAATTAGCTAATTCTTCAGCACTCATATACTTAGTATAATGAGATATTTCATCTACTGCTGTATATGTATTTCCTTTTGTATATTCTTCCCAATTATTTATCTTTTCTTTAGCTTTTTCATTTACTATTAGTCTGAATGCTTCTGGCATTAGTAAATTCCCATTGTCTTGGATATGTTTACTATTTTTAATTCTTTCTGATAATTCAATATGTTCTTCTTTAGATAATTTATTATAGTAATTCATTAATTTTGTATATAGGATATTATATTCTTCTACATAATCCCTATTAGTATCTTTTATTTCATTTAAAGCCATTTCATAATTTATACTATTTCTTATACCATATTCTTGATTTCTTCTATAATCCATTTCAGTTATAGCTAATTCAAATAATGAATCCATAGCATTAATAATACTTAATACATCTACATCTTCATGTTTATTTAATAATTCAGTAACTATTCTTAGTGTGAATAGTTTATCAATAGTATCATCAGATAAATAACCTTGTTTTGAATTGTTGAAACTTAATCCAAATTGATCCTTAATATCCAATATTTCTCTATCTTCTATGAAAGCATTTTTTTCAATTATATGTTTTTTTATTATCTCATCTAATGTTTCGGGTTTTCTATAATATATATTATTTATAACTACTGGTCTTACACCTTTATATTTTGGATTTCTATCATGATTTTTAGAATGTTCTCTTTGAGCTTTTCTTTCTTTCTTTATAAGATCTTCATAATATATTATTTTACTTAAACATTCTTTTAAATACTTTTTAGGTCCAAAATTTCTTAATCTTGTGATACATACTATATATTCACTATCTGCTTGATTTACACCAATTTCATTTAATGCTTCATCCCATGTTTTTCTACCATTATGGAATTCTTGTGCTTTATCTATTCTTTGATCTATTCTTCTTACTCTATTATAATTATGATTATTAACTATTTCGTTTTTTAATCTTCTAATTTCTTCTCTTTGAAATTCTGTATCTCTTTCATTTTTAAATTCTAATAATTTGATACACACTTCACTCATTACTTTATATTTATTTATTTCTTTTTGATAAGATTCTATTATACTCATAATATCCCACCTATTACTATATAGTATAACTAAAATAACAATAAAAAGATATCTTTTTTAGATATCTTTTTTTATACTTTACATATTTTATCCTAAAAATTTTACTTCTATAGAGTTAAAGAAGTAATTCTTTATTGACTACATTAGCTACTATTATATCTTTATTAGTATCAAGTCTTTCTATAGATACAAAAGAAAAATTTTCTTTTTCATATTAGCCTCTCTTTTTACTCATTATAGCACATTCTTCTTTACTTAATAAACTTAGTATTTCAATACCTGGTACTGTATTATTTATTAACTCAGCTATTTCTTCTTTATATTCATTTAAAAAAGTAGGATGATTGTTTAAGAATTTTTTTATTTCTTCTATATCTTTTTCTTCTACTAATTTAGTTAATAAAACCATTGGATCTGTATTAATAATATTATCATATATAGCACTTATTTTATCCTTGTTACCATGGTTTTTAATTGCTTTATATTTATCAATTACTAATTCATGATAACTTTTGAATCTATAGTCATCCATTATAATACTTAGTATTCCATATGCATCTTTAAGTATTGGATTTGCTTTAATATATTTATCGGCAAATAGTAATAAATCTTTATTTTCTCCATCTACTAATATTGTTGATGTTATTGGTTTCTCACCAGTTAATTCTTTTATATATTTTTCTTCGGCTCTACCTTCTTGTTTATAATGTTCTTCTACTGTTTTAGATTCTTCTATTAGGATATTTTGAAGTTGCGTAATTTTTCTTTCTAGACGAGGATTCTTATTTGGATATCTTTCATATAAATCAAGTAAGAATGTTCTAACAGTTTCTAATGCATAATTACTTGCATCTACTTCCATATAAATATTTTTATAATTTTCAAAATAATTTGGTTTACCTTCAATTTTTTCGTTCCTTGTTTTAGGTAATTCTATAGGTATATAGTCTTTTGCTATAATTATATAATTTGGCGGATACTTTATTATATCTTCTATTTTATTTTCATGTAAGAAATGATAAAAATGCATATGACGGAATTCATGTAGTATAGTTTTAATTGAGTCAGCAGTATTATTTGAACTTAGTATTGAACCAATTGCTGATATAATAACTTTATCTTCTTGGGGATCATATCCACCTACTGCCAATTTAAGTAATACTTCTTCACTTATTTGATATGATAATTTAGTATTAAGAGTTAATTCCATATATTTTTTTATTAGTTCTGCCAAAAATTCCATTTTATTTTTTTCTATTTCATATAGATGCTCTATTTTTTGTTCTTCTGTTAAGTTTTTTATTTTTAATTTATATACTCTTACGATATACTCTAAATCATCTATAATACTAGGTAAATCTTCTATTATATCTTTGTTTTTTAGAGTTATGCACATATGTTTTAATAAACATTCCAGTCTTTTAGGACTCATACCATCACCCACCTAAATTAATTATATCAAAGTAAAAATTAAAAAACACCTTTTTAGGTGTTTTTTTATATTATTTAGATTTCTTTTTAGTTGTATTTAGGTATTTAAATAAGAATGCAGCTAGTGCTCCACCTACTAATGGTGCTAGTATAAATACCCAAATTTGTCTAATTGCTTCTCCACCTAAGAATATAGCTGGTGCTAAGCTTCTAGCTGGGTTAACTGATGTTCCTGTTAGAGGAATACCAATTAAATGTACAAATGTTAAAGTTAAACCGATTACTAAACCAGCTACAGAAGATTTATTTTCATCATTTGTAACACCTAAAATAGTATAGATGAATACACAAGTTAATACTATTTCTGTTACTATTGCAGCTACTAATGAAATATTTGTAGCTGATAATTCTCCATAGAAGTTAGCTCCTAAAGCAGTAGTTCCTAGATTTGTATTTGAAAGTATAAAGAATAAAATTGCAGTACCAGCAATAGCACCTAGTATTTGTGATATTACATAACATATGAAGTCTTTTACTGATAGTTTCTTATTAATTAACATAGCTAATGATACAGCAGGATTTACATGGCATCCTGAAATATTACCAATAACATATGCACAAGCAACGATTGCTAAACCAAATGCTAGAGATGTAGCTACTAGATCTCCTCCTGATACAACTGCGATACCTGTTCCAAATAATACTAATATAAGTGTTCCTAAGAATTCAGCAATATACTTTTTCATCTCAATTCTCCTTTCTATTTTAATTTTAATTTAAGTTTATTTTATTGTCAATTTTTAATAATAACTGTATAATTATTTTAGGATGTGATGATATGGAAAACGAAATAGCAAATAGCCCAGCTGCTAGAAGAAAATATATAGAATCATGGGTAGATAAACTTTATGATATTTTAGAAAAGAAGAATATGCTTCATTTATTTCCTGAACCTAAATCTCAATTTAAACAATATGCTTTAGATATGTTTTTGGATGCTGACGCTTCTTATGAACAAATAGCAGATAGTTTTGGCAAGTTATTAGAAGATCGTCAAAAAAATTACAGAGAAAAGAAAGAAGCCGAGACTGAGACTGAGGCTGAGGTTGAGGCTGAGAACGTGAAAAATGAAGTGCCTGATAATAATGACACATCAACTATAAAAGATGCTCCGCAAGATGAATTACCAACAAAACCAGTTATTGAGATACAAACAAATAATTCTCAAATTATAAAACCAGTAGTTACTACGACATATACACCAGTTGAGCCTATAGTAATAGATGATAGGCAAAATAAAGTTATTGAACCTGTTCAAATTGTAGAAGAAGATCATAGTGTTAATACCGAACTTAATACTATGTTTGCTGATTCTAGTAAAGACAAAGTTGATATTGTTAGCACTAAAGAAGACAGTTTTCAAAAACAATATGTAAAAAATGATAGACAAAAACAATCTGGTGTTATTAGTGTATTTAATATTATTTTAGCTTTATTAGGAGTAACTACTTTTATATTAATCGCATTAATTTTAAATCTATTATTGAAATAGCTTCGGCTATTTTTTTATTTGTGTTAAAATAACATTGAGGGATTATTATGGATTTATTAAAAAACTGTATGTTATGTCCTAGAAAATGCGGAGTAAATAGATATCTTGAAAAAGGTTTTTGTGGGGCTACTAATAAATTAAGAGTTGCTTATTACTCTCTTCATATGTGGGAAGAACCTATTATCTCAGGTGAAACTGGTAGTGGGACTATATTCTTTTCTAATTGTAATCTTAGATGTTTATATTGTCAGAATAAGAAGATTAGTATAGATGGATATGGTAAATATATTAGTAATAAGAGACTTGGAGAAATAATGTTAGAATTACAAAGTAAAGGAGCCAATAATATTAATTTAGTCACCCCTACTCATTATGTTCCTAATATTATTAGTGTATTACGAAAAATTAAAGGAAAAGAATTAAAAATACCTATCGTTTATAATACTAGTAGTTATGAAAATGTAGGAACTATAATAGCCTGTAGGGACTTAGTAGATATATACTTGGCTGACTTACGTTATTATGATGATGAGTTAGGTGAAAAATATTCATTGTGTTCAAATTATTTTGAAAATGCTACTATGGCAATAGATGAAATGTATAGGCAAGTTGGTAAATGTGAATTTGATGATAATGGTTTATTAAAAAGAGGTTTAATAGTTAGAGTATTGATACTACCTGGTCATACTGAAGATAGTAAAAAAATAATAGAATATCTTTATAAAACTTATGGTGATGATATTTTTATAAGTATTATGAATCAATATACTCCTATTAATAAATGTAAGTATCTAAATTTAAATAGAAAAGTAACTGATGAAGAGTATGATTCTGTAGTAGACTTTGCTTTAAAATTAGGAGTTAGTAATGCTTTTGTTCAAGAAGGAGAAGCAGCTAGTGAAAGCTTTATTCCTGATTTTAACAAAAAAATTGTTTAATTATTTTATTTGTGTTATTATTATTTTAGGAGGAAAAATATGAAAAAGATAAAATATTTAGTAATTTTATTAATTGCTGCATTAATCATTCCTTTTACTGTTTATGCTGAAGGAGAAGAAACAACTAGTACTGAATCAAAAGAAGTAAAATTATATTTCTTTAGAGGAGAAGGTTGTCCACATTGTGAAGAAGCAGAAGCATGGTTTAAAACTATTGAAGAGGAATATGGAAGTTACTTTGAAGTAGTTGATTATGAAACTTGGTATAATCAAGAAAATGCTAAATTAATGCAAAGAGTAGCTAATGCTAGAGGAGAAGAAGTAGGTGGAGTTCCATATATCATTATTGGTAATCAATCATGGAACGGATTTACTGAAAGTTATGAGCCAGAAATGATAGAAAGAATTAAATCTGAATTTGAAAAAGATGTAAAAGATAGATATGATATTATGAAACTTTTACCAAGTATTGAAAAAGAAAAAGATAAAGATTCTACAGGTTCTGATATATTAGCTTTAGTAATTATCTTATTAGTATTTGGTGGATTCTGTTTCGGAGTATACAAAGCTAGAAATAAAACAAAATAAAAGCACTTAGTGCTTTTTTATTTTATCTTTAAAACTTGTCCTATACTTATTGTATTATTTGTAAGATTATTTAACTCTTTTAATTCTTGTACTGTTATGTTATTTTTTCTAGATACACTCCATAAAGTATCTCCTTTTTCTACAATATAGATATTTTCATCTATATTTTTTTTAGGCACTAATAGTTTTTGTCCTATAGATATAGTTAAATCATTTAGATTATTTAATTCTATTAAATCATTTACTCTAATACCATATCTATTAGCTATAGCCCATAGACTGTCTCCCTTTACTACTTCATATACATCATAACTATCATTAGTAATTGGTTCTTCTTGTTTCTCTACTATAATTAATTCCTGTCCTTTATATATATCATTAGTTATTAAATTATTTAATTCTTTTAACTCTGCTACAGGTATATTAAATTTTCTAGATATACTATATAAAGTATCTCCACTTTGAACTATATAAATATTTTTATTAGTTTCTGTGAAATATAATTTTTGTCCTATAGATAGAGTATTACTAGTAAGATTATTTATTCTTTTTATCTCATCTACAGGTATATTATATCTTCTAGATATACTATATAAAGTATCACCTTTTTCTACTACATAATAATCTTTTACTTCATTATTGTATGGAGGAGTATAAGGGTATCCTATATATTCTGCTATTGCTTTTACTACTCCTTCTACATAATTATTTAAATTATTCTTTAGTTTATAAGAATCATTTTTATTATCGATAAAACCATATTCTACTAATATAGGTTCTGTATTACCAGTTTCTCTTAAAATATAATAATAATCTAAATTAGGATTTTCTGGTAATCTCCTTTGATATGTTTTTCTTTTTATTTGTCCTTGTTCTCCTATATTATTTAATACAAGATCTGCCAAAGTAGAATTATTTTTTAGAGAATATACTACTTCTGCGCCTTCTCCATTACCGGCATTTATGTGGTTAGATACTAATATAGTATTTGGACTATTATTATATAAATTCTTTATTCTTCGTACTCTTTCATCTTTAGGCAAATACTCATCATTATCCCTAGTCATCTTAGCTGGGATACCTAATTCTTTTAATCTATTATACATATATTGTGCTGCCTGTAAATTTAAATCTTTTTCTAATAAGTTATTGCCTACTGCACCACTATCTATTCCACCATGACCTGCATCTACAATTATGCCTTCTATCATAATTTCACCTCTATAATATAATATTTAATTATAGGTAAAATGATACAAAAAAAGAGATTAATCTCTCCTTGATTTTATATACTAACATATTACTATAAAAAAAACTAGATTATACTAGTTTTTTAATTATTTTTACCTGTATTTCTTTTTCACCTACATTATATTTCTGTGTAGAACCTATTTTTGCTTTATATATGGCTTTCCCAATAGGACTATTTATTGTGATTTCATGAGTACTTGGGATAAATTTACCAGTAAGTATTAATGTATCTTCTTCTTTATCATCATCAGAGTATATTATTTCGACTACTACTTTATCATTTAAATTAACAACATCATCTTTTTTGTTTTTATCTTCGATTACTTTTATATGTTTTTTTAAATCATACATATCATCAATTCTTTTAGCTATTAATCTACTTTCACGCATTGATTCTTCAAAAGCAAAATTATCGTGCCATCCATCTCCTACTGCATTGGTATAGGCTTCGCTACCTGATATGGCACTTAAATCACTTTTACTTTTTAGTTTTTCCATTTCTTCTATAAATTGTTTATAGCCTGATTCATCTAAAAGTATTTCTTTCATATCAGATCAACTCCAATATTATTTTATCATATTTTATTAATAAAAAAACTAGAATAATTCTAGTTCTTTTGTGTACCTTTTTCTAATTTCTTTGTTCCTATTGTGAATGAACCTACATTTTTAAATTCTTTATAGGCATCAGTCTTTACTGATTTAAAATTTATCTTTTGTTTATTTATGGTCTCAATAAAATCCATTAAGCTTGGGGCTGTTTCTAAACTATTAAGTGCATCTAATATATCTTGTCCTTTAATAGTCTTACTAGGTTCTTCTATTTCTATTTTATATGCAACATCTGAACCTAAGAATATGGTATAAAATGTTTTTTCATCAGTTATTAATCTACCAAACTTAAAAGCATATTCTTTTTGTGTTTGTGTTAATTCTATATTTTCAGGAGTTAATTCAAATTTTTTAGCTAAAGCTAAATCATATTGTTTTTCTCCTTCATTTGTTACTTTTTTTATTTTTAAATAATCTTTTTTATCATTTGAATATGGATAAAACATCAGTATATCTCCGTTTGCATCTGAACAATATACTAGCATCTTGTCCTCATCTTGTTCATATGATTCTATCTCAGTTTTTTCTTCAAATTCACCTAATAACATTAATCCTTCTAATAATCTATTATATGTTTTTTGATTATTTTCTAGTTCTATTAGTTTGTCTGAAATTAATTTTGTATTTGAATATAATTTTAATTTTTTCATTTTTTACCTTCTTTTTAAAAAAAGAGTATCCGTGATACTCTTATATATTATTTTGTTTTTGGGTGTTCACTTTCACTAGTTTTTTCATCATCACTAACTTTTGCTTTTATATTTATAGTGAATGATTTTCCATTAACAGAATAACTAGCTTGATCTCCTACATGCTTATGATAAATTGAACTTCCTAATGGACTATCTAATGTTACTTCACGTACAACGCTATCAGTAGATACACCAAAACTAGCTACTAATTTTACGATGTGTTCTTTTACTTTTCCTGTTTGGGCAATCATATCTAATTTTATGATATCCCCTATTTCTATTAAATTCTTATCACTTGAATCTGCTGTTTTTTTAACAATCTTAACTCTTTTTAATTGTTCTTGTTTGATTCTTAAGTCATTCATTGTGAATCTTTCTTCACGCATAGCTTCATCGTGTGCAAAATTATCATGCCAACTATCACCTACTGCATCTGAGCAAGCTTGTCCTCTTTTCATATCTATTTCTTTTAATTTTGCCTTTAATGCTTCTATTTCATCTAAAAATTTTTGATAACCTTCTTCATCTAATAAAATTGGTTCTTGATTTTCTTGATTTACCATAAACTTCATCTCCTTAAATTTGATATGTATTTTAACATAAATAGCTATAAAAATCAAGTTATTTTACTTTTACAAAAAGGAACATACTCTTTGTATGATCCTTTTTTTATTATTTTTTAAATAAATCCGTAATACTTTTTATCTTACTATCTGCTTCATTGTATGTATCTAATATCTCTTTATATGGTTCTATTGTTTCTATTACTTTATTATACACTACATAAGTTCCATATGCGAATGCTGCGATTAGAACTACGTATAATACAAATTTTACTATTGAAAAAATCTTTCTTCTTTTTTCTTTTTTCTCTAGTTTAGCAATTCTTTCTTCTAATTCTAATATTTTATCTTCCATATATACTCCTATGATAAAGTTACCTTTATATGTCTTTTTATATTATTTCTAATTATTGTTAAAGTTACTTTGTCTTTTGTTTTATACTGATATAGTTCGCAGTTTAAAGTTAATATATCTTTGATTCTATTATTATTAACTTCTACTATTAAATCACCTTTTTTAAGATTATTTTTATTATCTAATACTATTACTCCTTCTTCTTGATTAATATCTATATTATTTTTTAATAATTCTGCGGTATCATTTGAATCAGTTATTTTTACTCCTAATTCTGGGAATTTTATTTTTTTACCTGATTCTAAGAATTTTGTATAATTCATGGCATATTCTATTGGTATTGCAAATCCCATAGCTTCTATATTTTCATCTGATAGTTTTAATGAAACTATACCAATTACTTCTCCATTTATATTTAGAAGTGGTCCGCCGCTATTACCTACATTTATAGCTGCGTCTGTTTGTATAACTTTCATTATTAGTTCATCATCTTTTGTATCTACCCTAACTAATCTATCTTTTCCTGAGATTATTCCAGAAGTAACTGTTCCACGATAATTATATCCTAATGGTGATCCTACGATAAATACTGAGTCTCCTATTAATGCATTATTACTGTTTCCTATAGTAGCTATTTTTTTAACATATTTTTTATCTACTCTTAGTACTGCTAAATCTAGGTATTCATCATTTCCTAAAACTTCTGCTTTTACAGTTTCATCATTTGTTGTGGTAATTTCTGTTTTAACACCATCTGCTATTATATGATTATTTGTGATAATATATCCATATTTATTGTCTTTCTTATAGAAAAATCCCGTTCCATAATTCTTTGATGCGCTACCATTATAGCTTTCTATATATACAGTGGCATCATATATATTATTTATTGAATTATTTAGAGATGTTTTTTCAAACATTTGGACTCTTGTTTGACTTGGTTTAGTGGAGATGTATACTCCCCAAGCTCCTAATAATAATACAATAATTAATGGAATTATATTTTTTTTATTCACTCTTATCTACACTCCTTTCAATCTTTGAAAGGTCTTTCCAATTAAGAGGGAATCCCATTCTATTTAATACGTCATCTATCTTAATAGTATTTAAATTATAGTTTAATGTTTCTATAATATTATCTAATTCTAATGACATATTTTTAAATTCATCTTGTTTTAATAATTGTTTTATAATTATTATTAATGCAAATAAGTCATATTTACCTTTTACATATTCGTTTTCTTCTTTTTCTATCTTTAGTAATTTATGATATACAGTATCATCTATAGCTTTTTGAGTTCTATTTTCATATAAGATATCTTCATGTGCACATAAATTTCTATAGTTAGCTAATATTGGTAAATATACTATTAAAGTATCTACTTCTACTCCAAATACACCAGCAATTTCTTTTTGATCTTCAGGTTTTAGCACTTGGAATAATTCACTTATAATTCCAAATGATAATACTTTAACTAAGATCCATAGTGGAATATATCCATAATTAGATGCATAGTGTTGTGTTGCTGTATGTTGTGAACCATTTACTCTAATTTGTCTTTTCATTTTTCTTAATAAATCATTTAGTTGAGCTTGTTTTTCTGGGGCTGTAGTAAAGTTATTGTTTTTTAAATAATCTTTTTCTCTATAACCATATTTTTTTGATAATTGATATGAAAAAATTGATTTTAAATTATTCTCTATTACTAGTAAATATTTAAATATGATATTTCTTAGGGATCTATCAAATAAAAATAAGCTATATAATTCTTCAAATGTTGTACCTTGTTTAAATAATCTATCTTTATTTACAAATAGGTGACGATATCCATTTATAAAGAAATAGTTTTCTCTTAATAATACTTCTTTAGTATATCTAGCATCACTAATCTTTAACCCCTTATTTTTTAAGATATCTACTTGTTCATCTAGTGTTTTAAATTTTTTCTCTATCATATATCTCACCTATTATAAATTATAACACAATATGTGTAAAAAAGTAATAATTAGTGTTATAATATAATTACTGTTTACTAAGGAGGTTATTTTATGCCTGCAACTATAACTCATTCATATTATGCGAAAGATTTATATGAGGTATTACCAGATAATATTACTTCTAAACTTGATTTAAGTAGAACTAAGATGTTTGCGAATAGTACAGATAGTTTTATGTTTTATAATATATTATCTTTGAAGTCTGATAATAATTTAAGAAAATTTCAATATTACTTTCATACTCATAAAACTAATCAATTTTTTATAAATTTATTAGAATATGTTAGAAAGAATAATATTGATGATACTGATACATATTCATTTATAGTAGGATTTATATCTCATTTTGTATTAGATTCTAATATTCATCCATATATAATATATAGAACTGGAATGTTTAATAAGAAAGATAAAAATACTTATAAGTATAATGGTATTCATCATTTTATGGAAGTTTTTTTAGATAACGATTTAATCAAGAGAAGAGAAAACATTAATCCTTATAAGTTTAATATTACTAAATATTGTTTTAATACTAAGAAGTTTTCTAATGATTTAAACAATACTATAGATTATACATTCTATACTACTTTTGATCTTAAGAATATGAGTAAAAAGTATTATAGATCATTAAAACAAATGAAAACTTTCTTAAGACTATTTAGAAAAGATAGATTTGGTATTAAGAAGTTCTTCTATAAATTAATAGATACTATTACTCCTAGAGGTGTATTTAGGTTTGAATGTATTAGTTATCATTATCCTTTAGAAGATAAGCATAATTACTTAAATAATAATCATAACATGTGGAAAAATCCTGCGGATGATAGTATTACAAGTACAGAGTCATTTGTTGACTTATATTTAAAATCATTAAAGGAAGCTAGAGATATCACTATAAAAGTATTTGAATATTTAAATGGGGAAGATATTAATTTAGAAAGTTTATTTTTAAATAAAACTTATACTAGTGGATTGGATTGTGATAAAGAAAAAGAATTAAAATATTTTGAATTTTAATTCTTTTTTTATTACTTTAATAACTCTTTTAATCCTAGTAATGCTTCATCAGCATCTTTATTAATACTTACAGTGTTTTCTAGAAATTTTGAATATCCTTCAACAGTAGAAGCAAAGTCTATTATTTCTTTTATATTTCTTTTAGTGGCAAGGTCTTTTATTATATCAGATTCTTTTTTTAATTCTTGTGATATTTTTAATACATCATCATAACTTAATTTATCAATCATTTCCTAAAACCTCCACTGATTTAGAATCTAGTGCCTCAGTTTTAAATTTATCTGCATTTTCAATTACTGTTTTTTTATATTCTTCAATACTTTCAATGTAATTCTTATTATCTAAGCTAGACCATCCTGTTTTCATTTTACTAAGATAATCAAATATCTTATTAATTGAAGTTACAAAGGCATTATAATCTGACATAATATCCCTCCTATAATAATATTATTCTAGATCCGTTTTGTAGATCTGTATCTTTTACTGTTTTATTAACATCATATATTTCACCAGTATCTTTACTATATAAATTGGCATCTTCTCTAATCTCATAAGTATTTCCTGTTAGGTCTGTTAGAGAGTCTTCAATTAGTTTTTTTATTGTTCCTATCTTTTTATTTATAGGAATAAACAAATCATATTTCTTTTCTATTAGAGGTATCTCTAATTCTATTAATATTTTATTCTTATTCATAACTCTCTCCTATTCATCAGACATTAATTTAATTAGAGTAGCTTTTCCTTTTCTAATTATATATCCAAATCCTGGTTCTACTTCTGTTCTTAATATTCTTGAGTTAGTAGTTACTTTTAATGTGAATTGGTCTGCTATACCATTTCCTAACCATATACCTTCAGCTAAATCAACATTTTGTTTATACCAAGTTTCAAATGCTAATGTCTTAATAGATTCTATAGTATCTATTAATATTATTCTTATATTTCCTTGAGCTTTACAGTTATTGATTACATCTGCAAATTTTGGTTTTTCTTCTACTGGTATTTTATTTAATAGAGCATTTACATTATATATGAAACATACTGTTATTTTTTCTGGATCATTTTTATTTAGTATTTCTGCTAATTTTCCAAAAGATTTATCACATAGATCATTACTATATGTAATTCTGTCTCTTGAAATTTCTCCTAATACACTATTTGTATCAAATATTATACATTCTGCATTATTCATCATTAATACATTATTTATTATTCCCTTTATAAATCTATTATCACTAGTAATATCATCACCTGTGATATTATACATAAATTCATTTTTAAGGTTTAATGTAGCTATATTTAATGTTTCTTTTTCTACACCTATAGGAATTGTTTCTAATGAACCTAAATAGTTATTTACAAAGTCTTGATTAACTACATCTGGTAATATTGGTATTCTTGGTGCTTTATATTCACATATTTCATTTAATTTCTTAGAAATAATCTTAATATAGTCACTCATTTTTTCTTCTTTATAACTATATGCAGTTTGATATTCATATACATTATCTAATCCTATTAATCCACGGCCATAGGCTTTAGATGGTTCTTTCTTTCTAGCTCCTGGGATTATACTTGAATAATCACTAGGATCATTGAATTGAAGAACTAAGTTTTGTTTAAAGTTTTGTTTTAAACGATATCTAACAGCGTTAGTACTGTTTGTAGTAAGAATGAAACATACTCCATATTTTAAACAATCTCTTGTCATTTGACCTAACATATCTTCATATTCTGGATATGTTTCAAAGAATGCTTCAACATTATTAATAATTATTGTGATGAATGGTATTTGCTTACCACCATGTTTAATATAGAAATCATATGAACCATTATAATCTATGAATATTTTCTTTCTTTCTTCCATGATTCCACTAATCATCTTAAACAAGTTATCTATTTTTTCTACATCATTAGAAAGAATTACTTCTCCTACATGAGGTGCTTGTTTAAACATAGTTAATGTTTCTGCCCCAAAATCAATGATATAGAAGTTAGCTTCTTTAGTATCATGTGTAGTTATTGTTGAATAAATAATACTTGAAAGCATTAATTCTTTTCCTGTTCCTGCAGAACCATAAATAATAGTATTTCCTTCATCAGAAAGTGGTAATGTAAGAATATTTTGAACTTGATTTTCCGGATCATCATATTCTCCAATTACTGGATTAATAACATTCTTAATTGGTTTATAGTTATATTTAGTTTTTAAATCATCAATATAAATTACATCAGGTATTCTATCTAACCATAATTTATTAATAGCTATACCTTCATTATTAGCTTGGTCTACTATATATTTAATAATATTAGTAATTTCTTCACCTTGTGATGGTGCTTGAATTTCATTATCTTTTGTATCTAATTGTTTAATTGTATTACCAACATTATCAATTATATTAATAGCTTGGTCTACTTTCTTTTTTCTTTTCTCTGTTGGATGATATTGAGCTCCAGCCCAAGCTGCTTGACCTAAAGCAAATAATTCATTATAACCAACTTGTAGATAGAATCTACCAGTTTGTTTTATTTCTGCTGCATCAGGACATTTAATCATATCCATAGAATCTGATTTATCTTGTACTTTTAAACATATTCTAAATTTAGAGTTTGACCATATTTGATCATTAACTACTCCACTTGGTTTTTGTGTAGCTAGGATTAAGTGAACTCCTAGAGAACGTCCTATACGAGCAGTAGATATCAATTGATCCATGAATTCTGGTCTTTGATCTTTTAATTCAGCAAACTCATCTGAAATGATAAATAAATGTGATATTGGTTTATCTACTAAACCTCTACGATATAAACTTTGGTATTTATAGATATCAATAGTACTTTCATTTAATTTATCTCTTGCTTCATTAAATAATCTTTGTCTCTTACGTAATTCTGATTGAATAGAAGCTAATGATCTATTCATTTCAACTGTATCTAAGTTTGTGATAGTACCAGCTAAGTGTGGTAATTTCATTCCTGTTTCTCTATTTTCAAAAGCTCCGGTTAAACCTCCACCTTTATAATCGATAAGTATGAATGATACTTCATATGGGTGGTAGTTTAAAGCCATTGAAAGAATATATGTAATAATAAATTCTGATTTACCTGAACCAGTCATACCAGCTATTAAACCATGTGGTCCGTGAGCTTTTTCATGTAGATCTAGTTTAAATAATTCTCTTGATTTATCTAAACCTACTGGTGCAGATAGTGATTTGGTAGGATCATTACTCTTCCATCTGTTTAAGATATTGAATTGATCTACCATACCAATATTATACATCTCTAAGAATGATACACTATTTGGTAATACTCTATTTTCTTTAGAAATATCTATTGGGATATTAGCAATAATTTTACAACATTCATACATATTAAGAGTTGGATCAACATCAGCATCAAATTCTTTTTGTTTATTTGAAACCAATTCACTTTCAAAGACACCCGATTTAGTATCTCCAATACTTATGAATGTTTTACATTCGTTTGGTATATTAACTAATCTTGGACTAATTACTACTAAACTAAATCCATAGTTAATTGGCATTTCACATACGTCTTTAACAAGTTCCAAATCTCTTACCATTTTATAATCATCAGTGATTATTAAATAATATGGTTTATATTTATGGTAATCATCTTTTGAAACTTCCATTGTACCGTTGTCATCATGAAACTTTCTTTGTTGCATTGCTTTTTCTAATTCTAGGGAAATTTCTTTTGCTTCATCTAAGTTTGTTGCGAAATATCTTACTGTTTTATCATCACTCCAGCAATGTGGTGCTATCTTTAAATAATCCCATTTAGATGCATTTTGTTCATTTGTTAATACTACTATTTTTAAGTCTTCATAACTATGATAAGTAATTATCTGTAAAAGTAATCCTTCTAGGAATTGTTGTTTATTTTTAGCTGTACCTATAATGGCACTTATGTTCTTTTCTATGAAGTTAAGTGTTACTGGTACATTTTCTAGCATCCTAGATTCTGCACCTACTTTGTATACTTCTTTTAATAATTCATCATCTTTTACTGAGAAGTGTTCTTCTGGAATACTTAATTTTCCTCTGAATTCAGTTGAACCTACTCCTAGTCTTAAACTTAAGAAATCATCTTGATCTAATTCTCTTTCCCATAGATTTCTCTTCTTCTCATATATAATTTCTTTTATTTGTTGTAATGGAAGATAGTTATCTATCATTATTTGTCTTTGAACTTTCATTTCGCTTTGAAGTTTTTCTTTCTTTTCTTCCAAATACTTTAGATATTTTTCCTTTCTTTCTTCATTATTCTTTTTTCTTAATCTCTTTTGATGTGTTCTTTGTAAGCTTGGCCATAATAACATAGTGGCTATCATAGCGCCAGAAATTAATAGTGTTGGGAATACTTGCGATAAATCAGCTGTTCCACTTATTACTCCTGATAAAGCATTATATCCTGTCATCATAGACATCATTGCCATTGTAAGCATTGGTCCAATTGTATATATCATTGGAGTTTTATCTTCTTCTTGTTCTGCAGGAGGAGCATCTATTGCTATAACTTTTTCTTCAATACCTGTTTTAAATCTAGGTGCTCTGTAGAAATAATCATCTTCACCATAAAACTCTATATTTTCTTCATCTGGATTATCTTGTTCTGTTTGTCTTTGAATAATGGCATTTTCTCTTACTAATGCGCTTTCATCTACCTTTACGTGGTTAGCTATATTATTTATTATTATTCCATCTTTCATAGGTATTATTTCTAATCCCATAATGAAAATAATATCACCGTACTCTAATTCTTGTGATGTTATAGCATTACTATTAACATAAGTCCCATATTTACTATTTAAATCTTGAATAACCCATTTTTTGTTATTATATATTAATCTAGCTTGATTTTTTGATACTAATGGGTAATTGTAATATATTGTATTTTTTTCATCATTACCTATTGTAATAGTATTTGTAGAATTTAATTTTAGTCTTAAAATATCATTATTTACAGATGGAGAACAGTATAAAATAACATACTCATTATCTGTATTAATTTTTAAAAAATATAAACTATAATCTTTAAGTATTGCTGATTCTACTTCTTGATCTCCAGACATAATCTTTGTCTCAAAGTCGCTTTTAATTTTCCATTCACCATTGTATTCTTCTACGTTGATAAGGTTTCGTACATTTCCAAAATAATCATTATCGGTAATCCAGTAATTACCAGATACTTCTGATGGCAAAGAAAAGTTATAAATTTTTTTCTTTTTGATCAATCTAACTATCACTAGATATCACCCCGTATATTATTCTTCATTCTATATTTAATTATATCTTTTTTTCAAGCATTTTACAACATAATTTTTAACCAAAAAACCTATTTTTGCATAATTTATAATGGTGAGTTAAATTGTTTATTTTTTTTAGTGAATTAAGCCCTATATATCAAGCTCTTTTGGCAGGTATTTTTACATTTTTAATTACTGTTTTAGGTTCCAGTTTAGTATTCTTTTTTAAATCTGTTAATAAGAATATCATGGATATCATGTTATCATTGTCAGCGGGTATAATGCTTTCTGCTTCTTTCTTCTCGTTATTAAATCCTGCTATTAATATTTCTAATGAATTAAAGTTAGTTACATGGTTAGTTATATTTAGTGGTTTTATTAGCGGAGGAATTCTTCTATTAATAGGTGATAAAATATTAAATTATTTAGACAAGAGAGGAAAAAAATCTATAAGTAAATTAAAAAGATCTATTATGTTATTCTCATCTATTACTCTTCATAATATTCCTGAAGGGTTAGTATTGGGTGTTGCCTATGGTTCTATTATTTATAATTTTAATAGTGCTAGTTTAGCTTCCGCAATAGCTTTGACTATTGGAATTGGTATTCAGAATTTTCCTGAGGGAAGCGCTATTTCTTTACCTATGAAGAGAGATGGGTTATCTTGTTTTAAGTCTTTTATTTTTGGTTCTATTAGCGCTATTGTTGAACCTATTTTTGCATTACTAGGTGCTTTATTAGTACTTAAAATACAAGTATTTTTACCTTTTGTTTTATCTTTTACTGCAGGAGCGATGGTATTTGTGATTACTATGGAATTAATACCTGAATCTCAAACAAATAAAAGAAAAGACCTAATGGCCTTATTCCTTATGCTAGGATTTTCTATTATGATGATTTTGGAACTTGTTCTATAATTAGTTTTTGATTTTCTTTTAGATATACTCCATATAAATCAGTCTTAGGTGCAATAAATGTTTTATTAACAATTGGTTCAGTTGTCGATACGGTATCCACAGGTTTTGTGGATATTTTTTTGAAATTATATCCCCAGCTATCTAGTATTTTTATACTATCATCTAACCATAAACATTCTTCTGGACGTTTTCCACCATTTATACTCCAATAACCTGCATTATTCTTGTGCCATCCTATACCTGTAAATTTACCTTTTCCACATTCAATATGGCAATGTGCTCCTGTGACATTGCCTTTTGTTCCTTCGGTATAAAAGACTTCTCCCTTATTAATTCTTTTTCCTACAAACAAATCACTTACATCATTATCATGGGCAAACATAATAGTCATATAGTCAATGGTTCCATCAGGATACTCTACTTCTTCTACACTTTCCAACCATACCTCATTAGCATCATTAGTATATATCTTTTTAATTATTCCCGTAAATGGCGCATATAAATTACTCTTCCCCGCATCAATATCTGCATTATCTATGGCAAAACTATCTCTATGAGTTCCTTCATTATATCCCTGAGTTATTCTCATATATTTACTTGGAAATAGTGGCTTTTCCATTATTTGTCCTCCTCATTTATAATATTTTCTTTAGATATACTTATATTTTTCCTATTTAAAATGTCACTATATGAGCTTATTTTTCCTTCTAAAGATTTATAAATTGAATCAGCTCCTAGGAACGAAAATAATCCAATCCATAGACTAGTAGGTAGAGTTATATCAGTGAATGTTTGCGAAAAAACTATTCCCACAATCATATTAATAATAAGTGAATATAAAGTTATAAACTTACTACTTTTAAATATAGACTTGGTCTTTTGAATTATTGCACATGTAATGGCACTTAGGGCTATACCAATAATTAAGAGTTGTTGCAAATACTCAATATGAAACATATAAACCTCCTCGTAATAGTTTATGCATCATTACTTTTTTTGCCACAAAAAAAGAGGAATTATCCTCTTTTTACTATTGTGCCATTTTGACAATGTCCATAGAATTCTAATGTATTTAATTTCTTCTCTGGTTTTGAATAATTATATATAAATATTTGATTATTGTCATAACCATCTTTTAATTCTAATGAAATAAAACACTTTTTTACTTCTTCTAATAGATCATTTTCATTATCAAATTCTTTTATTCCCTTATACACATCCCAAGCATGTTCAAACCAGTAAAATTTACCATTATCTTCAAATGCAATAGTTGTATGACATGGAAATTTTTTACCATCATTATATACAATAAAATATGATTTAATATTAATACCTTTTTCATTAAAATAATGTCTTTCAAGTTCTACTTGATCCCAACATACTCCTACTTTACTTTTCATTGCTTCTTCAGGAGTTTGAAGCATATACATTTCTATCATATTTTCTAATTTAGTATGAGGATTACCATTTTTATCTACCCATCCATATTTAATTTCTTCCATTAATTTCATTATTTCTTCGGCTATTTTCATATTTTCTCCTATCTAAATTTAATCATCCACAATAGGTTTTTACCATTATTAGTATACATAGTTTTAAAACTAATAATGAAATCTATTATTAATGCTACCAATATTAATATTACTATAAATAAAGGCATTTTATCTACTAATTTATTTAATTTATTACGTAAAGGTATAAATACATATCCCATAAATAAAGTTATTATTAAGGCAAAACCAACTGATGTTGGGATTGAAGTATATTTAGTTATATGTAGGGGTAATGTTGAATAATCCCAGTAACTAAAATCTCCTGTTTTTTCTACAAACAACCCTAATAATAATTCACCTATAGATACTAAAATAAAACATATAAAAAAGTATATTATAGTACCTTTAGTTCTTTTTAATTCTATTTTATTGAAGAGATTATTAGGCGTACCTATTATATAATATAAAACTATTATAAATAATCCATAGCCTAATAAACAGGGTAAATACATATTACGATTATCTAAATAACCATGTCTAAAGATCATCCATATATCTTCTACACAAAAACCTATAAAAGACATTATGGCAAGCATAATTATATCAGTTTTCAAGGTTTTATACTTCATATTATCACTTCCTAGTTTTATTGTCTTTTCCATATATTATCCCATAAAATAGGAATGCTTCATCTATGATTCTATCACCATTTTTTAAAAGATTGATGCTGTTTGCAATTGTTCTTTTAAAATATTCATAGCCAAATCTATCATATAAATTTTTAACAGCTAATAAACTTAAATCATAGCCATTATAATCATCTGTTTTAAATTTTTCTCCATGAGATAGATTATTTAATTTAGGTATTACTTTAGTTTCCTCTTTTACTTTACTAAACCATTCCTCAAAACCTTCATTTAATTCATAATCCTTTTCACCGAGAAAAACTGAGCACAACCTTCATCAAACCAAGTAAAATGCTCTTGTCTAGTTTTAAATATTATTAATTCATGATACATAATATGAAATAACTCATGTGCTGCTAGGCACTTTCTTTTTCTAAAAATTGGTGTTCCTTCTTTTATACTAGGATTTATATAAGCAATTATCATACCATCGGCACCTGTACCTACTGCATATTCTGGTAATGATTCTTTTTCTCCTCGTAATTCATATACATAGTTTCTAAATGATTCTTTATTATCAAAATAATGTATTTCTACTTTTCTAAAGTCAGAAACATCAAATATTCTTTTATATAATTCTTTAGTTTCTTTTAAAGTACTTTCTAAATTTTTAAATATGTGTTTTAAACTATCAGGTGCATATAATACAAAATCTTTATTATCAAATTGTATTTTATTCATTTTATCACTACCTTTGACATATAAATGATATCTTAGTTTTTAATTAAAATTTTTCCTTTACCAGTGAAATCAAAATCCATATATACATATCTATCAAATGTATAATTTAAGCAAGTATCTATGTTTTGTTTTGCTGTTTCTGATATACTTGATATTCTTTCTACGCCATTAGATGTTTTTACTAGAGGATCAATATATCTCTTTTTAGCTTTTATATTTACACAATATTTATCATCTAATTCTTTGTCACTAATTTCTACACCTAATCCATTTTTCCATGTATTAAAGCATTTTGAAATATTGTAATCATTACAGGAGTTGATTCTTTCTATTACTTCTTCTTCAGAAAACTCATATAAATCATCTACTGAAATAGCTCCGATATTGGACATTATTTTCATAGTATCTGCCAAAAATTGCATACCAAATCTTCTTCTATCATCCATATATAATACTGATAATTGACTCATTACTTCAACAAATCTTTCTGCTATTTCTTTATCTTGAAAACACATTTCTGGTGTTCCGTCTTCTTTATTAACAATTATTATATTTGAATAGATTTTCTTAACTTCATCTAAGTCCCAAAGTTTTTTAATTTGGCCTAATCCATTAGATAAAGTATATTCAAGTCTATCTGCAGAAAGCATTGGTGTATCATTATCCGCAATAGGATAAATATGATAATCAGCTACTTCATCTATTTTGATATTATCTCTTTTTAGTAATGTCATTATTTCTTTTGATTCTAAAATCATTGTTTTTGTTAAATCTTCTGTTGATTCTTGAGTTTCACTATCGTGATTCATAAAATCTATACAATGTTTAAATACTGGTGTTGAAATATCATGAAATAATCCAGATAGAGTTTGTTTTTTATCATGGGTAAAATGCCATATTATAAGTGCTACCGCAATACTATGATCTAAGCTAGAATACCACACGTTTTCAAACATATTAGAATAATATGTACCACATGATACACTAATACCTGCTTGTTTTTGCATTCTAGGTGTTTCTATATAATCTATTAAAAACTCCGGAAAATCATCAGATAAAATCTTATAATAATCTTTAAATATTGGATTTAATTTTTCTACATAATTTTTCATCCAAACCACCTCAATATTTATTATAACATAAAAAAAGCACAATTTTGTGTGCTTATTATTCTAATTATTTTATATTATTTTTAATTATTTCTCCTAATTCATTATATCTATCTGTGTATGAATGATTAGCCCCATTAATCACCTGAATATTACAATCTTTTATATTATTAATTAAATACTTTTTAACTACTTCTATTGGTTCTGTTAAGACACATTCATCTGCATCTCCAAATACAATTAATGTAGGAATATCTATATTGTTAAGAACTTCACTTTTTCCTTCTGCTCCGTCTCTATATCTAATAAAATCATTAACTCCACCCGGTAAAAAGTCATAATAATAAGTTCCGGCTGCTATTTTTCCATTAGCCATAACAGAAAAATCTATTAATTCATTTTCTTTGCCTTCATTAACAAATTTGGTTGCATCTTCTTTTGCCTTATCATATTCCTCTTTACTTAAGAATTTCTTACCTTCAGCTGGAATATCACATGGAGCAAGTAATACTATTTTTTTAATATCATTATTCTTCTTGTGATTATAATAATATACTACTTTATTACATCCATAACTATGCCCTTCTAGTACTATTTCTTTATATCCTTTTTCTTTTATCCAATTTACTACTCCATCTATATCTAATATACAATCTTTAAATCTTTCTAAACTTCCACCAATAACCACTGGTCCATTAAAACTATATAATTCTGATATAAAATCTTTTCCTCTATTATTAAAAGTTAAAAATGCATAGTTGTTTGCTGTATATACTTTAGCAAGTGTATCTAAAAATATATTTTCATAAAAATTACCATTTAATCCATGTACATGAATAATTATTTTATCGGTACCATTATCAGGACTATATAAAATACCTGGTTGTTCTATACCATCAACTGATCTTATTCTAACTAATTCTTGTTTCATTATATTTCCTCCAATTTGATTATATCATAAAAAAAGCACACTTTGTGTGCTCATAATTATTTATCACAAGAAATAATATATCTTTTATTTATAATAACTTTATCTACATTTTCTTTATATTTATTAATTGTGTTACCAAAAATACCTTTTTGGAAATTTAGCATTAAATATGAAATATTTGAATTTGTTAGTTCTATTGCATCTTCACTTTCATTAGATAATGTTCCTACATATTCTAGTATTGTATCACCTCTTGATGATACTACAACATTTACTTTTTCTCCAATTAAATCTTTATACATACTATCGATCTCCCATTTCATCATATATACTAATTATATCATTTATTTGATTAATATTAACATGTTCTAATTGCGATTGATAACTTAAATTAAGGTTTTTATTGTTCCACAATTCAACTTCTTTCTCAGTTAAACTCTTTGAATAAATCCAACAATCGTAAGAAAGTTTTTCAAGAGTATATTTTTCCCCTACAAATCCTTCTTCCTCATATAGATTTATTGCGTTATGATTATCCACAAAATCTGTGTATAATCTCATTTGTTTAAAACCTTTTTCCTTTGCTAAATCCGTAGTCTTTCTCAATATTTCTCTTCCATAGCCTTTATTTCTATATTCAGGTAAAACTCCATACCAACCAAGCCATGCACTATCTATATATTCGTCATAATAATACATTCCTGTAATTCCAACATATCTACCATCTACTTCAGCAAGATAGTATTTTATATGATCATTTTTATACTCTAATCCTGTAGTTTTAACAAATAAATCTATGTCTAAAGAAGCTATAATATTTAAAGTTCCATTTTCATTTGGAAATATACTATTTTGTACTCGTATTGCCTCTTTGTAGTTTTCTTTGTCTACTAAAATTAATTTCATTTGCTTCTTTTCCCTTCTAAGTTAATTATACCATATTTTTGCATACAAAAAGCACACTTTTGTGTGCTCATATTATTATATAAACCCTAATTTTTTCATATCTTCTTCTACTTCTTCACATAAAGATTCATAATTAATTATGTTCTTATAATGTTCTATTTCTCTTTGTAGTAATCCATTACCTATTTTAGAATACATTTCAATGGGATGTGAATATCTCATTTCTATTATTGGTAATATCAAAGTAGATGCATATTTATCTCTTTCCACATCTTCAGGAAAGTATTCGTCTTCTACTCGTCTTCTTTTCTCTATATCACTTTTTGTATATGTTCTATTTACTTTTGGATTTTCTATTTTCCAATACAATTCTTTATCATAAATAAGACCTGAAGAAGTATCATAAATAAGTTGTTTTCCATCCTTCGTAGTTCGTTCTAAAAAACAATGTTCTGCATATTGTGGATCATTTTCTGCAATATATATGGGATTTAATTTTAAACTATCGATATCTGCACAAATTAGTTTAATATCATCTTCTGTATCTAGAAATGCTATTGCCATAAGTAAAGCTCTATCATAGCAATGTCCATTACACATCCCATTAGATAATAGTATTATAGATGCTGGAATTCCACCATATGTGATAGTTCTTAGTTTTTTTATTAATTCATCATCATAAATACTTACTTGACCATTTCTTAATCCCCATACAGTTAATTCTTTTAATTTTTCATTGTGTAATTTCCATATTTCTTCTTCTTTTGTCATATAGAGTTTCCTCCTTTTGGATTGCTGTTTATTTTATCATAAAACATACTTTTTTTCAAACAAAAAAGCACACATTTGTGTGCTTGAAACTTTTGAATAAAATTAACGTTTTGAGAATTGTGGAGCACGACGTGCTTTCTTTAAACCTGGTTTCTTACGTTCTTTCTTACGAGAATCTCTAGTAATGAATCCTGCAACTTTAAGAGTTTTTCTAAAACTATTTTCTGAATCAGCTGGAGTAGTTTTATCATAATCTAATAAAGCTCTAGTGATTCCTAAACGGATAGCTCCTGTTTGTCCTTGGAAACCTCCACCTTTAACTTGAGCATCAACATCAAACATTTCTTGTGTATTAGTTAATACTAAAGGTTGAGTTAAATCCATAACACAAATTTCAGAAGGGAAATATTCATGTACATCTTTTCCGTTTACTGTGATTTTTCCTTTACCTGGAGTTAATGTAACTCTAGCTACACTAGTCTTTCTGTGACCAGTTCCAGTATAAACGTTTTTCTTTTCTTTTGCCATTTCTTAAACCCTCCTATTTAACTTCAAGCACTTCTGGTTTTTGTGCTTGTTGCTTGTGATCAGCACCAGCATATACAAATAATTTTGTATACATTTGTCTTCCAAGTCTGTTGTGAGGTAACATACCTTTAACAGCTCTTTCGATCATTTCTTCTGGATACTCTTCTCTCATTGTTCTTGCATTTCTTTCTCTTAATCCACCAGTGTATTGAGAGTGATTATAATACATTTTATCATCTAATTTGTTACCAGTTAAATTAACTTTACTAGCATTAATGATAATAATGTAATCTCCACAATCAATGTTTGGTGTGTAAGTTGGTTTGTTTTTTCCACGTAAGTAAGTTGCAGCTAATGAAGCAACTCTACCTAAAGATTTTCCTTCAGCGTCAATAACATACCATTTTCTTTCAACAGTTTCTTTTTTTTGCATATAACTTGTCATATTTTTTTCTCCTTTTACTTCAACTAGTTTTTCCCAGGAACTAGTTAAGGTGGGATATTTGAATGTACCAGTTAGAATTATACTAAAAAAAGTATTAAAAATCAATACTTTTTTGTTATTTTATAATGTTTTTTAATACTTTACATCTACTAGATATAAACCTTCTGATGGTGCAGTTTTTCCTGATTTTGTTCTATCTTTACTTTGTAATATTTTATCCACATCATTTGGGGATAATTTATTCTCTCCTACTCTTATTAAGATACCTACCATATTTCTTACTTGATAACGTAAGAATCCATCTCCAGTGAAGGTAAATATAATCTTTTTATTATCTTCTTCTATATCTACTTTAGTGATTGTTCTGACACAATTTTCTTTTTCTTTATTATCAGTAACAAAAGCTCTAAAATCATGTTCTCCTAAGAAGCATTTAATTGCCTCTTTCATACTTTTAATATCTAAATTATAGTTATATTGAAATACATAATTTCTCTCCAAAGGATTATATTCTCCAGTATTTAAGATATATTTATATGTCTTTTCTTTAACATTATATCTTGCATGAAAGTCATCATCTACCTGCGTTGTCTCTATTACATGGATGTCATCTGGAAGATTTGAATTCATTGCTTTTTTTAATTTCTTTTCGGTAATATTAACTGAGATATCTGCTGTACCATATTGTGATAAGGCATGTACTCCTTTATCTGTTCTACCCGTAGCAGTAATACTCGTTTTTTTACCATTATTTATCTTAGTTAATGCTTCATTCATTCTTTTCTCGATTGTATCTAATCCCTTTTGAGCTTGAAATCCAGAATAATTAGTTCCATCATAACTAAACTTTATTAAAAATCTCATATTACCTCCTATACATGTTTATAAATATCTTTTAAAATATCTCTTACATCTTTATGATATTCTAATTTAATTTTCTTTTTCTTCTTTATTAAGTGTGTTAATTCTATTATTTCAGGTACTTTTATATTATTTTTATGTAGAAAGTCTACTCTTTTAAATAATTTATCTGTCTCATCTTCAATAAACAAATTATTTTTCTTAATAATTAAATACTTTGTATATTTATACATAATCTCACTATCATCATTAATAAGGACAATAGTCTTATTATATTGGTCTTTTATTTTTTCAAGTAACATTATCAAATCTTTTTCTCTTGTTTTGTCTAGATACTTGAAAAGGTTTATTAGTATTATGATATCTGGATTAGATAATAGAGTTATTGCTAGTATTATAAGTATTCTTTCTGATGAAGATAGACTATTAATATTTCTATTTAGATATGTAGTATCTAATCCAACTATTCTTAGTGAATCATTTATTTTCTTTTTGGGATTCTTTAGAATTAATCTTTTTCTTCTTATTTCATAATACATATATTCATATACTTTTATTAAGAAGTTTGTAGATAGATATTCTTCTCTTACTATTCCTACTTTTAATATACTCTTTCTTTTTATTTCATCTATTATTTCTTCTTCAGTATCAGTTAATATTCCTGTGATTATTTTTTCTTTTATATTAATATCTATTTCCATAGGATATCCACCATCCTATCTTTATCTAATACAACAGAGTCTAATAGATCATAATCTTCTAATTTGACTGATAAATCAGCCATAAATGGTATATTTAAACCCACTTTATTTAATATATTATCTTTTTCTAATACTTTTAGAGGTTCCCCTTTTAATATTACTTTTTTATTACCAATAATATATAAATAGTCAGTATATAAACTATCTCTTAAATCTATAGTAGTTAATACTACTGTGAGATTATATTTTTTTTGAAAACTACGAAGAAAAGCAAATATTTCTTCACGTTCTTTATCATTAAAATAAATAAATACATTATCTAATAATAATATTTCTGGTTTAGAATCTAAAGCTATAGCAAGTTGCGCTAATACTTTTTCTTTTATAGTTAAATCCTTTATATTTTTATTAAGAATAGATTTTATTCTTAATCCTTTTACTAAGTTAATATTCTTTAATTCTTTTTCTAGTGTATTCTCTTCAAATACTATTTCAGAAGGAATAACAGTTTGGACTAAACTGGTGTATTCAGAAATAGTATAATCATTAATACTTCTATTATTTAATAATATGTTGTTTTCAGTAATGATCTCCCTACTTAAAATTCTCATTAATGTAGTCTTACCACACGAATTGCCACCTGAAATGGTTGTGATTGTGTTTTTTTCTATATTAATAGTTAGATTTTCAAATAAATTATCATCACTAAAATTATTTATTTCAATAATCTTAGTCATAACCTTACCCTCCTAAAATAAAAGCCAACATTAGCTGGCTTTTTTCTTTTGTACTCTATAAACAATTCTTAATAGAAATTTATCACTTACAAATCTACTAAAGAAATGAGCTAATTTCATCTTTGTGCCTGGAATAATTAACATTTTATTTTCAAGCATCTTATCTATAGCATATTTAGCTACATAAGTACTTTTTAATGGCTTTACTGAAAAATGTACTCCAGCTACATTATTAAAGTTTGTATCTACTGGTCCTGGGCATAATACGGAAACATGCACTTTTGTTTTCTTTTTCTTTTCTTCATAGTATAATGCTTCACTTAAACTTCTTACATATGATTTAGTAGCATAATATGTACTCATTAATGGGCCTCCTGGTTGAAGTCCAGCAGATGAAGCGACATTTAATATATAAGTATCAGTATCTTTCTTTTCCATATCTTTTACTACTGATTTAGTTAGAATATGTACTGCTTTTATATTGGTATCTATCATTTCTAAGTCTTTATTTATATCGGTATCTGGTAAATATCCAAAATCTCCAAATCCAGCGTTATTTATAAGAATATCTATGTTTTCCTGTTTAGCAATTACATATAATTCTTTTACTTTTTGTTCATTTGAAAGATCAGCAACTACAATTGTTACTTTTGTAGGTAGTAACTCCTGTATTTTTTCTAATTTAGCTCTATCTCTAGCTACTAAAATAAGTTCATATTTCTTAATAGCTAAGTATCTAGCCATATCAAGTCCAATACCTGATGTTGCACCTGTGATTAATGCTTTCAAGATAATCACCCACTTCCAACACAATTATAACATAAAAAAACAAGTTGTTAAACTTGTTTAATTATTATTTGTCAGCTTTTGTTGTTTTCTTAGTTGCTTTCTTTGCTGGTTTCTTTTCTTCCTTTATTTGGTTAAATCCTAGTGGTTCTGGATTTAATCCAATGTTTTCTAGGATACTATAAACACTTCTTTTTTCTACCATAATATCTTTTAGAATTGATAATACATCTTCATGTTTATGTCTATTTATTGAGAATTCTGCTAGATATGTACCAACTAGGTATTTTATTGTCTCTGTGATATTTTTATTATCTATAAACAACTGATATATTTTTTTCTTTTTTATTCTATCAATTCTATTTTTTGTTTCTTCTTCGCTTAATTCTATTTTTTTAGAAAATTCAGAAACATCAATATCACGGTCCATTGTTTTTATATTATCAATTGCCTTATGAAGTCTACTTAAATCAAAATTATCTCTTTCTCTATCTTTATTATCATATACTCCACTTAGTACTAAAAATATATATGAATTATTTCCTTCGTTATTTAATGTTCTATAACTTTTAATAACTTCCATTTCTTCTTTTGAATAACCTTTTCCTATTAGGAATTCAGCTGTTTTTAATTCAAAATATATAGATGGATATTCAATAAATAATGGATTTGGATAGTAGTTTTCTGTAGTCATTGAAAAATGATGATGATGTCCAAGTTCATGAACAAATGTTAATACATCTGCTAGATTACCATCTCTAGTTAATGTTATTTTGAATGTTCTTGGATCAAATTGATTGATTTTAGGTTTATTAGGTTGAGTGTGTCTTATATCAATTAAATCTCTTTTTTTTAAATCAAAATACTCTTCTAAAAGTTTATTTGTTGGATCTATATATATTAAAGCTTCTTCTGTTAATCTATCACATTCATCATCACTTATTTTTGTTGGTTTAAATGGATTGGATACACTTGAACCAAGATGATCCAAAGATTCTTGAATCTTTAGTATATTGGTATTTATTATATTACGTACACTATTTGATATATTAGCTACACCCATAAGATTTTCGTATATTTCTGGATAATGTTGTAAGGCATATTTTTCTCTAGCTATCTTTTCTACTAATAAATCATCAATATGATTTTCAATATTATAATCAATTATGTCATATAGATCATCATAATTTATATTCATGTCAAAAAAGAATTTTTTTAAGTATGAAAAATCCTTTGTTTTTTCATAATAATCACGAGCTAGTTCATAACATATTTTATTCTCATTCTCAGCTGTTATACTTCTAGAAATGATTGTAGTTATGTCATCATATAAATCACCACTATAAGGCTTATATGTATAGTCTGCGTGGATATTATTTAAACTTAATATAGTTTTTTCAATTAATGGTATTATTGTTGTTTTACTTTCATCAGTTTTATCTAAAATACAGAATAATGGGTTTAACTTCTTGGCATGAATAACTTCTATACCATTTAGTAAACCTTTATAGTATTCTTTATCTAAATTGATGTATTTCATAAAACAATTGGCTGTGGCTTTTTCAAATATATTTTTATATTCTATGGTTACAAATTCGTTAGATATACTACTCATACCAATCCCCCCTTTTGAATGTCCTATATTATAACATAAAAAAACAAGTTTTTCAACTTGTTTAATTATTATTTGTCAGCTTTTGTTGTTTTCTTAGTTGTCTTCTTTGCTGGTTTCTTTTCTTCCTTTTTTTCTTCTTTTACTTCAGCCTTAGTTTCTTTTTTAGTTTCTTTCTTAGCTGTTTCTTTCTTTTCCTCTTTCTTTGGTTCTTCTACTAATCTTAAAACTGCCATTAAAGAGTTATCTCCACGTCTTTCACCTAATTTTAAGATTTGAGTATATCCACCATTACGATTTGCATAACGTTTAGCTAAATCATTAAATATTTTATTTACTGTTTCAACATCGTTATGTAAGAATGCTAAAGCTTTTCTACGAGAAGTTAAATCACCTTTTTTACCATAAGTAATTATTTTATCAACTGTCTTACGTACTTCTTTAGCTCTAGTTTCAGTAGTTGTAATAGTTTCGTTATTAACTACTTGTTTAGTTAAAGTAGCTAACATACTTCTTCTATGTTTATTATCTACACCTAATTTTCTGTATGCCATTCTTGTTCCTCCTTATCTAATTAATCTTCATCACGTAATACTAATCCCATATCTCTGATTTTGTCTAATACTTCTTTAAGGGATTTTTTACCTAAGTTACGGATTTTCATCATATCAGATTCGCTTCTGTTAACAAGGTCTTGTAATGTATGAATTCCAGCTCTCTTTAAGCAGTTATAAGCTCTTACTGAGAAATCTAAGTCTTCGATTGAAGTTTCTAGAGCTTTAACTTTTGGATCTTCAGTCTTTTCAATCATCATTCCACTTACGTCAGCAATGCTTGATAAGTCTGTAACGATTTCTAAGTGTTCAATTAAAATTCTACTAGCTAATGCGATAGCTTCTTCTGGTTTAATTGATCCGTTAGTCCATACATCCATGATTAATTTATCATAGCTTTCATCTTGTCCTACACGTGCGTTTCCAACTTCATATGAAACTCTTTCGATAGGAGAATATAGAGAGTCAATAGCGATTTCTCCAACTTTCTTGATATCATAAATTTTCTTATTATCTTCGCTTCTTACATATCCACGACCGTTAGTTACAGTCATTTCCAT